>NZ_JAXHGM010000003.1:0-492055 GCF_034808145.1 Halorubellus amylolyticus
GAGCAGGTCTGCGAGCATCCTAGGCAGATCACTCAACGACCTGCTCGTTCCTCAAACTGGCTCAACTAGACAGTGCCATTCTCAGAATATTAACAGGGTGCTCACAAATAAGTGACCATTTAATACTCTTTTGTGAGCCTCTCTACTGAGAATCGGTTCGTGGAGCATATGCATTGAGAAGGCTGGTCTCAACTATTGCGTTTCGGAGGGTCGAGGCGACCTCGGGGATAGTGGGCCTGTTATGCGTGGTTTCCGACGAAGCAGGAGCGGGAATCGCTTCAGATGCCCTACGTTCGCTGCTTCCTCTCGAACTAAGACCAGCTCGTGATTCTCCTGAGTCACTGGAAGGAGGGTCACGGAAGTCGAATCCGTGAAGCCAGTTGAACGGCAGAGCAGACCACCGGTTTCCGTCCGGTGCGATTACCGGTCGGCTAGTCGTCCGCGACGGTCCGAGCGCTCGGCATCCCCCGGCTTGCTTCGGTCCGTTCGGTCACCGGACTCCATTCCAAGGACTCCTCGTAGTGGAAGGCGCGGTGGTCCTGCGTCGGATCGACGACCGTCAGTGATAGCCAGTTGTTGTCCAGAATCTCGGTCAGCTCCTCGTGGTCGGTCAGGATGTCCGTGACCCGCTCGACCGGCGCGTGGACGACCGTCGAGAGGCGGAGTGGTTGGTGGTACGGTTCGTCGTCCGCGGCCATCAGCGACTGGAGCGGGAGCCCGCTCATCAGGTCGCCGCCGTTACCCTGATAGACGCCGACGTTGCCGACCGGGTTCTGGGTCACCTTCGACCCGCTGCCGTAGACGGCGCTGTCGACCGTCGAGAAGTAGTACTGGGTGTTGATCCACTGGGTGACGACCATGGGACCGGTGAAGATCGCCTCGAGTGCGTCTCCATCGGGGTCGGTCGACCAGTCGTACGAGTGGAGGAACGTGCGCCCGTCGAGGTCACGACCGCTCGTCAGCTCGCGGGGGCCGACGACGAAGCCGGCATTGCCCGCCAGTCCCCATTCGGGACGCGTCTCGGCCCAGTCGGCGGCACGGCGCTCCGTCTCGCTGACGCCGGTCGAAGCGTCGGCGCCCATCGCCTCGGCGCGCTCGGCAGTCGCCGTCTCGCGGGCCGTCGCGAGGTCCGTGCGTAACTGGTCGAGGTCGTCCGCGTGGGTCTCGGGGACGTCGTCCGCGAACAGGTCCACTTCGTCGGTCGTCGTGTTGTGTTCTCCGGCGACGAAGACCGTGTCCTCGGGGATCTCGAACCCGCTGTCGCGGAGCTCGGCCTTGACGGCCTCGTCGTTACAGATCTTCGCGAGGACGCGAGCGCTCGGGCCGCCGGGGTTTCCGGCACAGGCACCGCAGTCCAGGCTCGCGTCGTAGGGGTTGTTCGCCGTCTCGCTGGCGTGGCCAGTGAAGACGACGAGGCGGCCGAACTCCTCCCAGCCCATCAACTCGAACGCGGTCGCGGCGTACTCGACCTTCTCCTCGGTCGTCAATCCCACCGGCAGGTCGCCGGAGTAGGTGTACTGGTGTTGGACGAGCGGCTCACTGAACTCGTGCTCGTCGGGTACCAGGTCGGCGGCAGCGTCGAGCAGGTCGTGAACGCGCCCGGGAACGAGCGTCCGGGCCGCGAGTGAGAGACCGTAGCCGCTCCCGGCGGTCTCGACGTAGCCGTAGGCGGTGGCGGCGTTGGCCTCCAGTATCTCGATGACCTCGTCGGCGGCCGCTTTGATACCGGACCACCGGGTGTGGCGTGCCTGCGTGTCGTCATCGGTCGGGAAGTCGGTGATGCGATACTGCGGGTCGAGGATCGGCGGGCAGGCATCGACCGACACGTCGGCGTCGTACCCCTGATACTCCATCGGGATGCCGAAGAAGCCGGCGTACCCGTGCGTCTCGTAGTCGCCCGTCGCCTCGATGTGACGGCGGATGATCTCCGAGCGGGTGTCGATACAGAAGACCAACTGGGCGTCCGGGCGTCCAGACGTCCCGCTGTCGGCCATCGACTGACTCTCGGCTGCGACGGCTTCGACGAGGTCCTCGCGGTAGGTCGCCTCCCACGCACGCAGGAACGCCCGAGCGATCTCGTCCGCCGGGTTCACGTCGAGGTCGTCGTCGTCGGGCTCGATGGGAGCGTCGACGGCATCGAGCAGTGCCAGTCGCGCCGCGAGGTACCCTTCCAGCGAGATCGGGTACTTCGACTGCCACGCGTCCTCGTCCTCGGAGCGCTGCTTGATGAACCCGGTCCAGCCGGGGAGTGCGGCCAGTTGCTCCTCGAAGATTGACGCCCACTGGCTCTCGGGGTACGACTGCATGACCGCCTCGATGGTCTCGAACGGCGCTTCTGGGAGGTTCGCGACGACCCCCTCCTTCGGGATGTCACTGTCGTATGCGGCCATCTCCCTGAACGCGGTGTAGAACCCCGCCTCCCGGTTCGGCATCGACCAGTGGGCGCTCCCCTCGTCGAGGAAGGCGGACAGCCACTTCGTCAGCACCCGGTCGACGTGGTCTTCGGCGGTGTCCGCGTCACGACCCTCGGCGTCGGCCGTGTCGGTCATGCGGTCGAGTAGCGGACCGGGGTCGTCCTCGTAGCCGACCTGGGCGAGTTCCGCATCCAGGAGTTCCCGGTCAATCTGGCCGCGTTCGAGCGCCGTCCTGAACGTCTCGGCGCTGGGGTAGCCCCGCCCGCCCAACAGGGAGGCGGCCTGCTCGACGGCCGCTCCGAACGGCTGGTCCTCGAACCCCGAGAGGGGGTTCGCCGTCACGAACGAGTGGATGGGCCAGAGCGAGCCGACGGTCGTCGCCGCTTCGTCGATACTGTCGCGGATGGCGGATTCAGTACTCATTGTAGTCCTCCGTCGAGGTCAAGAGGGTGTCGGACGGCGGTTGGGTGGCGTTCAGCAGTGCCACGTAGAGACGCTGGCTGTGTTCGTGGATCCCGGTCTCGATGGCGACGTAGATACCGACGAAGCTGACGGCGATGGCGCCGTGGAGCAGGGTCAGGTCGGTCGTCGCCGTGCTGACTGCGAGGAGGTCCGAGACGCCTTCGTAGACGACGGCGTAGACGACGATGGCCGGGAAGAACACCAGCGGGACCGCCCCGTAGCGGGCGAGCGTCGGGAGCGAGGTGTGGTGTACCGCGCTGCGGGCCGCGTGGAGCGTGGTGAAGACGACGAAGAAGGTCAACAGGAGGCCGCTACCGACGCTTTCCCCTTTCCCCGTCAGCATCGTGAACACCACGCCGCCGCCGAGACCGGTCAGCAACGCCACGAGGAACTCGACGGCATTCGTTCCGAGTCCGAGCGTGTGCTCCGTGGTCTCGCTCGGGCTCGTGTGTTCGACCTGTTCGCCCGAGCTGAGGAACTGGTAGGCCTTGTAGAACCCGTGCAGGATGAGATGAGTGATCGCGGCCCCGAAGAAGCCGAGGCCCGCCTGCATGATCATGAAGCCCATCTGGCCGACCGTCGAGCAGCCGAGTTTCCCTTTGATGTCCGTCTGGACTGACTTGAGGAGCTTTCCACCGCCAGCGCTCATCGCACCGACGGCGACGACTCCGAGCATGAGCGTGGAGTCGACCGTGATGACCGGAGCGAAGCGGACCAGCAGGATGCCGCCCGCATTGACGAATCCGGCGTGCATCAGTGCAGACGCCGGCGTCGGTGCGGTCATCGAGGAGAGCAGCCACTTGTGGAACGGGATCAGGGCGGACTGGATCATCGCCGCGAGGACGAGCAGACCGGCGGCGAGCAGCCACGCCGGCCCACCGAGCGTGTCGGTGGCCGCGCTGATTCCGGAGATCGTCGTCGCACCGGTCGTCCACCACAGCGCCGTCAGCGCGACACCCAGCAACACGCTGCTGGCGAGGAAGTACTTGCGGGCGACCGCCTTCGCCGCCTGTGCCTGTTTCCACCCCTCTATGGTCCCGATGAGTTCAGCCATCACCAGCCCCATCGCCATCCACAGGAACCCGAACAGTGCGACGTGGTCGGCCGCGACGAGTGCCAGCACGGTTGCGGTGAAACCGAACACGGCGACGAAGAACCTCGTCTTGTGCGTGCTACCGGCCATGTAGCGGCGGGAGTAGCTGTGCACGATACCGCTGAAGAACGTGACGACCACCCACATGAGGACGGTCAGGCCGTCTATGGCAATCAGGCCGGGGATCTCCCACGCACCTCCGAACCCGACTTTGGCGAGGAGGACGGCGACACTCACCGCGAACAGCGACCACGCGAGCCACGTTAGTGCGACGGGCACGAACGGTGATTCAACCGTCGTGTCCGGGAGCGCTCCGACCGGCGGTTTCGAACTGTGTCCTGACATCGGTCAGCCCATCGTACGACCTGTCGCGCCACCGCGGACGACCGCTGGTGGAACGGTTCTGGTCGTGGTTACTGCAAAGAACGAACACTGCGGTTATTAAATCTGCCTATGTTCACAATCTGTTCGTACTTTGGCCATCATAGAACGTGATAGTTCGCGCAGCTATGCTGGAGGCGGACGATGGCGGTTCAGGTCAAGAGGCTTGCGACCCGTCTCGGCGTCGCTTCGGCGAGACGAGTTCGGACTGCGGTCGGTCCGTCCCCCCGTCGAAAGCGACAAGATATCGATTGTCGGGGAACGAGCTGTACGCTCCATCTCGATTGCGGACGGAACCAGCGACAGTGACTGATGAGGAGAGTACCCGATGGAGTAACTGGGTCGACAATCGTTCATCCCTCGTCTCGTGCTCGGTCATTCTATCGTACGCCACCCTCGCTCGAAAAGCCCAACGTCGCCACCGGCCTCACTTGACCGATTCAGTAGCGAATCCGCACTACGTTACCGGAGCGTTCGATACGGGTGCACGATAAACCATATCGTTATGTGGGTCTGAATGCAGGTATGGAAGCACTCTCGGGGACCGTCCTTGCCGGCCGGTCGTTCGAGCCGATCCGTGGTCGCGTCGTCGTTGAGGACGGACGGATCCAGGGAATCGAGAAGACGGAAACGGCGTCGACCGACATCATCCTGCCGGCGTTCGTCAACGCTCATACGCATCTGGGTGACGCCGTCGCGAAGGAGGCGGCCGTCGGACTGTCGCTCGACGAGGCCGTGGCACCACCGGAAAGTCTGAAACACCGACGGTTGGCGGCTGCTGACCGGGCCACCCTCGTGTCGGCGATGCGCCGGACGCTCCGATTCATGGAGCGGACCGGCACGGCCGCCTGTCTGGACTTCCGGGAGTCCGGAACTGCCGGGGCACGCGCGCTTCGGGAGGCGGCACGAACAGTCGATTCCGACCCGTTCATCTTCGGGAGCGACGAGCGGTCCGTTCTCGATGTCGCCGACGGATACGGGGCTTCGGGTGCGAACGACGACGACTTCACTGAAGAGCGTACCGCCTGCCGGGAACGCGGCGTCCCGTTCGCCATCCACGCCGGCGAACCGGACCCGACGGACATCCATCCCGCACTCGACCTGGAGCCGGACCTCCTCGTCCACATGGTACACGCGGGACGGGAACATCTCGAACGCGTTACAGACCAGTCAGTTCCAGTTGCGGTCTGCCCGCGAGCGAACAGCGTTCTCGGCGTCGGAACCCCACCGATACGGGACCTCCTCGACCACACGACCGTCGCGCTCGGGACGGACAACGTCATGTTGAACCCCCCGTCGATGTTCCGGGAGATGGCGTACACGGCGAAGCACTTCGACGTGACCGCCCTGGAGGTGTTGCGGATGGCGACGACGGCTGGTGCCGAGGCCGTCGGTCTCGACTGTGGTGTCATCGCTCCCGACCGACGAGCAGCGCTCCTCGTCCTCGACGGCGAATCGAACAATCTGTCGGGGTCGGACGATCCAGTACGAGCAGTCGTGCGTCGCGCGACCGGACTGGACGTCGAACGCGTCGTCCTCTAGGCGTCGTCTTCGGGACGGGTCCCGCCGTCGAACGTCCCGAATGGCGTCGTCTCGTGGCTCCGCACGAGGACTTCGTCGGCGACGGTGAGCCCCATGTCGAGCAGTTCCTGTGCGACGGGTGTGATATCGCTGTCCGTCTCGCCGACCACAGTGACGAGGAGGTTCTGTTCACCGGTGACCAACTCCTGGACTGACACCACGCCATCGATGTCCAGAATGTCGGGAACGATGTCACCGCGTTCGGGGATCGCAGCGGTACAGTAAAGGAGCATCCGGAGCGGATAGCCAGATCGCTGATAGTCGATGCTGGCGCTGTATCCTTTGATTATACCGTCGGATTCGAGACGCTGAATGCGCTTCCGGACGGTACTGTCGGAGGTACCGGTCCGCTCCGCGATATCTCCGGACGACATGTTTCGCGCGTCCTCTTGGAGTGCGTACAAGATCGCTTTGTCGACGTCGTCGATCTCCTCGTCGGTCATATCAGTGGATTCACGTCAAAGACACTTTACCTTTGTACGTTGCTCGGTCACTCCACAGTGCCCTCGACGCGGCACGGACTCTCCGTCGAGCATTCCCCGCTCGATTTGAATAGCGCTGTCTCCCTTTCGAGATACGGCGTCTCTCGCTCGTCGACGAACACGACCGCTCCGTCCGGTCGACGACTGCCGCCAGACAACCGCCGTGGTCGAGGTCTTGGTGTGTGACAGCGACCGCTCACGTGCCATCTATAGCAAGTTCCTCAGCTCCATGGGTGGTCAACGAGGTCGTCGAGGCCACTGGGAGACTGACGTCGAGTAAGAGTCGTCTGAGACGAGCGAGGCACTGATGATAGATCGCTTACTTACTAATCAATCAGAAGTCTCTTAACTAATCAGTTAGTAAGCTCGGGTAGAGTAATGGTATCGGAGACAAAATCCGAGATCATCGACGCGACGAACTCGGTGCTCTGCGAACACGGATATGCCGGACTCACGATGAAGAAGATCGCCGACGAGGCTTCGATGACCACCGCGGCGATTCACTACCACTTCGACACGAAGGAGGAGTTACTGAACGCGTACCTCGACGACCTGATCGAGCGGTTCAAGGCGAAACTCGCCTCCGAGGCGATCGACCCGCGGGAACGGCTCACAGCGTTCCTCGATGCGGTCTTCACGCCGTCGAATCCCGACGCTGACGGTTTCCCCGTGGCGATCATGGAGTTGAAATCACAGGCACCATTCCAGGAGCTCTTCCGGGAACGGTTCCTCGACCTCGACGACGTGATGCACGAGGTCGTCGCGGGAATCGTCGCAGACGGGATCGACGAAGGTCACTTCGAGGAGACCGACTCGGAGGAGGTCGCCAGACTCGTCACGACGATGATAAACGGCGCGAACGCACGGAAGGTGGCACTCGGTGAGCCGCTCGGCGAGACCCGTCACGTCCTCGAGAACACGCTGGAACTACATCTCGGCTGGCAGCCCGGATCGGAGGTACTCGCGTGAGCTTCTTCAAGGGCCAGGACGACCTCGACCTCACGGAGGGTGGTATCGTCAAGCCGCTCCTGTTCCTCTCGCTCCCGATCGTCGTCACGAACCTCATGCAGACGGCGTACAACCTCGCGGACACGTTCTGGCTCGGTCAGTACTCCACGGAGGCGCTGGCAGCCATCTCGTTCGCGTTCCCGATGGTGTTCCTCCTCATCTCGCTCGGGATGGGGCTCTCGGTCGCCGGGAGCGTCCTCGTCGCCCAACACACCGGCGCCGACGAAACCGAGGAGGCAGAGTATGCGGCCTCACAGACGGTCTCGTTCGCGTTCATCGCCTCTGCCATCCTCGGTGCGGTCGGCTATCCCTTCGTCCGGGAGTTCCTGTCGTTCCTCGGTGCGTCGCCCGACGTCCTCCCCGGCGCGACCGCGTACATGCAGGTGGTCGCGCTCGGCCTGCCGTTCATGTTCGGGTTCTTCGTGTTCATCTCGCTGATGCGGGGCGCCGGCGACACCATCACACCGATGCTCGTCATGTTCGGCACCGTCGTCATCAACGTCATCCTCGACCCGTTCCTCATCAACGGCTGGACGCTGCTCGCCGACGCCCCGCTCGTCGGGACGGTCGCGTTCCCCGAACTCGGCATCGAAGGGGCGGCTATCGCCACGGTCTTCTCGCGAGGGCTCGCGATGCTCGTCGGGCTCGCGATCATGCTGTCGGGAACGCGCGGTGTCCAGATCAATCTCGCCGATATGAAGCCCGACCTCCAGTACCTCCGGAAGATCCTGCGCATCGGTATCCCGGCGTCGATCGAGGGAACCGGCCGGGCACTCTCCATCAACGCACTGCTGATCGTCGTCGGGCTGTTCTCGACGTCGGTCGTCGCCGCATTCGGCATCGGGACGCGCGTGTTCTCCGTCATCTTCCTTCCCGCGATCGCCGTCGCGCGCGGTGTCGAGACGATGACCGGGCAGAACGTCGGGGCTGACAAGTACGACCGCGCCCAGCAGGCGAACTACGTCGCCGCGAAAGGGCTGTTCGGCGTCCTCGCCGTCGCCGGCGTCGCCATCTTCTTCGTCCCGACGCCCATCGTCTCCGTCTTCACCGACGACCCCGCCGTCCTCGACGTCGGCGCGGAGTTCCTGCGGTACGTCGCGCTCTCGTTCGGCTTCATCGGAGTCCAGCGGGCGTTCACTGGCGGCTTCCGCGGTGCCGGCAAGACGATGATAGCTGCCGCGATCTCGATCACCGCCCTCGCCGGCATCCGACTCCCCGTCGCATACGTGGCCTCACAGGGCGTGCTCCCGACGGATTTGTGGTTCCTCGGACAGCCAGACGTCCGGGGCATCTGGATCGCGTTCTTCGCCTCGAACGTCGCCGGGGCGGTCATCGCGTGGCTGTGGTTCCGCCGTGGAACCTGGCGTGAAAGCGACGTTCGTGGAACTGGCGAACCCGATACGATCGAGACAGAGGAAGCCGACCCGTTGATTGGAGACGATTAACGTCATGCATTCGATATCTCACACTATCGACCGACGTACAGCAAGTCAGGAACGTGACTCCCATCCGGAGATCGTCCGCGGAGGCGTTCGATGACTGGCTCGGACTATCGGAACGTCCTCGTTCCGACCGACGGCAGCAATCTCGCGGTGGAAGCGCTCAGAGAAGCACTCTCACTCGCAGAGCTGACAGATGCGACGATCCACGTCCTCTACGTCGTCGACGATGCGAAGATCGCAGAACTGGCGAGCGGAACGGGGATCGATGACGTGAGTGTCGACGGCGACGTCGACGGACTCTTCGAGCGCTTCGAAGCCATCGGTGAACACGCACTCGACGACTTGCGCGAGGCGGCAACGGACCGCGGGCTGACGCTCACGACGGCCATCCGCAGGGGATTGCCGGAGGAAGAGATCCTGGCGTACGTCGAAGAGACGGAGATCGACCTGTTGGTGATGGGAACGCACGGCCGCCGCGGAATCGAACGGTACATCCTCGGGAGTACGACCGAACGCGTGCTCAGAAAATCGCCCGTTCCCGTGCTCACGGTTCGAGAGAACGCATCGGGAGAATGACCACGAGTCCCCTCTAATCGGAGACACGACGGGCGTTTGATACCGCCAACTAAATGGTCTAAACGGAGTTTACGGGCGATGTCCGGTTTCTAATCTCCCAAAGCGTCACGGCCACGTGGACCGGGACGGGGGCCTCGACTATCTTCGGCCGTTCGAACTCTCGAATCGATTCGATAGCTGTACGAAGATTCGAAGGTTGGACGCGAACGGCTTACTAAGCCTGCCTCCACCTCCTGTTTGCAATGGCAGAACGCAACGACAGACTCGTCGAGGAGAGCGATTTCGGAACGGGATGTAGCTGACGATGCGCATTCCAGTTCCCAATAACAGACTCGTCGCCTTCACGCTGGCAGGGGCCCTCCTGACGGCCGTCGTGGCCGGTGCCCTCGCGATGCCCGACGCCGGCCTCGCGCAGGCTGGCGAGCGCTCGGATTCAACTGGAACGTCAGCGTCGGATTCGTCACAGCAGGTCGCTGCCGATGCTCCGACGCCGAACCAGGACTTCACGCCGGCAGTCCAGACGCAATCCGGCGACGAGGACGAAGAACACGGGGAGTATGAGGAACGCGAGGACGACGAGGACCACCAGGAGGAAGACGAAGACGAGGACGAAGAACACGAAGAGGACGAAGAACGCGAAGAGGAGGAGTGACCGGAATGATGGGATCACTCGCATCGGTCACCGAACGGTTCGGGGACGGTCGCTGCGAGTTCGACTGCTGTGATACGACGTTTCGAGTCCGAGCGACAGGGATCCGAGCCGACGCTGCGGTGACTGCGGCGCGAGACGCGGCGGAGTCACTCGAAGCCCAGCTGAACGCCTTCGACGAGGCGAGTGCCGTCAGCCAGCTCAATCGCGACGGTGTGGTCGTGAACGAGCACGTCGCCCGTCTCGTCCGCCGTGGAATGGAATACGACGCTCGGACCGAGGGTGCGTTCGATATCCATCAGGGCCGCGTCGAACAGGAACTCAAGGCGTTCCTGCGTGGCGACAGTGACGCACCACCGCCCGCGTTCGATACCGGAACCGTTCAGGTCAGCGAGTCTCGGGTCACGGCCGACGTCGAACTCGACCTCAATGGGCTCGCGAAGGGGTACATCGTCGACCGGGCCAGTGAGGCACTCGCGGGGCTTGGTCGACGTGGGTTCGTCAGTGGTGGGGGAGACATGTCTCCCCCGACTGGCCCTGTCGCCATCGAGAGCCCGTACGGCGACGACACACCGCTGAAGATTCTGGACACGGACTGGTACGTCGCGACGTCCGGCGGATACCGTCGCTCGCGAGACGGCACGGACCACATCTACGACTCGACCAGCGAGTCGCTCGGCTCGCGTCACGAGTCCGTCACCGTCGTCGCGCGTCGAGACTGCATGGAGGCTGATGCCTTGGCGACGACGCTAGCTGCACTTCCTCTCGACGAGGCACGTGAATTAGCAGCCGAGTGGGACGGGCTAGAGGCGCTGATCGTTCACGACGGCGTGTTCCACACGACAGCGAGGTTCGAGACACATGTCATGGACGCGTAAGCAACGAATCACCGTCGTCGCGATCATCCTGCTGGTAGTAACCGTGCCAGTTATCTGGCAGATCGATGACGTCCGTGCCACCCTGGCGACCGAGAAAGCACAGAGCGACCTCGTCGGCCAGGCCGTCCCGGAGAGACAGGCACCGGCAGATTACGACGGGGACGGCATCGACGACTCCACGGACGAGTGTCCGACACGACCGGAGGAGACGAACGGGTTCCAGGACTCGGACGGCTGTCCCGATGTCGTCGCGACGACGGGGGCGTCGTGATGTCACAACTCGTCTGGTTCCTCGACCGCGGGGCCGCACTCGTCACGTACCCGTTGCTGTATCTGGCCGTCCTCACAGGTGTCCTCTACAATACTGAGTCGTTCGGCGTGCTTCAAGAGGCCGCTCAACGCATCCACATCGAACTCTCCGTGTTCGCGATGCTCGTCACGGTGCTGCACGCGGGCCTCGGCGTTCTCGACACGTGGTTCGTCGTCACCGGCCAGGTACCGGCACCAGCGTACTCGATGCCGTACTTCATCGGCGGCGTCGCCGTTGGCGCAGGGGCGCTGCTCATGCTCGTCGTCGCAGTGCTTGGCTTTACTGACGCGAGACGCTTCGAGCGGCCGTGGGGGCCGCGTGTCGTCCACTCGTTCGCCTACGCCGGATTCGCCTTCGGAACGATTCACGCGGCAGCGATCGGCACCGACCTGACGGGACTGGTCCGTCCCCTGGTGGGGCCCTCGGTTGCGTTTCTCGCGTACGTGCTGCTCCTGCGTTTGCTGGTGCTTCGCGGGACACGGTCGAACGCGACTCCGAGTCAGTAGCCGTCCCAGAGGCCCAGCATCCGGTCGACGACTTTGTCGGTGAACGAGCGTCGATGAACCGTGTAGAGGTACGTTACTCGATCGGGATCGCTGACCTCGTAGACGACGCTCCGGCCGTCGCGCTCTTTCGCGACGAGGTCGGCCTCGGCGAGCTTCGAGAGGTGCCAGGAGACGGTCGATTGCGCCTTGTCGAGGCGGTCGCTGAGCTCGGTCGTCGAGACCGGGCCGTCCGTGAGGAGGTGTACGAGGATGCGGCGACTGTACTCCCGTCGCAACGCGTTCATGACTGCTCGGTCGGTCTCGTCGAACTCGGCAGCGGGATAGTACCGCGTGTACTTGCCGTCGTCCGAGACGTCGAGCAGGCCTTCGTCGGCGAGCCACCGGAGGTGGTACTGGAGCGTTCCCTGCGCGTACTCGAGGTCGTCGAGGAGCGCGCGAAAGTGAACGCCGGGCGTGTCGGCTATCCGCTGATAGATCGTCCGCCGAGAGTCGAGTTCTAAGTCCGGGTCCGACATTGCTCAGTCCCGCGTGAGAGCGACGAAGAACGCCAAGAGACCACCGAGGATCAAGATTGCACTCCCGTGTTCGAGCAATTCGAGCGTCGCGTACGGGAGATACGGGAGCAATAGGTACTCGAGGAACACGATGAGCCCATAGACGGCAAACATCGCATACCCGAGCGTGACGATCCGCATCCGATTTTCACGTTCCCGTCGCCACGCAAGATAACTGAAGATAGTGAGCCCTCCAGCGAGGACGAAGATGCCGAGACTGACGTACTGTTCGAGGAGTTCAGCGAGGGTCATGCGTTACGGTCTGTGTACACGGTCGGTGCGACGTGCTCGCCGGTCGAGACACCTCAACCGATGGCGGTGTCGGGGAAAACGGTTGGCGTTCAACCGTCGAATCCAATCGAAGAGCTTCCGTTGGCCGCGAAGCGGTTCGAACAACTCCGCGCTCGGGGACTCCTCTTGGATGTGGCCGAGTTGTTCGACCGCGGCAGAACGGGGGTTATCTATCAGATATATACTCGTGCCACGTGGACCGCAACCGTCCGGAAACCCAGCCACCGAAGGTGGCTGGAGCCAGCACGCATCGGGTGGGGGTCGAGACATATGAAAACAGACGATACGATAGACGGGGCGATCGAGGTACTCCAGCAACTCGGCAGAGTACGAGGCAAAGTGTTTCGTCGGCCTGTCGCGGCTCTCGACAGCCACGGCGAACCAGCTCAGCGAGGTCACCGACGTCCATCGGACGCGTCTACGACGCGATTCCGCTACCGACACGCTCCGCGAACAGAACGAGGCTCGCGTCGCCTGCTGAGACAGGGCTTGTTCCCGCAGAGCGACCCGCACTCGCAGTAGCCACTGATTACCAGTTGAGAGACGATGCCGGTCGTCCTTCGCGGTCCGTCAGTGGATGCCCATCGCTTCGATCTGCTCCTGGTAGCGGTTCCGGATGGTGACCTCGGTGACCTGCGCGACGTCGGCGACCTCGCGCTGGGTCTTCTTCTCGTTACAGAGCAGGCTGGCGGCGTAGATTGCGGCCGCGGCGAACCCGGTCGGAGACTTCCCAGAGAGGAGGCCCTTCTCGGTGGTGACGTCGATGATCTCGTTGGCCTTCATCTTCACCTCCTCGCTCACCTCCAGTTCCGAGCAGAACCGCGGCACGTACTCCTTGGGGTCGACGGGCTCCATCTTCAGGCCCAGTTCCTTCGAGACGTACCGGTACGTGCGACCGATCTCCTTCTGTTCGACGCGCGAGACCTCGGCGACCTCTTCGAGACTCCGCGGGATGCCCTCCTGTCGGCACGCTGCGTACAGACACGCCGTCGCGACGCCCTCGATGGAGCGCCCGCGGATGAGGTCCTCGTTGAGCGCGCGCCGGTAGATGACCGAGGCGACCTCCCGGACCGACCGCGGGACGCCGAGCGCGCTCGCCATCCGGTCGACCTCGCTGAGCGCGAACTGGAGGTTCCGTTCACCGGCGTCCTTCGTCCGGATGCGCTCCTGCCACTTCCGGAGGCGCTGCATCTGACTGCGCTTCTCCGAGGAGATCGACCGACCGTACGCGTCCTTGTCCTTCCAGTCGATCTGCGTCGTCAGCCCCTTGTCGTGCATCGTCTGCGTGGTCGGCGCGCCCACGCGACTCTTGCTCTCCCGTTCGCCGTGATTGAACGCGCGCCACTCGGGCCCGCGGTCGATCATGTCCTCTTCGAGGACGAGCCCGCAGTCGTCGCAGACGAGTTCGTCACCGTCTCCGCTCGTGACGAGTCGGTCGGAGTTGCACTCCGGACACGTCTCCGTCTCCGACTCGTCGGCTTGTTGCTCGTCCGAACTGGCGACTTCCTCTTCTGTCCCTCGTTCTCGATTCAGACGAGCCATCGGATTCTATTGCCGTCTAGCCGTTCGCGACATTTATATGTGTGGGCGTGGCGACGACGAGCGATGGAGGTCAGCGGTGGCGACCGGTCGTTCGTCGTCGAGGGCTGCTGACAGGTGTCGCCGCGTCGTCGTGGCGTTGAACGACGCCCGCGATTTATCACCGAGGATGACCTTTCCCGTGCTATGAGCGACGGTGACGACGTCGACACCCACTGCCTCGATGCGACCGAGGGTGGTGCACCACCCGTCGGTCTCGACGCGGAGACGTACCGCGCGCTCGGGTCGACCGTCAGGCGTCGGCTCCTGGAGGTCATCTTGGACGAGCCCCGGGAGTGGACGCGTGATGAGCTCGCGGCCGCACTCGTCGAGTGGGACCAGGACGTGGTGAGGGTATCCTCGACGGCCCCGCACCGGGAGGAGATCCTGATAGAGCTACATCACGACCACCTGCCACGCCTCGACGACGCGGCGTTGCTCTCGTACGACCCCGAGGACGGGACCGTCTCTCCCGAGCCGGTCGACGACGCCGTCGAGCGTACCATCCGTCGAACGGTCCGCTCCACGACCGAGGACTGAGTGCTCGACGAGGGGGAACTGAGTACTGCGCGACCGAGGATGGCAATGACGCCCCGACTGGACGACGGTCGCTCGTCGACTGAAGCTATTTGACCTCACCGACCATAGCTAGTGACGGACGTCATCATGCCCCGAACGATCGAGCTCGACGACGAACTGGCGGAGCGACTCGACCGGCACCTCGAGGAAGACGAGACGATTCCGGAGCTCATCGCCGAACTCGTGTCGGTGTACGAGACGGATGCGACGTTCCTCCAGGAAGGGTACAGCGAGTGACGCGTGCGGAGCGCCATTCCACCTCCGAAGTGCGCGATCACTCGCGGCCGGGCTGCGCGGCCGTTCGCCTCGGTCGCGTCGCGGCGGTGGCGGTCAGCGGACGACGGTGACCGGGCACGACGCCCGCTCGACGAGGTTCTTCGCGACGCTCCCGAGGACGCGCTCGGCGCGCTCGCTCTTCCCGGTGGTGCCGACGAAGACGCCGTCGGCCTCGACGTCGGCGGCGTACGACGCGACCTCGGACGCCGGGTTCCCGTAGAGGAGTTCCGTGTCGACCGAGAGCCCGAGCTCTGCGGCGTCGGCCGAGGACTCCTCGAGGACGCGCGCGCCGCGGTCCTCGGCGTCACGGACCGTCGAGACGAGGAGGTCGTCCGCCTCACCCAGGTCCGAGAGCGGTTGGCTCGCGGTGCCCGCGTAGACGTCGGGGTTCACGACGTGCACGAGCGTCACGTGGTCGCGGGCGGCGTCCACGAGCGATGCGGCGTATTCGATCGCTCTGTCACCGGCTGCCGACCCGTCGATCGCGATGAGGAATCGCATACCTGAGAGATGGTCCGCCGGGGGCATAATGGTGCGCGTGCCTACCACTCGGTGAGAACGAGCAACGGTCGACGCCCAGGCGCGTTCGACGCGAGTCGGTCAGACGACACTGGCTTCGGGAGTCGGTCAGACCGCGCTATCGACTGCGTCGGTCGCGACGACGACCTCGCAGTCGGCGGCGTCGGCGACGCGCCGGCCGACGCCACCGAGGTGGTGGTCGTGGTCGCCGTGTTCGCCGACGAAGACGACGTCGGCGTCGACGTCGGCGGCGTAGGTTAGGACGAGGTCGGCCGGAACGCCGTGTTTCACTGCGGTCTCGACGGGGATGTCGCGAGCGCGGGCCTCGTCGGCGACGGCGTCGACGAAGTCGTGTCCGCGGTCCTCGGCCTCGATGGTGGACAATTCGCCGGTGCTCAACCCGGGTTCGGGGTGCACTCGTCGGTCGACGACGCACAGGCAGTGGAGGGTGGCGTCACGCCCGTCGGCTTCGTCGATGGCGCGGTCGGCAGCGTGCCGCCCGTGCTCGCTTCCGTCTACGGCTACCAGGACTGTGGACATGCCAGCACGTAGGGCGCTCGCGGACCTAACTGTAACCGACGGTTCGAAAGCACAGCCGACCACTTACGCATCGTATGGTGGGCCTATACGACGACTCGACGGTTCGGTACCGTTGCGGGTTCGGCCTGTGAATCGTCGAGCCTGTGAATCGTCGAGCCTGTGAGTCGTCGGCGCGGTCCTCGCGAGCCCTCGACGTGGTCCCCCCGAACCCGTCGACGGCGTCGCGCCGCTCGGTGGGCATCCGCTCCGGTCGTGTGTTCGAGCCAGCGGGCTACGGCGAAATCGCCGTCGTGTTCCGGACGGGGTCGACGCGGTTCGTGGCCGCGTCGTACTCCACGAGGCCGGCGTCCTCGAGTCGCGGGAGATGGTTGTGGTGGAGGACTATCTCGAACTCTCGACGGTGCGCGTCCACGTCGACGGTCGTCGGCGCGCGCGCCATCGCGACCTCGCCGGCGAGTTCCGACAGCTGTATCGGTGTCGCCCTGTCCGCCAGCACGCCGATAACCGCTCGTCTGTCCGAGTCCGCGAGCAGACAGTGCCGTTCGTCTGTTCCGAGGTGTCCGAGGAACGAACCCTCCGTGGCACGGTCACGCGACCATCCGTATGAGTTGTTGGTCATTGTCGTTCAGGCGGGTCGACTCCCCCCATAACCGAATATTACTACCAGCCTTGCTAAGTCTCGCCTAGAACATTGTAGGTCCACGGCGATCGCCGGTGTGGCGGAATCGCGAGTGCGTGCCGACGTGTCCGTTTCGGTCGGCGACCAGATACTTGCCAGTTGGCGAACGATGTGGGACTCCGCCGGCGGAGTGTTGAAGTGAGTTCGGGTCGTGACAGCGGGTATGGCGTCCATCACGCCGGCGCTCGCGGAGACGCTCGCGGTCCTCGAACGCGCTGCCGAACCGCTCTCGACGAGCGAGGTGAGTGACGCGCTCGACGTCGGTCGACGGAGCACGTACGACCGACTGGACAGGTTGAGCGACGGCGGCCACGTCCGGACGAAGTCCGTCGGCGCGAGCGCTCGAATCTGGTGGACGTCGCGTCCCGCGGCCGACGCACCGCCAGGGACGGGCACCGGTGACACGACGGCGGGCGTTGACGGCAACGCTGGCATGAAGACAGCCGGTTCCGGCAACGCGACCACGGCCTCTGGCGGTTCCGGTGACCCACGCGTGGACGATGGAACCGGCTCGACGACGACCGGGCCGTCGCTCCGAGCGGCGGTCGACGACGCGTCCGTCGGCGTCGCGACGTTCGACCGGGAGGGACGGGTCACGTTCGCGTCCACGGCGTTCCGAGCGCACCTCGGACTCGACACCGAAGCCGACAGTACGCAGGCGGCTCTCGAAGACGTGGTGCTCTCGGTGGAAGGGAACGAACTCGTCACCGATCCGGTCGAGGAGTTCTGGACGGTCGTCCAGGACGGGCATCGTCGCGTCCGCGTCGAGGAAGACGAGCGCTGGTTGGCGGTCGGCGTCCACTCTGCGGACGGGGACGGGTGGGTCGCGACGACGCGCGACGTCACGCGACAGGTCGACTGGGAGGCTGAACTGTCGAACGCGTACGCGGCCGCGGAGCAGGAGCTCGCGGCGTTCCGTTCGCGAGCGGTCGACGGGTTCGCGACGGTGGACGAAGCGGGCTACGTCGTCGAGGTCTGCGACCGGTTCGCGCGGATAACCTGCGGCGTCGAGACCGACGGTACCGCGCTCCTCGACCAGCACGTCGACACCGCGTTCGAGAACGCACCGACCGTCAGGCGCGCGGTGACGGACAGCCTCGAGACCGGAACGGCCGCGAGCGTCGAGGACTCGCTGGCTCACGACGGCCGCCGGTTCGACCTCGAAGCCCTCCCCATCGATCACGGGGTTGCCGTCTACCTCCGCGACGTCACCGACCGAGTGGTTCGCGAGCGCGAGCTCCGGCGGTACGCGAGCCTCGTCGACGCGCTCGGCGAACCGGTCTACGAGCTCAACGAGCACGGCGAGTTCACGTTCGTGAACGACGCGGCCGTCGAGGCGTCCGGGTACTCCCGGGCGGAACTCCTCGGGTCGCACGTCTCCATTGGGATAAGCGACGACGCGGTCGGAACCGTCGCGCAGCAACTCGCCGACGCGCTCGGCGCGGACGACCCCGGTCGACTGCGCGCCGAGTACGAGGTCGAGCCGAAGGACGGCGACCCCTTCCCCGTCGAGAACCGGCTCGCGGTGCTCACGGACGACGACGGACGGATGACCGGGACCGCCGGCGTGCTCCGAGATATCACCGAACGGTGGGAGCGCGAACGCGAGCTCGAGACGTACGAGCGGATCGTCGAGACCGTCGAGGACGGTATCTACGTGCTCGACGACGAGGGGCGTTTCACGTTCGTGAACGACGCGTTCGCGTCCCTGCTTGCGGCGCCCGTCGACGACGTCGTCGGCGCGGAGGCCGGAGACGTCCTGCACGACGAGTTCGTCGAGAAGGCGGAGCGCGCGCTCGCGTCGACCGACGGCGACGAGCGGGACACCGGACGGTTCCAGGAGACGGTGCGTGCGACGACCGGTGAGCGGTTCGTCGCGGACGTCCAGGTGTCCGCGTTCGCGTTCGAGGACGGACGCGGTCGCGTCGGTGTGCTCCGGGACGTGACCGAGCGCGTGAACCGCGAACGGAAGATAGAGAGCCAGCGGGCGCGACTGGAGGCGTTGAACGAGATGAACGCGCTCGTGCGGGACGTCGCCTCCGCCGCCGTCGAGGGGTCGACGCGCGAGGACATCGAGGCGCTCGTCTGCGAGGAGCTCGCGGCTGCGTCCTCGTACGCGTTCGCCTGGATCGGCGGCGTGGAGTCGTACGACGGGACGGTCTCGCGCCGCGCGGAAGCGGGCGTGGAGGAGTACCTGTCCGAGGTCACCATCGCGACGGACCCGTCGGACCCGCGGAGTCACGGGCCGGTCGGGCGTGCGATCCGCGAGCGCGCCGTCCAGACCGTTCAGGACGCGGCCGAGGACCCGCGGTTCGAGCCGTGGCCCGGACTCGTCGACCGTCACGGGTTCCGGTCCGTGGCAGCCATCCCGATCACCTACGAGGGAGCGCTCTACGGGGTGTTGAGCGTGCACTCCGAGCGGGAGAACGCGTTCACCGGCGAGGAGCGCGCGGCCGTCGAACGGATCGGGGAGTTCGTCGGGCACGCGATCGCCGCGGTGGACCGCAAGCGTGCGCTGACGAGCGAGGAGGTGGTCGAGCTGGATTACCGAGTCGAGAGTATCTACGACGAGTTCGCGATGGACGTCGACTCGGGCGGTCGGATTGCGTTCGAGGAAACGGTTCGAGCGGACGACGACGAGCTCCTCGTCTATGGGACGGTGACCGAGGACGCCCGCGACGCGCTGGAGGGACTCGTGGACGCGTTCGACGGATGGCGGTCGATGACGATAGTCGGCGCGTCGAGCGACGACGGCGAGTCGCGGTTCGAGTTACGGACCGGGAACTCGCCGGCGTACATGCAGGCGATGGGGAGCGGAGGGTACATCGAGCGGGCGACGATCGAGGACGGTGAGTCCCGTATCGTGATGCACGTTCCGCCGGAGACGGACGTGCGCGCGGTGACGGCCGCGGTCGTCGATGCGTACCCGGGGGCGGAGCTCGTCTCGAAGCGACAGTTCTCGCGGCCGATGGAGTCGATGACGGACCTGCAGCGGCAGGTCGAGGCGTCGCTGACGGACCGTCAGCGTGCGGTCCTGGAGGCGGCGTTCTACGCGGGGTTCTTCGAGTGGCCGCGGACGGTGAGTGGGAAGGACGTGGCGTCGTCGCTCGGCGTCGCGCCGCCGACGTTCAGTCAGCACATCCGGAAGGCTGAGCGGAAGGTCTTCTCGCTCCTGCTGGGGAGCGACCGGCTGGTCGACGACGTCAGCGCGCCGGAGTGAGCGCGAACCGGACGGCCTCCGTGGCGTGTAGACGCCCGGTAGATGGTTCCTTACGGTCGTCCGGTCGACGGTCCGAAATCACAGGGATGTCTTACGGCTGTACTTGCTGACGTATGGAACCACTTACTAACGGTGTCGTACGTCAATTGTTACCTATGGTGGAACGACTGACTGAAGACGAGATGCGTCGAATCCAGGCCTTCGCTGCGACACCCGCGTACGCGCGCGAGCCCGAACAGCTCCTTCCGGAGGACGCCGAGCCGGAAGCGACGGACGAGGCCGGGGAGAACGAGAAGCGCCTGGCGAGCGCGTTCCCGAACGGCGGTCGGCATCGCCGCCAGCGCTGACCGCCCCCGCTGACGTAACCGGCTCTTCCTTGGGTCCACGCCGTCGCATCACCGACCCAGTCCGTCGAGCTATCGCTCGTCCGGACCGGAACGTCGACCGTCGTCGGGACGCCGGCAAACCGGTCGTCGGGTCGATGCGGGAGCTACTCGACGTGCGGACTCACCGAGGAAGAGGGGCGGAGTCGGACGCGTGCGGTCACTCTGCGAGGTTCTGGGACTGCATCTCCTTCCAGATGCGCTCGCCTTTCTCCGTGATACCGTAGACCCGACCTTTCCGCCGGTTCTCGGGGACGAGGAGTTCGACGAGGTCGCGCTCGCCGAGTTCGCGGAGCGCGCGCGAGACGTGCGTGATCGCGATGTCCTCGTCGTTCGCGATCTGGGAAGGGGTCGCCGGACCCTCGTTGAGGCGCCGGAGGACGGTGACGCGATAGTTCGAACTGATCACGAACCCGATCGCGTTCCACTCGTCGCTCATCCTACCAGCCTCGTAGTGCTCGAATAACAATGCCACAGCACCGAGTGGGTCGAACTGTACCATGGACGACCTTCGTTCCACCTCGGGTCAGCAGGACGGTACGTGCGCGAACTGCGGTCGGCACGTCTCGGCGAGCTACGTGCGGGTCTTCGGTGATAACACCGGGACGCTGCATCGGTGCTCGACGTGCTCGACGGTGAGCGACGTGATGGACGGCCGTGGAAGCGGACTGGATGGTTGACTGGGCTGTCGGGCTGATTCCGTAGCTTCGTTCTGAGTATCATGATTTGTCTTCGGCAGGGGCGTCTTCGACAATCGGTCGCGCACGGTCGCGGTCCACGTAGTGCGCCGCCGACAGGACGGCGAACGCGAGGACGACGGCGACCCCGGCGACCGCTTCCGGCAGCACGTTCAGGAGCGGCGCGCCCACGGCAACGCCCGCATAGAACGCCGCAGAGACGAACGCGAGAATCGCGTAGTACCGATGCCAGGGTCGTTCGTCGTCCGACTCGGGCATGTACCGCTCGATCTCGCTCGCCCGGTCCGAGAGCTCGATGAGTCCAGACTCGGAGTCGTACTCGATGAGGTTCGTGGAGACGAGCTTCGGGACGTGCGTCTGATAGACCGAGACGTACACGCGCTTAGATTGTTTGTCGGTGAGTTCCTCGACCGGGGTGTCGTTCTCCCACGCGGCGATCTCGTTGGCGAGGTCCATGAGGTCGACCGGGCCGTCGTGCTCGTGGAGGTACGAGAGCATGAATCGTCGTCTCGAGTTGCTGAGTATCTCGAAGACGGTATCTTGCGTTAACTCACCTCCTTCGGATTCTGACATCGGTTCTGGATTCACCGGGAGTTGTTCTGCATGCGATTACCTCCTACCACGACGGTTGGACCCTTTGTTAAGTTCCGAATAGCCGAGGTAGGACGCTGGTACTGCTGGACGGTCGAGACGAGTCGTGACGACGGTCCGGAATCGAACGCCGTGATGGGCTCGGCTGCGTGTGACAGGGAGACCCAACCTTCGGCGGTTCGCGTCGATGTCGACTTAAGTGGATGGACGGTCGGCGTAGGGTGGGTCGTCGGACGCTCGGAGCTGCTCGGACGGCGACCGTCCGTGGTCGACTCGTCGCGGGTGCGCTCGACGGGCGCGGCTGGCAGCGGCCGTCGCGGTCGTCGTCGACTCCGGGCGACGGGTGGGTCGAGTCCCACGGTCCGCCCGGGGTTCTGTACGTCGTTCGACGGTGTCCCGCGTCGCCTTCTCGCGAACACGGGCCGTCCCGCTGGTGGTCGAGTCGGTCTCGGGGTCGAGCGCGGGCTGGCGTTCACCGGCGTCCACCACCCGCGTTCCCGAGCTGGTGTCTGCTGACTGTGCCGCCGGCGGCCGGTCGTCGTGTCCGTGTCTCGTACATGGCTGTGTCTGGCGTCCACGTCGCGCAACTCGGACGCGGTCGATACCCCGTAGGTGACGGAGAATGCGTTTAGTTATGCGTCACTTTGAGGGCAACAGCACGGTATTATTCCGAGTAGAAGACGTGTAACCGATGGATACGGGTCGTTCGGCGTCGTTCGACCAGGTTCACGCCGAGCGGTCGCGGTACCGGATGGCCGCGGCTGTGAGGACGCCGCCGGCGAGGACGAGACCACCGAGTGCGACCCCGCTCGCGCCGGCGAGTGCAGCGGAAAGGTACGCGGCCACGCCTGCTGCCGAGAGCACCACGAACGGTGTCTCGATACCGGTCGGTCGCTCGTCGTCGGAGTCCTCGTCGATGTCCAGGTACGGCCGGAGTTGGTCGGCGTTCGGCCCGAGCTCTATCGTGCCGCGGTCCTTGTCGAACTCGACGACGTCGGCGTCCGCCATCTTCGGGAGGTGGCACTGGTAGAGCGCGACGTACACGCGCTTCCGTTGCTGTGAGGAGAGCGCGTTGACTGGCATGTCGTTCTCGACCGCGGCGACGTGTTCGGCGAGGTCGCCGATCCGGACGACGTCGTCGTCGCTGACGGCGAGGTATCCGAGGACTCGTTGTCGGCGTTCGTTGCGAAGGATGTCGAAGACTCGTTCGAGGGGGAGGGCTGCGTCTTCGGTTCCGCTACCGACGAGGGGGTCCTCGAGCGCGGCTGGGACGTCGTCGCTCGTCGTGACGTGTTCGGGTCCGCTCTGTGGTTCGGTCTGGTTCTTGGATGTATCGTTCATGCTCCCCCGCGGTTCGAGTCGACGAGCGAGACGCACTCGGTTGGCGTCTCGCTCTCCCCCTCGTCGTCGACGGACCGATACCGCATCGACCCCTGTTACTATTACACATACTCGTCCGAATTATATAATATTTTTGTAGGGACTGTGGTAGTACCTTTAGATGACCATTACCTATTTCCAAGGATTCCGAACCGAGTAACCAGTGGTCGTATCACCCAGGTGCGGCACTACCTGGAGCGATTCAATACTCGGTCCGACGAGCGGTTCCGTCCCCGACGAAGCGAGGCTGTAACCGGAGGCCCCCTGGAACGGCCGTCAGACGTTCTCGTATTCGCCGGTCGGCGTGACGACGATACGCCCGATGTTCGAGACGAACACCTCGCAGTCCTCGAACTGGAAGGAGAGGGAGAGCTCGTTGCCCGGGTCGTGTGACGAGAACAGTTGTTCGATTGCGTCGCAGTCGACCCACTCCCCGAGCGGTGATACCTCAGTGACGTCCCGGTCGGTCGCCTCGGCTACCGCAGTCGCCATCCGTGCGGTGATCGACTCTGCCCCGCGAGGATCGAACTCGACGATCTGTTTGCTGGGTCGACCGACGGCGACACTCTGCTGTAAGTTGGTTTCTGTCATGTATCGTTCGTTTGGATCGGCATCGACTGCTGCCCCCGCTCGCCGTCCATTCCTCTCAGAGCCGTGTGCACCAACGTATAAAAATTCACCGCATCACGGGTAAAGGAACCAGATGCGAGTTTTAATCTGTTTCCCAGGACAGCGACAGGATGTCCGGAGTCGGTAGGCACCTGGTCCGTTCATCTCGTCGCCGGAGGACGGCACCGGCGATATCGAGCGCCGTCTCGCGAACGATGGCCGAACCACGAGCTCGGGAGCGATACTCGAGCGACGAGGACGGACGGACCGCGAAAACGGATACGGGGATCGCTCCCCGTCGTAAGACGGTGAAACGCCGTCCCTGGTGGGGGTGGATGGGGGGTCGACTGACTGAGTCCGGGGTGGCTGATGGACGTGGTGGGGTGTCGTCCGTGGAGCGACGTTTCGTCGCCACCCAGGAGATGCTATGCGAGGCTATGGCATTGTTATTTAGCTGTTTCGAGCGGCACCCGTCGAGTAAGTAGTGCAATTTCGTTCCCGTGCGATGATTACACGTGATTACTCGCCGCCGAACCCGTGCCGTCCCACACGCGATTATCGGCGGTCCCCCACGTAATCGTTCGTGGTCCCAAACACGATTATCGGTCGATAATATCAGATTCCGCCGGGTCGGCTTCGGACGGTCGTCGGGCGCGACGACCGCAGCGAGCGGTCGGGAGTGCGAGCGCGACCGGTCAATCGGCCGCGAGGGTCCGGCCGACGAGCGACGCGAGACCGTCGGTGAGCGAGACCTCGGCCGCGAACCCGAGCTCGTCGCGAGCCACCGTGGTATCGGCGCAGCTCTCCCGGACGTCGGCGGGCCGTGGGTCGTCGTGGACGACCGGAACGGACCCCGGTGCGAGGTCGCTGACGAGCGTGGCGAGTTCCTCGACGCTCGTCGCGGTACCGGTCCCGACGTTGAACGCTTCCCCGGTCGCGGTCGTCGTCGCCGCGGCCACGAGCGCACGGACCACGTCGTCGACGTGGACGAAGTCCCGGGTCTGGTTGCCGTCGCCGTGAACGACGAGCGGTTCACCGGCGCGTGCTCGCGCGAGGAACGTCGGAATCACGCCCGCGACCTGCCCCGGTCCGTAGACGTTGAAGAACCGGAGTGCGACGGCGTCGCAGTCGTCCCAGTCGCCGTAGGCGCGGACGTACTGGTCGGCCGCGAGCTTCGAGATACCGTACGGACTCCGTGGAGTCGTCGGTTCGCTCTCGGGGATGGGGAGCTGACTCGGTCGGCCGTAGACGGCGGCGCTGGACGCGAACACGAGGCGTGCGTCACGGTCGGCTGCTCGTTCGAGCAGGTACGCGGTCGCAGTGGTGTTGACGTCCAGGGTCCGCGTCGGCGCGTCGAGGGTGGCGGGGACCGAGGGGATGGCTGCGAGGTGGAAGACGTGGTCGACGGTCTCGGTGAGTTCGTCGACGAGGCCGCGGTCGGTGACGCTGCCGACGGTGAGCGTGGCGTCCTCGTGGACGGTGTCTCGGTCTCCCGTGGAACAGTCGTCAAGCACGCGGACGTCCGCGTGCGGGGCGAGGCAGTCGACGATGTGACTCCCGATGAATCCCGCGCCACCGGTGACGAGGATGCGTGCCCCTCGAAGCGGTGAGTCGGCGTCGAGCCTCGGACTGGATTCCGTCATCGGACGTGTCGAGGGCGAGATAGTGGTTTGTTATGGGCGTGCTTCTCCGATTGCAGGCCCGAGCCGCGTCAGTCGTCCGGAGCTCGTTGCTCGCGACGGCAGCGGCCGTCCGTGTGCACCAGTCACCGGTTCCGGGTGGCGTTTCCGACCGTCCGGAAACCCCCAGTAACGACCGTGTACGACCGGATGGGCATCGCTATCGGAAATCACCATCCAGTTTGCCTGACTGCCGTTCGTTCGTGTAGCTTGGTAACACAGTGTTAGGAAGAAACGACGGTTTCAGGCGGGCGAACACCACCACGAGACACCGTCACGTCCGCTTCTGGTAAGTAACTCGGCAATACTGTTAATGCCAGTAGGACGGTGTTTCCAAGCATGCCTGGAAGATGGGTGTTCCAGACGACACAGAATAGACCGGTTTCTGGGTGGGCCGGAACCAGCTCGAACCGCGACCGCGCCGCTATCGGTGGTGGAGACACGTGAGCGAGTCCGCGGTGGAGACCTGGGAGCGCGTCTCCTCGAATCCGGACCCCGAGGACGACCTCGGGTACGACCTACAGGCGCTGAGCATCATCACGGTCGGCGACCGCGACGAACAGTGCATGGTCATGCCGAGCGACGCCGACCACCTGGAGAACGACGAGTTCCTAGTCGCCGATCCGGAACTTGTCTGCGACCTCCACGAGCGCCGCTAGTCCACGACCGACGATACTTCTCGATAGCAATCCGATAGTGTGTTAGTGCTTACCAGTAGGTTCTACGAACCGCCGGTAGGCCGTTCGAACCACTGATTTTACCGACCGGTATGTTACCAATACGTATGGATAGAACCGGTCTAACAAAGATGGCATGGTGGGTATAACGCTACTGTCGCGGAACGGAGTCCGCCTACCCGTCGACACTGGAGGGGAATCGACCACGTACCGCACGCGGCAGTCACGGTAGACCGCTGCCGGCTGCGGCCCGAGACCACCGGCACGATGCGGACCGTCACCGCGTTCACGCGGTGACCCACCGACGAAGCCACCCGAAACGGATCGAGGCGCCTCGAACTGAGGAGGCGTCAGACGAAGGGGGAACACGTCCGCCCAACGGAGAGAGACACACCAATGCAACACCACCAACCGACCATCACGATGGACGCAGGTTCGAACGGACCTGGGGGGAACGATCGGAGTACCGATGTCGACTGAATCGCAATCGACCAGCGCCCCCGACGAGGGGACGTCGGTCACCGAACAGGTGAAGGCGAGCGAGCGACTGGAGACCGAGGCGCTCGCCGAGCCCGAGACGGAACTGGAACTCGACCAGGTGTTCGAGATACTGAAGAACCAGCGTCGCCGCTACGTCCTCCAGTATCTGAACGACGTCGACGACACCGTCTCGATGAGCGACCTCGCGGAGGAGATCGCCGCGCTCGAGAACGGCAAGGAGGTCAGTCAGTTGTCCTCGAGCGAACGCAAGCGCGTGTACGTTGGACTCTATCAGTGCCATCTCCCGAAGATGGACAGCATGGGCGTCGTCTCGTTCAACAAGCCGCGTGGACTCATCGAGCCCGGCCCGAACGCCGAGGTGTTCGACGAGTACCTCGAGACGGACGCGGAGACGGACGGGCCGGCGTGGCACCGCATCCACGCGCTGACCGCCGGCGCGAGCGCGGTCGCGCTCCTGGCCGCCGTGCTCGTGCAGGCGTTCGTCACTGCCCCCGTCGTCGTGCTCGCGGGACTGCTCATCGTCGCCGCGAACGTCGGCTGTTCGGCCGCTCACTACCAGTGGGTTCGGTCGAACGGCGAGGACGACGGGGACGGCGTCGGTATGAGTATCGGCGGGGCGTCGTCGACCTGAACCGGGACGCTCCTTCGAGCGAACCGACGGAGGCGACCGCTCCGGTCGACCGAGACCGTCCCTGGTACCGATTTTCCAGCCAGCGAACCACTCGTCGATCCCGCGAACAGCTTCTGGAGACCGCGCTGCCTCGTGACCGGTTCGGTCCGCGGGTCGTTCGCCGGAACCGGCTGCGGGGACGGCCGTCAGCATCCTCCTGTCGTGGGCGAAGGCCGCGCATAACAAACTCGGTGTCACGACTACCGACTGTCAGAGCGGGGTGGCTTCGGTCGCACCCGCGAGGAGAGACATCATGAACGCACGAACAGTACGGAGTACCGGTATCGTCGCCGAACAGCGGGGGGCGTCCCGATGACGGTCGCGGAGCTCGGCGAGAACGTCGTCGTCGAGCCGGGTGCGACGGTCGGCTACGAGTACGCGGACGACGTCGGACCGGCGGTCGTCCTCGGTGACGCCACGATACGGCAGGGGACGATCGTGTACGCGGACACGGAGCTCGGTCGCGGACTCCAGACGGGGCACAACGCGCTCGTCCGCGAGCGCTGCATCGTCGGGGAGAACGTTCTCGTGGGGACGAACACGGTCCTCGACGGGTTGCTGACGGTCGGGAACGACGTGAGCATCCAGACCGGCGTGTACGTGCCGCCGGAGACGAGTATCGGGGACGACGTCTTCCTCGGGCCGAAGGTCGTGATGACGAACGACCCGTACCCGCTCCGACGGGACGTCCCGCTGGAGGGACCGTCCATCGAGGACGGGGTCTCGGTGGGCGCGAACGCGACGATCCTTCCGGGCGTCACCGTCGGGGAGAACGCGTTCGTCGCCGCCGGCGCCGTCGTCACCGAGGACGTCCCGCCGGACACGCTCGCGGTGGGCGTCCCCGCCCAGCACCGCCCGCTTCCGAAGGAGCTCGCGGCGGAGAACGTGGTCGCATGAGCGAGCACGGCGAGCGAACACGGGTACACCTGACGGCGGGTCAGGTGGTGGTCGCATGATCTCCGTCGCGAATCCGACGTTCGGCGACGCGGAGAAGGAGGCGGTGCTCGCGGTCCTGGACTCGGGGATGGTCGCCGACGGGCCCGAGGTCCGTCGGTTCGAGGAGGAGTTCGCGGCGTACTGCGGGTCGAACCACGCGGTCGCGACGTCGAACGGGACGACCGCGCTCGTCGCCGCGCTCGTCGGGCTCGGTATCGGCGAGGGCGACGTGGTCGTGACGACGCCGTTCTCGTTCGTCGCGAGCGCGAACGCCGTCCGGCTCGTCGGCGCGGAACCCGTCTTCGCGGACGTGGACCCCCGCACGTACAACCTCGACCCGTCGGAGGTGCGTGCCGCGGTGCGCGAGCACGACGCCGACGCCATCCTCGCCGTCCACCTGTACGGGCTCCCCGCGGACGTCGGTGCGCTCCGCGCAGTCGCCGACGAGGAGGACGCGCTCCTGCTGGAGGACGCCGCGCAAGCCCACGGCGCCACGTACGACGGCCGGCACGTCGGGACGTTCGGTGACGCCGCGGCGTTCTCGTTCTATCCGACGAAGAACATGACGACGGGCGAGGGCGGGATGGTGGTCACGAACCGCGAGGACGTCGCGGAGCGCGCGGCGAGTTACGTGAACCACGGCCGGGGCCCCGAGGGCGGGTACTCGCATCGCGACCTCGGGTCGAACCACCGGATGACGAGCATCGGTGCGGCCATCGGTCGCGTCCAGCTCGAACGCCTCCCCGACTGGATCGACGCGCGACGCGAGAACGCGGCCGCGTTGACCGACGCCCTGTCGTCCGTCCACGGTGTCGTCGCACCCGTGGAGCCCGACGGGAGCGAGCACGCGTACCACCAGTACACCGTGCGTTGCACGGACCGGGACGCGCTCGCCGCGCACCTGGAGGGCGAGGGCGTCGGAAGTGGCGTCTACTATCCGACGGTCATCCCCGACCTGGCGGCGTACGACGGCTACGACGTCGACGTCCCGGTCGCTCGCGCCGCGAGCGAGCAGGTGCTCTCGCTGCCCGTCCACCCCAGCCTGACCGAGGCGGACGTCGAGCGAATCGTGGACGCGCTCCTGACCGTGGACATCGAGGCGCGATAGCCCGGATGTGGCCGTGGGAGCACGCCGCGATTGGGTACGTGTGCTACTCGGCCGCCAGCAGACTCCTGGCGGGAGAGCCCCCCGATGGCGACCCCGTTCTCTTCCTCGCCGTCGGCACGCAGTTCCCGGACCTCGTCGACAAACCCCTCTCGTGGTGGCTCGGCGTGTTCCCGACCGGGTACGCCGCCGGGCATTCCGTGCTCGTGCTCCTCGCAGTGACGCTCCTCGCGCTCGGTCTCGTCCGCGACGAGGCGCGTCGTCGGAACGCGGTCGCGTTCCTCGTCGGCGCGTGGACGCACGTCGCCGGCGACGTCGTCTCGCCGCTCAGAGCCGGCGACTCGCTCGGCGTCGACCGCGTCCTCTGGCCGGTCGTCGAACGACCGCCGTACGCCGACGACCTCGGCCTCGAACGCGGGGTCGTCTACCTCCGCGAGTTCCTCAGCGACCTCGGAACCGTCGACGTCGGCCCGGTCCTCGTCCTCACCCTCGCCCTCGCGGTCGCGTCGGTCCTGCTCTGGCTCGTCGACGGCGCACCCGGCGTCCGCGCGCTCGCCGCCAGAATCGAGCGCACGACCCGGTCGCGTCGAGAACGATAGGACCGCGAGAGGTATGGGCTGACTGTGACGGTCCCGTCACGCCAGTACGAGCCGGTTACCGCTCGCAGCGAGTGCCTGTCGACCGGGTGAAACCCGCCACCCGGACGCCGAATCGAGTATGCGATTCATTACTAATCCCGTCCTGTCCCTCCGCGAAGGTAACATGGGAGAAACCTCGAAACGAGTGCAGCGAACCGTCGACTTCACGTACGACTGGTACGGCGGGTTCCTCGACGACGTGAAGGCGGGGTACACGTTCCGGTCGTTCCACGACGATCTGGAGGCCGGTAACGTCGTCCTCCGACACGACGTGGATCTCTCCGTCGACGACGCGCTGAGGTTGGCTCGCCTGGAAGCCGACCGGGACGTCACCGCGACCTACTTCGTCCTCCTCTCCTCCGCGCTCTACAACCCGCTCAGAGGGGAGACCCGGGACGCGATCCGCGAGATACAGTCGCTCGGGCACGAGGTCGCGCTCCACTTCAGCACCCACGAGTACTGGCCGGCGGACGCCCCGCCGGCCGACGACGAGCTCGAGGCGCGCGTCGCCGAGGAGCTCGCCGTCCTGGAGACGGTCACCGGCGACGACCGGTCGCTGGTCTCCTTCCACAAACCCCCGCAGTGGACGTTCGCGAGGAGCTACGACGGGTTCTCCTCGACCTACGAGCCGCGGTTCTTCGAGGACGTCCAGTACGTCGCTGACTCGCGCCAGCGCTGGCGCGACGACCCGCCGGTCGTCGAGGACCTGGAGCCGGTCGTCCAGATACTCACGCATCCGGGGCTCTGGGGCGACGAGGACGGGCCGTTCGACGAACGCATCGAGGACGCCGTGACCGCGGCGTGTCAGACCGCGGGCCAGACCGCCGGCCGCGAGTTCCTGGGTGGTTGGTGATGTACCGGGACATGACCGTCGCCGTCGTCGTCCCGGCGTACAACGAGGAGGGGTACGTGGGGCGCGTCATCGAGGACCTCCCGGCGTTCGTGGACCGCGCGTACGTCGTCGACGACGGGTCGACCGACGACACGTGGGCGGAGATAACGGCGTACGCGGCGCGGAAGAACGACGCGCACGAGGGGCGCTACGAGGACCTCGTCGTCCCGATCCAGCACGAGCGGAACCGCGGCGTCGGTGGCGCCATCAAGACCGGGTACCAGCGCGCGCTCGCGGAGGGCGTGGAGGCGACCGCGGTCCTCGGCGGCGACGACCAGATGGACCCGCGCGAGCTCGAGAAGTACCTCGACCCCATCGCGGACGGCGTCGCCGGGTACACGAAGGGGAACCGGTTCGTGCGCGCCGGCGACTGGGCGCACATGCCGAAGTTCCGGCTCGTCGGGAACGTCGTGCTCTCGCTCCTGACGAAGGTCGCGAGCGGCTACTGGGGGTCGATGGACTCCCAGAACGGCTACACGGCGATCTCGCTCGACGCGCTGGAGCGGACGGACATCGACGGGATGTACGAGTACTACGGGTACTGTAACAACCTGCTCGCGCGCCTGAACGCCGCCGACGTCGTGGTGGCGGACGTCCGCCGGCAGACGGAGTACGCGTACCAGGACGGCTGGAAGAGCCACATCGACTACCGCGAGTACGTGCCGCGCGTCTCGAAGATGCTGTTCGAGACGTTCCTCTGGCGGCTCAACCGCAAGTACCTTGTGAAGCGCTACGACCCGCTCGCTCCCCTGTACGGGGTCGGGATGACGTCGATGGCCGCCGGCGTCCTCGGGTACCTGAACTCGGTCGCTCGGAACGAGGGCGAGGACGCCGGGTCGTGGTTCCTCGCGACGCTGATCGGCGCGCTCGCGTTCCTCTACGCGACGCTCCGGGACCTCGAGGACAACGAGGACCTGAGCGTGGTCATCGACCCGGAGGCGGACGCGGCGCGCGAACGCCGCACCGAGCCGGAGACGGTCGAATCACCGCGCGCCGCGGCCGACGGCGGCGAGCCGGCGAGCGACGACGGTGACAGCGGAGGTGCGGGACGGTGACGGAACGGGACGCGATAACCGTCCTGATGACCGGCGCTGGGGCACCCGGCGCGTCCGGCATCGTCCGGAGCCTTCGCGCCGCGCCCGACCGCGACGTCCACGTCGTCGGCGTGGACATGAACCCGGACGCGTACGGGTTCGCGCTCGCCGACGAGCACGCGGTGGTGCCGGCGGGCGGCGACCCCGAGTACGTCGACCGCATGGTCGACCTCGCCGGCGAGGTCGACGCGGACGTCGTCCTGCCGCTGTGCACCGCGGAGCTCCAGCCGCTCGCGGAGGACCGCGAGCGCTTCGACGCGACCGTGATGGTGTCCGCCCCCGACCGGCTCGCGGTCGCGAACGACAAGGCCGGGCTCTACGGGTTCCTCGCCGACGGGGGGTTCGCGTCCGCGCCCGAGTTCCACCGCACGGAGACCCGCGAGGGGTTCCTCGACGCCGTGCACGCGCTCGGCTACCCCGAGCAGCCCGTGTGCTTCAAACCGCCCGTCGGCAGCGGGAGCCGCGGGTTCCGCGTGCTCGACGACGGCGCGAACGACCTCGACGCGTTCCTGAACGAGAAGCCCGACGCCGCGACGACGACGCTCGACGACGTCCTCCCCGTCCTCGACGCCGGGGACGCGTTCCCCGAGCTCGTCGTGATGGAGTACCTGCCCGGCGACGAGTACAGCGTCGACGTCCTCGCGACCGGCGGCGACGTCCACACCGTCGTCCCACGCTCGCGCGCTCGAACGCGAGCCGGTATCTCGTTCGAGGGCGTGGTCGAGGAACGCGAGGACTTGATCGAGGAGGCCTCGGGAATCTGTCGCGGGCTCGGCCTCGAGTACAACGTGAACGTCCAGTTCAAGGAGAGCGCCGACGGCGTCCCGAAGGTTATCGAGATCAACCCGCGCGTCGCCGGCACCATCATCATGTGCGTCGGCGCCGGCGCGAACCTCCCGTACATGGCCGTCAAGCACGCGCTCGGCGAGCAAGTCCCCGCGCCGGACGTCGCGTGGGGGACGCGCATGGTCCGGTACTGGGACGAGGTGTTCACGGCCCCCGACGGCAGCACGTACCACGTCCACCCGGACGCGTTCGACCGCCAACGGACCGACCACGTCGACCCCGCTCCCAATCCATGACCATAACCGACCACGTCGACCTCACTCCCGGCCCATGACCCGGACCGCCGTCTGTTTCGACCTCGACGACACCCTCTACGACTACCACGAGTACGCCAGAGCCGGCTTGCACGCCGCCGCGGACCTCGTGCATCGCCGCTCGGGGAAGCGCGTGCAAGACGACCTGCTGTCGGCGTACTTCGACCCGAGCGTCGACGCGGGCACGTTCGACGTCCTCCTCGACGAGTACGACCTCCCGAGCCTGACCGTCGACGACCTCGTCGACGCCTTCCACGCCGCCGGCGGGCGTCTCGACCCGTACCCGGAGACCGAACGCGTCCTCGACGCGCTCGGCACCCAGCACGCGCTCGGCCTCGTCACGGACGGCCGCGGCGGCCAGTCGAAGCTCGACCGGCTCGGCATCCGCGAGCACTTCGACGCGGTCCTCGTCACGCACGACGTCGGTCGCTCGAAGCACGAACGCGGCGTCTTCGAGGATTTCCTCGCCGACCTCGACGTGCACCCGACTCGCGCGACGTACGTCGGCGACGACCCCCGCGTCGACTTCCGCGCCCCGAACGAGCTCGGGATGACCACCGTCCGCCTCCGACGCGGCCGCTACGTCGACCTCGAACCCGAGGACGCCGCCGCGGCACCCGACTACGAGATCGCGACCCTCGACGGCCTCCTCTCGGCCGTTCCCACGCTCCACGTCGAGCACGGTATCGTCGAATGACCGCGGGAATCATCCAGCTTCCTCTCCGATAGCCGCCCGCTCGTCCGACGACCGGGTCGTCTCCGAACCCCAAGTAGTAAATCCGTTGACGAGAGGGAGTTCGTATGTCGAACGAGACGCTTCCGTGTTCGAGACGTTCGCTGCTGAAGATCGGTGTCGTCGGAAGCCCGACCCTCACCGCGGGCTGCCTTCGACTCGACGAGAGCGACGGTTCATCGACCGCCGAGGGTGGGACTGGTACCGGACCGGAATCGGGGAACGGGACTGGGACGTCGTCTGATACGGGGGGAGAGAATGGAACGTCGACCGGGACGGCCGTGCAGGACCCGACGGGTTCGGTGGTGCTCGCCGACCAGGAGACCGACGGGTCGTCGGTGACGGTCGCCGAGGTGGAGACGAACGTCGAGGCGATCATCCAGGTGTACGACGGGAACGGCGAGTTCCTCGCCAATCCCGGAATCCGCTTCGAACCCGGCGAGACCCGTCGTGACATCAGTATCCAGCTCGAGTCGTCGCTCTCGGCGGCGACGGAGGTGACGGTCAAGTTGTTCTGGTGCGAGGAAGCCGGGCCGAACACCTGCAACGGCCCCCCCATCGCGTCGGAGACGGCAACGGTCTCGCCGGTATCGACCGGCACGGCCCGGGCGTCGGAGACTTCACCGTCGGGCTCTATCGTGTTCCGCGACCAGGAGACGGACGGAACGTACGTGACCGTCGCCGAGGTGCAGACGAACGTCGAGGCGATCATCCAGGTGTACGACGGGAACGGCGATTTCATCGCCAATCCCGGGATCCGCTTCCAGTCGGGTGAGACGCGGAACGACCTCGAGATCGAGTTGGGGACCGCGCTCTCCGCCACGCAAGCGGCGTCGGTCAAGCTGTTCTGGTGCGAGGAAGCCGGGCCGAACACCTGCAACGGCCCCACCATCGCCCGAGAGACCGCGACGGTGACGGTCGAGTGAGCGAACGGACGGCCCCGGTCCGGTCCGACGGTCGGGCCCGCGACGCCAGCGCGCTTCGCGTATCCTTATGTGCGCAGCGACGTCTCTGGTAGACGTCGACGTGATGCGTCTCCTCGATGCATTGGTCGGAGCCGGGGTCGTCGCTGGAAGCGCCGTCGCTGCGCTCGTGTACTGGGACTGTGCGCGACGGAGAATCCGGTTCCGGGTCCGGGTCGTTCACGCGTTCGCCTGTGGAGCGGGTACTGCCGGGTGCTTTCTGCTCCCGTACGTGTTCTCGCAGGAACTGCAGTACGCGTACTTCCGGGTGTTGCGACCGCGACCGCTCGCGGCCACGCCCGGAGAGTGGCTGTCGGTCGCGCTCGGGACCGGGCTCCTGCTCGGAACCGGCTTCGTCGGGCTCTACCTCGCTGGCACGCGACTCCACGCCCGGTGAGTCGACCGAGGTCGCTGGGGAGAACGGTCGTCCGGGCTCGGAGCGACGGGCGGAGGCGCTCGACGCGACCCCTCCACGCGTCTCGACGGGATACAACGCGGGTAGCCGCTGGACGGGGACGGCGCGTGAGCGACGGCACGTTCTTGAGGCACGCGGACGAGCGGGGAGTATGGACGATGTCGTTCCGGTCGCGGTGCCGTATACGGTGTCTGCGGGGACGAGGACCCGTGTTCCTGCGGGAGTTCACGTGCTCCATTGGTGCACGTGCGTGTCGCTCCCGCCGCGGGGAGCGAACCCCGGCGAGGAGCGAGAGCAGTTACACCCGGACATCGGGTCGCTCGACGGGACGCTCCGTGTCGACGGTCGCCGCGTCGGCGCGGTCGGCGACGTCATCCGGCCCGGTTCCGGGCCGGCGTTCGCCTTCTGGAACATCACGGACCCGCTGGCTGAGGGGACTCACGAGGCCGAGTTCCGACTCACCGTGCCGAGTGACTGCTCCGGTAGCCCGCCGGCCAGGATGGGGGTCGCCGGGGAGCTATCCGTCGACTGGGAGCCCGGGAAGACGGTCTCGCTATCGCGGACGATCGTCGCCGCGCCGCCGGCGGACGTCCCGACGCGGCGTGACGTCGACCCGCTCTGGGGTCGTCGAGACGTCCGGTACGTTACTGCGGAGCGTGACGGCGAGGACGAGGGCGTCGAGACCGTCGAATTCAGGTCTGTCTCCTGATAAGGTCGAGAGCGGGAATCCGACGTTCGATGCCGCGTGACCCGCCGGGGACCGCGACCGGGACCACCGCGAGACGCTCCGCGAGGCGACCCCGGTCATCACCACCCGGACGGTCGGCACCGACCTTGTCCGCCGCCCAGATCCCGAAGACCCGACCGGTGGTCGACCGCGGACGCTATCTATCTAGCCTCGCGGACGCCGGCCGGCCACGCACGTAGTGCGAGCGCTTGAGGGACCGAGGACACTGTCTGGTGGTATGAGCGAGCTACTTCCACAGGAGCCGCCGACTGACCCGGGGGAGCACGACCCCGAGGTTGTCGGCCTCGAAGAGACCGATACGAGCGCGGTGTTCTCGGCGCTGTCCTCGCGGACCGCCCGTTCGATACTGAGCCGGCTCTACGAGGCTCCGGCGACGCCGTCCGCGCTCGCGGACACCGTCGACACCTCGCTCCAGAACGTCTCCTATCACCTCGAGAATATGTCTGACGCCGACCTCGTCACGGTCGTCGACCAGCGGTACTCCGAGAAAGGCAACGAGATGGACGTCTACGCCCCGAGCAACGGCCCGCTCGTGGTCGTCGGTGGTGACGCGGCGCACACCGAACGGACCCGGACTGCCATCGGACTCCTCGAACTCTCCGAGTCGACGTCCGCCACTGGCGATTGAGCACTGCGACGGCACCCCACCTCCGCGTTCCCTATCGCGAGACCACCCTATCCGCGTTAAACTACTGCGAGAGAATCCTCCTCGACGCTTCCCACATCGACGTCACCGGCGTCGCCGGTCGCTGGACGGTTCTCCCGACGAGTCACTGCATCTCGCTGGGGTCGACGACGTGGTCCGCGTCGGTCGTCAACCACTCGGTCGTCTTCGTCCCGTCGTCGGCGTCGCGAACGACGAACGTCACTCTCCCCGATTCCGGGTCACGGAGCACCTCGAGCGGGGCCGCCTCGGCGCCCTCGGTCGCCTGCGCTTTGTCGTCGGGGGACGCCGACTCGCGCGCGCTCCCGCCGTTGTCCTGACTCATGCTCGTGTCGTCGTCGTCGAGTCGCTTAGTACGGCGGACACTGTTTCACGGGGAGCAACACGGTGGAACGCGACGCGGTCGTCGGGTCGTCAGTCGCCGGGCTGTGGCTGCGGGACCGGTCCGGCGTCGGCGTCGGACCGGTCGGCGTCGACGCTGATCGCGTAGCCGTCGTCGGTGACGTCGAGGGTGAGCGACTCGACGGTCGTCTCGAAGACGGTGCGGTGGTGGCCGTCGGGGTCGTAGGCCATCCGGGACTCGACGAGGCCGACGTCGGCGAGCCGGTTCAGGCGCCGGTAGACCGTTGTCCGGGAGGCCTCGCAGGCCTCGGCGAGTTCTCGCGCGGGCGCTGGAGCGTCGTGGATGTGTCGCAAGATCGCTTGCGTGTGGTCCGCGGCGAGCAGCGTCAGGACGTCGGTTGCGGGCGCGGGCTGGTCGTGGTCGGCGTCCGCGAGTGGAGGGTGACTGGATTGCATCGTCGGTCTCGTCTGTGACTGTCGGCTGCCAACCCCCAGTCACTGCTGACAATCAACGTCGTGCCGCCGACCGGGACGGGCTAGGTGTATTGCGTCGGCCCGCACGTCGACCCAGTCGTGGGTTCGGTGGACGTGGGACCGCCGGGCGTGTGATTGCTGGTGGTTGGTCCACCGGTCGTCCGTTCCTCTGGTGGTGCGTTCGTGTTGCGGTGGGTGAAACACCGCTGGGTGGCTTAGGTGGTGGAGGGTCGAATCGTCGATTGGATGAAGCAGAGTGACGCGACGTGGCCAGCACCCTCCGGGAGCGGACGCGGAGGGTGGCGTCCGGTCGCGCCCGCGGCGGCGGTCGACGCCGACGGCGAGCAGGACGAGGCGGCCGGTGCCGAGGGCGCTCCGGAGGATGCGGCCGCCGAGGGGCGGGCGCCGGCCGGCGGGTGCGATGCTGGCTCGGGCGACGTCGGGTCGGCGTTGTTGACGGCGCCCGACGACGTCCTCCGACGACGGCCCGACAGGCAGGTGCTCGTGGTCGGCGACGGCATCGTCGGGCGGACGCTGACGGCGCTCCTCCAGGAGAGCGGATACGAGCCGGTCGTCACGCCGAGCCCCGGGCAGCCCCCCGAACGCGCGGTCGTCCACCTCGGGCCAGCGGCGTTGGACGCCTTCGCACACCTGGGGCTCGCGCGCCACGTCCGCGCCGCGGGAACGCGCATCGACGCCGTGCGCGTCACCCGGTCGAGCACCGCCGACGCCGCCTCGACGGGAGACGCCGCCAGCACCGAGTCGACCTCGGCGGCGGGATTCGTCGTCGACGCGTCGGAGCTCCGGCGACTGCTCGCCGCCGAGTGGCCACTCGAGCGCGCGCAGACGGACCGCCCGATCGCTCGCGTCGCGAGCGAGAGCGACGGCGTCGACGTCGAGTTCGTCGACGGCGTCAGCGAGTCCTTCGACGTGGTCGTCGATACCGTCGGGACGCCAGCGCTCCAGCAGCCCGCCGACGCCCCACCCACGCGCACCTTCTCGCAGTACGTTCGCCGCTGCGACGTCGACGGGGCCGCACCCCAAGAGCTCGTGGACGTCTGGGCGGCTGGCGCGCTCGTCCAGGTCACCCCCGGAACGGACGCGACGACGGGCTGTCTCCGAGTCACGACCGACCGGAGCGACGCGACGGGGGTCGCGGCGGCAGCGGCCATCGACGACGCGCGCGGCGTGGACGCTGCCGCGGTCGCCGACGCGTTGCGCGACGTTCGTCCGTCGCGCGTCACGCAGGTGCAACTCGGCGCGAGCCGGCTGACGCGAGCGAACTGGGGACGCGGTCGCGTCGCTCGCTGCGGCGAGGCCGCGTCGCCGGTCGCACCGGCGACCGGGTGCGGGGTCACGCTCGGCGTGCGGGACGCGGTCGCGTTCGTCGCCGCGCTCGCGAGCCACGACCGGTCGACGACCGCGGCCGTCGCGGCGTACGCCACCGGCCGGGAGCGCGCGTTCGCCGCCATCCAGCGGCGGACCACCGCCTCCGAGAAGCCGTCCGGTCGCGCCTCGAATCGCGTCGCCGACGGCGCTCTCGGCGCCCTCGACGACTTCCGAGCGGCTGCCCTCGAACACGTCCTCGACGCTCCCGCCGACGACCCCTGAGTCAGGAGTCGTCGTCGAGCAGCAGCGTGAATATCTGCTTCTCCGCGAGCCGGAGGTGCTTGTTGAGCGTCGGTTGCGTGATGTCGAGTCGGTCCGCGACGGCGTTCCCGTCGTTGTCCCGCGGCCACTCGAAGTAGCCCGCCGCGAGCGCGGTCTGGAGCACCTCGAACTGTCGGTCCGTGAGTTCCTCGCGGACGCGCTCCCCGAGCTCCGCCGGCGTGACCGTCTCCTGGTTGTGCTGGCGTCGCGCGACGAGCTCGAGCGACGGCGCGATCGCCTGGAGGCGTTCGACGAACGACCGGACGTCGGCCTGCTGTGGGACCTCGACCACGACGGTCGTCTCCGCCGGGTCGGCGGTCGCGGTTCGCAGGACGCCCCCGTACTCGGCGAGTGGCGACCCGAACCAGTCGTCCGCGCGGACCTCGACGAGCGTCGACGTGGACTCGGCGGCGACGACGGTGACCGCGCCGTCCAGTTCGCCGCTCGCGATGTCGGCGACGTCGTCCGGGACGCCGCGGTCGAAGCTGTAGTAGACGCTGACGGCGCCGTCCTGTCGCGCGGCGGTGCGCTCCAGGGTGACGCGACAGTCGGCGACCCTGGCGGCGCGCGCGAACGACAGGGCGTCGCCGCGGCCCGTGAACTCGAGCTGGACGGTCTCGTCGGATTCGAGCGCGCGTCGACGCTCGATGGCGACGATGGCGTCCCCGATGGACGTCCCGAGCTGGGCGAGCACCCCCTGTTCGCGGTCGCCGAACGCGTTCGGACGGTCGGTCGCGACCGACAGCACGCCGTGCGTGATGCCGTCGTACGAGATCGGGACGGCGCAGATGGACTGGTAGCCGGCGGCGAGCGCTCGCTGCCGCCACTCGCCGGCCGGCCCGGCGTCGACGATGGACTCCGTCACGTGCACGTCGTCGGTCTGCCAGGCGCGTACGGCCGGATGCGGGTCGGCGGTCTCGCCGGTCGTCTCCAGGCCAAGGCCGTCGACGTACCGGTCGGTGCCGCCGACGACGGCGCGCGAGGTGAGCGTGTCCGCACCGGCTTCGAGCCCGCCGACCCACGCCAGCTCGTAGGGGCCCGCGCTCGCGAGGCGCTCGCAGACCGCGCGCTCGACCTCGCGCGCGGTCGACGCGTCCGTGATCGCGGCCTCGACGCGACGCGTGAGTCGCGCGATGCGGTCCAGGCGCTCGGCGCGCTCGGTCTGCGTGCGGAGTTCCGCCTCCTGCGCCGCGAGGCGCTGCTGTCCCTGCAGGTGGTTCAGGGCGGCTTCGAGGGTCGCAGCCAGCACGTGCGCCGCGTCGATGGTCTTCGCGGGAAGCGGCTCGTCCATCGACCCGACGAGCAGGACGCCGTGGTTGCCGAGCGCGAGCGCCCGCCAGTCGGCGAGTGCGCCCAGCCCGGTCTCCGACCCTGGCGGCTCCGCTCCCGGCGTCGCGACGGCCGTTCCGTCGCCCGGCGCGACGACCCCTCCGGCCGCGAACGCCTCCCAGATCGGGCCCTCGCCGGGTCGTATCGGCGCCGTCGTGACCGCGCTCGGCAGCGCGCCACTCCCGACCGCCGGTTCGAGGACGCCGTCGCCGTCGTCGTAGAGGAACGCCCCGACCGCCGGCAACTCCAGGGCGTCCGTCGCGGCGTCGACCGCGGTCCGCGTCGCCTCCGCTGGCGTGTCCGCCGTCGCGAGCCCGTCGGTCGCCGCCTCGAACGACGCGATGCGGCGCTCGTGAGCCTTCCGCTGCGTGACGTCACGGCTCACGATGACGACGCGCGGCGCGTCCCCTTCGAACGCGATCGGATAACAGTCCGAGTGCACCCACCGCTCGGTCCCGTCCGGGCGCTCGATGCGGTACTCGACCGAGTACCGGTCGTCGGCCCTCCCCGCGTAGACGTCGTCGACGACGTCGTCGACGAACGCACGGTAGTCGCTGCGGTCCTCGGGATGAAGCGTCCCGAAGAACCCGTCGTCGTACCGCTCCTCGATCGCCGCGAGCGACCGCCCCCAGATCGCCTCGTACCCCGAACTCACGTAGTCCGGGTCCTGGTCGGCCGCCGTGATGGCGTCCGCTCGCGTCATGAAGATGGCCTCGTCGATGCGGTCGACGATCGCGCGGAGCCGACGCTCGGTCAGTCGCTGCTCGGTCACGTCGCGCTGCAGCGAGAGCACGCGCTCCTCGCCGCCGATGGTCGCCGGCGTGAGCGTCGCCTCGATCCAGAGGCGGTCGCCGCTCCGCGTCACCGCCCGCCAGTCGATGGTCCGCGACTCGCCGGATTCGGCGACCGCCCGGATGATCTCGCGACCGCGTTCGCCGGTGTAGTCGCCCTCGGAGACGCTGAGTCCCTCGATGCCGAGGTCGCGGATGGTCTCGACGTCGTCGTACCCCACCATCTCGTGGTACGTGTCGTTGACGTCGACGAACTCCGCGGTCTCCGGGTGGAAGACCGCGATGGCGTCGTTCACGCTGTTGAATATCTGCTCGTACTCGCGCTCGCGCTGCCGGCGTTCCGTGATGTCACGCTGCATCGAGACGACGCGGTCCTCGCCGTCGATGACCGCCGGACTCACCGTCGCCTCGATGTGGATCGTGTCACCGTCCGCGGTCTCCTGCTGCCACTCGACGGTCTCGGACTCGCCGGACGACATGACGCGCCGACAGAGCGCCTGCGCCTCCCCCTTCGTGAACCCCGCGTCCGCGCCACTCAGCTCGTTGAAGTCGAGGTCGAGCAGCGTCTCCAGGTCGTCGTACCCGAGTCGGTCGACGAACGACGCGTTCGCGTCCACCAGCTCCGCCGTCTCCGGGTCCTGTATCGCGATGGCCTCCGTGACGCCGTCGAATATCTGCTGGTACTCGCGCTCCCGTCGCTCGCGTTCGGTGACGTCCCGGACGCTCGCGAGCACGCGCTCCGCGCCGCGTATCTCCACGACGCTCAGGTGGATCTCGGCGGGGAACGTCGTGCCGTCCCGTCGCTCACTCTGCCACTCGAACAGCTGTGGGCCCTCGGCTCGCGCCGCGCGGATCTTCTCCTGGGCTGCGTCGATCCCGTGGTAGGGCGCGGTGACGACGTCGATGGTCTCGCCCACGAGCTCCTCGCGCTCGTAGCCGTTCATCTCGCAGAACCGCTCGTTGACGTCCCGTATCTCGCCGGTCTCCGGGTCGTGGACGACGAGGCCGTCGGAGACGTTCTCGAACACGCCCCGGTACGTCTCCTCGAGCTGGTGGCGTTCGGTGACGTCCCGCGCGAGCACGAGCACGCGCTCCTCGCCGCCGATGGTCGCGGGCGAGAGCGTGCAGTCCAGGCGCCGTCGGTCGCCGTCGGCGGTCTCGACGACCCAATCCACGGTCTCGGCGTCGCCGGTCTCCGCGACCCGCCGCTGTATCTCGAACGCGCGAGCGGCCGTGTAGCCGTCGTCGGTCGCGGAGACCGCCTCCAGACCGAGGTCGAGTAACTGCTCGCGGTCGTACCCCGTCACCGCGAGGGCGGACGCGTTCACGTCGACGAGCGCCGGCTCCCAGGGGTCGTAGACGAGGATGAGGTCGTTGACGTCGTCGAACACCTGCTCGTACCGTTCTCGTTCGGTGGCCGACGGCTCGGCGCGCGCTCCTCGGTCCGCCCGTTCGTCGTCCCCCTGGCGTCCGTTCGTCGGTGTGCTCGCGTCGGCGACCCGGACGAGTCGGGTGGCGAGCACGCCGGGGTCGCGTTCGAGGAGCGCTCGCGGGAGCGTCACGACGTCGGTCGTCGCGAGCGCTCCGAGCACGCCGTCGTCCGTCCACTCGCCGACGAGCAACGCGACCGGCGTCGACCCGTCGCCGACCGCGAAGCGGTCGACGACCCCCGTGGCGTCCACGGTCGAGTCGGTCGTATCGACGACGACGCAGTCCACCTGCTCGGTGGTGTCGGGAGCGACGCGACAGACGTCGACGCGCCGGTCGACGCTGCCGCTCCCCGAGCGCACCCCGTCGACGACGGCGTCCGCTCCCACCACGCCAACGCGAACCGGGCGAGCCCTCGCAGCGGTCATACCCCCAACTCGACGCCCACCTCCCTAAAACCAGGCGGAGCACGCACGGCCCGCCGTCGACTCGGGTCAGTCATGCTGGGCGCCCGTGGGGTCAGTCCTGGGCGACGCCCGCGGGTGCGGCGTCGGTCGTGACGGCCCCGGGCGCGTAGCGACTCCAGAGCACGAGGAGGCTCGGGAGGACGAGCACGCTCACCGCGAACGCGGTGGTCAGGGCGACGACGACGATGGCGCCGAAGCTCTGGAGCTGGGGGTGCGGGACGAGCGCGATGGTGGCGAGCGCGCCGGCGGACGTGAGCGTGCTGCCGAGGAGCGCGCCGCCGGTGCCGGTGACGGCGGCGTCGAGCGCCTCGTACGTGCTCGCGCCCTCGCGGCGCTCGTCCGCGTACCGGTCGCCGACGTGGATGTTGTAGTCGATACCGAGCCCGATGACGAGACTCGTCAGGAGCGCCGTCAGTAACGTCAGCGGTATCGACAGGACGTACATCGCACCGACGACGATGCCGAGCACGAGCGAGATCGGGACCGCGACGACGACCCCGAGCGTGGCGCTCCCGTGCATGTACCGGAACACGCCGGCGAGCGTGAGCGCGATGGCGGCGAGCGCGACCGTCATCGTGGTGAGGATGCCGTCGACGATGGCGCCGAGGACCGCCTCGTTGACGGCGAAGCTCCCGGCGACGGTCGCGGTCCGGTCGCCGTCGTCGCCGGCCATGACGGCGGCGCTCTCGTCGAGGTCGGCGACGACCTGGTCGGCGTTCGCGTAGTCCGCGTCGAGCGACAGCGACACCAGGAGGGACCGGTACTCGCCGTCCTCGCGAGCGACGACGCGACTCGCGACGTCGCTATCGGCCTCGTAGAGCGCGTCGTAGACGCGGTCGAGGTCCCGGTCGGGGACGCCGTCGTCGTCGGTGTCGGCCGCCGCCAGCACGGCGGCGAACGAGTCGTCGCGAGCGGCGACCGCCCGCATCACCGTGACGGGTGACGTGACCGCACGGGTGCCCGTCCCGTCGGCGAGGAGCCCGCGGTCGCGGACGTCGTCGACGCCACGCTGGACGGCGTCGAGCGTCCCGTCGCTCGTCACGTCACCCTCGACCAGTATCGGTTCCCGGAACGCGGCGTCCGCGCTCGCGGGCTGGTAGACCGCCTCGACGTGCGCGCTCTGTGCGGCGACCGGATGCGTGTCCCAGCCGAGCGGACCCGGGAGGTCCTGCTTCCACTCGGCGACGTCGCCGTCGCTCTGCTGGTAGCTCTCCTCTTCGAGACCCAGCCAGGCGACGCCGCCGGCGGCGCCGACGACGACGGCGACGACGAGCACCACCGGCGCACCGCGGCGCGCCAGCGTGACCGCTCGCGCGAGGGCGGGCCTGAGGTAGCGGCCGTGCCCGAGCGGCGCCTTCCGCCGGTCGACGCCGACGCGTTCGAGGAGGCCGTCGATACCGATCTTGAGGGCCGGGACGACGGTGAGGAAGATGACGAGCGCGCTCGCGACGCCGAGCGTGATGGAGATACCGAGGTTGCGGATGAGCGGGAGCGGGCTCGAGAGGTTCGCGAGGAACCCGATGGCGGCGGTGACGGTGACGAGGACGAGCGCGGTCGCGATGCGGGCGACGCCGCGATGCATCGGCGCGCGGATGCCGTCGTCGGGGGCGCGTTGTTCGCGATAGCGGTTGAAGACGTGGAACCCGAAGTCGATGCTCAGGCCGGCGATGAGGACGACCGGGATGACGGTGACGGTCCCGGCGGCGACGCCGAGCCAGCCCAGGAGCCCGAACGTCCACAGCACCGAGAGGACGACGCCGGTCATCCCGACGACGACGTCGACGAGGTCGCGGTACGCGAACCCGAGGACGACGAGGACGAACGCGAGCGCAGCGGGGACGACGAGCTCCAGCATCTCCCCGAAGAAGTGACTGCTGTACGCGTTCCACGCGTGACTGTTGAGGACGAAGAACCCGCTTGCCGAGCGCTCGCCGGCGCTCCGGTAGAGCGCCGCCGTGGCGTTGTCGAGGACGGGCTCCTCGACGTCGGTGTCGAGGGCGACGAGCAGCCGGCGGTCGGACGCCGTCGTCTTCCCGAGGTCGTGGTCGGCCGGTAGGAACCGCTGGGCGCGCGGGTCCTCGGCGAGCGTGCGTTCGAGGAGGCGCTCGAACTCGTCGGCGCTCGTGGCTTCGAGCGCGTCGATCTGCTCGGCGACGGTGGCGTTCGGGCTGCCGGCGGCGCGGACGGCGACGAGGTTCGCGAACCCACGGACGCCGTCGTCGTGGAGCGCTCGACTGACGGTCGCGTTCTCGCGTATCGCCCGCTGGTAGCGCAGTCCGGCCAGGAGCGACTCCTTCGAGAGCGCGTTCCCGCCGTCGATTCTGACGTAGACCGGTTCGACCGTCCGGTTCGGCGTCTCGTCGGTCCGCGCGAACTGCGATTCGATCGTCTGTGCGGTCTGGACGCGGTCGAGGTGGTCGAACGCGTCGGGGTCCGCGCTGGCCTGACTGCCGGTATCGACCATCGGAACCCCGGCGACGACCACGCCGGTGAGGAGGACCATCGCCAGTAGCGTGACGCGGGTGTGTTCGGTGACGAACCCGATCAGGGCGTCGACTCTATCACGTGACATCGTTCTTCTTACGAGCACCTTCGCCGGACATCTGGTTATGAGTGGGAACAGGGTTGCGAGCCCACCAATCGCGCGAAACGTTCAAGTACGAGGACGGTCGCGCGACGTGGCGGTGGACGGAGACGAGCACGCTATCCGCCCGCCAGACCCCCGCTCAGGCACATTCGACACGGAAGAGCGGAATCGGACACCAGAACCACCTGGAATCGACCGCGACTACGAGAGCTGACGTCGGTTACCGACGGGTCGACGTACGGCAACGTCGGTCACCGACCGTATGTCTCACATCGCGGTCGGCGCGTTCGTCGCGGTCCCGACGTCAGAGAAGACGAATCTCGTCTCGTCCGGCCCGGTCTCGATCGTGCCATCCCACCCGTGTCCCGAGACGACCCGCTCGACTATCAACAGACCGAGGCCGGGCCGGTCGGCACCGAACGACCCCCCGAACACCGATTCGGCTATCTCGGCGGGCATCTCGGGGCCATCGTTGACTATCTCGAACCCCGAGTCGGTCCCGCGGACGGTCACCGTCACGCCCTCGCCGCAGTGCTCCTTGACGTTCCGGAAGACGTTCTCGAACAGCTGCCGGAGCCGCGACTCGTCCGCGACGACGATGCGACTCGCCACCACCTCCAGCGTGGCGTTCGACGGCGAGACCACCTCCCAGGTCTCGCGTGCGACGTGGCCCAGGTCAACCGGTTCACGCTCACCGACGTCCACGCCGTCGCGGGCCAGAGCGAGCGTGCTCGTAATGAGCTCCTCGATGCGGTCCAGCGAATCGAGCACGGTCTGGAGGTGCGTCGCGAGCGATTCGGGCGCGGTCTCGATCGCGTACTCCGTGTACCCGATCGCGGCCGTGAGCGGATTCCGGATGTCGTGTGCGAGCACCCCGGCGAACTCCGTGAGGCGTTCGTTCTGCGCTTCGACGGTCCGATGGTGCTTCTCGCGCTCTATCTCGTAACTGATCCACTGCGTCAAGAGCTCGACGAACCGCTGTTCGGTCTCCCCGAACTCGCGGTCCCGGGGCGCGTTGTCCGAATAGCAGAGGGTTCCGTACGTCTCCCCGTCGACCACGATCGGCGCGCCGATGTAACACTGCAATCCCGTGGCCTCCCGGGCGACGTCGTCGGCGTACGGGGACGCGTCCGCGTCCGCCACGACCACCATCTCCTGGTCGTCGACGACGTGCCGACACCACGTCTCCTCCAGTTCGGACACCGAGCCAGCGGCATACGCGCCGGACATCATCGTCGAGCCGACGACCTCGTACTCGCCGTCGGCAGTGTACGAGAGCACGCCGTACGCGAGGTCCAGTCGGTCTCGACCCAGTGTCACCGCTCGTTCGATCTTCTCTCCCAGCGATAAGGACCTGTCCGTTCCCAGCTCGTAGAGGTCGCGAAAGTAGGTATCCGGGTTCCGTGACATAGACATCGTCTTTTCCCGTTCAGTTCTCTTCATCGTTGGGACGACTGAACCCGCTTCGCTCCATGACGCCCCAGCTGTCGACACCGCGGACGTACTCGAGCAGCCCGTGCCACGCGACGACCGTCTTCCACTGCCGGTACCCGAAGTTCTCCAGGATACCGTACCAGAGCAGTCGCAGTATCTGTCGCGGGTTCTCGTAGCGGTTGAAGCTCCAGACCTCGCTGAAGACGCCGAACCACGAGAGGAAGATGCCGACGCCCGTCGTCAGCAGGAAGAACACGAGGAAGAACTCGATGCTCAACACGCCGAAGTACCACGCGAGCGGGAGCACGATGTACCCGAGGCCTTCGATGAGCGGACCGAACGTCTCGGCGGCGACGAAGAACGGGAGGATTATCGTGCCGACGCGACCGTACTTCGGATTGAACAGCATCCCGCGGTTCGTGACGACGGTCTCGACCATCCCGCGGAACCAGCGTCGGCGCTGCCTGCCGAGGACGCGACGGCTGGCGGGGACTTCGGTCCACGCGACCGGTTCCGGCACGAAGTCGACCGTGTACTCCCTGTCCTCGTCCGTCAGATATCGGTGTAAGCGGACGATGATGTCGAAGTCCTCGGTGATCGTGTCCTGTCGATACCCACCGATCTCTCGGACGACGTCGGTACGGAAGAGCCCGAACGCCCCGGAGATGAGGATCAATCCCTTCAGGCGGTCGAGTCCGAGTCGCCCGGAGTAGAACGCGCGGAGGTACTCCATGACCTGGAGTCCCGGGAGGCCGGTCTTGGGGAGTTTGACCTCCTTGACGAGTCCGTCCTCGACCGTGCATTCGTTGGCAACGCGGACGACGCCGCCCGTGGCGACCGTCGTCCCCGGCCGTTTGAGGAACGGTTTGACGATCTGTAACAGCGCATCTCGGTCGATGAGCGTGTCCGAGTCGACGGCACAGAACAGCGGCATGTCGGTGAGCCAGATACCGGCGTTGAGCGCATCGCTCTTCCCGCCGTTCGCCTTGTCGACGACCAGTAGCTCCTCGTAGCGGGTGGACCGGTACGTCGCGTGTATCTCCTCGCTGGGGACGTCGAAGGGTATCTCGGACTCGAGTTGCTCGAGGTCGAACCGCTCGACGAGTCGGTCGAGGGTCGCGTCGGTCGAGCCGTCGTTGACGACGACGACCTCCAGTTCCGGGTAGTTCAACGACAGCATCGACTGCACGCTCTCCTCGATCGTCGAGACCTCGTTGTAGGCCGGGACGACGAGCGCGATACCCGGATAGAACGGGCTCGCGAATCGCCTGAATGGCTGGTCCCACTCGGACTCTCGGACGTTGTCACGCAGTTCGAGGAGGGCCAGGATGTGGATGGAGAGGTAGGAGAGGTTGACGACGACGTAGTAGGCCAGGACGAACAACCCGGTGGCGGCGAACAGTTGCGCGGCGATGGCGGTGGGTGACGCCACGGCTCACTCACCCACCGCTCGCGTCCGGCCACGGGCGACGCCGTCGTATGACGCGTGCTCGCTGCTCCACTCCCAGGCACTGCCGAGGACGGCAGGTTCGTCGGCGTCGATGCGGTCTCGCCTGCTGACGAGGGCGTTCGTGCCGCGAACGAGTGCGCGCGGGTCGTCCTCGGAGACGAGTGCGTAGACGAGGAGCGTCAGCGCCTCGTGGTCGCCCCACGCGCCGAGCATCTCGTAGACGGCGCCGCGGACGCGCGGCGAGGGGTCGTCCGTCGCCCGGGCGAAGAACGTCGAGTCCCTGAGGTCCGGTCGCCACCCGAACCCGCCGAGTGCGCTCGCCGCTGCGGCCCGGACGCCCTCGTCGTCGGCCTCCAGACTGGCGGTCAACCACGAGATGTCCGCCGTGCGGACCGCCGAACCCAGTTGCCCGCAGACGAGCAGCACCTGCGTCAACAGCGCCGGTGGCCACGCGTCGTACTGCTCCGTCGCGATCTCGAAGAGCGCGTCCGGGTCATCGCTCGCCAGTCGATAGAGCGTGTCCTGCCCGAAGACGCTGAACTCCTCGGTCGCTCCCGCGAGCAACAGCTCGAGACCCTGTCTCGGACTGATCAGCTCACCGGTCTGTGACAGGAGTCGAGCGACCGAGGCGCGCTCGGGTGGCGTCTCCGGCCCGTACGACGCCGCCCGGTATGGCTCCGGGTCGTCCAGCCGTATGAGCCACGTCAGCGCCTGGAGCCGGACGAACTTGTGCCCGCGTTCCAGGTCGGAGCGAGCGCGTTCGGGGATGCCGAGCGCGGCGCCGAGTTCCTTGAGCGAGTCGGTCTCGCTCCCGTCCAGTTCCCGGAGGTACTCGGCCAGCAGGTCCTCGGCGACCTGTCGCTCCGTCGCGGAGAGCGTGTCTATCCAATCGTCCCAGTTCGGGTCCGGTGAGAAGGCTCGCTCGAGCAGCGCGTCCTGGACGTCCGGCCGGACGCGGTCCGCTCGCTCATCACGCCGATGACGGTACACCGATAGTCCCAGGGTGAGCCCGGCGGAGACGACGAGTCCGATACCGACCAGCAAACCGAGGACGACGAGAACCGTCTCGATGGGGAGGATGTAGCCACCGAACCCTACGTCTCCCTGCATCAACCCCGAACCCCGTCACGCGTTCGCATATCTGTTCACCCGAGCCAACAGCTCCTGCGCGCGGAACGGCTTCGTGACGTAGTCGTCGGCCCCCGAATCGAACCCCTCGAGCACGTGGTCCTCCTGACCGCGGGACGTGAGCATTATCACGGGTAACTCCGGACTCACCGCCAGTTCGCCGTTCCGGACCATCCGTAGCAGTCGCGTGCCGTCGAGCCGCGGCATCATGACGTCGAAGATGGCCAACGCCGGCTCGTAGTCCGTCTGGAGCAGGTCGGCAGCGGCACGGCCGTCCTCGCAGACGCGGACCGCGTATCCGGCCCCCTCCAGGCGGTACGTAAGCAACTGACGGATGACCTCGTCGTCGTCCACCACGAGTATCCCCTCACCCATTCTTGTCACCTGTACGACGTCGGTCGTGAAAAGCCCATCTACTGGTCGGTGAACTGCCGGTATCCTCGTGAATGCGGTCCTCAGACGACGCCGCGACGACCGAGTGGAACATGTCAGGTGTCAACTCACTGTACGTCGAACTCGAACCGGGCCCCACCGTCGGTTCCGTCCGTCACGTCGACCGTCCAGTCGTGTGCCTTCGCGATGTCGCTCACGATGGAGAGCCCGAACCCGGTTCCGCTCTCCATGGAGGTGACACCGTGGTCGAACACCCTGTCCCGTTGGTCCGGTTGAATCCCCGTGCCGTCATCTTCCACGTAGAACCCGTTCCCGTCGGGTAGCGGACCGACAGTGACGGTCACGTCGCTGCCGCCGTGTTCGATCGCGTTCCGGAAGAGGTTCTCGAACAGTTGAATCAGGCGTCCGTCGTCTCCGACCACGCGCGGAACCTCGTCGAGGACCGCGAGACTGGCCTCGTGCGTGTCGACGTACCCCCACGCTTCGGTGGCGACGGCATCGAGACGTATCTCCGCCGGGTCGGTGATGCTCGTCTCGCCCCGTGCCAGGGTGAGCAGGTCCTCGATGAGCCGTTCGATGCGGTCGTGGGCCTCCTCCACGCGTTCGAAGTGCGTCGGGTCCTGCGTCTCCCGAGCGGCTTCGGTGAACCCGGTCGCGACGGTCAACGGATTCCGGAGGTCGTGCGCGACGACGCTCGCGAACTGGTCGAGTCGCTCGTTCTGTCGCTGGAGTCGCAGTTCCCTGTTCGCCCGGCCGAACGCTGCGCCCACCGTCGAACCGAGCACCTGGAACAGGTCGAGGTCCGTGTCCGAGAACTCCTGCTGGGAGGGCGTTCCGACCGCGAGAAGGCCGAACTCGCCCAGCGGGACGAAGAGACCGCTGCCGAGTTCGGACCCCGACACGTCCAAGGAGATATCTGACGCGAGTTCGTCGTACACGCGGATCTCCGAGGACTCGAACGCCGTCCAGCCGGGACTGTCCTCGCTCTCCAGCCGCGGTAGCTCCCCGACCAGTTCGCGCGTCGCGGTACTCGCAGCGAGCGGGTCCAGCGTCCCCGTCTGGTCGTCGTACTCCCAGACGGCGGAGATATCGAATCCGAGCGTCTCCGCTGCCGCTTCGACGGTGAGCCGCCCGATCTCTTCGCTCGACTGTGCCCCACTGAGTCGTTGTGCGGTCTGCTGGAGCGAGCGGAGTTTCCGCTCCAGCTGTTTCTGCTCCGTGATGTCGTCCAGGACGGCGAGGATGCTCGTGGAGTCACCGTCCGGGTCGGTGATGGGGGCGACGGACAGCAGCAGGTCGAGTTCCTCGCCGCCCTTCGTCTCTCGCCGTATCTCCGCGCCGCGTATCCGTTCGCCGCCTAGCGCGCGCTGACGGAACGACGCGAACTCGGAGTGCTTGTCCGTCGGGACCATCGGATTGAACTCGCCCAGGACCTCCTCCGACGACCACCCGAACACGTTCTCCGCCTCGTCGTTCCAGCGGATGACGTTCCCGTCGGAGTCGATCTCCATGACGGTGAGCGGCGTCGCCTCGATGAGCGATTCGAGCCGCTGGTTCGTCATCTCGAGGGTGCGCTCTCGCTCGACCTGTTCGGTGACGTTCCGCGCGATACCGACGATGCGAACGATCTCGTCGTCGACGATCACCGGCGCGAGGCTCGTCTCCCAGAACCGAGCGTCGTCGTCGATCGCCAGCTCCTCCCGGTACGATATCGGGCCGCGATGCCTGACGCACCGGTGATAGTTCGATTCGACCGCTGCGCCTCGCTCTTCGCCGAAGACCTCCCGCGGCGTCTGTCCGCGAACCTCTGCGGTCGTGAGACCCGTCTGGGTCTCGTACCCCGGACTGAGGGTGGCGAACTCGAACGTCGGCATCTCGCCGCTCGTCTCGACGTCGAGCAGGAAGATGGCGTCCCCGGACGTCTCGAGCAGCGCCTCGTACTCGCCCGCGAGTTCCTCGTACTCGCGTTCGGTCCGCTTCCGCTCCGTGATATCCTGGACGACGCCCCGCAGTACGGCGTCGTCATCCTGACCGCTCTCGACCCGCTCCCCTTGCGCGCGCACCTCTCGGACCTCGCCGTCAGGGCGGACGATACGGAGGTCGAGGTCGTACGGTTCACCCTCCTCGATCGCCCGCTCGACGGCCGACCGTATCGTCTCCCTATCGGCCGGATGATAGAACTCGACCCCATCCGCGAGCGACGGCTCGTAGTCCTCGTCGACGCCGTGAATCCGCCTGATTCCATCGGACCAATGTAGCTCGCCCCACTGCGGGTCGTACTGCCAGATCCCGATATCCGCCGTCTCCTGGATGCGCTCGAACAGGAACTCCTGACGCTCTAGCTCCTCCCGACTCCGGGCTCTGGAGATCTCGGTCGCCGCGAGTCCCGACAGCAGCTCGACGAACGTCCGCTCCAGTGCGCCGAACGCGGCGACCCGAGTCGTCGGGCTCGAGAAGTTGACGGTCCCGTAGCGCGTCCCGTCGACGACCAGCGGCGCACCGATGTACGACTCCAGTTCGAAGTCGCGGTACGCCGGATGGGATTCCTTCCCATCCGCGACCGCGTCCGCGAACGAACACACCTTGTCCTCGGCGACCACCTCCGCACAGTACGTCGATTCGACGTCGAACCGGTCGCCGGGACTCATGTCACCGTCCGTGCGTGAGCCGCCTTGATCGTGTAATCACGCCCCTCTATGTGCGAGATGAGGCCGAACTCGAGACCCAGCGTCCGGCAACCGACCTCGAGCAGTTCCTCGAGACGCGTCTCGGTGGAGATGTCGCTCTCGGCCATGACGGCCTGCAGTTCCTGCAGTGCATCGCGTTCCCGCTCCAGTTCGTTGGTGGCCTCGCTCTGCGCAGTCACGTCCCGAGCAACGACGAGGACGCGGTCGTTCCCGGGACGCTCGAACGGCGTGAAACGAACGTCGAGCGTTCGCGTTCCCTGCCCGTCTTCGAACTCGACCTGCAGGTCCGAATCGTATAACCCGGTGACGCCCCCGTCACCTTCGAGTTGCTGCAGCGACGCCGTGATGGCGTTCGAGAACCGGCTCACGTCGGTCTCGGACACTCGACCACCGACAACCTCGGCCAGCGGTCGCCCCTGCAACTGCCCGGGCTCGCCGCTCGTCAGCCGGCGCTCCGCGGCCGCGTTCGAGAACTGGACGACGCCTTCGCCGTCGAGTATCAGGACGATGTCGTGGATGTTCTGTAGGATCGTCTCGCTGCGTTCCAGTTCCAGCGTCCGCTCGCGCTCGGTCGTGGTCTCGCGCGAGAACACGGTCAGTCCGTCCTCGTCGGGGAACACGCGGATCTCCGCCCAGTAATCGAACGGTTCCTCGATGTACTGCTCGAACGTCGTCGACTCACCGGTCCGCATCGCCGTCCGATACCGCTCTTCGAGTTCGGTTCCGGCGACCGACGGGAACCCCTCCCAGAGGACGGTGCCGACGACCGTCTCAGGGTCCTCGTCGACACGCTGGGCCATCTTCTCGTTTATGTACTCGATGCGCCACTCGTCGTCGACCGCGTAGATCGCGTCGGTCGCCCGCTCGAGCGTCCGCTGGAACCGGTCCGACATCTCCTCTGCTCGCTGCTGGTCGCGAGCCGCTTCGACGAGCGTCCGGATCCGGTCGCCGAGCAGGGAGAAGCTGTCCTCGGTCGCGTGGATTGGGATGTATTCGACCGCGTTCGTCTCCGTCGCGTCCCTGACGACCGTTTCGCTGTCGCGGCCGGTGAAGAGGATCACTGGAAGGTCGTAGCCGTCTGACCGGACGGTCTTGGCCAGGTCGATGCCGGTCGTGTCCGGGAGCGAATAGGAGGTGACGACACAGTCGATGGCTGACGAATCGAGCAGTTCGAGTGCCTCCTCGGCGTCGCGCACGGCCGTGATATCGAACTCGGCGTGACTGCTCGACAGTTTCGTCCGAACCAGCTCCCCGAACCCGGTATCGTCGTTCACGTACAGGACGCGCACCCCCCCACCAAGGTCGTCGTCGTCAGTCATTGCAGCAAGTATGGATTGAACGATAATCAATCATCTGGCGTTTATGCGATGGGCGAAACCACCTGGCTCGTTTATTGTTTGCTGGATACCGTGGAGTCATGAGACGCGATGAGCTAGGCATGGCCATGGATCGCCGTCGGTTCCTTCGGACCGCGAGCGTCACCGGGATGGCCGGCGTCGCTGGCTGTCTCAGCGACGAGACGGGTCGGACGGACGTCCGCGTCCGCGATGGCGGATTCGAGCACCTGGTGGACGGTGGGTACGAACCGTTGACGGTTCGTGGCGTCAACATCGGGATGGCAAAGCCCGGTTTCTTCCCCGGGTCGGCGGCTATCACCCGGGCGGAGTACGACCGATGGCTCGCAGATATCGGCGCGATCGCCAACGTGATACGGACCTACACGATTCACCCGCCGGAGTTCTATCAGGCCCTGGCCGAGTACAACGTGGACGCCGCCGACCCGCTGTACCTGCTGCAGGGGACGTGGGTCCCGCATCGGCCGATGGTCGAAGCGGGTGCGATAACCGAGCTCTCCGAGACGGTGGATGAAGAGTTGCAGCGAACCGTCGACGTCGTACACGGTTCGACGACGTTGCCGGAACGCCAGGGGCACGCGAGCGGCACCTACGAGACCGACGTCCACGATTGGCTCCTGGGGTACCTGTTCGGCGTCGAGTGGCCGCCGGACGTCGTCGAAGCCACGAACCGGGCCCACGGCGATGGCTCGTACACGGGGACGTATCTGGAGAGCGCGGGGAGCCCGTTCGAGCGTTGGCTCGCCGAGCGCCTGGATGGATTGGTCGACCACGAGACGGACGCGTACGGTTCGCAGGCTCCCGCCGGGTTCGTGAACTGGGTGACGACGGACCCACTGGAGCATCCGTACGAGCCGTTCGTCTCCGAGGACGCGGTCAGCGTCGACCCCGATGCCGTCAGGGCGACGGACGAGTTCTCGCCGGGGACGTTCGCCGCGTATCACGTCTACCCGTACTACCCGGACCTGCTCAACGAGACACCGGAGTACGTCGAGTACGTCGACCACCGCGGCGAACCGAACAGCTACGCGGGCTACCTGAACGACCTCTCGAGCGCCACGTCGCTCCCGCTGCTCGTCGCCGAGTTCGGCGTGCCGAGTTCCCGGGGGATCGCGCATCGCGACGTCCACGGGCGCGACCAGGGGCAACACACCGAACGGCGGCAGGGCGAGATCGTCGCCGCGATGTACGAGGACATCGTCGAGGCCGACACCGCAGGGGGCGTCGCGTTCGCGTGGCAGGACGAGTGGTTCAAGCGGACGTGGAATCTCGACGCCCGCTCGGTTCCGGGCCGACGGCCGTACTGGTCGAACGTGGAGACGCCCGAGCAGCGGTTCGGGCTGTTGGCGTTCGATCCGGCGGACGCCACGTCGTTGTCCGGCGACGGGTCCGAGTGGGCCGACGCGGCGGTCAGCGGGCCGACCGCGACGTCCGGTGTCGACGCCGTCAGACGGCTCGAGGAGTTACGGGTCTCGCACAGTCTGGAAGGGCTGGAGCTCCGGCTCACGTTCGAGGAGTTGTCCCAGCCCGTCTCGTGGGACCGAGTGAACGTCGTTCTCACCGTCGGGCTCCGTGGGGAGTCGACGGCGCTCCCGCTGGGGACGGACGCGACGGCGGTCGCGGACTTCGTGGTGCACCTCGGCGGTGCGTCGAACTCGCGGCTGCTGGTGGAGTCGTCGTACGACGCGTTCGCTCGCGAGTTCGGGACCGCAGCCGGCCTCCCGACGACGGACTATCGCGACGGGAGCGCCGGCTTCGTGCCCGTTCGCGAACCGTTGAACCTCGGCTACACCGTTCCGGCATCGGGGGAGGAGGTCCCGTTCGAGTCGGTCGAGACCGGACGGCTCACGTATGGCAACGGTAATCCGTCCGCGAGCGCGTACGATTCGCTGACGGACGTCCACGTTGCGCCGGGCGCTCGAACTATCGAGGTCAGAATCCCGTGGGTGTTGCTCAACGTCGCCGACCCGTCGGCGAGACGACGGATCGCTTCGGACTGGGACGACGGGCTCGACGCGGTGTCGTTCGACGCGGTCACCGTCGGCGCTGGGACGTACCGTCCGGATGCGGACGGGCGAGCGCGGACCGTTCCCGGTGAGACCAACCTCACGCACGCGATTCCGGGCCTGTCGGGTGATGAACTGCGGACCACCGAGTACGCCTGGGAGACGTGGTCCGACGTCGCCTACTCGGAGCGACTCAAGCAGTCCTACGACGTGCTCGAAGACGAGTGGGGCGAGGACGGTTGAGGTCGGGGTTCTGTCGGGTTCGACCGCGAGAGCGAGAGACGGTGGCTGTCCTCCGTCGACGATAGATGCTCCCGGTCGCTGACGGATGCTTTCACTGCTGACGGATGCTTTCGCTGCCGGCGGATGCCGTCAGTAACCGAGGTGGGGTCGTCGGACGGGAAGGAGTGGCGGCTTCGACGAAGAGCGGGAGGTGTCCTCGGAGCGGACCACCGACCGAACCCACTCCAGGAGGACCCACCGCGCGGTATGGAGGTCGGTCAGCGCCGGCGCGAGACGACGAGTGCGGCGGCGAGCAGTGCGACGAGCGCGACGACGATCGAGAACCCGGGCGTGGAGTCGCCGGCGGGTTCGTCGGTGGCGTCCCCGGTCGTGGTGACCGTCGGTGCGGCCGTCGTCGGTTCGCTCGTGGTGGGTGCGGGGTCGACCTGCAGTTGACCCTGTTCGACGCCCGCGACCGCGAGGTCGTACGTGCCGGCGTCGGCCGCGACGAACGAGATCGGGATGGTGGTGGTCTCGCCCGCGGGCACCTCGACGAACTTCGTCTCGACCGACTCGCCGTCGAGGGAGACGGTGGCGTCGTACGACTGCGCGCGCGTCCCGTTGTTCGTGACGGTGACGGAGGCGGTGACGAGGTCGCCTTCGGTGACGTTGGTCGAGCCGACGTCGACGCTCCCCACGGAGAGCGCGGGGTCGTCGACGACGAGCGCGAACGTGGACAGTCGCTCGGTGCTCGCGACGACGTGCCCGGGGGCACCGTCGACGGACTGTTGGGTGAGTTGCTGCCACTCGTTCGCCTGGGCGTCGTAGCGGTGTATCTCGACGTCGTCACCGGACTTCAGGAACTCGAAGGTGACCGACCGCAGGTCGGCGGTCGAGAGCGACGACGTGACCGAGAGGTACCGGACCGCGCGCGCGTCCGACTCGATGGCGGGCGTCCCCGCCGGCGGTGCCTCGATGCGTTCGAGCGTCAGGTCGAACGCGAGGTCGTGACGCACACCGACCGCGTCGGGGCGCGAGTCGACCGTGACGGACGTGAGCTGGTTCCCGGTCCCCGCGAGGATGGCGGCGGCGGGCAGGTCGACAGTGACGGGGGTGCCGGCGTTGGCGTCCGCGACGCTCGCTTGCAGGCGGTCGCCGGCGTCGTTCGTGGTGACGTCTATCGACATCGGGTAGGGTTCGTTGACGTGCACGACGTCGACGCGCTCGTTCGAGAGCACCATCTTGTAGTCGCCCGGTTCGTCGAACCGGTAGACGAGCGACGTGGTGGTCTCCGAGAGGTGATCGACGGTGACGCGCTTCTCGGCGAGCAGTTCGCCGTTGGTCGTCAGGAACAGGTTGTGCGTGCCCTCGACGAGGCCCTTGTTGCGGAGCGTGACGTTGAACTCGACGGTCTCCCCGGTCTCGATCTCGGTTCGGTTCACCGAGTGCTCGATGGCCTTGATGTTCGGGCCGACCTCGAACTCGTTCTGGCTGTCGTCCCCGTCGGAGTTCTCGGGTGCGTCGACCGCGGTGAAGACGTTGGTGGCGACGCGCTCCATCGTCCGTTCGGCGTTCGTGCCGATGTCGAGCCAGTCGCCGTCGATGTCGTCGGCGAGCACGCGGAGTTCGTTGTCGGCGCTGCTGTCGCACGGCGGCGAGTGAACGTCGCACGTGCTGGCGCTGACGGTCGATGGCGAGACGGAGAGGAACGTGTAATCCTCGAGCCCCTCGACCGCTCGTGCGCGAGTGTCGGCGTCGCTGTCGTCGTCCTCGTCGGTGATGAGGACGATGACGCGTTCCGCGTCGGAACGGTAGTTCATCTCGGTCGCCTTCAGGATGGCGTCGGACGCGCGCTCGGTGCTCCCGGCGGGCGAGAAGACCATCGCGCGCTCGATGGCGTCGAAGTTGGACGTGAACGGTTGTCGGACGGTCGCGGACGACGTGTACGTGACGAGCCCGAATCGCGCGTCGACGTCTCGTTCGAGGAGCGTCCGCTGGAACGTCTTGAGTTCGTTCGCGAGCTGGTACCGCTCCGTGTTCATGCTGTCGGAGCTATCCATCACGAACACGACGTCGACCTGGTTCGAGGCGGCGCGGGTGGTGCTCGTGGACGCGACGTCCTCCGTGGTGTTCTCATCGGTCTGGCTCGTGGCCGAGACGGTACGGGTGGTATCGAGCGCGCGCACGCTGTCGGTCGTCGAGAGCGACTGACTCGGTTCGGCGACGGACGTCGCCGTTGCCGCGGCGACGGTCGAGGTCGTCACGAGGATGGTGACGAGAACGACGGCGACGCGTGCGAGCGTCGTGGTTTGTGGGCGCCCGGTCGCGGACGCCCTGGTGCTGCGAGTTCGGTCGGGTGACATACGACTCTACGAGGGTGACGACGGTACCTTGTAACGGGTAACATACCGACGTGAACGCGTTCCGAATCCGTCCGTAACAGCGGACCAGTTGCTAGGCGCCGCTCGCTGTCGGTTTCGGCCGGAACGCGGTGGATAGGCAGCGGCTGAGGGGTCGGATAGGCGACCTATAACTATCCCCGTGACAGGGGTTCCTTCCGGTAGAACGCCGCGGGTCGCGCTCGGGCGACCGCGGGGGTAGCAGATGACACAGTCCCACCGGCACAGACCCATCGGTTCGATAGGAGACCACCGTCACGACCCGTCCACCGGTTCGCTCGGACGCCGACCGCACGACCCGTCCCCTCGTTCGGTGGCTTCACCTCGTCGTCGCGGACCCGCTGGTCCGCGGAGCGAGTACGGGCGCGTCGCGTCGGGGGCGGGGAGGGCGTCGTAGCGATGGTCGGGTTCGAGAACTTCACCGAGCGCCTGCTCTCGGTCGTGAGCGCTCGCGTCCTGACGCTCGGCATCACGTTCGTCACCACGCCCATCGTCGTCCGGCTCCTCGACCCCGCGGGGTACGGGAACTACGCGGTGCTGTTGTCCGTGTTCACCATGTGGATCCTGCCGGTGAGTTCCGCGGTGACGGAGGGCGTCCAGAAGTACGTCGGCGAGGACCGCGACGGCGACGCGGCCTGGGGGGCGCGCGTCGTCGGGTTCTACTTCCTCTTCGGTGGCGCGCTCGTCGTTGCGTCGGTCGCGATCATGCTCGCGTTCACCGCACTCGGCGGCGCCGCCTGGCTGTTCGGGGACGCGTTCACGCGGTACTTCTACCTGCTCGCGGCCTTCGTGTTCGTCGCGCAGTTCCGCGCGATCGGTTACCACGCCGTCCTCGGGTTCGGGAACGAGAAGACGACCGCGACGTTCGACGTCGCGAAGAAGTTCCTCACGATGGCGGTCGGCATCGGACTCGTCGTCGCCGCCGGCATGGGCGTCGCGGGGATGCTCGTCGGACACGTCGTCGCGAACGTCGTCATCGCGGCGGCGGCGGCGGTCATCCTCGTCCGGACGACCGACCTGTCCGCACTGACCGTCCGGTCGCTGCGAGCGCTGCCGCTCCGGGAGCTCGTCGCGTTCAACGGCCTGAACGTCGTGCTCGTGTTCCTCGTGCTGTCGATGGCGCACGTCGACGTCCTGATGCTGCGGACGTTCGGGTCCCCGGAGTCGACGGGGCTCTACAAGGCGGCGTTGAGCACGAGCGAGTACCTCTGGATCGTTCCGATGGCGCTCCAGACGGTGCTCCTGCACTCGAGTTCGAGCCTGTGGGCCGACGGGCGGACCGAGGAGCTGTCACGTATCGCGAGCCGCCTCACGCGGTACACGCTCCTCCTCGTCACCCTGATGGCGCTCGGGATGGCGGTGCTCGTCGACCGGTTCGTGCCGCTCTACTTCGGCGCGGAGTACGAGGCCTCGATCGTGCCGTTGCTCGTGCTCCTCCCGGGCGTCGTCGGGTTCGCCGCTGCACGGCCGCTGCAGGCCATCGGCCAGGGTTCGGGGAACCTGCGGACGCTCCTCCTGGCGGTCGGTGGCGCCGCGACCCTGAACTTCGCGCTGAACGCCCTCCTCATCCCGCAGTACGGGATGATGGGTGCGGCCGCGGCGACGAGCGTCGGGTACGGGTCGATGTTCGCGTTCCTCGTGTGGTCCGCGTACCAGCTCGGGTACGACCCGCTCCGGGACGTCCGACCGCTGCGGCTCGCCGCGACCACCGTCCTCTCCGCACCGGTCGTGTGGGGCGCGAACGAGCTGGTGGCGAACGACGTCCTCGCGCTCCTCGTGGTGCCGCCCGTCGGGTTCGTCGCGTACTTCGTGATCGCCGTCGGCGTCGGGGCGGTCGGCGTGGACGAGGTGCAGGCCATCGTGGACCGCGCGCCGAACCGGCTCGCCGCCCCGCTCCGCGCCGCACTCTCCTGGGTCAACTGAGGCGAACCGTCGCCGTCTTCGCGCCTAACGCCGTCATTACGGCCACGTAACCACGTCATTACCACGTGCGTCTGCCTCGACGGTCGAGTCGGATGACAGCTGTCCGCGCGTTCCGCCGGAGCGACGACCTCGAGGCGTTCCTGTCGCTGTACGAGCGGGTCTTCGGGCGAGCTCGCGACCGCGCGTGGTTCGACTGGAAGTACGCGTCCGGGCCGGGGATGTCGGCGCCGCGCATCGTGGTCGCGGTGAGCGACGGAACCGACGACGGCGCGGCGGGGGAGCTCGTCGGTGCACGACCGTTCCTCCCGATGCGTCTCGCGGTCGGTGAGCGGCGCGTGCTCGCGGTCCAGCCCGTCGACGCGATGGTGCACCCCGAGTTCCGTCGGCAGGGCGTGTTCACCGCGATGACGAAGTGGGCGCTCGCGGCGTTCGAGGCGAGCGACGCGTCGTTGTGTTTCAACTTCCCGAACGAGGCGGCCGCCGCCGGGAACCGACGGCTCGGCTGGCGGAAGGTCCAGGAACGCGCGTCGTTCTATCGGTTCCTGGACCCGAGTCGCGTCGCCGAGTCCGCCGACCTGCGACCGCTCGCGAAGGCCGCGGCGTCGGCGGTCGCCCCGGCCGTCTCGGGGTACAACGCGATGCGGCGAGCGATGACGTCGACCGACGAGGCGGTGACGGTACGCCGGGAACGAGCGGTCCCGGTCGAGGAGCTCGCCTCGCGGTACCGGGCGCGGCCGCCGGACGCGATCCACGTGGTCCGGGACGCTGCGTTCTGGGAGCACTGGACGGCGAACCCGGACTGGCGGTACGAGACGTACCTCGCGGACGACGACGAGAGCGCGCTGCTGGTCGGCCGGTCGACGCGCCCCGACCGCGACGTCGCGCGAGTGACGGACGTTCTGCCACCGGGCGAGAGTCGGTCGAGGGCGGCGCTCGCTGCACTCCTCAGCCGTGCGCTCGACGACCACGATGACGCGGCGATGGTCGTCGCACCACCGCTCGCGGACGCGGCCGACCTCCTCGCGGACCTCGGGTTCCTCTGCGACCGCGACCCGCCGCTCCAGTACGTCGCCACGCCAACGAACCACTACGTTCGGACGCTCACGGGCGAGTGGACGGTCGCCGGCGTCGACATCGCGGACGCCGCGAACTGGACGCTGACGTCCGTCGAGCGCGATACCACTTGAAGAACGGGACGGGGCCTGGAGAACGCGACGCGGAAGGTCGCGACTCCTCGGCGAAAGACCGGGAGAACGAGTATCGATTGGGCGTCTGTCAGTCGAGCTTCGAGCGAGCGTAGCCCTCGGGGAGTCGGCCGTCGTCGACGACCTCGATGGCCGACAGCGGGTACGTCTCCGCGGGTGGCACGGGGGCGAGGAGTCCGCGGGTCGCGCCGACGGTGGCGAGGCTCTTCGTCAGCACGAACTGGATCGCGCGACGGACGCCGAGTCGCTTCGCGACGATCGCGAACGCGAACGCTGACGCGAGCGCCCAGGCGACGACCGCGACCGGACTGAGTATCGAGAGCGCGCCGACGGCGAGCCAGGCGAGGAGCGCGAACTTGTACCGCTGGCGCGCGACGAGTTTCGCGAGGACGCGTGGGTTCCGGGCGCCGTACCGGATCGCTTGCCCGACGCCGTGATAGTAGCCCGCGCGCCACCGGCGGAACGGCTCCGCGAGCGGGTCGTCTAGCGGATGGTTCGCGGAGACGATGGGGAGGCGCACGAGCCTGTGACCGGCGGTGGTGAGGCGGAACCCGACCTCGATGTCCTCGTACGACTGGAGGTAAGGCGCGAAGCCGCCGATCGATTCGAGCGCGTCCCGGTCGTACAGCGCCACGCCAGCGATGGCGTCGACCGCCATCGGGGCGGTCGCGTCGCACTCGTTCAGCCAGCCCTCCACGCCCGCGACGTCGTGAGAACGCAGGTACGAGAGGGCCCGACCGAGCCACTCGTCGGTCAGCGCCATGTCGCCGTCGGCCTGGAGGACGAGGTCGCCGCGCGCGACCCGGTTCCCGACGAACCGCCCGGCGCCGACGGACGTCAGTTCCTCGGGGATGCGGAGCACCGTGATCGGGTAGTCCCTGGCCAGGTCGACGGTGTCGTCAGTGGACGCGGAGTCGACGAGGATGACCTCGAAGGGGTCGACGCCGTCGGCGGCGGTGAAGACGGACTCGATGCAGCCCCGGATGCGGTCCTCCTCGTTCCTCGCGATGATGACGACGGACAGCGTCGGCGTCTCGCCCTCGCTGACGAGGTTCTCCGGCGCTGTCGTCGTTCGTTCCGTGTGGATAGCGTCAGTCATTTCGGGTTGAGAACGCTGTTCTCGACGACGGCGTTCTTCACGTGTCGCGTTCCCGCGGGCGTTACGATGGTCGTGTTCTGGACGAGGACGTCGCCGTCGCTCGCGACGACCGGGTTCCTGGTCGCCTCGATGTGCGAATCGACGATGCGACAGCCCGCCGAGTCGGCGAGTCGGATTCCACCGCGGTTCTTCCCGGATTGCTCGAACGTACAGTTCTCGAAGCTCGTCTCGTCGCGGCCGGTGATTGTGGCGGCGTACGACCCCGCGGCGCTCCCGGTGACCGCGAGGTTCTCGAAGACGAGCGGGTCGGTTTCGTCCTTGTTCGGTTCGAACGCGTGGATGGCGGGGACCATGTCCGCGTCCACGTTGAGGGTGCTGTCGCGAACGTGAGCGCCCCCGTTGTCGCCGTGGACGACGAGCGCGCCGAAGCTCTCGCCGGCGTCCGGGCCGAACGTGACGCTACAGTTCTCGACGAGGATGTCCCGCCTGTTCCGGAGGCGGATGCCGCGCGCGTTCACGTCGTCCCCGGACGGGACTGTGTCGACGACGACGTCCACGTTCCTGGCGGTCGACCCCGTCGACCCGAGACGGACGCCGGAGATGTTGTTGTTCACGTACGACCCGCCGACGGCGTGGACGGCTCCGTCCCCACCGTCCGGGAGCCCCATCGCGGAGGCGTACAGTCCGTTGTCGGAGAACCCGGAGACGTCGCAGTCCTCGAACGTCACCTCGCCGGCGTGGCTCTCTCCGACGAAGAACCCGGTGAGTTTCGTCGTTGCCCGGTGGTGCGCCCGCAGGTTCTTCACGAGACCGACGCCGTTCGGATCGGTGACGTCCATACGGAACCCCGCGATCTGTCTGTTGCAGTTCCCCGTTATCTCGACGTTCTGGACGGTCACGTCACCGTCCGCGACGACGCGGAACTCGCCGCCTGCACCGCGGCGCGTGAAGTCCAGGTCGATGCCGTCGAACAGGAAGTCCGAGACGTTCTGGAACCGGAGGTACGCGAGGTCCAGGCAGACGTCCCGGGTGGCGACGAACGTCGGGCGTTCCTCGGTCGCGCCCGCAATAGCGACGTTGTGCAGGTCCTCGAGCCGGAGCGGGTCGATGCGGTACGTTCCCTTCGGGAACGAGACGAGGGTGCCGTCGCTCGTGGCTTTCTCGAGGAGTGCGTTGATCGGGATGGTGCCGTTCGGGTCGGCGCCCGCGTCGACCGCATCGATGACGTTCGGGTACGCGTCGGCGTGCCTGACTGCCTGCTGACCCGGTTCCTCCGTGTCGGTGACCGGTCCCTGCGTTGGTTGGTCGTCGACCGTCGGTTCGCTGGGGTCCCGGGGCGAGCTCGGATCGCCGTCTCGCGTGTCGCCCGTGAGGTCGCCGATCGCGTACCCGATGGCGCCGGACGTCCCAGCGACGCCCAGTCCCTTCAGGAGGTCCCGGCGGTTCACGCGCGAGCCCCGGTCACCGGGTTCGTCCCTACCCATCGTCGGGCCCTCGTCGGGTCACGGACTGGAGCGTACCGGGAGCGGTTCGTGCGGCCCGTCGCGAACGCGCGCCACGGGTGAGCCTCGTCGTCTTCTCGTCGCGCGCGCCAGGGAACCAGTGAAGGTCGTCGAGCAGGCACGCTCCGACGAGAGTGCGGGGCGGTCGGTCCGTCCGTCGGCCGGCGACAGGGACCACGAGCGATGCAGCGACCTCGGGTGTGTGTCGACTCGCGTGCGTCTTGGCGTGGGTTCGTTCCCGTCCGGCATCCGAGCGGCCGGAGCGGACGGTCGCGATGGAGGTCACAGGGAGAACACTCGCCAGCGACCGCTTTGTTATGGCGAGCCTACACCGCTCGCGTCCCCAGAAACGCGTGAGAGAACGGTCCTGTTCGGAGTCGACGGAGTCAGTTCGAGCGACTGCCGTCGTACCCCGGGATGATGTCCGAGAACGTGACGTTCGCGTCCTCGCCGTAGTAGTTGTTCCGGAAGGTCACGTTCGTCCAGGAGTCGTTCTCCGGCTGGATGATGGCCTCGTACGACCAGCTGCCCGGGGTCGAGGACGTCGGTTCGTTGGGGTTGAAGAACCAGTTGTCCTCGACGAGGGTCAAGTCGTCCGCGTAGCCGCGCTGTGCAACGGCGTTCTCCCACTCGTCCGAGCCGCGGTCGTTGACGTCCTCGTACTTCGTCTCGACGACGTTGTTGTGGATGTCGAAGCGCACGCCACCGGGTTGGTGAACGTCGATGACGTGGTCGATCGACTGCGGCCCGAAGTGGTTGTACCGGCACGTGTAACTACCGTTGGCCTCGCTCATGGCGACCGAGTGCCGGTTGTTGTTGAAGTAGTTGTACTCGATTATCGGGTCGGCGTCCTCGACGTGGACGCCGTAGCCGAGACCCGAGCGGTTGTTCTCCACGATGACGTTGTGGTGGATGTGAACGCGCGACCCGTTCTCCGGGCCGATGCCGTCGTAGGTGAACCCGGACACGCGGCAGTTGTCGAGCTCGCCGTCGCCACGCACCTTCACGCCGCTCGTGTTCGAGGGGCCGTCGGTGTCCGCACCGGGATGCGCGCCACGCAGCCTGATGCCGGTGAACCGACCGGTGCCGTACATGTAGAACGTGTCGTCGACGTCCTCGTCCGTGAAGAGGAGCGCACCCTCGGACCCGCTGACGCCGCGGTTCGACGCGAGCGTCACGCCGTCCGGGATGTCGAAGCTGTTCCATCCGAGGTCGACGCGCTCGTCGCCGGGGACGAACACGACCTCGCCCGAGCTCGCCGCGGCGAGCGAGTCCTCGAGTTCCGAGGCGGTACGCGCGATGAGGTTCGCGTCGTCGCGCGTCACCGTCCGCCCGTAGCCGTCGCCGCCACCGATGAGTGCGGTGCTCGACGAGGACCCGTCGTCGCTGCCGCCGTCGCTGCCGCCGTCAGACGGCGGTTCCTCGCCGAGGAGCTCGTACGTCGTCGTGAGCTGGCCGTTCAGGTACAGCGAGAACGTGCCCTCCATCGGACTGAAATCCAGGGCCTCGCCCTCGTACTCGAGGGTGTCACCGTAGCCGTTCCCGGTGAGGCCCGTCATCGTCCACGTCCCGTCGCTGTTCTGCGTGACGGTGTCGTTCTGCTCCTCGGCGGAGTCGTCACTGTTGTCGATGACCTTCGATATCTCGCCGGACGTCGTCAGCGAGTACTCGACGCTGCCGTCCGTCGGCGTCGTGATCTTCAGCGTCTTCGAGGGGACCTGCTGGCCGGTGAGGTCAGGGACCGTGATCTCCTGGCCGTCGAGGTACAGTGTGAAGTCGCCCGTGACGGGCGTGAACTCGAGGGCGTCGCCGACGAACTCGATGGTGTCGCCGTAGCCGTTCCCGGTGAGGCCCGTGGCCGTCCACGTCCCGTCGTCGTTCTGCGTGACGGTGTCGTTCTGCTCCTCGGCTGAGTTGTCGCCGTTGTCGAGGACCTTCGATATCTCGCCCGAGGCGGTGAACGTGTACTCGACGCTCCCGTCGCTGGGCGTCGTTATCTCGAGGAGGTGCGGGGTCGGCTCGGTCGTCGACCCGTCGCCGCCGCCGTCGACGGTGAGTTCGTCGACCGTGACCTCCTCGCCGTTCAGCAGGAGCGTGTAGGTCCCGGTCTCGGGGAGGAACGAGGTGACGTCGCCGGTGAGGTCGAACGCGTCGCCGTAGCCGTTCCCGGTGAGGCCCGTGACCGTCCACGTCCCGTCGTCGTTCTGCGTGACGGTGTCGTTCCCCTCCGCGGAGTTCTTCCCGTTGTCCGTGACCTTCGCGGGTTCGCTCGTCGTCACGAACTCGTACTCGACGCTCCCGTCGGCGGGAGTGACGATCTCGAGGAGGTCGCCGTCGGTCTTCTTCGTCGTGTTGTCCCGGTAGTCGATGGTTACCTGGACCGAGCCGTCCACCTGGAGGCTCGAGAGGGACCCGTTGAAGTCGTAGGCGTCGCTGTCGCCGGAGACGGTGCCGCTCGCGGAGGCCGCCGCGACCTCGTCGCTGTTCTCGACGCTGTCCTGGGGGGAGATCCCGTCGGTGACGCCGAAACTGTAACTCGCTTCCACGGACGAGTCGGTTCCGGTGAAGGTTATCGTGTTCTTGTACTTGGTTGCCGCGCTTCCACGGATGCTCGCGAGCGTCGTGCCCACCGTCGTGACGCCCGCGAGTTGCATCAGTCGCCGCCTGCCGAGTCGCTTGGGTTGTTCGTCCGCGTCAGTGCCATTAACCGCACCATTACGGTCCGACATACTCTGGTATCCACCCCTTACCTACTAAGTCGGTTTTTACGGGTATGCCACCGGAATGGGACCGCTACTGACCGCTCGGCGAGGTTTGGTTACCAGATACCAACAGCGATTTCCGTTGGTCCGAGAACCTTTTGAGACCCCAGAAACCCAGTTCTACGGCGAGTAGGACGCTATTACCGGTGAGTTAGCGGCCTAGAGAAGCGTTGTCAGGGCCGTCAGCGCGAATCCCGGGGCGCGGAGTCTAGCGGCCTGACACGAACCGAGCGCGCCGTGGTATGCCCGACCTTCGGCCCGGCCGAACCACGACGGCCCGGCCGAACCCACCGTTGTCCCACGCCAGTCACGAGTACGACCGACCGCTCCGGCCCACCAGCATCCCGGTCCGACCATCGCAGTCACCGCGACGGCCGACCCCGCGGATACGTTCGGGTACGCGACCCATTACTTAACCCCGAGAACGGGTTCTATCGGTCGATGCGGACGGACACAGCACGCGAAGCATCGGCGAGGGACCACGGCGAGCGCGGGACCGGCCCGCAACCCGCGAAACGACCGTTCCACGAGCTCCCGGGGGCGCTCACGCGAGTGACCGCGGGCGACATCGCCGCGGGGCTCGGCGCGCACGCGCTCGGCCGGGGTCGCGCCGGGTTCGTCGACGACGTCCGCGCGTACCTCGACGCCGACAGCGCCGCGACGTACTCCTCGTACCGGCGAGCCCTCGGCGCAGCGCTCCGCGCGCTCGACGAGGCGACCGATGGGAGCAGACGGACCGTCCTCCTGCCCGCGTTCTGTAGCTCCGACTTCCTCGACGCCGTCGACGGCGTCGGCTTAGACGCTCGACGGTACGACGTCGACCCGGAGACGCTCGCCGCGGACGAGCGTTCCCTCCGCGATGCCACCGGCGAGGACGTCGTCGCGGTCGTCGCCGTGAACGTCCTCGGGTACGGCTCGGACGTGAGCGCGATGCGCGCGATAGCCGACGACGCGGACTGCTTCCTCCTGGAAGCGCTCGGGTACGCGCTCGGGGCGAGCTACGACGACCGACGGCTCGGGACGTACGGCGACGTGAGCGTCCTGAACTTCCAGCAAGGGAAACCGATCCCCGTCGGCGGCGGGATGGCTATCGGTCGCCACCCCGACGTAACGTTCTCCGACGTCGGCCGCGAGCCCGCGCCGCCGAACGTCGCCGCGCTCGCCGGGTACGCGCTCGTCCAGGGGCCGCGTCGGTACTACGCGTACTCGCGGGTCGCCGCGGAGTTCGACCGGAACACCGACGGGAAGCACCAGATGACGACGCATCCGGACGCGAAAGACGATATCGCGTACGACGCGGATACCACCTTCGCGACGATGTCGAACTTCCAGTGCGCCGTCGCACGCCGCGTGTTCGCTCGGACTCGACGCGAACGCCGGGCGCGCGCCCGGACCGCCGCCGCGTACGCCACCGCGTTCTCGGACCTGCCCCACGTGCGCGTCATCCGACCGCTCCGAGGGATCTCCGACCACCAGTGGGTTCGATTCGGGCTCCTCGTCGACTCGTACGAACGCCGGAACGAGATCGCGTTCACGCTCGACGCGCACGGCGTCGGGACGTCGCGGCTCTACGACTGGCCGAAGATCGACGGCGACGCGTTCCCGGGTGCGCGAGCGCTCCAGCGGCGCATCCTCCCGCTCCCCACGCACCACCTCGTCGACGACGCGGACCGCGAGCGGGTCGTCGACCTCGTCGCGAACGTCTGCAGAGCCTACGACGACAGACTCGACTGACCGAATCCGGCGACGGACTCGACCGCTCGGTAGGACGCGATTTACTACACGTCGGTCTCGCGTGAGTGAGCGTATGCGAGACCAAGTTCAGAGGGGTGGGTCCGTCGTCGTTCCCGCGGTGGCCGCGGCGCACGCCGCGACCGTCCTGCGGTCTCTCGGCCGACGCGACGTTCACACCGTCGCGACGTCCGAGCGCGACGACGCGCCCGCGCTCTGGTCGCGCTACTGCGACGAGCGCGTTCGCGTCCCGGACCCGATGACGGACGCCGCGGGATACCGGGACGCGCTGCTCGCGCTCGCGGAACGCGAGGACGTCGCGGCCATCGTCCCGATGCGCGAGGCGGACCAGTTCGTGCTCTCGAAGCACCGCGACGAGTTCGCGGAGCACGTCGCCGCGGTCTGGCCGACGATGCACTCGCTGCGAGCGGTCCACGACCGCTTCGAGTTGTTCGCCGCCGCGGAGCGTGCTGGCGTCCCCGTCCCCGAGACCCAGTTGCTCACCGACGTCGAGGACTGGGACCGCGAACGCATCGTGAAAGGGCGGTGGGCGCTGCTCGCGAGCGACTACGACGACCAGTTCCCTGTGGGTCGGTTCGCGTCACCGGCGAAGACTATCTTCCTGGACCCCGGCGAGGCGCCGGACGTCGACGCCCTCGTCGACGCGATGGGGCACGTCCCGCTCGCGCAGGGGTTCGTCGACGGCGTCGAGTACTGCATGCGAGCGCTCTACCACGACGGCGAGCCCGTCGCGACCAGCCAGAAGCGCCTCGTCCGCGGCTACAAGTACTCGCGCGGGCCGAGCATCTACCACGAGGCCGTCGACATCCCGGAGCTCGAACGTCTCGGGCTCGCGCTCCTCGACGAGCTCGACTGGGAGGGCATGGCGTCGGTCGGCTTCCTCCGCGACAGCGACGGCACGTTCAAACTACTGGAGGTGAACCCGCGGTTCCCGGCGAGCGTCCCGATGGACGTCCACGCCGGCGTCGACTACCCCGCCCTGTACTGGGAGCTCTCGACGACCGGCGAGACGTCGACGCCCGTCGACTACCGACCGGGGACCGCGAGTCACCTCGTCCGCGGCGAACTCGTCCACCTCCACAGCGTCCTCACGGAACCGAACCCGCTCGTCGACCGACCGTCAGCGCTCCGGACGACCGCGAACATCGCCGCGAGCGTCGTCACGAACCCGCGCTTCGACCACCTCGACCCCCGCGACCCCGGACCGTTCCTCCGTGACCTCGTGAACATGACCACGGCGACGGCACGCACGGTCATCCGCGAACTCGACCCTCGGCGCGTGTCGGCGACGGCGACCGACGCCACGACCGCGAGTCCGCCGCCCGCCGACGCGTCCTTCGCCGACGCATCACCGACCGACCCCGAGCGCGACACCGGCGTCGAGCCCGCAGACGCGGTCGGTCACGCGACCGCGGACCCACTCACGAGAACCGGCGACGAGGAGTCGGACGACGTCACAGTCACCACCGACTGACCGAGTCCTCACGCCTGCACTCACGACTTCCGACGACCGAGCGACCCGAAGAACGAGCGACTGCGACCGAACGAACCCCTCAGCGACCACGGTCGTTCCCTTTGCCCTTCCCCTTACCCTTCCCGTTCCCACCGCCCTTCCCCTTACCCTTACCGTTCCCTCCACCCTTCCCCTTACCCTTGCCGCCCTTACCATGCCCCTTGCCGTTCCCACCGTCCTTTCCATTCCCTCCACCCTTTCCGTTCCCACCGTCCTTTCCGTTCCCACCGCCCTTTCGGTTCCCTCCGCTCCCGCCGCTGTCGTCGTCGCGGCCATCACCATCGCCGTCGTTGCCGCGTTCCCAGCTGCCGGTGACGATATGATCGGGGCACGGATAGTCGGCCTCGTCCCCGTCGAGCTTCTGGATACAGTCCGCGTCGGAGAAGGAGGCGGCCCCCGGCGTCTTTGCGCAGACGTGCTCGTTGACCGCCCAGCAGGACGGATAGCTGAACCGGGTCCCCCACGGTTCATCCGGGCGTCGGTTGTAGGTGAGGACGCCCAGTATCTTCTCGCCGTCGTCGACGGGGAACTTCAGGACGGCGAGGTCGCCGTACTGGCCGGGGACCGTCGTCGCGTTCTGGTGGGTGGCGAGGAGCTCGCGGCACTCCGTGGTGCCGTCGTCGAGTCCGACGACGACGTTCGCGAGCGGCGGGCTGGACTCGTCGACGTCGTCGCCGTCCTTCAGGTCGCTCTCGGTCGTCATCACCCACACCTCGCTGCAGCCCTTGAACTCGATGTGGCGGTCCGTCCACGCGAGCGCGCTCCCGGAGAGCGCGGTGAGACCGGTCGCACCGACGATGGAGCCGGCTGCGAGGGCGAGCATGCGTCGTCGGTTCATCGGGAGCGGGCCGTCTTCTGGTGTCCGTTGCATGGTGGTCGCCTCTCCGAACGAGGTCGGCAGGTATTGTTATGCGATAGCCATCGCGCGGTAGTCGACTTGTTACCGCGGGTGACCGTGGTACCAGGGTGCATCTACGGACGCCGAGCCGTCGGGACGGGGGAGTTCGTTCGCCGTCGAGCGACGGTCGCGGGTCAGGCGACGGTCGTGGTCGGTTCGGTCTCGAGGACGCGGTCTGCGACGTCCCGCATCGTCTCCACGACGAGGCCGTCCTGGTCGCGGCGACGGGCGACGTGCGCGACGATGGCTTCGAGGCGGGCGCGGCCGGCGTCGTCGACGACGTTGTTCGGGTGGAGCCAGAGATGGCAGACGCCGTCGCCGGCTGCGGCGCGGTCGATGGCGTCCGTCGCCTGCCGGACGATCGGGTCCGTCCAGGCCGCCGCGAGGGTGTCCCGCGCTCGGCCCTCGAACCCGAACAGGAACAGCGACGGTGGGAGGTCGACGAGCCCGTACTCGTCGACGCGCGGTTCGACGAGCGGCACGCGCCCGGGGTCGACGACGGCCGCGATCTTCCGGGCGGCGCGTGCGAGCCCGGTACCGGTCGGCGCGCCCGCGCTTCGGTACGTTCGGAAGCCGTGCTTGGCGAGCAGGTCGCGGAACCCGACGGCGTTCCGAGGGAACACGAACGATTCGAGCACGACCCCCTGATCGGCGGCGACGGCGACCGCGCGGCCGAGGTCCGCGTCGACGAGTTCGCGCGTCGTCTCCGGGTGGTCGAAGGGGACGTGCGCGAACGAGTGCGAGCCGACGTCGTGAGCGACGTCCGCGTTCCTGACCGCGGCGACGAGGTCGGGCGCGAAGCGGACGTCGTGGCGGCCGGCGAGCGCGCCGCTCTCGTGCGCGAACCAGCCGTCTGGAGCGTCGAGGTCGGCGTGCCGGGCGTCGCAGTCCTCGAGGAACAGGTGGCCGACGACCGCCCACGTGGCGGGGACGTCGTACTCGTCGAAGAGGTCGACGAGCCACGACCAGGCGTCGCGGGACGCGTCGACGCGGTCCATCGGGAGGGACGCGAAGTCCGGGAACCCCCACGCGAGTTCCGCGTCGAGCGAGAACACGACCGACCCCACGGCTATCGACCGCCTCCGAGTGGGTCTTGCGGAGTTCGCGGATACATGAACGGTACGAAGACGGTACGAGGGGTTAGTTACGGTCCGCCTTCGCCGGTCCTCCAGGTGAGCGCGAGTCGGTACCGGTCAGACGGCCGGATTCGAATGACTGCGTGGCCGTCAGTGCGCGACTATCGAAGGCAAGCAGAACATAACAATACGTCTACCAGCGGGAGTTTCCTCCGTGACTTATCGACGCCGAAGAACAGTTCGGAGCCCGCCACCGACCGACGTGCAGGGAGCGCGCTCGGTAACACGGAGTTACCGAGGACGCGAGTGCCGGAACGATGCCGACGGCCGGCGTCGCGACCCCACGGGTAGCGAGGGAGGACGATGAGCGGTCGTCGCGAACGCGTCCCCGCCGGCGTGGTCGGCGTCGGGAGCATGGGCCGCCAGCACGCTCGCGTGTACGCGGAACTCCCCGGCGTCGACCTCGTCGGCGTCTACGACGCGAACGAGTCGTGCGCCGAAGCCGTCGCCGACGACTACGAGACCGACGTCCTGTCCCTGCCCGACCTCCTCGACGCGGCCAGCGTGGTGTCGGTCGCGGTCCCGACCGAACACCACTACGACGTGGTGAAGACGTGCCTCGAGCGCGACGTGCACGTCCTCGTCGAGAAGCCGTTCGTCGAGGAGCGCGAACGCGGCGAGGAGCTCGCGACGCTCGCACGCCAGCGCGGACTCGTCCTCCAGGTCGGGTACATCGAGCGGTTCAATCCGGCGACGCGCGTCCTCCAGGACGTCGTCCCGGACCTGGACCTCATCGCGTTCGACGTGGAGCGGCTCGGGCCGCCGATCGACCGCGACATCAAGGACAGCGTCGTGCTCGACCTGATGGTGCACGACCTCGACATCCTCCTGTCGCTCGTCGACTGCGACGTCGCGTCGGTGTCCGCGATCTCGCACGGCCCGCAGTACGTCGTCGCCCAGCTCGTGTTCGAGGACGGGACGGTCGCGTCGCTCACCGCGAGCCGGCGAACGCGCCAGAAGATCCGGGAGCTGTCGGTGACCGCGGAGTCCTGTCGCGTGAACGTCGACTTCATCCAGCAGTCGGTGAACATCCACCGGGAGTCGTTCCCCGAGTACCTGGAGACGAACGGCGACATCCGCTACCGGCACGAGAGCGTCGTCGAGCAGCCGATGGTGGAGAACGGCGAGCCGTTGAAGGCGGAACTGGAGTCGTTCGTGAACGCCGTCCGCGAGGGCAAACCCGCGGAGGTGACGCCGGAGGACGCGCTGCGCGTGCAGGCGCTCGCGGAACGCATCGAGGCGCTGGCGCTCGCGGAGCGCACGGAGGTGACCGCGCGATGACCGGTGACGGTGCGGTGCGCGCGGTCGACGCCTCGCGTCGCCCGGCGTACGACCCGGCCGCGTCGGACGACGACCTCCGCGAGGCGTTCCTCGCGGGCGAGATACCGGTCGCGGTCTACGGCCTCGGGAAGATGGGGCTCCCGCTGGCGGCGGTGTACGCGGACGTCTGCGGGAACGTCACGGGCGTTGACATCGACGAGGCCGTCGTCGAGACCGTCTCCGCGGGCGACTGTCACGTCGAACGCGAACCCGGCCTCCCGGCGCTCGTCGCGGACGTCGTCGACCGGGGTGCGCTCTCGGCGACGGCCGACCCGGTCGCGGCCGCGCGAGCGGCGAGCGTCCACGTCCTCATGGTCCCGACGCTGCTCGACGGCCACGAGCCGGACCTATCGACGGTCGAGGCCGCACTGGAGAGCATCGGCGCGGGGCTGTCGCCCGGCGACCTCGTCGTCGTCGAGTGCACGGTCCCGCCACGCACCACCCGGGACGTCGTCGTTCCGACGCTCGCGCGGATCAGCGGGCTGGAGGTCGGCGAGTTCGGTGCGGCCGCGTGCCCGGAGCGCACGTCGAGCGGTCGGGCGCTCGAGGACGTCCGCGGCGCGTACCCGAAGGTCGTCGGCGGCGTGGACGCCGAGAGCACGCGCGTCGCCTCGGTGCTCTACGGCGAGATCGCCGAGAACGACGTCGTCGCGACGAGCGACGCCGCCACTGCGGAGGCGGTGAAGGTGTTCGAGGGCGTGTACCGCGACGTCAACATCGCGGTCGCGAACCAGCTCGCGCTGTACGCGCGGCCGCTGGACGTGGACGTGAACGAGGCCATCGACGTGGCGAACACGCAGCCGTACTGCGACATCCACACTCCTGGTCCCGGCGTCGGCGGGCACTGCATCCCCGTCTACCCGTACTTCCTCGCCGGCGCGTACCCGGCGGTCGACGCCGACCTCCTGCACGCCGCTCGCGGCGTGAACGACGCGATGCCCGAGCACGCGGTCGCGCTCCTCGAAGCGATGCTCGAAGCCCACGGCGTCGACGGCGACGCGCCGACGGTGCTCGTGCTCGGGCTCGCGTACCGCGGGAACGTCGCCGAACTCCGCTACTCGCCCGGCCCGGTGGTGGCGCGCGAACTCGCCGCCAGCGGGATGCGCGTGCTCGCCGCGGACCCGTTCGTCGACGACTGGTCGAGCTTCGAAGGCGTCGAGCGCGTTCCGATGGACGCCGTCGCGGAGCAGGACGTGGACGCGGTCGCGGTCCTCGCGGGCCACGACGAGTTCCGCGACCTCGACTGGGCGGCGTTCGACGCCCCGGTACTTGACGGCCGGTTCGTCCTCCCCGATGACGTCGACGCGCCGGTCTACACCGTCGGCGGGAGGTGGCCGCGATGACGAGCATCGACGCCGTCTCCGCCGAGGAGTTCGAGGCGTTCGTCGACGGCGAACGCGACGCGGACCCGAAGCGGGTCCTGTTCAACGTCGGCCATCCGGCGCAGGTGCACCTGTTCCGGAACGCCATCGCGGACCTCGAGGCGATGGGTCACGAGACCCTCGTCGCCTCCCGGTACAAGGAGGTCGCCATCGACCTCCTCGACGCGTACGACGTCGAGCACGTCCCGATGACCGAGCAGGCGGACTCGTTCCCCGGGCTCGTCTGGGAGATGTGCGTGAACGAGAAGCGCCTCTACGGGCTCGCCCGCGAGTTCGAGCCGGACGTCATCGTCAGTCGACTCGCGCCGCCGCCAGTGCACGTCTCGAAGCTCGTCGGCTGCAAGAACCTCATCGTCTGCGACACGCTCCGCGGGTCGAAGGCACTCCGTCGCATCAACCACGCGCTGACGTTGCGCTGGGTGGACCGCGTCCTCGTCCCGGACCAGTTCCGGCTCGATATCGACCCCGGGAAGCGCCGGCATCTGCCGTTCCAGGAGCTCGCGTACCTCCACCCGACGCACTTCACGCCGGACCCGTCGGTCCTCGAGACGCACGGCGTCGACCCGGACGAACGGTACTTCCTCCTTCGACTGACGGGGTGGGGCGCGTACCACGACGCCGGCCATAGCGGGCTGTCGCCCGAGGGGATGCGCGAACTCGTCGACTTTCTCCAAGACCACGGGACGGTGTATCTCTCCGCCGAGGAGGGCGTCCCCGACGACCTCCGGCACCTGACGCTGTCGACGCCGCCGGAGGACGTCCACCACGTCATGTACTACGCGGACCTGTACCTCGGCGACTCCTGCACGATGGCCGCGGAGGCGGCCATCCTCGGGACGCCCGCGATCCGGACGAACTCCATCGTCGGGACGACCGGCGAGATGATCTACAAGGCGCTCGCGCGCTACGGGCTCCTGCAGTCCATCCGCGACGAACGTGCGGCGATCGCGGCCGCGAAGGACCTCGTCCTGAACCCGCCGGACCGCGCGGAGCTCCAGCGCCGCCGCGAGCGGATGCTCGACGAACAGATGGACGTGAACCGCGTGCTGGTCGACGAGATACTCGCGATGGCGGGGAGCTCGCGCGCTTCGAGTCCGCGCCAGCTCGCGGCTCGCGACGCGGACGTCGACGCGAGCGTCGCGACCGTCGGCACCGAACCGGACGGCGACGGCACCGACGGTGGCGACGAGGCCGGGACGGTCGACGACGTCGAGGCGCGCTCGGACGGCGACCCGCAGGTGGAGGCGACCGACGGCGGCCCCGACCAGAGTGACCCGACGCGGACGGAGGGGGACGATGCCTGAGGAGCGAGCGGAGACCGTCTCGGTCGAGCTCCCCGAGCACGTCGTCGAAGCCGTCGAATCCCGACTGCCGTACACGCAGTACGAGTCGGTCGAGGAGTACGTCGCCGTCGCCCTCGAGGCGCTCCTCCGCGAGGTCGCCGACCCGACCGAGGACGCGCCCGATGGAAGGCCCGCGGCCGAGGACGTCGACGTGGACGCCGAAGCCCTCGAGGAACGCCTGAACTCCCTGGGCTACCTCTGACCTCGGTCCCGCGACCGGCCGAACCGCACTCGTCTTCGGTTCATCGCGACCGCTCTTCATTCATCGCACTCGTTCCCCGTTCATCACGCCCGCCACCGAGCGAACCGTCCTCCCGCACGGGTGACGCGTAGCTCAGGACGACCGAGCCATCGGACTCCGCGACGGCGCGGTCGCTCTGGGGTGTGGTGCTGTGAGAAATTGGGTCGTCGTCCGTCGCCGCTAGCGACCGACGAGAACTAGTTTACTTGCGGACGAGGTTCGTCGCGCGCGGTCCCTTGGGGGACGATTCGATGTCGAACTCAACTTCCTGACCCTCTTCGAGGTCGGGGCCGCCGACGTCCTCCATGTGGAAGAACACGTCCTCGTCGTCGTCGAGGTCGCCGTCGTCAGTCGAGATGAAACCGTAGCCGCCAGTGTCGTTGAAGAAGTCAACCTTACCGTTTGCCATTGCGATTGTATCAAACGCCGCCGGAGGGATAACCCTTCCGAGAGTCGGGGTACCACGACCCGTCCGCCGGGAAGTAGGTCCGCTGAGTCCCTGAACCGCGTAGTTGAGTGGGTGAGGTCGCTCCTGAGGGCAATCTCCCGGATTCACCGCCATGGAGGACTCTGCTAGTGAATGACGACCGAATGTACCCGTCGACCGTCCGGGGTGCTCGAGCGAGTTCGAGTGGTGGTCGCGCGGCGAGAGGTCGCCGCGTGTCGTCGGTGCCGCGGTCAGAGGTCGCCGCGAGCTGCGACGACGCGCGTGGCGGCGTCGAGGCGGCCGGTCTCCGCGACGTGGTCGTCGTGCGTGCGGAGGACGCGTTCGAGCCGGTGGCGGACCGCCTTGTGGTCGGCGGAGACGTCCGTCGTCTCCTCGGGGTCGACGTCGAGGTCGTAGAGGACGACCTGGTCGTCCGAGCGCACGAGCTTGAAGCGGTCGTCGCGCACCGCGACGTGCTCGCCGGCCTCGCTGGCGGCCACGACGGCGTCACCCGACGGTTCGGGGTCGAAGGTGCCCGCGTCCGCGATCTCGGTGAGGACTCGCGGAATCGACGCGAGCGACGTCGGTTCGTCGACGCGGCCCGCGCGGTCGAGACCGTGGACGAGGTACGGGACGTGCACGTTCTCCTCGTAGACCTCGCGGTGGTGATGGCCGAAGTTCCCGTGGTCGCCGAAGGACTCGCCGTGGTCGGAGTGCACGACGGTCACGGGGTTCGCGTGCGCGAGGTCCTGCTGGATGGCGTCGAGGAACGCGTCCGCTGCGCGGACGGTGTCGCGGTAGCTTCGTTTCGTGGTGCCGATCGCGCGTGCCGGCATCGAGTCGTCGGTGCCCCGCATCGCGCCCTGGGAGGCCAGCGTACTGTAGTACATGCCGAGTGCGGACTGCTCGACGCGGTGCTCGCGCGTCGTGACGAACGGGAAGTGCGTGTCCATGAGGAACACCCAGAGGAAGAACGGCTCGGGAGCGTCCGCGACCGCCGCGAGCACGTCGTCGTAGAACGACCCCCATTGCGCGAAGAACGACGACCCCGTCACCATGTCCTTCGCGAGCTCGAACGCCTTCCGGTCGGGGTTCTCGCCGAGGACGCGCGTCGCGACGCGGTCGCGCAGCCGCTCGGAGTCCCCGGACGCCTGGGAGAAGTCGACGAAGTGGTCGAAGCCGCGGTCGAACCCGGAGACGGTCGACGTCCACGGGTTCGGACTGAACCCGATGGTCGTGTACCCGCGGCGCTGGAGGCGCTCCGGGAGCGTCTCGAACCGCGTGATGTGGTTCTCGATGGCGCCCATGCGTCGCGCCCAGTGCGAGGACGCGTCGACGGATTCGAGCGAGTTCGGCGGGCGGTACTCGCCGGTGAACGCGACCGGCATCGACGAGAACGTCTGCGGGCCGGGTGCGATCGCTTGCGTGAACGCGACGCCGTCGTCCGCCAGCGCGTCCATCGTGGGCGTGAGCCCGCGGTCGTCGCCGACGTACCCGCAGTGGTCCGCACGGAGGCTATCTATCGAGACGAGGACGAGGTTCGGTGGTGACTGTGGCATGGGTTCGTGGGGAGTCCCGAGCGCGGGTTCTGCGCAGTTACTGGCCGCAAGACGTGCTGGTGGCTTTGTTAGGCGGCGGCAACTCCGAGACGAGTTCGCGTTCGACCGCCACGCGGGTCGGGACGCCGACCGTGTCGTCGGCGCGACGACGCTCTCGTCGGGCGTTCTCGTCCGTGGAACGGGGTGGAACGCGGGTAGGTCGGCCATAACAATCCCCGTCGCATCGGTCTGTCGAGTGAAGCCACTCTCATGCGCGTACTCAATCTCGTGACGAACGACGAAGCCGAGTTCTTCCGGCAGCAGGTCGCGGTCCTCCAAGCCCAGGGCGTCGAGGTCGACGTCCTGCCCGTGCCGGGGAAGCGGGTGACGACGGACCACGCCGACCGGTCGCGGTCCGTGCTCGACTACGTCAGGTACTATCCAGCGGTGTTGAAGGCGTCGTTCGGCGAGTACGACGTCCTGCACGCGAACTACGGGCTGACAGCGCCCGCGGCGCTCGCGCAACCGAACCTCCCGGTCGTCCTGACGCTGTGGGGGTCCGACATCCTCGGGAAGCCCGCGCCACTCAGTCGGTTCTGCGCGAAGCGCGCGGACGCCGTCATCGTGATGAGCGACGAGATGGCCGCGGCGACGGGAACGGACTGTCACGTCATCCCGCACGGCGTCGACCTGGACGTGTTCAGGCCGTTCTCCAGCGAGGTGGCGCGCGACGTCCTCGGGTGGCGCCGGGACGGCAAGCACGTCCTCTTCCCGTACGCGAAGCAGCGCGCGGTGAAGGACTACCCGCGAGCGGAGCGGGTCGTCGACGAGGTCCGGAACCGACTCGGGACGCGACCGGTCGCGGTCGAGGTCGGCGACGTGACGCAGACCGGGGAGTGCAGTGCGGACGGCGCCGGTGCCGCCGATGCCGTGGCGTTGCACGCGATACACGGCGTCCCCCACGACCGGATGCCGCTGTACCTGAACGCGGCCGACGCCGTCCTCCTGACCTCGAAGAGCGAGGGGTCGCCGAACGCGATCAAGGAGGCGCTCGCGTGCGACACACCGGTCGTGTCGACGCCGGTCGGCGACGTCCCCGACCTCGTCGCCGGCGTCCGGAACGCGACGGTCGCGAGCACCGACGACGAGCTCGCCGACGCGCTCGCGTCCGTCCTGGAGCGCGGCGAGCCCTCGGACGGCCGCCGGACGATGACGGAACTGTCGGCCGAGCGGATGGGCGAACGCATCCGTGCCGTGTACGACTCGGTGGCGAGATGACCGCCCGGACGTTCCCAGTATCGAGCGGCTCGGCCCGGCGTAGTAGCGTTCCTAACGGCGGTATGGCGAACATAACGAAGCCCGTCTTCGTGGAACTCCCTTCGAGAACAGTGTCGCTGCACCAGTCATTCCTGTCCGAACACCTCGGCCGTGGGTCGCGACCGCGTCGCGACCCCCGAGGCGCCCGCATCGATCCGTCGAACACGTCCGCGAGGACGGTCGGCAGCGAGGTCGAGAGATGAGCTACCGGAACTCGTTCGAGGACCGGTTCGAGGACCGAGACGTCGACGTCACGGTCGCGAAGCTCGGTCTCGTCGTCGCCGTCCTCCTCCTCGGCCTGCGGTTCTTCGCCGATCAGCCGTTCATCACCGTCATCCCGGTCGCGGTCGGGCTCGCGTGCGGCACGTACCTCGCGACGCACGACCGCGTGATGGACGAGGTGGCGCTCCCGCAGTTCTCGGAGACGATCGCCGGATATCTGCCGGCGGTCGTCGTGCTGGCGGTCGCCGCGCTCGTCGCCGCGGTCCGTCTCGTCGGCGAACGCTCGCTGCCCGTCCTCCTGCTGACCGGGCTCGTGGGGTCGCTCCTGCTCTTCCAGATACTGCTCGTGAGAGCGGAGTCGCTCAGTCCCCCGGTCGTCCTCGTCGAGATCTTCGTCGCCGCGGTCGTCATCCGCACCACCGCGCTGTTCGCGGTGCCGGGGTTCGTCGGCGGCGACATCTGGGTGCACGGCCCCGTGTGGGTCGACGGCATCGCCGCGACCGGGTCGCTCGACCCGCTCAGCGAGAGCAAGTACCTGCTCGCGCCGCTGTACCACGTGCTCGCGTCGCTCGGCGCGCTCGTCACGGGGTCTGCTCGGGCGGGAATCTACCTGACCGTCGGGCTCGTCGTCCCGCTGTCGGCGCTGTTCGTGTACGGTATCGGCGCGATGTTCGTGCCCGCGCGGTGGGCGCTCGCCGCGACCGCGCTGTACGCGTTCGCCGACCAGTTCATCCGCTGGGGCCTCCACGTCATCCCGACGAGTCTCGGGCTCGCGTTCTTCATCCCCGTCCTCTACTTCGTCCTGAAGACGTTCTACACGGACGGCGAGAGCTGGGTCGCGGTGGGGGTGTTCGCGTTCAGTCTCGCGGTCGTGTTCACGCACCAGGTGTCGACGGCCGTCCTGCTCGTGACGCTCGCGGTCGCCGTCGGCGTCGCGATCGTGCGTGATGCGACCGGCGAGTCGGGCTGGCAGCGCAGCACGCTGGTCCTCGGCGGGACGTTCCTCGCATCGCTCGTCGCGACCGCGGTCTCGTGGACGCTCGCCCCCTGGAGAGGTGGTGGCGCGGACACCGCCGGGGACGGGTTCCTCGTGCGGATGCTCGGGATAATCCAGGAGACGTTCGTCGAGGACGCCGGCTTCCTGAACCTCATCAGCACGAGCGAACCGGCGGTTCCCGGGGCTGGCGGGTCGGAGACGTTCATGGACGCGGTCCTCCCGTACGTCGAGCTGTTCGGGTTCGCGCTCCTGCTCGCCGGAGCGGTCGTCGGCGCCCTCGTGATGCTGCGCTGGCGGCAGCGGATGGACGCGACGCTCACGGTCCTCGTCGCGGGCGCCGTGATGTTCCTGTTCACGTTCGGGTTCAACACGTTCGGCATCACCGTGTTCATGCCGGGGCGCTGGATCGCGTTCCTGTACGTGCCGCTGTCGCTCGTCGCCGCCGTCGGGCTGTTCCACGTCGTGTCGCACGCGCCCCGCGGCGCGATGGTTGCAATCGTCCTCGTGCTCGCGCTCGGGTACCCGACGTCGATGGTGATGGCGGAGAAGGCGACGCTCGACGACCCGGCGTTCGACGACCGCCACGTGCGGACGTCCTTCACCGACGCCGAGCTCGCCGCGAGCCAGACCATCCCCGGCCTGCTGTCGGCGGGAACGATGGCGGACGTGCAGACCGACCATCCGTACTGGCGTGCGTTCCATCCGCAGAAGCCGGTCGAGATGGCGACGCTCGTCGTCGACGCCGACGGCCCGGTCGCGGACGTCCCGGTCGTCTACCGGTCGTATCAGACAACGGGTCCGTCGACGTTCCAGTACCAGCTCGGTGAGGCGCCGTACCCGAGCACCGACGCGTCGTACGCGCAGTCGGAGGTCTGCTCGGACGGCCGGAACCACGTGTACGCGAACGACGAAGTCCTGCTCTGTACGTCCCCCGGTGACTCGGAGGTGAGCGAGTGATGAGCGACGTCGCGTACTGGCGGTGGTTCACGGACCTGGCGCTCGTCGCGGTCGTCTCGGTGCTCGCGGTGCTCGCGTTCGTCGTCCCGGGCGTCCCGTGGCCGATACGGTGGACGCTCGGGCTCGCGGTCCTCGTGTTCGTTCCGGGGTACGCGGTCGTCGCTGCGGTGTTCCCGGAGCGGTCGTCGGCGTTCGACGACGCGGAGCCGGCGCCGGCGGCGACGCCGTCGGCCGCGGTCGTGGTCGCGCTCTCGATGGTCGGGAGCGCGCTCCTCGCTGCGGTCGTCGGCACGGCGGTCGTGACGGTCACGGAACTGACGTTCCTCCCGGTCGCTGGTATCTTGGCGGCGATGACGGTCGTCGCGGCGGCGGTCGCGGCGGTGCGTCGTGCGCTGCTCGCGCCGTACGTGCGCCGCGGCCCGCTGCGTTCGGGCGCCTTGGAGCGAGCGTGGACCACGCTCCCCGGTTCGCGGAACCAGAACGTGGCGTTCCTCGCAGCCGGGGTCGTGCTCCTCGCGGCAGTCGGCGTCACCGCCGCGTTCCCGCCCGCCGGCGACCCGTTCACGGAGTTCTACGTGCTGAACGAGAACGCCGACGGCGACCTGGTCGCCGAGGACTACCCGGACGAGCTCGTCGCGGGTGACGGGCACACGTTCCACGTCGGCGTCGAGAACCACGAGCACACCGAGACGCGGTACTCGGTCGTCGTGCTCGCGCAGTCCGTCGGCGACGACGGCACCGTCACCGGGACGCGACAGCTCGACGCGTTCGAGGTGTCGCTCGCCGCCGGCGAGAAGACCGTCGTCCCGCGCGACGTCGCCCCCGAGCAACCCGGCGAGGACGTCCGCCTCGTGTTCCTGCTCTACAAGGGCGACGCGCCCGCAACCCCGGGGCCGGACTCGGCGGACTTCACGCTCCAGATATGGACGGACGTCGTCACCGCCGATAACGCGTCCGCGACCGACAGCGCCCGCGTCGACGCCGCCGACGCGGTCGCCCGGCCCGCGCTCGTCGCAGCCTGACCACGTCTCTTTTCCTGACGAGGCTTCCTTTCCTGACGACGCCCCACCGTCAGAGTTTACGCCTCGCGTAAACCCACGAGTGCTTGCCGTCGCGGCTACGCCTCCGCCGCGACGACCGCTATCGCCTCCATCTCCACGCACATCTCGGGGTCGACGAGGCCCGATACCTCGACCATCGTCGTCGCCGGCCGGACGTCGTCGAACGCCTCGGCGTGCGCGCGACCGATGGCCTCCCAGTCGTCGACGTCCGTGACGTACATGCGGGTGCGGACCACGTCCGCGAGCGAGGCGTCCAGTTCCGCGAGCGCGCGCTCGACGTTCTCCACGACCTGCACGGTCTGCGCGTACGGATCGCCGACGCCGACGACATCGCCGTCGTCGTCCGTCGCCGTCGTTCCCGACACCTCGACGCGGTCGCCGACGCGGACCGCCCGCGAGTACCCGACCGCGTCCTCCCACTCCGTGCCAGAACTCACACGTCGTCGTTCCATGGCGAACGCTCGAAGCGGGAACCCAAAGGAGTACGGGAGCGTGTTCGCGAACGAGACCAGAGCGCGCTCGGTCGCCGCACACTCAGTGACCCAGCCGATAGAACCGGCTTTCGGATCGATCGGCTGCATCGACCGCGAACTCGACCGCGAGATATGGCCTCGTTCCCAAGAGCAAGAACCGGTACGTTCCGGGCTGAACCCCGTCACTGAGGCGGGCAGCTACAGCTGCCAAGGCGCTCTCTGAAAGCGTGAGTTGGACGGTTGTGCGTTCGCCAGCGGGGAGTACGAGGCATAGAGGTCATGGTACCCCCCGGCAGTCCACGTCAGGTGTGTCCACCCGCATTCGTCTGCCGGTGTAGTGCCCACGGATTGTGACAGCCGAGCGTGAACTCGGACGTACTCGTATTCTGGATCTCGAACGTGACTGGGTCACCTAGCCGCACAGCATCTGGTTGCACAGAGAGAGCTAGTTGCTCCTGCTCGTAGACGACGCCGGTCTCGTCCAGGTAGGCCGGACCTGCGTGCGCTTCCTCGGAACGGAATGCAGAGACAGCACAGCCGGCGAGTGGCACGGGGAGTGATGCACCAGCAACTCCGAGAAGGTGTCTCCGCGATGGCGAGGAAGGCATGTCAATCTGGGACTGCGGCGAGAGGGATGCAACTGGTTCTGGAGAACCCTCCCGGGTTTAGATGGGCTAGAGAAACGAGCGAGCGCCTGTTGGCGGAGAGAAGCGGGAACGTGGTCGTGACTGCCAGCGTGCGTCGGTCACTCGACGGTGACGCTCTTGGCGAGGTTCCGGGGTTTGTCGATGGGGCGGTCCAGGTCGTCGGCGGCGTGGTAGGCGACGAGCTGGAGCTGGACGTTCGCGAGGATGGCGACGAGGTCAGGGTGGGTGGCGGGGACGGTGAGGACTTCGTCGGCGGCGTCGGCGAGCGCGTCGCTGGAGCGCGGGCAGACGCCGACGACCGGGCCGCCGCGCGTCTGGACCTCGCGGACGTTGCTCGCGAGCTTCGCCTCGTTGTTCCCGTTGCAGACCGCGAACACGGGCGTGTGTTCGGTGACGAGCGCGAGCGGGCCGTGCTTGAGTTCGCCCGCGGCGAACCCCTCGGCGTGCTCGTACGTGATCTCCTTGAACTTCAACGCGGCTTCGAGCGCGACGGCGAACGCGCTCCCGCGACCGATGAAGAAGTGCGACTCCTCGTGCGCGTACCGGTCGGCGACCTCGGCCGCGCACGTCGTCTCCAGGACGGTCCGGACGTGCTCGGGGAGTTCCGCGAGCGCCCGGAGGCGCGCGGCCGAGTCCGGCGTCGACGCGCCCGTGACGTCGCGCGTGATGCGTTCGCCGAGGAGGACGAGCGTCGCCACCTGCGACGAGAACGTCTTCGTCGCCGCGACGCCGATCTCGGGGCCGGCGCGGATGAACAGCGCGTCGTCGCAGAGCCGCGCGGCGCTCGACCCGACGACGTTCGTCAACGCGAGTGTTCGCGCACCGCGCTTATCGGCGATCTCGAGCGCGCCGAGGGTGTCAGCGGTCTCGCCGCTCTGCGTGATACCGACGACGAGCGTCCCGTCCCCGATGGCGGGCGGATGGGTGGCGTACTCGCTCGCCAGGAACGTCTGCGCGTCCACGTTCCAGTCCGCGAACAGGCTCTCCGCGTAGAGCCCCGCGTGATAGCTCGTGCCGCACGCGACGAAGTGCACGCGCTGCACGTCGGCGAACGCCCCCGCGTCGAACGCTTCGAGTACGACGTCGTCGCCGTCCAGTCGACCCTGGATGGTCTGCTGGAGCGACGTCGGCTGCTCGTGGATCTCCTTCAGCATGAAGTGGTCGTACTCGCCTTTCCCGGCGTCCTCCGCCGCCCAGTCGACGGTCTCGACGGGTCGGGACACCTCGAAGCCGTCGGCGTCAGTGATGTGGAAGTCGTCGGCGGTGAGGACCGCGACGTCGCCGTCCTCGAGGTAGACGACGCGGTCGGTGTACTCGAGGAACGCGGGCACGTCGCTCGCGAGGTAGTTCGCGTCGGCGCCGACGCCGAGGACGAGCGGCGACCCGGTGCGGGTCGCGAACACGCTGTCGACGTCCTCGTGGATCATCGCGAGCGCGAAGCTCCCTTCGAGCTCGGCGATGGCGGCGCGGAACGCCGCTTCGGGGTCGTCGCCGGCGTCGAGTCGTTCCTCGACGAGGTGCGGGACGACCTCGGTGTCGGTGTCGCTCCGGAACTCGTGGCCGCGGGCTTCGAGCGCACGACGGAGTTCGGTGTGGTTCTCGATGATGCCGTTGTGGACGATGGCGACGCGCCCCGAGCAGTCGACGTGGGGGTGCGCGTTCGCGTCCGACGGTTCCCCGTGCGTGCTCCAGCGCGTGTGCCCGATGCCGAGGTCGCCCTGGAGGCGGTTCTCAGCGACCGCGGCACGGAGCGCGGCGACCTGTCCCTCGCGCTTCTGGATCTTCAGGCCGGTGCCGTTCTTGACGGCGATACCGGCGGAGTCGTAGCCGCGGTACTCGAGGTTCTCGAGCGTCGCGACGAGCGACTCCGAGGAGTCGTCGGTCCCGACGCGCGCGGTGATGCCGCACATCGGTCCGATTACCTCCCCCGTCCGCCGGCGTGTGGCCGGGCGGACGGACGAGTGGGGGGCGAGCTCGCCGCGTGGAGGTCGAGCGTTCTCGAGGAGGACGAGTACGGGGGATTCGGGTGGTGGAAATCTTTGCTTTGCATTCGTTGTCACGACCTTACTGATACCAACAGGGAGGGTAGAGACGGGCTTTGTTATGCGTCAGTTGGCGAGAGCAAGGGACGGTGGTCGGTCGGGTAGTTCGGTCGTACTGCTCGGCCGTCGTCGGCGCCAATCCACCCGACAATTTGCAAGGAGTTACCAATCCTCATGACCGGCTGTTATCAGGTGACTACCACGTGCTCGGAGTAGGAGACCGTGGACTGTCACGACCGGACCGACCGGTCCGGCCGGTCCGACGAGCAGCGATAGACAGCCAGGTCACTGCACCCGTCCGTGCCAGTGAGCCAGTCCGCGGCGTCCGTCAGCGCCGGTCGGCGAGGTCGACGACCAGCGATTCGTCGGCGACGACGAACGAGTCCTCCTCGAGGATGTCGTCGTCGCTCGGCAGGAACAGGAGCTGTCCGTACTGTTCCGCGACCACGACCTCGACGTCAAACGGCCGATAGCCGAGGTCGCGTTCCAGATCCGGGTCGTCGTCGACGCCCTCCCACGCACGTTCGAGGTCAGTCACGCCTGAGTCACCCCCATCACCCACCCCATAATCATGCTTGCCTCCGTCCCCCACGCTCGCGCCGAAGCCGGTCGAACGGGCCGTTTCTCGTCGGTAACGCCCCCTTACCGCCGCCGAACCGGCGACGGATGGGGAGCGAAGCGGTTCGTGACACCATGCACGAGTAGCGAGGGACTACATGAATAGACCTTTCCACCACTTCGCGGCCCGTATACGACGGTCGGTTACCAGTCGATTACGTGATACCGACGTTTTCCGACTGGTAGTCGACGTATTACACACGCACCGTTTACCGGGCTGTTGCGGCCGCAAGCGCGGTAAGCTCGCCTTATCGGTCTGAGCGTTCGCCCCGTTTCACCGGACGACCGCTCGACGCCGAATCATCCGACCGCTCGACGCCGAACCATCGCATAGCGGCTGTTTCGAGTGCGATGGCGTCGACCCCGGGGACGTCACGCGAACAGCGGCGCGTGCTCGACGAGGAGCACGACGTTGTTCGTGGCGGCGTACAGCGAGACGAGCGACGGCGTCCCGTACCCCACGAACCGGACCGCGCTCCCGGCGAGGACCGACCGACGAGTCCGGGCGGCGACGACGCGAACCGCCGCCTCGGTGACGCCGACGACCACGACCGCGAGGAGGACGGAGATGAGGACGACCGACTGGAGGACGCCGTACTCCGCGAACAGCGCTCTCGCGAGCGGGTTGCTCTCGACGAGGACGGGTGCGAGCGAGAGCCCGGCGACCGTGGACGCCGCGTCCAGCGTCGACGTCGTCGCGACCGCGAGGACGCCCTGGAGCGCCGACGGCACCGCTCTCGACCGCGGAACCGACCCCGGAAGGTCGACGTCGACGTGCGACACGACCCATCGTACATCCCCGAACGGCTTTGTTATCTGAACGGTACCGCGGGTACCGTCCGTGTACCGAGCGAGCACCGTCGAACGGCACGCTTTTCGACGGTCGCATCGAGGAGCGAGTCGTGACCGAGAGACGCGACCGCTCGATGCGTGAGCGCGGAGGGGGCGACGCGGCCGACGGGTCGACCGCGACGACAGTGCTCGTCGCCGGGACCGCGAGCCACGTCGGGAAGAGCACGGTCGTCGCGGGGCTCTGCCGGCGGCTCGCGGACCGCGGCGTCGACGTCGCGCCGTTCAAAGCGCAGAACATGAGCAACAACGCTCGGGTGGCGCTCGCACCGGACGGCGGCTGGGGCGAGGTCGGCGTCAGCCAGCACACCCAGGCGCGCGCCGCTCGCGTCCCGCCGTCGACCGACCACAACCCCGTCCTCCTGAAGCCACGGGGCGACGGCGAGAGCCAGCTGGTTGTCGACGGCGACCCGGTCGGCACGTACGCCGCCGGCGAGTACTACGACGAGCACTGGGGGGTCATCCGCGAGGCGGCCGCACGAGCGCACGCGCGGCTGGCGGCCGAACACGACGTCGTCGTCGCGGAGGGCGCGGGGAGTATCGCGGAGATCAACCTCCACGACCGCGACCTCGCGAACGTCGAGACCGCGCGGTTCGCGGACGCGAACGTCGTCGTCGTCGGCGACGTGGAACGCGGCGGCGTCTTCGCGAGCCTCTACGGGACGCTCGAACTGATGCCGGACGACGTCCGCGAGCGCGTCGTCGGCACCGTCGTCTCGAAGTTCCGCGGCAACCGGTCGATCCTCGAACCGGGCGTCGACGAACTCGAGGCCCGGACCGGCGTTCCCGTGCTCGGCGTCCTCCCCTACGACGACCCGGGGCTCCCCGAGGAGGACAGCCTCGGCATCCCCGACGCGAGTCGGACGGACGGAACGGCGCGCGGCCCCGGCGACGTCAGCCACGTCATCGGCGACGACGACGGCGTCCCCGAACCGCGGACCGTCACGGTCGGCGTCGTCAGGCTCCCGCGGATCTCGAACTTCACGGACTTCGGGCCGCTCGCGCGAACGCCCGGCGTCCGCGTCGCGTACATCGAGCCCGAACGTGCGGTGAACGCCGTCGCGGACGTTCACGCGCTCGTCCTCCCCGGGACGAAGAACACCGTCGACGACCTCCACGCGCTCCGCGACGCCGGGTTCGAACGCGCGCTCGACGCGTTCGACGGCCCCATCCTCGGCGTCTGCGGCGGCTACCAGCTCCTGGGCGACCGCATCACGAACGCCGCGGTCGAAGGCATCGGCGACGCGGACGTCGTCGACGGCTTCGGCGTCCTCCCCGGCGAGACCGCGTTCTCGACCGACAAACGCGTCGAAGCCGTCGCCGTCCCCTTCGACGCCACCGGCTATCTCGACGCTGGAGCCGAAGACCATCACGCAGCGGCGGCCGTCGAGGGCTACGAGATACACATGGGGGAGACGACCGTCGACCGCGACCACCCGTCGGTCGCCGGCGCCGACGTGCGGCCGCTCGGCCAGAGCAGCGTGGCGACCGACCGCGCGGTCGGGACCTACCTCCACGGGCTCTTCGAGAACCGACCGGTCAGAGACGCGTTCGTCGACGCGGTCTACGCGCACGCCGGTCGAACGCGAACGGTCACCGACGACCTCGACGCGGACCCGTTCGCGGCCGCCGCGGCACTCGTCGCCGAACTCGACGGTCCGTTCGCGGACGACCGCTGGACGCCCGTCCGATAGAAGACAGCTAACCGGGTTTCAGGTTACTTCAGGTACTCGTATCCCCACTCGCGGAGGACGGCCGCGATCGCCTCCGGGTCGGCGGACGCGACCATCGCCTCGCGGACGTCGAGCTTCTGGAGGTCCTTCTGGCGCATGTCGAGTTCCCCGGCGACCGCTTCGAGGATCTCGTCCTCGCGAGTGCTGTACTCCTCGCGGAGGAAGAACTGGTGGACGTTCCCCCGGTCCTCCTTGACGCGCGACCGGCGGAGCACCCACGGGATTCCGTCGGCCTCCGCCTTCGTCTGCCCGTCCTCGCGTCCGCTATCAGTGCTGTCGGAGCTATCGGTAACCTCTCCCTTATCTACGACGTCGCCGCCTGAGCCGCCCGTCTCCGGACCGCCATCCACCGAACCGCTCCCAGACGAATCCGTATAGCGCTCTTCGGTTGATGAGTTGGGGTCCTCGTCGGACCCAGCCGGATCCGCCTCCTCACCGTCCGACCCCTGGGGGTCAGCCACCTGATCGTCGTCTCCACCGGCCTCCTCGTCGAGGTCCGCGAACGGGTCGTCGCCGCTACCTTTCTTCATTCGAACTCACCCTCCACGTGCGAGGCGAGGTCGCGGTACTGATCGAGCGTGTCCGTCTCGCGGTCGTACTCTCGCCGCAGTCCCTTCTCGCCCTCCTTCCATCCCTCGTCCAGCACGCGGAACGCCGTCGCCTGGGACTCCCACATCTCCTGCATCAGACTCGAACGCTCGCCGAACACCGCCGGGACGTCGAACGGCGACGCCTCCAGCTCGGAGAGATGCTCCTGCTGGGTGTTCGTCCCCTTGTACGCGACCGGGACGATGCCGAGCACGCCGACGTCGATACCGACCTCCGCCTCCAGTCCCTCGGCGAGGTCGGTGAGGCCGTCGATGGAGAGCGCGCCCTTCCCGGAGAGCTCGACGGGCAGGAGCACGGACCGGGTCGCGTAGATCGCGTTGTACAGGGCGTCCCCTTCGGTCGCCTGCGGGTCGCAGATGACGACGTCGTACTCGTCGGGGACGTCGTTCTCGCGGAGGAGTCGAAGCAGTTGCTCGTTCCGCGGCCACTCGTAGTCGTCGTCGACGTGCATGTCCTCCTCGATCTCCGCGGCCTTCATCATGTTCTGCGTGAGGTTCGCGAGCATGTTGTGCGCAGGAAGGACGTCGACGCCCGCCTCGCCGGTGTCCGTCCGGATGAGGTCGGTGAACTCGCCCTTCGGGCGGCCGATGAGGTGCCGGACGATGTTGTCCGCGCTCCCGTCCGCTCGGTCGTCCGCGACGTCGAAGACGTAGCTCAGCGAGCCCTCCTGTGGGTCGAGGTCGACGACGAGGACGCGATGGCCGCGTTCGGCGTGCGCGGCCGCCAGGTTCGCCGCTGTCGTCGTCTTCCCCACCCCACCGGCTTCACTGTACGTCGTGTACGTGATCATCTGGACTGTACGTACTGACCCATCCGTAATAAAACACAGTCCATGCACACAGACAGTGCAGCCAACAGTATTGGTCAGGTATCCTGCCCAACCCCACTGAGCAAGCAAATTCACCAGTTCAGTTGCCCACATAACCTGTCCAGCCAGTGTTCTCAGTTACACTGAACAGTAACACCAAGCAGTGTTACTGTTCATCTGTGTTGGATAGTGCGCGTGGTGAGGTTGAGCCACTCATCTGAATGGGCAAGGTGACTGGTCAAGAGGAAAGGTCGTACTCACTGCGTGGCGCAACTGAGTAACGGGACTGTAGCGGGGGGTGTCAAGGAGTACCTCTGGAGTGGTCGGTACGGCTGAACTGCTCTGAGTCCCTAGGGGATGGCGCAGGGAGGTCGGACTGTTCGTGACCCTGGCTGTACGGATTGGTTGGATGGCGAGGGGTCGAGTGCAAGATCGACGTGTTCCTGAACTCCACATTGGGAGAACGAGAGGTGTGAACTCGTGGTTCGAGTCATGGCCAGGCAGGGGAGCGGGAACTCCTGGATTGGGAAAGAGGTGAGAGAGGGGTTGGGTTTGGTACCTGAGGGAACGTGGTTGGTTGATAGACCAGGGGCGGAGGGGATGCCGGTGAGTACGCGAGGCCGAGTTCGCGTCCGCCGGAGGCGGTACCAGTTCGGAACCTGGGCTCCGGGAGGGTAGTAGTTGGAGCGTGAGCTCGTCGTGGCGACAGTCGGAAGTGGCCGGGGAGGAGTGACGTTGCGCCGGGGGATCAGCCGAGTGTCGAATGGGCGTGCCGGGACGGGACGAGGTGCGGTGGGACTGTCGGGGTCGGCGCGTTTAGGGGGGAACACTCTGGGAAGCGTTCATGAATCGGATGTCACTATATGCTTCTGTTCGGGTTGAGTGACTGGATGTCGGAGCACGTGGGGTCGCGGAAACGGTCTCGGAACTGTAGAGGGGAGTGAAGTGGTGAGTCACGGACACGAGATGAGCGTCATCCGGTGAGTTCATTCCTGCACGGTGAACGCGGACTGGGAGCCACAGGAGACGGCGACTGGGGACGAAGGTCAGGAGGGATGAGGGGACTGCCGGTCAGGACGCGGCGGTGCGTTCGACGTGGGATTCGGCTACGAGTGCGAGGGCGACGAACGCGAGGAACGCGCCACCGATCCACGTCCAGTGCGTGAGCGACGGTGCGACGACCGAGAAGAACCCGCGGAGTGGCGTGTAGAGGACGGCGAGTTGGAGGGCGAGCGAGAGGATCACCGCGGCGACGAGCCACGGGTTCGAGAGCGGTGAGAGGTCGTACCGGGAGCGGATGAGGTGGATGCGGACCATCTCGACGGTGACGAGGAGCGTGAACAGGAGCGTCTGTGCGACGACGAGGTCGCGCGTCACCTCGAGCGCGTACAAGAACAGGGAGAGTCCGGTGATGGTCATGATGACGGCGATGGTGCCGATGGAGTACGTCATCCGGCGGTCGATGACGGGGTCGTCGTCGCCGCGTGGCGCGCGCGCCATGATTCCGTCCGCCTTCGGGTCGGTGCCGAGGGCGAGCGCGGGGAATCCGTCGGTGACGAGGTTGATCCAGAGGAGCATGACCGGCGTGAGGACGAGCGCTTCCGTGTTCCCGGCGAACAGCGACGGGTAGAGCGCGCTCCCGACGAGGACGCCAGCGAAGACGACGAGGACCTCGCCGGCGTTCGCGGACAGCAGGTAGTTCACGAACTTCCGGATGTTGTCGAAGATGCCGCGGCCTTCGGCGATGGCGTCCCGGATGGTCGCGAAGTTGTCGTCCTGGAGGATCATGTCGCTCGCCTCCTTCGTGACGTCGGTGCCGCGTTCGCCCATCGAGATGCCGACGTCAGCGTTCCGGACGCCCGGGGCGTCGTTGACGCCGTCGCCGGTCATCGCGACGCGATGCCCGTTCGCCTGCAGGGCGTCGAGGATGCGGACCTTGTGTTCGGGGGCGACGCGAGCGAACACCTCGACGGTCTCGACGACCTCCTGGAGTTCCGCGTCGGTCAAGGCTTCGACCTCGGCCCCGGTTATCGCGCCCGTGGGGTCGAACCCGATCTCTTCGCCGATGGCTTTCGCGGTCTCGACGTTGTCGCCGGTCGCCATGACGACGCGGATGCCGGCGTCGCGACAGTCGGCGACGGCCCGTGGGACCTCGTCGCGGGGCGGGTCGAGCATCCCCTGGAGGCCGAGGAACACCATGTCGTCCTCGAGGGCGTCCGCGTCGACGTCGGGGTCGGCGACGCGCCTGTGCGCGAACCCGATGACGCGGAGCGCGTCGCTCGCGAACGATTCGGTGCGGTCGAGGATTCGGTCGCGGTCGGCGTCGGTGAGGTCGCGTTCCGCGCCGTCGACGAGCACGCGGTCGCAGCGGTCGAGGACGACCTCGGGCGCACCCTTCATGTACGCCGTATGCGTGCCCTCGTCGACATCGTCCCCCGAGTCGGGTCCCTCGACGACGACGGTCATCCGTTTGCGGTCCGAGGAGAAGGGAACTTCGCGGACGCGGTCGGCGTCGCGCTCGACGCCGGCTTTGAGGGCGGAGACGAGGAGCGCGACCTCCGTCGGGTCGCCGAAGTACGCGCGGTCCTCGGTGTCGGGCGCGGGTTCGGCGTTGTTACAACGCGCGCCGCAGCGCAAGACGGGTTCGAGCACGGCCGGGTCGACCGGGTCGCCGTCACGCACGAACTCGCCGTCGGTCTCGAGGCCCGCACCGGTGACGTCGTAGACGTCGTCGCCGGCAGCGACCCGCTGGACGGTCATCTGGCTCTCGGTGAGCGTCCCCGTCTTGTCCGTGAGGATGGTGTCGACGCTCCCGAGGCTCTCGACGACGGGGAGCCGGCGGACGAGCGCGTTCCTCTCAATCAGCTTCTGCGAGCCGAGCGCGAGCGTGAGCGTGACGATGGCCGGGAGGCCTTCGGGGACGGCGGCGACGGCGAGCGTGACGGCGGTCAGGAAGATGCTGATGGCATCGGTCTCCGTGAACAGGAACTGGACGAGGACGACGAGCGAGATGAGTGCGAGCACGCCGAGGCCGATACGGCGGCCGAGTTCGTCGACCTCCGCCTGGAACGGCGTCTCGCCGTCCTCGGCCGCCTGCATCTGGGTGGCGATACTCCCGACCTCGGTGTCCATGCCGGTGCCGACGACGACGGCGCGCGCTCGGCCCCTCACGGCGTTCGTGTTCATGTACACCATGTTCCGTCGTTCGGCGAGCGACGTCCCCGCGTCGACCGGGGTCGCGTCCTTCCCGACGTTCGCGCTCTCACCGGTCAGGGCGGCTTCCGCGGTCTCGAGGTTCGTGCTCTCGACGAGTCGTGCGTCCGCCGGGACGGCGTCGCCCTGTTCGAGGACGACGACGTCGCCGGGGACGACCGCGGTGGCGTCGACAGTGCGTCTCTCGCCGTCGCGAACGACGGTCGCCGCGGGCGAGGCGAGCTCGCGGAGTCGCTGCATCGACCGTTCCGCGCGGTAGTCTTGGACGAACCCGAAGACGCCGTTCGCGGCGAGGATGACGAGGATGAGGGCGGCGTCGACGACGTTCGCCGTCTCGCCGGGGAGGAGGCCGACGGCGAGCGAGAGGAGCGCGGCGAGCACGAGGAGGTAGATGAGGACGTCCTGGAACTGCGAGAGGAAGATACGGAGCGGCGAGACGGCGTTCTCGCCGCGGATCTCGTTCGGCCCGTACTCGTCGAGGCGTCGTTCGGCCTCCTCGGTCGAGAGGCCGTCGGTGGTCGCGTCCAGTTCGTCGAGGACGGCCTCGACGGTGCGAGCGTGCCAGGGCGTCGACGCGGCCGGCTGGTCCGACGCCGGCTGGTTCGCGGCCGTCGCCGAGGTCATGTCTCGACCGACCACGCCACGGCCGTTCGAGTCCGCCGCTCGCGGCTGAGACCGCGAGCCGAGACGGCTGCAGTCGCGTTCATGCTACGGCCGTCGAACCCCTCGCTCTTAGAGGTACGTCCCGGAGTCGAAGGACGCCCTCGGTCGTCACTCCTCGAGCAGCCACCCGAAGCGCTTGTCCCAGAACTCCGGGCTCGGCGGTTTCTTCGTCCGACCGTACGTCTTGTCGTCCCGGACCTGGCGTTCGATGACGTCCCGAGCCTCGTGCAGGGCGTGGTTCGCGCCGTAGCCTTCGCCGGACGCGATGAACAGGCCGTCGTCGGTGTGGAGGCGGATGCGCGCGAGCAGCAGCGGCGTGCCGCGATGGGTCTCTTCGTGCTCGTGCAGATGGACCTTCGCGTCGAGGACGTTCGTGTCGCCGTCCATCGCGTCGAACGTGTCGACCATCTCGACGACGTCGTCGTACTGGACGTCGTCGAGGAGGTCCGTCCCGGACACCTGGACGGCGCGAGACCCGCCGGTCTCCCACGTGAGCGCGTCGAGGACGTCGGTCTTCGTGACGATCCCGGACGGGTCGCCGTTCTCGGTGACGACGAGCGACGACCCGTCGACGTCGAACATCTCGGCGACGGCGACGTCGAGCGTCTCGTCGGGATGGATGGTTCTGACCGGTGCGACCATCACGTCGCGGACGGGGAGGTCGAGGACGCGAGCGCGCTCGCCGTCGCGAGCGCCGAACCCACCGGCTCTCACCCGGGCGGTGCTCGCCGCGATCTGCCCGCCGCCGGCGTCGGTTCCGCCGGCGTTCCCGCCCCGACTGCGGGTCTCCGCGCGCGTCGTCACGTCGACGACGTCGTGGAGACTGAGGATGCCGACCGCGTCGTCGTCGTCGACGACCGGCAGGTGCGTGAAGCCGTGCTCTCGGAGGACGGAAAGCGCCCGCCCGAACGTGGCGTCCGGGCCGACCGTGATCATGTCGCTGGTCGCGGCCTCTCGGACGGTCGCGGCGTCGAGGAACGGTTCGACGGCCTCGACGACGTCGTCGACGGTGACGACGCCGACGAGGTCGCTCCCTTCGAAGACCGGGAGGACTCGCGAGTCCGCGTCGATCATGAGTCGCGCGACCTTCCGGACGTCGTCGTCCGGCGAGAGCCGGGGGACGTGCCAGACGAGCGACCCGACCGTCTCCTCGGGCGGATGCTGCGAGCTCGCGAGCTGTCGTCGCGTGACGACGCCCCTGAACGCGTCGTCGCGGACGACGACGCCGTTCACCGCGGGGTCCTCGAAGACCCCGACGAGCTTCGAGACCGCGTCGTCGGGGCGGAGTGCTACGAAGTCGGTCGAGATGATGTCAGCGATGTCCATGGGCTTGCGTTCCGTTACCGCGGGCGTTCGTGAGCGATACCTCGGCCGCGCGACCACATCCGATGCTACGGGCGAGACGTACAAGAAATCGGCCGTCGTTCCCGCGCCGTGAGAGTCCGCGGCGACACGCGCGGCGGGACCCGACGAGGTCCGCGCTTGGAGGTCGTTCGAACCGGGGCGAGGAGCGACCACCTGGCGCCGCCTGGGACGACCGCGGGTTCAGGAACCGGCGACGTTCGGGACGTCGACGCTCTGGAGCGCCGCGTCCACGACGTCGGCCTTCGTGACGCCCTGGATGTTCGCCTCGGGCGTGAGGACGATGCGGTGACGCATCACGGGGTCGGCGACGAACTTCACGTCGTCGGGCGTGACGTAGTCGCGGCCGGCGATGACGGCGCGAGCGCGCGCCGCCTCGAAGAACCGCTGGATACCGCGCGGTGACACGCCGATCTCGGCGCGGTCGTCGACGCGTGTGGCGCGCGCGACGTCAACGAGGTACTCGCGGACGTTCCCCTCGACGTGCACGCGCTCGGGGACCTCCTGGAGCGCGCGGACCTGGGTCTCGTCGACGGCCGCCTCGATCGTCGGCATCTGCGTGAAGCGGTTCGCGCGCCGGTCGATGAGTTCGAGCTCCCCGGCGCGGTCGGGGTACCCCATCGCGGTCTTGATGACGAACCGGTCGCGTTGCGCTTCCGGGAGCTCGAACGTCCCCTCCTGCTCGACGGGGTTCTGCGTCGCGATGACGAAGAACGGGTCGGGGAGGTCGCGCGTCTCGCCGTCGACGCTCACCTGCTTCTCGTCCATCGCCTCCAGTAACGCCGCCTGCGTCTTCGGCGGGGCGCGATTGATCTCGTCGGCGAGGACGACGTTCGCGAATATCGGGCCTTCGTTGAACTGGAACTCCTGGGTGTGCTCGTTGTAGACGTGCGAGCCCGTGATGTCGCTCGGGAGGAGGTCGGGCGTGAACTGCACGCGGTTGAACGAGAGCCCGAGCGCGTGCGCGAGGCCCTGCGCGGTGAGCGTCTTCCCCGTCCCCGGGACGTCCTCGAGGAGGACGTGGCCGCGAGCGAGCACGCCCGCGAGGACCGTCTCGAGGAACGCACGGTCGGTGATGACGGCGGCGGCGATGCGGTCGATGACGTCACCGGCGTAGGCGGCCGCGTCGGGGACCGACATGTCGTCCGTTGGCATCGTGTACGTATCGGAGGGAGCCGGGTTAAAGCGCTTTGGCGAGGGGCGACCGTGGAGGCCGGTCGAGGTCGCCGAGCAACGTGGTTTCCGCGGTCGGTTCGTCGGGTCAGTCGCCGTCGTGGCGGACGGTGAGGACGGGGACGGGCGCGGTCCGGACGGTCTTCTCGGCGACGCTCCCGAGGAGGACGCGGTCCATGCCGGTGCGACCGGTGGTGCCCATCACGACGGCGTCGACCGCGTGGTCGTCGACGTAGGACGCGATGGCGTCCGCCGGCAGCCCTTCGACGATCTCGGTGCGGACGTCGGAGATTCCGCGGTCGGTGGCGTCGGTCTCGACGTCGCGGACGAGGTCCTGTGCGCTTTCGCGAGCGCGCTCCGTGACGAGTTGCGCGCGAACGTCCGGTCCGATGCCGCCGGTGTCGACGACTGAGAGGACGTCGACGCCCGCGTCGAGCGCGGCGGCGAGCGAGAGCGCGTGTTCGCTCGCGCGACGCGACGCGGCGCTCCCGTCGACGGCGACGAGGAGACGGTCGTAGGGGAACGCGAGGTCGTCCTCGTCGGTTCGCGCGGTCAGGACCGGGACCGGGGAGAGTCGGACGACCTTCTCGGTGACGCTCCCGAGGAGGTAGCGCTGCAGGCCGGTTCGGGCGTGCGTCGGCATCGCGACGAGGTCGTGCTCGTAGCGGTCGACGTAGTCGACGATGGTTTGCGCGGGCGACCCCTGGACGACGTCGGTGTGCGCGTCGAGCCCGAGGGATTCGAGGACGCCTTCGGCGTCCGAGAGCGCCTGCTCGCCTTCGGTTTCGAGGGCGTCGACGACGTCGCCGTCGACGAGCGTGACGCTGTCGCGGTTCGTGTCCGCGACCGCGAGCAGCGTCACCTCGGCGTCGATCGCGGTCGCGAGCTCGCCGACGTGGTAGAGGAATCGCGTGTCGCTGGTCTCCGCGGTCACCGGAACGAGAACGTCGTGATACATGAGTGGGAGTTCGACGTCGGGTCCAAAAGGCCTTGCTACGATTCCGACGCGTTAGCTGCCGTCGGGCGTCACTTCGGTGGCCGCAGCCGGTAGTATCGGCGGTTCAGGTCGTACATGTATCCCTCCTGCATCGAGCGGAGGACGGCGTACGCGATGGGGCCGGTGACGAGCGGCAGGAGGAACGAGAGGTCCAGGAGGAGCTTCGGGTCGACGAGGCCGCTGACGATGTTCTTCAGCGAGTAGACGCTGATGGTGAACGCGAACGTCACGCCGGCGACGCCGACGGCCGCCCAGAACGGCTGTTCGACGGGGCGGCGCGCGCTCCCCTTGTTCAGGAACGGCACGATGGCGATGAACCCGACGACGACGAGGTTCGCGACCACGCCGTACGTGCGGTCCGCCATCAGCTTCGCACCCTCCGCGGCCGTCTCCCCGCCGAGGATGGAGAGTTCGGGGTTCAGCGGGCCGAGCTTCAGGAGGCCGAACGACCAGTAGAGGTACCAGTCCGGCAGGATGACCACCGGCGTCTCGTTCCCGTTCGCGGGCGGGCCGATGTGCGGAGGGAGCGTGCCGGCGAGGAACAGGATCATCCCGACGAAGAAGCTCGTCAGGGCGAGGTTCCGGATCATCTCGTGAGGCCACGCCGGGAACCCGAGCACGTCGCGTTCGACGTAATCGGACTCCTGACGGAGGTCCTGATCCTCGCGTCGCGCACGCTCGAAGTACTCGTACGTCAACCGGGAGAGCCCCTGCGTTCGGGTCTTGCGTTCGGTCCAGGTCGGGGTGTCGCCGTCGGGTGCGACGACGCCCGTTCCGTCGGTGCGTGCCTCGTGGCTGTCGCTCTCGTCGACGTCGCCGTCGTCGGTGGCTGTCATGGTGGAGGGCTACGGCGAGAACTCGGGACGGTACGCAAAAGGGAGACGGGGTCGGGTTGCAGTTCGTATGATTCAGGCGGGACATTCATTATGATTGACTGGTCAGTCCGACAGTTGGGCTGGCGTCCCGGAGTGCGTCCCGGGGGCGCGGCGTCGAGGACGCGAACGTATCAGGCACCACCGATTTGACGGTGGTCCGCGAAGCGTGCACGATGGCGGTTGCGCTGGTGTCGCGGTGGGCGCGTCGGTACGTCGCGTTAGCGGTCGCCGCGCTCGTCGCGACGCACGCTGCGGTTCTCGCGGGCGCGTCGACGCGGTCGGTCGTGACGCTCGCGCTCTACGGGTTCGTGCTCCACGTCGTCTTCGGGAAGGCGTACTCGCTCGTCCCGACGTACTTCGACCGCGACCTCGCCGCGCCGCGGGCGATGGTCGTCCAGTTGCCGCTCACGGGACTGGGCGTCGCCGGGATGGCGGCGGCTGCCTCCCTGGAGTCGGTTCCGGGGGTCGTCGGGACGGCTGGCGCGCTCGCGTGGACCGCCGGTGTCGTGGTGTTCGTCGCCGCACTGGCGTGGACGATACGCTCGAATCCGACGGGCGCCGAGACCGCGACCGGCGAGGGGAAGGCCCATCTCGCGGGGCTCGACCGTGCGGCGAACGCGTTCGTCCCGTTCGCGGTCCTCTATCTGCTCGCGGGCTCGTACGCCACGCTGGTCGCGTGGAACGGCGCGCCCGCCGTCGACGTCCTCGCGGGCGCGGTGCCGGTGTTCGACGGGTACCCGCCGCGGGCGACGCACCTCCTCGGGGCCGGGACCGCGACCCTGCTCGTCGTCGCGCTCGGCGCGCGCCTCTGGCCGCGGTTCCTGGTCGTCGACCCGCCGCGGGGTGCGTTCGTGCTCGCGCTCGCGACGGGTGCGGTCGGTCCGGTCGTCCTCGCCGCGTCCGTCCCGGTCGGCGACGCCCTCGCCGCTGGCGCGCTCCTCGAGGCGACCGCGGTGACGGCGTACGCGGTCGCGTACGTCGACCTGTTCCGGCGGTCGGATCGACGGCGGGTCGCGTTCCGGAGCGTCCTCGTCGGCGCACTCGCGGGCGTCGCCGCGGTCGGGCTCGGTGCGTGGTTCGCGGTCGTCGGACTCGACGGCGGGCTCGTCGCCGCCCACCGTCGCCTCACCCTCCTGGGGTTCCTCGGCCTCACGGTGGTCGGCGCGACGTTCCAGTTCTATCCGCCCACGGTCGGTCGCTGGCGGTACTGTACGGACCGTACCGCGAGCGTCGTTGTCGGTGCGCTCGCCGCGGGCGTGGCGCTTCAGGCCATCGGTGCCGGTGGTGGACTCGACGGCATCGAGACGCTGGGAGCGCTCGTCGGACTCGCCGGTGCACTGGGTTACGGCTACCTGCTCGCCGGCGCGTTCGCGACGCGATGAAGGAGACCGTCTCGGGGAGCGCGAACGCGCTCGGCGGTCAGTCGACGGTGACCGTGTCGAACCGCCGGACCGCGTACCAGACGGACGCGAACGGCGCGACGGCGAGCGGGACGAGCGCGGCGCGTGCGCCGAGCGCGACGGTGTCCGCGGTCACGCTCCACCCGAACGGCAGCAGCCAGCTGGCGATGGCGGCGACGAACGGTTCGACCGCGGGCTCGTAGACGATGCCGGCGGCGGCGACGACGAGCACGAGGTACAGCGAGTACGCGAGGAACGCGAGGAGGCTCGGGACGACCGCTTTCGTCGACCGCGTGATGTTCACGGCCTCGTAGCGCGGGAACAGCATCCCGATACCGACCGCGAAGAGGCTGCCGACGATGACGCTCGCGGGCGTGCCGAGGACGACGGCGGCGAGCACGTCGCCTTCGAGGGGGACGGCGAGCGCGAGCGCGGCGACGAGCGCGGTCCCGAGCGGGACGGTGACGACGGCGCCGGCGAGGACGTGCGCGCCGACGAACTGGCGGCCGTCGACCGCGGAGAGGACGGTCGCGGGGAGTGCCGACCCCTGGTCGCCGAGCGGGTTGAGCGTGAACACGACCGCGCCCGCCCACGCGACGAACAGGAGCGCTCCCGCCGGTGCGAACGGCGGGACCTCGCCGGTCTGGACGATATCGGCGAGGAACCCGATGGCGAACAGGAGCGGGTACGCGACGTACAGGAGCTTCAGGGGGGCGCGTGCGGCGCGCTTCCACGCGAGGACGGTGACGGCTGCGGTGCCGCGACCGACGTACCCGCCGAGTGCGTCCTCGACGCGGAGGAGGAGGCCGTCGTCGTGCCGGTCGGTGTGCGGGTCGACGTCCGCGTCGTCGTCATCGGTGCCGGCGAGGACGGGGTCGGCGAACCAGTGCTCGTCGGCGACGCGCGTCGTCACGAGGACGCTCGCCGCGGCGAGCGCCGGGACGAGCGCGAGCGCGAGCACGGCGCGGAGCGGACTCGCGGCGACGGGACTGCCGAGCAGGAGGAGGTCCGCGAACCACGCGGTCGGCGCGCCCTGCATCGGCTCGAAGATGGTGACGACGACGTTCCCGAGGACGTCAGAGAGGATGAGCCCCATGTACGCGACGAACGCGAGGACGATGAGCGGGCCCTTGTGGCGTGCGACGAACTCGATGCGCGTGACGACGTGCCTGATGGCGAGCCCGACCGGATACGCGACCGAGACGGCGGTCGCGCTCGCGGCGAGCGCCACGACGGGCGCGGTCGCGAGGAGCGTGTACGTGCCGGCGCCGGCGCTGTACCCGACTGCGAGGACGGAGAGGAGCGGCAGGGCGTACGCGAGCGCGAGGCCGGACTCGGAGACGAGGACGCCGAGCACCGCCTCGCGCGTCGGGACTATCGAGAGCACGCCGACGTCGTTCTCGAGGGTGCCGCGGGCGCCGACCGTGCGGACGACGACGAGGGCCGCGAAGAACAGCCAGAGGATGGCAAACGCACCGCGGGCGACCTCGAGCATCGTGTAGTCGAAGGGGAGGTCGCCGCCGAGACCGACCTCGCGGCCGAACAGGTACGATCCGTATCCGCCGGCGCCGCCGAAGACGACGAGGAGGACGGCGTACGCGAGTATCTGGGACTTCCGGTCGACGGACTTGCGGAGGATCCGTCGGAGGTCGACGCGCCCGAGCGTGAGCCCGTGTCGGAGCGTTCGCAGCCCGACCCCGCGGTCGGCGGTGTCGCTGGGCGTGCTCACGCCATCACCTCCTCGTCGGGTTCGAGCGGTTCGTCGTCGTGGTCCTCGGTGATGCGGAGGAACGCGTCCTCGAGCGTGCTCTCGGCGGTCTCCTCGGCGCGGTGCTTGAGTTCGTCGGGCGAGCCTTCGGCGACGAGTTCGCCGTCGTGGAGGACGGCGACGCGGTCGGCGAGCTCGTCGACGACGCTGAGGATGTGCGTGGAGAGGAAGATGGTGACGTCGCGGTCGGCGAGTTCCGCGATGAGGTCCTTGACCGTGCGGGCGGCGCGCGGGTCGAGGCCGCTCGTGGGTTCGTCGAGGAAGATGACGTCCGGTTCGTGGATGATCGCCTGGACGAGCCCGAGTTTCTGCCGCATCCCCTTCGAGTAGCCCTCGACGCGGCGGTCGGCGGCGTCGGCGAGCCCGAACCGGTCGAGGTACTCGTCGATCTCGGCGTCGGCCTCGCTGCGCGGGATGTCGTGGAGGGACGCGACGTATCGGAGGTTCTCGCGCGCGGTGAGTTCCTCGAAGACGGGCGGGCTCTCGGGGAGGTAGCCGACGTGCTGGATGACGGCTTCGCGGTCGGTGGTGGGGGACCCGGCGACGAACGCCTCGCCGGACGTCGGGCGTGTGAGCGTCGTGAGCATCCGCATCGTCGTGGTCTTCCCGGAGCCGTTCGGGCCGAGGAACCCGTAGACGACGCCGGCGGGTATCGAGAGGTCGAGGTCGGTGACGGCGTCGACGTCGCCGAACCGCTTGGTGAGTGCGCGGGTCTCGATTGCGAGTGACTGGTTGGAGGCGTCACGAGGACCGGGTGACATGCGTCGACGTACGACGCGAGCCTTCTTAAAAGATGACGAACAGTTTCCGGGTTGGAAGGAACCCCGGTCGGGCGGCGGTCGGACCGGTCACCAGTTCTCCGGGTCGGTCGTCGGTCGCTCAGCTCACCAGTTCTGGACGACGACGTCCATGCAGCCGCCGTCCTCCTTGAGTTCGGGGTACGAGTAGTGGTCGGGGACGACGCTCGTGACGTCGACCTCGGTCATGTTCGCCGGCGGCGTGCCGTCGACGCCGGATTCGCCGACGGCGGTGTTGAGTTCGCCCAGCGAGTACGCCCATTCGAGGACGGAGTCGTCGGTCTTGTAGCAGTTGAGCACGGATCCGGCGGCGTATTCGAGACCGGGTCCGTACTCGCCGTCGACCGCGCAGGCCTCGTTGTCGGCGGCGCCGCCGACGAGGACGAGGCTGTCGACGACGTTCGGGTTCTCCCACGCCCGGAGGTTCTTCATCGCCGAGCACGCGACCTGGGCGCCCAGGGAGTGCGCGACGAGTTTGACGGGGCGACCGTCGCTCGCCTGCCAGTCGAGGAGGAAGTTCGCGAGCTTCGGGCCGTTCTGGGCGGCGATCTCCTGGGCCTCGTACCAGCCGTCGTCGATGCCGCCGCCCTTGTCGGCGTCCCACGTGTAGACGGCGCCGGTCGGGTCGTAGTCCTGCTCCTGGAGCGCTTTCTCGGCGGTGTAGGCGCCGTTGATGTCGCCGTCGTCCTCGTTCTCGGTGCGCCAGCCGTGGACGAACAGCGTGAGCTCGTCGCCGTCGTCGTACTTCGCCCAGTCGCCGCGGTGGTCGTAGCTGTACGTGCCCTCGTCGAGTTCCACGGACCCGTACCAGTTGATGTCGAAGTGCTCGCGGGTCGATACCCCCGGGTAGTCGTCGGGGGCGTCGAGTTCGTCGTTGCCGTCGCCGCCGGCGCTGGCGAGTCCGGTGCCGGCAATCGCCATGGTTCCCGTCGCCGCTGCCCCCTTGAGTATGGTACGTCGCCTCATGACATAGCAAACGGTAATCGCCGCCGGAATAGCTCTTTCGGAACTTCGATGAACGAACGTGAGGTTTCTTCGTGGCGGCGGCTTCGACGAAGAGAGAGCTATCGAACGGGCCACAGGACCCGCGAACAGCCATGGGAGCGGTATCGACGGCCGGTTCGGCCGACGCCGTCAGGCGTCGGGCGGCAGGCCGACCGGCGTCGGGTTCGCGATGGCGTCGGCGACCTGTTCGCGCGTGGCGTCGAGACTCCCCGAGTTGTCGACGACGACGTGGTCGGACCGGATGGGGTCGAACTTGTCGCGGTAGTGCTCGTAGATGGAGACGTCCGCGTCGCTCGCGTCGTCCTCGCGCTGGCGGATGCGTTCCCTGACCACGGCGTCGTCCGCCTCGACCTTCAGGAGGACCATGTCGACGTCGTGGTCGCGCGCGAGGGCGTACGCTGGCGTCCGGAAGTCCCGCTCGCGGAACGTGCCGTCGAGGACGACCTGCTCGTCGTCCTCGAGGAGCGCGTCGGCGCGTTCGACGACGGTCCGATAGACGGCGTCGGTCTCGGCGTCGCTGTACTCGGGGTCCGGGAAGAGGTCCTTCCGGACGACGTCGGTGCGGACGCGGACGGCGCCGAGTCGGTCGACGACCTCGCCGGCGACTGTCGTCTTCCCGGCGCCGGGAAGACCACAGACTAGGACGAACATGGTGTCGATGTCGGCGATGTTGGTGTACGTCCGTCTGCCTGACCGGTCTGGGAGTGCGCCCATGGCGCCCGTTCGGTGGTCATCTGACAGGGTACCGTCGCCGCTTGGCCACAATAAAGGTGTAGAATCGTTCGCGGTCGACGACGGATTATCACCACGTTCGTGCATATCCGTCGCCTGATGCTGATGGCCGAGAGTGGGGTGGTGACGGTCGAGAGGCGGACGTCGTCCTCACTCGGTCGCGACGGCGACGCCGCGGACGAGCGGCGAGACGGGTGGGACGCCGTCGCGGCGCTCGACGGTCCGGACGTCCAGTCCGGGATGCGCGCGGTAGGCGGCTTCGAGGTCGCGGTCGAGGTGGCAGCCCGCAGCGAGGCGCGTCCACGCCGGGTCGATGGCGGTCTGGACGCGACCCTGGAGGCCGTCTGCTGCGACGTGCTCGAAGAACCGGAACTGGCCGCCCGGGCGGAGGACGCGACCGACCTCGTCGAGCGCGGCGTCGAGGTCGGGGACGGTGCAGCCGACGAGCGCGGACAGGACGGCGTCGAAGCTGTCGTCGGGGTAGGGGAGCGATTCGGCGACCCCGCAGACGACGGTCGCGTCCAGACCGTGGGTTCGAGCGGCCCGACGGGCACGGGAGAGCATGTGTCGGTCGGGGTCGAGGAGGTGCGCGTCGAGGTCGTCGTCCGCCCGGCGTGCGTCGTCGCGAGCGGCGACGAGGAACGGAAAGGACGCGCCGGTACCGGTGCCGAGGTCGAGGACGCGCCCCGCGAGCCCGTTCGTCAGGTACCGACGGTGCGGAGCGAGCACCGTCGCCTCGGCGAGCGCGGTCGCCGGGTCGTATATCGCGGCGAACAGCGGGTTCTCGTGGTCGGTCACGGCGAGAGCGACGGCCGCCAGGGGCTTCAATCCCGACGGCGTCGCTGATCGCGTGCGCTCGCGGAGCGTCGGCGTCGGAACTGGACGTGTCGTGCCGAAGGAGGAAAATCAATCAACCGCGGAGGGGACCGGAGTGGGACCGTCGAGCGGTGTTACTGGGAGGCCTTCTCCGCCTGTTCGACGTACTGGTCCTCCCACTCGCGGCGGTCCTCGAGCTCGCGCCGGCCGCGACGGGTGAGGGTGTAGTAGTTGGTGCGGCGGTCGAGTTCGCCCTTCTCGACGAGGCCCTTGTCGACGAGCGTGTCGAGGTTCGGGTAGAGTCGACCGTGGTGGATCTCCGATTCGTAGTACTCCTCGAGTTCGTCCTTGATCGCGAGGCCGTGCGGTTCGTCGAGGCCGGCGATGGTGTACAGCAAGTCCCTCTGGAATCCGGTCAGGTCGTGCATGTGGTAGTTTCTGGGGACCAGTTGGTTTGAGTGTTTTGACCTGTCGGCGTCAGTTGGCCATGGTAATCAGCAATCTTTACCGGGGATTCTCTTCGCATCAAAGGTCTGGTACGGTCGTTTCCCGGTAGTTCGGGAATCGCGCCACCCACGGTTTAGTGTTGTTAATCTTACATCAGTTCTCGGGGGACGACGACGGTCACCGTCGGCCGACCCCAAGGGCTTATGCGCACCCGTCCGGTACGTCATTCAAGTACTGCGTCGGGCGATTGGGGGACCCACAATGACAGAGACGAGCGCGGACGACGGCGCCGGACGACGTGTCGGGCAGGTCGTCGTGGTCGTCGGGTGCGCGCTGGCGCTCGTGCTCGCCGGCGCCATCGCACCGTCGCTCGGATCGCCGTTCGATGACGGCCCGGCGGTGAACGCGTCGCAGTTCGCGAACGGTGACGTCGCGAACGCGCTCGCGAACGAGAGCGACGGTTCGGCGCCAGGGAACGCGAGCGGCGCGAGAGACGCGACCGAAGGGGTGACGTCGTCGCCGTCGAGCGTCGTCGGGTCGCCGAGGAACTACCAGGTCGGTGGTGCGCAACCGCTCGCGAACTTCAGTCGGCAGTCCGGCGGCATCCAGTTCGTCGTGGAGGCGGCGTCGAACTCGTACTATCGCGTCGGCGCGTACCAGTCGTTCGACGGGTACGGCTGGTCGCGCGACGACGCGCGGACGGCGTTCTCGGGGGCCGTTCCGGGAGCGACGCCGCCGGGACAGCGGAGCACCGCGCGCGTGACGTTGAACACGTCGGCGTACGCGGTCCCCGTGCCGTGGAAGCCGACGAGCGTCGAGGGGCCGACGCCGCTGTCGGTCCGCGACACCGGCGGTATCGTGCCGCGGGAGTCGCTGTCGGCGAACCAGTCGTTCACGGTGACGGCGGTCCGGCCGACGCGCGACCCGTCGGTGCTCTCGGACTCGGGGTACGATTACCCGTCGGCGGTCGAGCGCACGTACCTCGAGGTGGACGACAACGTCTCGGACCGCGTCGTCGACCTCGCCGACGAGGTGACTGCGGATGCGACGAATCCCTACGCGGAGGCGACGGCCATCGAGGCGTGGTTGGAGGCGAACAAGGAGTACTCGCTGAACGCGACCACGGACCCGGAGCGGCCGGTGACGCGGCAGTTCCTCTTCGAGATGGAGGCGGGGTACTGCCAGTACTTCGCGTCGAGCATGGCGGTGATGCTGCGGTCGCAGGGTGTCCCGGCGCGGTACGTCGTCGGGTACGCGCCGGGGACGCAGATCGGCGAGGAGACGTACGCTGTGACCGGGTCGCAGGCGCACGCGTGGGTGGAGGTGTACTTCGAGGGCGTCGGGTGGGTGCGGTTCGACCCGACGCCGTCTGCGGGCCGGGAGGCGGCCGATTCCGCGGTCGCGAACGAGTCGGCAGTCCGGGAGTCGTTCGCGGAATCGTCGGTGAGCGACGCGGTGAACGCGTCGTCGTTCGATCCGCCGGGGAACGGGTCGACCGGTGCGGGGTCGGGCGGGAACGGGACCAAGGGCGGGTCGACGAACGGGACCGACGGGTCGGGCGGCGATGGGAGCGGTGACGGCGGCGACGGGTCGGACGGGGATTCGCCGACGGGTGACGACGAGCCCCGTTCGGTGAACGTCTCGCTGAACCGGACGGCTGCGCCGGGGTCCGACGTGACGGTGACGGTGACGCGCGACGGCGAGCCGGTGTCGTTCGCGGCGGTGTTCTTCGACGGCGAGTACGTCGGGACGACGGACTACGACGGCGAGGTGGTCGGGACGGTGCCGTTCACGCGGAACCTGACGGTGCGCGTCGAGAACGTGAACGAGTCGGTGCGCGTGGCCGGTGACGGCGCGACGACGATGCCGGCGGCGTCGGTCCCGGGACCACCCGGCGGGGGCGACGGGCGGTCGGTCCGGTTCGACGTGGACGCGGTCTCGGCGAGCGAGTTCCGGGCTGCGGTCTCGGCGGGCGACCTCGCGCGGTCGGCGGCGACGCGCGACGACGCCGGGACGCCGGACAACGACTCGGCGACGCGGGAGTTCGCGGTGTCGGCGGACATGACGTTCGCGCTCGCGGACGAGCCGACGCTCGGCGCGACGGTCCCGGTGCAGGTGAGTATCGAGGGGCGGCCGGTGCCGGACGCGACGGTGCGTCGCGACGGCGCGGTCGTCGGGACGACGAACGCGTCGGGGTGGGTGCGGGTTCCGTTGCCGTCGGACGCGAGCGAGGTGACGGTGGCGGCCGAGCGCGGCGAGGTGTCGGATTCGGCGGTCGTGGCGCTCGTGACGACCGCGGCGGTGTCGGCGGACGGGGCGGCGGTGCCGGGCGGTGACCTGCGCGTGACGGCGCGGTACGACGACGCGCCGCTGGGGAACGCGACGGTGCGCCTCGACGGGGAACGTGTCGCGCGGACGGACGCCGCGGGGATGGCGACGGTTCCGGTGCCGACGGAGGCGACCGGGACGGTGACGGTGCGCGTGGAGCGTGGGCTCGTCGCGGGCGAGGCGTCGAAGGACGTGGTGACGAACGCGACGCTCTCGTTCGAGGACCCGCTGTCGCCGGGAGCGGACGTGGTGGCGGCGGTTCGGGCGGCCGACGAGTCGGTCGCCGGCGCGACGGTGCGCGTCGACGGTCGGGCGATGGGTGAGACCGACCGGGCCGGGCTCGTGACGCTCTCCGTGCCGGCGAACGCGACGGGGAACGCGACGGTGTCGGCGACCCTGGGTTCGTTGTCGACGACGCGCGACGTGGACCTGTACGAGCCGAACGTGTCGACGACGCCCGCGTACCTCGTGGCGCTCCCGGGGACGCCGATGTCGGTGAACGTGACGGACGCGGGCTCGCCGGTGGCGGACGCGACCGTTCGAGTGGTCGGCGGGGCAAACGCGAGCCTGCGGGACGCGCGGGACGCGAACGCGACGACGACGGGCGCGGACGGGACCGCGGAGGTCGCGCTCCCGGTGCGGAACGCGGCGACGGTCGTCGTGTCGTCGATGGGTGCGTCGGCGTCGGCGCGACTCGACTGGTTGTTCGTGAACGCGTTCGGCGCCCTGGCGGTGGGCGTGCTGGCGGTCGTGGTCGTGGTCGGGTCGCTGTTCGAGCGGAGTCGGGCGGCGCGAGCGGTGCGAGCGCTACGGCGGTACGCGAGCGCTGCCGTCTCGATGGCGATGAACGCGCTGTTCGCGGTCGCGAGCCGCGTGGACGCGTTCGTCGCGTGGCTGCCGTCCCTGCCCGCGCTCGTCCGGGAGACCGTCGAGCGACTGGTGCGGTCGCCGGTGCGGGCGCTCGGCGCGGCGTGGCGTCGCGTCGCGGCGTGGGTGACGGGCGTGCTCGCGGCGCTCGTCGCGGCCCTCCGCGGTCGGCGTGATGGCGCGCCAGGTGAGTCGGTCGGGCCGGGAGGTGCTGGTGGCGGGGACGAGCCTGGCGCAACGGACGGCGCGGCGCCGCGGTCGCTCGTCGAGGCGTGGCTGGTGCTCGTGTCGCTCGTGTCGCCGTCGCGCCTCGACCGGCGGACGCCGGCGGAGATCGGACGGATGGCGCTGGAGCGAGGGCTGCCGGGCGAGCCGGTGCGGACGTTGACGGACGCGTACGAGCGAGCGGTGTACGGGCCGAGCGGCGCGAGCGAGGAGGACGTCGAGCGGGCGCGGGCGGCGGCGGCGTCGCTCGAATCGACGGCGGAGCCGGGCGATGGGAGCGTCGCCGACGACGGGACGGCTGGCCAGGACGGGACGGGTACCGACGACGTGACCGCAGACCGTTCCGGCGAGGAGGGGGTCGGGTCGTGAGCGTCCTGCGTCCGTCGATGCGCGAGGTAGTGGGCGCGGTCGGTGCGGTCGCGTTCGCGGTGGGGGTGGTGGCGGCGTTCGCGCCGTCGCTCCTGCCGTCGTCGGTGACGGCGTTCGCTCTCGACGTGGAGTCCCGGGTCGAGCCGTGGGTCGTCGTGCTCGCGTTATCGCTCGTGGTGTTCGCGTACGCGGTCTATCGATTCTGGCGGGCGGACGACGGGACCGTCGAGCGTCTCGTTCGCGACGAGGACGCGACGGCAGGGGACGTGGACGCAGCGACGGTGGACTTCGACCCGGAGCGGCCGGGGCGGGCGTTCGACCACGCGCTGGCGCGGACGGTCGCGCAACTGGAGGCGGACCCGAACGCTGACGCGTGGGAGGCCGACCGGGTCCGGGAGGACCTGGAGACCGCGGTGGTCGCGGTGCAGGCCGCTCGGGGCGCGTCGCTGAACGCGGCGCGAGCGGCGGTGGAGTCGGGGACGTGGACGGACGACCGGGTCGCGGCGGCGTTCCTCGGTGGGCCGGAGGCGCCCGGGGTGTCGCTGTGGCGGCGCGTGTACGCGTGGCTGTATCCGGCGCGTGCGTTCCGACGGCGCGTCGAGCGCGTCGTGGTGGCGGTGGAACGTCAGGCCGGCGTCTCCGAGGCGGACCGAGCCGAGAGGACGAGCGAGAGTGGAGGGACGGACGAGGCCGGAACGGGCGATGAGGGCGGAACGGGAGACGAGAGTGGAACGGGAGCCGAGTCCGAGGGTCGCGGACGCGAGGGGTCGTCGGACGCGACGGGGGTGGCGTCGTGAGCGAGAGTCGCCACGAGCCGCGATGGCGGACGGCGGTCGCGCCGGCGGCGCTGCTGGTCGCGGTGGCGTTGTGGACGGGCGACCGCGTGCTGTTCGTCGCGGCGGCGCTCCCGCTCGGGTACCTGGCGTACGGCGCGCTGTCGTCGGTCCCGGACGTCTCGGGGGCGGTGCGCGTCGAGCGGTCGCTGTCGTCCGACACGCCGTTCCCCGGCGAGCACGTCGAGGTGACGCTCGCGGTGACGAACGAGAGCGGGCGGTCGCTCCCGGACCTCCGACTGGTGGACGACGTCCCGGATGGCGTCGAGCCGGTGTCGGGGAGCCCGGAGGCTGTCTTCGGGTTGCGTCCCGGGGAGACCCACGAGGTGACGTACGAGCTCGTCGCGCAGCGGGGCGCGCACGAGTTCGGTGACGTATCGCTGCGCGCCCGGAGCCTGAGCGCCGCGGCGGTGTCGAGCGCGACCGTGACGCCAGCGGGGGATTCGGGGATGTTCTGTCGCGTGCACGTCGAGGACGCACCGGTGCGCGACCAGACGATGCAGTTCGTCGGGGCCATCCCGACGCAGACCGGCGGGGCCGGTATCGAGTTCCACTCGACGCGGAACTACCGGCGCGGGGACCCGATGAACCGCATCGACTGGCGGCGGCTCGCGAAGACCGGCGAGTTGACGACCATCGACTACCGCGTGCAGGAGGCGGCGCGCGTGATGGTGGTCGTCGACGCTCGCGAGTCGGTCGCGGTGTCGTGCGGGCCGGAGTACCCGAGTTCGCGCGAGCTGTCGTCGTACGCCGCGGAACTGCTCACCGGCGTGCTGCTTGACGAGGGGCACGAGGTCGGGATCGGCGTCTTCGGGCTCTCGCTCCCGGGGACCCGTGGCGCCGGGTCGCCGTCGGTCCTGGAGCCGTCGGGCGGGGATTCGTTCCGCGCGCACGTCTCGGCGGTGTGTTCGGCGGTCGCGGAGGGCGACCCCGAGGTCGCTGCGGCGGCGGCGAAGGGCGGCGACGGCCGCCGTGAGCGCACGGGCGAGTCCACGGCGGCGGGCGCGGAGCGACCGTCGGTGACGGCGACGCCGTCGGCCGACGGTGGGGTCGACGACGCGGACGCGGCGACGCGACGGCTGCGCGCGTACCTCGACCGGCACACGCAGGTGTTGTTCGTGACGCCGGCGCTGGACGAGTTCCCGGTGACGGTCACGGAGACGCTCGCCGGGCACGGGCACGCGGTGACGGTGGTGGCGCCGGACGTGACGGACGGAGAGACCCTCGGCGGGCGCGTGTCGCGCGTGACGCGGACCGACCGCGTGCGTCGACTCCGCGAGACCGGCGCGCACGTAGTGGACTGGTCGCTCGACGACCCGCTACCGCTGGCGCTGGCACCGGCGTTCAGGGAGGTGCGGTAGATGTCGGACGGGGACCGCACGGCTGGGTCGGTCGGCGGGTCGGACGCCGGGTCGATGGATGACGTATCTGGAGGAGCGGACGCCGGGCCGATGGGTGCCGTCGCTGGGGGGTCGGGGGGTCGGTCGGTGACGGAGGCGGTGGCGGCGACGGCGGTGAGCGGTGCGGTCGTCGTCGGGACGACCGCGGTCGTCGTGGCGGCGGTCGGGTGGGTGCTGGGGTTCCTCGGGCTGGCGGTCGCGGGGCTCGCCGCGGGGGCGTCGCTCGCGGTCGCGTCGACGCTCTGTAACGGGGAGTCGCCGCTGTGGATGGCGGCGGGGAGCGTCGGCGTCGTGGTCGGCGTCGTCGCGGCGGTGTACGCGCTCTCGCGGCCGCTCTCGGACCCGAGCGTGCCGTTGACGGTCGGGCCGGCCGTGTTCGCGGTCGGTGCGCTCGTCGCGGGCCTCGGTGCGACCGCGGCGGTTCCGGGGTCGCTCGGCGACGGGCAGTGGGCGCGGACGGTCGTGCAGGCCGCGGCGACGACGGCGCTCCCGGGCGTGGTGGTCGTCGTCGCGGGCGTCGGCGCGGTCGGTGGCGGCGGCGAGGCCGTGACCGCGGTCGAATCGGCGGTCGGGGAGGGGACGACTGCGCTCCTCGCACCGCAGGGGCCGAACGCGAACGTCGGCGGGTTCCTCGGGCTCGCCGGCGCGGCGGCGCTGTCGGTGGCGGTCGCGCTCCGGACGCTCCCGATAGTGAACCTCGTCGCGAGAGCGCGGCGGGGCGCCGTCGCGCGTCGCGTCGGTCGTGCGCGGTCGTGGCTCGTTCGCGGTGGCGTCACCGCGCTGTTCCTCGCGGTGGTGGTGACGGCGTGGCCGGCGGCCGCGTTCCACGACGTCCTCGCCGACGTGGGCGTGGAGGGCGTGCTCGCGGCGGTCGTCGACGTTCCCGTCCTGCGTCAGGCGCTCGCCGCCGTGGCACTGGGCGCGCTCGCGGCGTCGACGGTCGCGGTGGGCGTGCGGCGGGTGGCGAACGTCGACGGCCGTCGCGTCCTCCGGCTCGCGGCGACGACGACGCCGGGCGGGAGCGTCCTGCTCGCGGTCGGCGTTCTCCGACCGGAACTGGTGCTGTCGAGGCTCCGAATCGGGCCGGTGTCGGAGATGGTGGACGCCGGCGCGGACCTGGTCGGCGTGGAGGCGCTGGCGCTCGCGGTCCTGATATCGCTCGTGCTCGGGACGACGCTCGCGCTGAGTGCGTTGACGACGGCGGCTGGCGTGGGGTTCATCCCGAACCGGACGGCCGCGCCGAGCGTCGCCGCGGGTGGCGTCCTGCTGGTCGCTGTCGCGGCGGGGATCTCCGAGGGCGAGTACGCGCTCGCGACGTTCGCGGCGGTCGTCGCGTCGATGGTCGTGTGGGACGTCGGGAACTACGGCGTGGACGTCACGGCGGAGTTGGACGGAACGACGTCGCGCGTCGTGGAGGTCCTGCACGCCGCGGGGAGTGCGACCGTGGGAGTGATACTGGTTGGGGTGGCGTTCGTGGCGCTGTGGGCGTCCCGCCGGCTCGCGGCCGGTGGTGGCATCGACGGCCCCGGCCTGCTCGGGTTGGCGTTACTGGTCGTGGCGACGCTCGGGTTGATGAGCACGCTCCGCGGATGAGCGTCGACGACCGCGAGAAGGAATCCGTCTCCGAACGGTTGCGTGCCTGCTACGCCAGTGGACGTGCGTTCGCTACAATCCGGTCCGCTCGGCCCGTTCCGGCCGGTTCGCCGCCATCTCGAGCCGGTCCGGCCGGGCGGCGTGCTGCCCAACAAGGATAAGAGCGCACCGCCCCACCTTCCGGCCAGTAGATGGTCGCCATCAGTACGTCGAACCTCAGGAAGACCTACGGTGACGTCACCGCGCTCGCGGACCTCTCGCTCTCGATAGACGAAGGCGAACTGTTCGGCGCGCTCGGCCCGAACGGCGCCGGGAAGACGACGACGATAAAGATACTCACCGGACAGCTCCAGCCCGACGGCGGGACCGCGTCGGTCCTGGGCCACGACCCGGTGAGCGAGCCCGTGGAGACGCGACGACACATCGGCATCCTCCCCGAGCAGGAGTCGCCGCCGTCGTTCCTCACGCCGCGCGAGTACTTCGACTTCGTCGGGACGGTACGGGACATCCCCAGTGACGTCGTCGACGAGCGCGTCGAGACGTGGACCGACCGGTTGTCGTTCGCGGAGAAGCTCGACACGGTGTCGACGGACCTCTCGCGCGGGCAACAGCAGAAGGTGATGATAACGCAGGCGTTCCTCCACGAGCCCGAGGTGGTGTTCATCGACGAGCCGCTCGCGAACCTCGACCCGATCGTGCAGGAGCACGTGAAGGACTTCCTCAAGTCCTACCGGGACGACGGGAACACGATATTCATCTCGACGCATCACATCGAGGTCGCGGAGGAGATGTGTAGTCGCGTCGGCATCGTCTCCGGCGGGGAGCTCATCGCGGAGCGACGGCCGAGCGAGCTCGGCGCGAACGAGTCGCTGCTCGACACGTTCCTCGAGAACGTCGGGTCGTCGACCGCCGAGGTCCAGGGTCTCGTGGGGCGATGACGCGGTCGCTGAACCGACGGTTGTTCGTCGGGATGCTCCGCGAGGAGTGGCGGATGCACGCGAACCTCTTCGGGGGTGCGCGGTTCGCGGCGTTCCCGCTGTTCGTGCTCGCGCTCGGCGCGGGCGCCGTGTGGCTGTTGACGACGACCGCGGTCGCGACCGTCGACACGCTGGTGCTCGGCGTGCACGCGCTCGTGTTCGCGTTCGGCCTCCAGACGGGGACGACCGCGTTCCTCGGGCGCGACGCGGCCCGGAACCTCCTCGGGGACATGACGCTCATCGTGTTCACCGCGCGCACGCTCCCGGTCTCCCAGCGTCGTTTGCTCGGCGTGTTCCTCCTGAAGGACGCGGTGTACTACTCGGGGCTGTTCATGCTCCCGATGGCGCTCTCGTTCGCGCCCGCGGTCGCGGCCGGCCAGCTCGCGGCCGGACAGCTCGCGCTCCTCTGGGGGACGGCGACGACGACGTTCCTCCTGGGGGTCGCGGTGACGTTCGCTGGCATCTCGCTCGCGACCCGCGGGGTGTCCGGGCGCGTCGTCGCGCTCGCGCTCGGCGTCGGCCTCGCCGCGGCGGTCGTCTCGGGCGTCGACCTCGTCGGGTACACGCCGTACGGTATCTACGTCGGTGCGACCGCCGTCGAGACGACGCTCGTCCTCGCCGCCATCCCGCTGTTGGCGGTGCTCGGTATCGCGGTGTACGACCCGAACTACTCGGCGCCGGCGCGGACCGCCGGGGACGCGTACGGTCGCTGGCGCGACCGGTTGCCGTTCCGCGACGACGCGGTCACCGCGAAGACGCTCATCGACGTCTCGCGGTCCTCGGGCGGCCTGTTCAAGATCGTGTTCTCGGGGAGCATCCTCCTCGCGGTCGGCGTGTTCCTCCTGGAGCTCGCGGGCGAGATCGCGTCGGTCGACCCGGCGCCGGGCGTGACGCTCGGCGCGATACTCGGGTTGTCGGCGTTCACGACGTACAACTGGCTGACGCAGTTCGACGACCTGGACGAGTACCGGCTGTACCCGCTGGACGTCGGGGACGTGCTGACGGCGAAGCGCCGGGCGTTCCTGCTCGTGAGTATTCCGACGGGCGTCGCGTTCTACGCGGTCGCGGTCGTCTGGCAGGCGCCGACGCTCGGTGACGCGCTCGCCGGGCTCGTCGTGCACGTCGGCCTCCAGGTGTACCTGTTCGGCGTCACGGTCTACCTCGCGGGGTTCTCGCCGAACGAGTTCCTGTTCGACACGGTGCTGTTCGCGGCGTTCACGCTCGCGGTCGCGGGGCCGGTCGTCCCGATCGTCGTCGCCGGGTTCGTCGTGACCGCGGGGACGCCCGCGGTCCTCGCCGGCGTCGCCGCCGGCGGTGTCGTCCTCGCGCTCGCCGGGGGCGTCCTCGTTCGGCGCGCGACGCCGAAGTGGGAGCGCGCGACGCGGACGTAGGAGCGCTTCCCCCGGTCGCGCTGTCACGTTCGAAACCACTCCAGGGCACCGCCACCGAAATCGTAGCTGTCCTACAGAAGATACTTGTCGCACTGCGCGCTCGGTTCTGTAAACATGGAGCTCTCGCGTCGTCAGCTCGTCGCTGCCGCGGGCGGGACCGCGGTCGGTGGCGTCCTCGTCGGGAACGCGCTCTGGGACGACGACCTGCCGTGCCCGGAGCCGGACGCGTACGCGTGGGACGCCGGCGACGCCGACGAACTGGACGGATTCCCCTACGACTACTGGGGGCCGCCGGTCGTCGACGACGACGCGGTGTACGTGACGAGGGGGCATGGTATCACCGCGGGCGGGTCCGGGACCGTCGCGCGCCTCGACCGCGAGACGGGCGGGGTCTCGTGGGTCGTCGACCGGGAGCCCGCGGGCGTCGGGACGCCCGCGGTCGCCGACGGCGTCGTGTACGTGCCGACCGGTCGGAACGAACTGCTCGCGCTCGCGGCGAGCGACGGCGCCGTGCGCTGGCGCGTGGACGCCGACGACCACGGCTACGAGTCCGGCGACAGCTTCGCGCTCGACGAGCCGGTGCCGACGGACGAGGGCGTCGTCGTCCAGGCGTTCGAGGGCGCGACTGCGGCGGTGTTCGACGGCGAGCACGCGGTCGCGGGCGTCGACGCCGCCGACGGGACGCTGCGGTGGACGCACTCGCTTCCGTCGCGCTGTCGCGTCGTCGGCGTCGACGACGGGGACGTCGTCGCCGCGAGCCAGGACGGGAGCGTCGGGCGGCTGAACGGGCGGACCGGCGACGTGGAGTGGCGGCTGTCCCTCGCCGGCGGCGTCACCGACGTCGCCCGGTCCGTCGAGGGCGGCGTGATGCCGGTCGTTCTCGACGGCCACGTCCTCGGCGGTCTCGACGTCGAAGCCGGCGAACTCGACTGGCGCGAGCGCGTCGCCCCCGAGCCGCGAGAGAACACGCACGGGAGCGGCCCGGACCCCGCAGAGGGCGTACAGCGCATGGCCGCCTCTGCCGACCACGCCTTCGCCGCGACGGCGTCGGGCGACGTGGTCGCCGTCGACCGCGGGTCGGGCGAGCGCCGCTGGCGGTACGACGCCGGTGCGCCGGCCGTCGCCGTGACCGCCGACGCCGGCCGCGAGGTCGTCGTCGCGCTCGACGCCCGTGGATTCGCGCACGTCCTCGCCCTCGACGACGGGGCGCGGACGGCGCGGCTCGCGACCGCGGCCGAGAACTACGGCGACACCTGCGGGCATCGGGTGCGCGAGGATCACCTGCCGCGGTGGTTCGTGACGCTCCGCGACGGGAGCGCGTACGTCGCCAGTCACGGTGTGCGGCGGTACGACCTCCCGTGACAGCTCCCGAGGTTCACGTCTCGTGTGAACCCATCGTGCCGAGCGGCTTCGTCGACCACTCCCCGAGTGGGACCGTGACGGTCGACGAGCTGTCCGCACTGCGGTCGGCGCCCGGGCGTCGCTCGCGGAGTTAACGTCGCCGCCGGCGGACGCGGGCAGGCACCCGCGACCACCGGCGAGCATGGCATCGATGGAAGTGATGGTTGCTTCGCACGCTCTCGCGTGGCGCCACCTACGCGTACGGACAGGGGTGTATTGGTGATGCGTGACGGTGCAACGTTTGCCAGACGGTGACGGCGGACCGAGGGGTCGCGCTCGCGCGCTTCGCGACGGTCAGTCGTCGTCGAGGAACACCTGGACGTCGTCCGCGTCGTCCACGTCGACGCCCTCGGGGAGGACGAGGACGGTGCGGTCGCCGAACTCCTCGACGGTGACCGGGACGCGGTCCTCGAGGACGCCGCGGGCCGCGAGCAACGACTCGATCTCCTCGAGTCGAGCGAGCACCGTCGATAGGTCCTCGGACGCGTCCGCGTCGACGCTCGCGTCACCCGTCGACGTCGACCCGAACCGCTCCGCGAGGCGCGCGACGTCGATTCCTTCGGCGTGCAAGAGCACGTCGTCGGCCGCGACCGCGGGGAGCGACGCGTCCAGGCGCTCGTCGTCCGACAGCGGCGTGCCGCCGGTCGTCTCGGTGTTCCCGTACACGTACTGCTCGGCGCGCTCGCTCACCCACGGCGGCGCCTGCCAGTCGCCGTCCGCGTACAGCGTCTGCTCGATGGCGTCCTGGTTCGCCCACACGAACGACGCGTACTTGTCCTTGTACGCGTCCAACGCCGGCCCGTTCTCGTGCGCGACCACGACGTGCAGGGGGTCGTAGCCCTCGACGACGCTGTCGACGACCTCCTCGGTCGGGTGTGCGCGCACCTCGAACGCGTCCGTCGTGCACGCCCCACCGGTCACGGGGTCCAGCGCGCCGGTCGTCACCTGGACGAGCGCGGCGTCCGCGTCCCCCTCGATGGCCCCGAAGAGCCGTTTCGCGCTCCCGTCGACCGGCGTCTCCGGGGCGGCTATCGTCACCGCGCCCGCGTCCAGCACGGCCTCCGGGTCCGCGTACTCCGCGGTCAACTCGACGGCGTCGGTGGGGAGGTCGAGCGCCGCGTACAGTTTCGCCGGCTGTCCGACGAGACGGACCGTGACGTCGAGCGAGAACCGGCCCGCGGCGGCGGCGAGCAGGCGCGCGAGGTGAACGCCCGAGAGCCCGCCGGCGGTCAGGAGCGTCCTGTCGCCGTCGAGGGCGCGACCGAGCGTCGTCTCCAGGGTCTCGTGGAGGCGGCGTTCGTAGCCCTCGGCCGTCGCGACGTTCACCACCATCGCCTCCACGTCCACGGGGAGGGAGTCCGGGAGCGCCGGATACCCCGCCGTCTGCGTCCGCGTGAAGTCGCCCGTGACGAGGAGTCGACGCGCGACGCCGTCGTCGCGGAACTCGACGACGAACCCCGCCGCACCCGGTGCGTGCCCTGCCGGCACCGGATGCACGCGGACCGCGTCGTCGCCGAGCAGCGTCCGCCACCCCGTCACGGGTTCGAGCGCGTCGAGCGCGCCGGCGACGTCGCCCGTCGCCCTGTCGTTGCGTTCGTTCTCGCTCAGCGATTCCGCCAGTACCGCCGCGGTCGGTGCCGCCGCGAGCACCGGCGCGCCGTCGACGGCGTTCTCGCCGAGGGACCGGAAGTGGTCGAGGTGCGCGTGCGTCACGAGCACGCCAGCCAGGTGTTCGTCGTCGCCCATCTGCGCCGAGACGTCCACCCCACGACCCGAGTCCACGAGCACGCACGCCGTCTGCTCGTCGAGCACCCCCTCGAACTTCAGGAGCACGGACTCGTTCCCGGTCCGATGGTTCGCACGTTGAAATCGGACCTCCATGTCCTCGACCTTGGAATGAAAGGCAATAGAGTTAACCCAAAGCGATGGTGATGCCTGGAAGACCTCCCGAGAAGCAATCACCGGTTCTACAACCGGATTGTCGAGGCCGATTCGGCCGCAGTCCCTCGACGGGTCTCGCGCGGAGGGGAACGTTTACTTCCACGCTGGCGGAGGGGGAAGGTATGACTCTCTGCTGTCGCAACTGTTGCACGCCGGTGCGAGCATCGGCCGACCCGAGGTGGGACGCGTGACCGCCGGCGCGCTCGCCGCCGCCGGCGTCGACGTCGCACTCGCGGCGTCCGCGGGCGATGGCATCGAAGCGAGCCTCATCGACCTGGTCGCGGTGTTCGTCATCGCGGGCGGCGTGGGCGTGTTCGTCTCGAAGGTCGGCCACTTCCCGTACACCATCGCGCTGCTCGTCGCGGGGTTCGCGGTGTCGGTCGCCAGTTCGGTCGCGGTCGGTCCGAACGAGATACTCGGCGAGATCGTCCTGACCCACGACGTCATCCTCCTCGTGCTCCTCCCACCGCTCCTGTTCGAGGGCGCGGCCACGACCGACGTCGAGGAGTTCGAGAGCAACCTCCCGATCATCCTCCTGCTCGCCATCGTCGGCCTCGTCGCGTCCATCGCGTTCGTCGGCGTCGCAGCCCACTGGCTGTTCACGGGACTGGGGCTCGTCTCCGGCGACGAGTTCACGCTCCTCGTCTCGCTCCTGTTCGCGACGACCGTCCTCCCCACCGACCCGGTGAGCGTGCTCGCGCTCTTCGAGGAGATCGGCGTCCCCGAACGGTTGAGCGTGCTCGTCGAGGGGGAGAGCCTCATCAACGACGGCGTCGCGGTCGTCATCTTCACGACGCTGTACGCGCTCCTCGAGAACGAGCGGAGTCTGGAGTACCTGCTGGCGCCGGAGAACTTCGGCGCGGTGCTCGTCGAGCTCGTCTACACGAGCCTCGGCGGTGCAGTCGTCGGGTTCGTCGCGGGGTACGCGGTGTACAGCGTGATGCGAGACCTCGACGAGCACATGACCGAGATCGTGCTCACGATCATCCTCGCGTACGGCTCGTTCCTGCTCGCCGAGCACTACCTCCACGTGTCCGGCGTCATCGCCACGGTGGTCGCGGGCCTCCTCATCGGGAACCGCGGTGCGGAGTACGCGATGAGCGCGCAGACGAAGCTCTCGGTGTTCAACACGTGGGAGACGGGTGCGTTCATCGTGAACACGTTCATCTTCGTCGTCATCGGCGCGAAGACGCCCGTGACGGACATCGTCGGGAACGCGGAGCTCCTGGTGCCCGCCATCGGTATCGTGCTCGTCGGACGGGCGCTTGCGGTGTATCCGCTGACGACCGCCGCGAACCGGTTCGTGCGGAACGACGTGGACCTGCGGAACCAGCACGTCCTCGTCTGGGGCGGCCTGCACGGGTCCATCCCCATCGCGCTCGTGCTCGGTGTCCAGGAGAGCGTCGTGCCCTTCGCCCCGCAGTTGCGCGTGCTCGTGTTCGGCGTCGCTGCGTTCAGCCTCATCGGGCAGGGGTTGACGATGAAGCCGCTCATCGAGCGGCTCGGTATCGTCACGACGACCGAGGAGGACGAGCTCTACCAGCTCCTCGTCGGCCGGGCGCGAGCGGTGGACGCGGCGCTGGAGGCGGCAGAGCGACTCCACGACCGGGGTCGCATCCCGGACTCCGTCTTCGAGCAGTTCCAGACGGAGTATCGGGTGGAGAAGGACGACCTGAACCGCGCCATCGGTCGGCTGCTCGCCGAGCATCCCGACATCCGCGACCGCGAACGGCTGGTCGGGGAACGCCAGGTCCTGAAGCGAGAGCAGTCGGCGCTGAAGGACGCGGAGTTGAGCGGCGTCATCTCGACGGAGATCGCCGATGCGCTCCTGGAGGAGGTGAACATCAAGCTCGATCGCGTACAGTCCGGCGAGTCGACGGTGACCCGGGACCGCGACGAGGAGGGCTACCGGGAGTTCTGGCGGGAGCGGGCGAGCGACCACGGCCTCCTCGACGCGGACCTGGACGGTGAGGACGGCGATACCGACCGGGGGACGGGAGCGGAGTGAGCCGCCGACGTCCGGTGGACCGGCTAGCAGGTCCCGAGGACTTCGCGTGACGAGCAGTCGGTCGGGTGTGGTCTCGCGGGAACCCTGATTACGGTGGCGTGCGAACGGTCGACGAGTTCGATGTTCGAGTCAATCCTCGTCGCCGTCGACGAACCCGCCGAGTCGGACGTCGTTGTCGAGCACGCGCGCGCCCTCGCCGCACGGTTCGACGCGACGCTGCACGTCCTGCACGTCGTCGACGTCCGTCGGCTGGACACCGTCCCGGAGAGCGAGCAGCGTCGCGAGGACGCTGCGGCGTACGTGCACGACGTCGCGGCGGACGTCGACGCGGCCCCCGAGGACGTCGAGGAGGTGGTGCGGACGGACGTGCCCGCGGACGCCATCGTCGGGTACGCGACGGAGGCGGCCGTCGACCTCGTCGTCGTCGGGACGCACGGTCGCACGGGACTGGAGCACGTCCGGGTCGGGAGCGTCGCGGAGGCGGTCGTTCGCGACGCGACGGTACCGGTGGTGACGGTCCCGCTCGCCGAGGACGCGCGTGTCGCGTTCCCCTACGACCGCGTGCTCGTGGCGGCGGACGGGAGTCCGGAGGCGATGGCCGCGGCGGAGCACGCGGTCGGGTTGGCGGCCGCGTGCGACGCGGCCGTCGACGTGCTCAGTGTCGTCGAGACGGCGGCGCTCGGCGCCGACGTTCGCTCCGAGATACTGGAGGCGGAGTTGCGCGAGCACGCGACCGAGGTCGTCGACGAGGTCGTCGCGCTGGCTGACGAGGCGAGCGTGGCGGCCTCGACGACGGTGACGTCGGGCGTTCCACGGGTCGCGATACGAGAGCACGTGACGGCGAACGACGTGGATCTGGTCGCGATGGGGACGCACGGCCGGAGCGGCGTCGATCGACTGCTGTTGGGGAGCGTGGCGGAACGGACGCTCCGGACGACCGACGTGCCAGTGCTGACGGTGCGTCGACCGACGGACGCCGAGTGAGAAGCGGGTCGAGGCCGATTGCGGCGGGGTGGACCGAGGACGATTGCGGCGGGCCGTCTCGGATTCAGGCGCCGCCGAAGTCGTCGGTGAGGTGGAACGTCCAAGCGTCGTGTCCGGACTTGCAGTCGGGATTCTCGGCGATGTGGTCGACGAACGCGGCGCCGGGGTCGTCGAGCGTGTCGTCGCAGAACGGGCAGTTGTACTCCGTGGTCCAGTTGGCGGTGGGGGTTCCGACGGACATACACGTTTGATGGGCCGCATCGCCCTTCAAACCCGCCTAGAAAGTAATAGGAGACCTTCCATGTCCTAATACATCACACAGGTGTCGTGGCGCGAGACGGGGCGCGCGTTCAAAGCCGGGTTTGAGGTTACGGGAGTCCTACAAGTACCGCATCCGTGGTCCCGAGTGCAATGCGAACCCTGCCCTCCAGCGCACGACCTCGTGCGCACCGGAACGGTCGTTGCAGCGGACGCGAGCGGAGGTGGTCGACGTGAGTCGACGCCCCGCTCGCGAGACAGTCGCGTTCGCGGTCGCGCTCGCCGCCATCGCCGCACTCGGCGGGGTGGCCGCGGCGAGCGTCGCCGCCGGCGCGCCAGCGAACGCGACCGTCGGCCACGACGACGCGGACGCGCCGCCGAACGCGACGGTCGACTACGACGGCGAGCGACTCGTCGTCGAACAGACCGACGACGCCGCCATCACGGGGACGACGACGCTCGAGAACGGCTCGCAGGTGACGCTGCGGATAAAGTCCGTGGACTCCCAGAACCCGTTCCTCAGGCAGGCGGTCGCGAGCGTGGACGAGAACGGCTCGTTCGAGGCCGCCGTCGACTTCGCGGAGATAGAACGCGGCACGGAGTTCGAGGTGTCGGTCCGGTACAACGGCACCGAGCTCGGGAGCGCTCCGGGCGTCGTCGGCGAGTGCGCACCGTCGTGTGGCGGCGGTGACGCCGAGTTCGACCAGAAGGTCTACACGGAGTCGGCCGGTGGCCGCGTCGAGGTGCGAGTTGGATTGACCGACCGGGAGACGGCGACGGTCGTGTTCGGGTCCGAGCCGACGAACGTCCGCATTCCGGTCACCGTCACTGACGGGAACGACGACGGAAAGGTGACGCTGGTCATCGAGACGCGCGTCGACGGGCTGAACGACCCAGGCGTGTACGCGTCCGCGGACGCGGATTCCCTGACGGTTCACCAGGACCTCGACCGCCCGCAGTCGCTCGCCCCCGGGAACTACCCGATGTCGCTGTACCTGGAAGACGGCGGTGAGCGATTCGAGGTGGACATCAGCACGGTCGTCCTACAGGAGGCGTCGGACACGCAGCCGACGACGCGCGGCGGCGACGCGGGGACGACCGCGGTCGGCACCATCTACGGGTCGGCGACGACGAGCACGCCCACCGGCGACGGTGGGGGCGTGTCGATGACGACGGTCGGCGCGCTCGCGGTCGGTGGCCTGCTCGCGATACTCGGCGTCGTCGCCCTCGTCGGTGACTTCGACTAACCGGGGGCTTCGCGGTCAGGCGAGTCTCGCGGCGCCGTCAGGCGTCGTGCGTGCCTTCGACGAGGCGTTCGACGTGCTCGGGCGGGACGGCGCCGCGTGCGGCGTAGCCGTCGTACGCGAACGTCGGGACGCCCGTGACGCCGGCCTGCTGGGCGGCGCGGAACTGCTCGTGGAGTTCGGCGCGGAGCGCGTCGTCGTCGAGCGCGGCGCGGACCTCGTCGGGGTCGACGCCGGCGTCCGCGGCGAGGTCGACGAGCACCGCTTCGTCGCCGATGTCCCGGCCGTCGTGCCAGAGCGCGTCGAGGATGGCCTCGTCGAACGCGAGCCACGTCTCGTAGTCGGCGTGGCCTTTCACGTAGTACGACGCGACCTGCGCGTCGAGCGAGTCGACGTCGGTCGCCATCTCCAGGTCCATCTCGACGTCGTACTCCTCCTGGAGCCGGCGGACGTTCTCCTTCGCTTGCTCGAAGTACTCGTCGTCCTTCCCGGTGTCGACGGAGTGGTCTATCTCGCCGTCGGGGCCGCGCTGACCGCTCCGGAGGTCGAACGGCCGCCAGTCGATCTCGAGCGGCTCGTCGCGCGTCGCCTGGTACTGGCGGAGGCTCTCCCGGCCCAGGTAGCAGAACGGGCAGACGTAGTCGGAGTACACTGTCACGACGTTCGAGGCGTCTGCCTCGTCGGCGGATTGCGCTGTCATATCCGGTCGTTCGCGCCGTGGACGGTTAACGACCGGGACGCCGGGCGACCACTACACGAACGCCACCCACGCGACCCCGTGCACGAACGCGCCCAACGCGACCCGCCGCACGACTTCGTGTCGCGCGACGCTCGATGGCTGGCCGTGGCGGGGTCGCGGGTCGACCACGGTAGTGATTTGTATGCGCGGTTCGTTGTCCGGACGAATGCAGGACGAGTTGCGCGGGACACCGCCTGTGGTGCTCGTGACGGACGCCACGTCGCCGGTGGACGCGTCGGCGTTCGACGCGGTCGGGGTCCCCGTTCGAACGGTCCGGGTGACCGACGGACGCGTCGGGTCGGTGCCGGCGGACGCCGCCGTCGTCGTGACGCCGTACGAGCTCGCGGGGACCGACGGCGTGGCGGTCGTCAGAGCGCTCGCCGACGACGTCCCGGCGGTCGTGTACGCGCGCAACGGCGACGAGCGCGTGGCGAGCGAGGCGGTTCGGGCGGGCGTCGACGACTACGTTCCGGTTCCCGGGGACGCGCCCGCGGACCGGGTTCCGGACGTGGTCCGCGACCGCGCGCTCGACGTCGCTCGCACCGACGGCGGGTCGGACGTGGACGACGCGGAGGAGGTTCCGGCGGCGTCGAACTCGGGGTCGGTCGAGGACCGGGAGCGCGCGCTCCAGCGAGCGTACGAGGTCGTCGCGGACACGGGACGGCCGTTCGACGAACGGGTCGAGGACCTCCTCGGAATCGTCCGCGAGGCGGTCGGGACGTCGTACGCGTCGCTGTCGTACGTCGACGGGAGCGACTACACGTTCGAGTACGTGGACGCGCCGGGGGAGGACGACGTCACGGCCGGGGAGACGGTGCCGCTGGAGACGACGAACTGCGAGGAGGTGGTGTCCACCACGGAGACGCTCGTCCTCGAGGACGTCGAGCGGGACGCCCCCGAGCTCGCCGACCGCGCCGGGAACGCGGAGTGGGGTGTCTCGTGTTACCTCGGCGCGCCCGTGACGGTGGACGGCGAGACGTACGGGACGTTCTGCTTCTACGACAAGGAGGCGCGTTCGGAGGCGTTCTCGCCGTGGCAGGTGACGTTCGTGGAGCTGTTCAGCGACTGGGTGAGCGGCGAGCTGGAGCGCGAGCGGTACGTCGACCGGTTGGCGGCGCTGAACGACCTGCACTCGGTCGTACGGACGTTGACGGACGCGGTGATGCATCGCTCCGACCGTCGAGAGATGGAGCGGACGGCGGTCGACCGTCTCGCCGGGACGGAGTCGTACGCGCTGGCGTGGGTGGACGCGCTCGATCCGTCGGTCGACGGGGCGCTGCGGACGGTTGCGGTCGCGGACGCGGACGTCGACGGCCCGGTCGTGCCCGAGGACGTCGGCCTGGCGTTACCGGTCGAGGACCACGGGAGCGATCTGGCGGTGGCGGCGTTCGACGGACGGGAGGTGCTGACGCGGGACGTGTCCGCTGCGGACGGTCGGCTCGGCGTGCTCGCGGACCGCGGCCTGGAGCGCTGGGCGGCGGTGCCGGTGGCGTTCGACGACGAGTTCTTCGGCGTCCTGAACGTGGCGACGTACCGACGCGAGGGGTTCGGTGGCCGGGAGCTCGCGGTGCTCGGGCAGGTCGGGGAGATACTCGGGTTGGCGATCGCGACCGTCGAGCGCGGCGCGACCGTCGAGCAGGAACGCGAGCGACTGGAGTTCGTGAACCGGTTCATCCGGCATACGCTCCTGAACAGCCTGAACGTCGTGGCGGCTCGCACCGAGATACTGGACGCGCACGTCGACGACGCCGGACGGTCGCACCTGGAGACCATCCAGGGGCGAACCGCGGACATGGTGGAGCTCATCGAGACGCTGCGGGCGCTCATGCAGGCGTTCGTCGTCGACGAGACGCGGGAGACCGAGCCCGTGGACCTGCGAGCGGTCGTCGAGGCGGAGGTCGAGGGGGCGCGGGAGGCGTTCCCGGCTGCCGAGTTCTCGCTGTCGATGCCCGACGAGCGCGTGACGGTGCTCGCGGACCGGTTGCTCGGCGAGGTGTTCGAGAACCTGCTCGCGAACGCCGTCCAGCACAACGACCGCGCGTCGCCGTCCGTGTCGGTGTCGGTGGTCGCGGAGGGGACGACGGCGACGGTTCGCGTCGGCGACGACGGCCCCGGCGTTCCCGAGGACGTGCTGCCGTCGGTGTTCGAGAAGGGCGAGCGCGGGTTCGACAGTCCCGGGACGGGCTTCGGCCTGTACCTCGTCCGCGAGATCGTGGACGCGTACGACGGGAGCGTGTCGCTGCAGAACGACGACGGGGCAACGTTCGCCGTGACGCTGCCGCGCGAACCGACCGCTGACGGGGACTGAGCGGCGTGCGGTCGCGGTCAGCGGCGAGCGACGACGACGGCGGCGACGAGGACGAGCGTGCCGAGGAAGAACGCGAGTCCGGGTTCGACGACGTCGAGGAGTAGGTTCGCGAGCGTGCCGTCGGGGGCGACGCCGTCGACGGCGCTCGCGGGTTCGGCGGCGCGACCGCCGAGGCGCGTGCCGCGGGCGAGTCGTTCGACGCCGAACTGGACGAGGAGGCTCGCGGCGGCGAGCAGGCCGACGCCGCCGAGGATGCGCGTCATGGAGCGTTCGACGGCGGGCGCGAACTCCTCGTTCCCGACGAGGACGATCGGGTCGCTCGCGGGGCCGTAGACCGCCATCTCGTTCCCCTTCTCGGAGTACAGGGTGTCGACGCTCTCGACGAGGTCGGCGTCCTCCAGTTCTGAGAGGTGGTAGTGGACGGTCTGGACGCTCTCGTCGAGGCGGTCGGCGAGCGCGCTCGCGGTCCCTGGTTCCTCGAAGAGCGCGCGGAAGACGCGACGGCGCGTGTCGGCGGCGAGTGCGTCGAGGACGACGTCGGATTCGCCGTCGACGACGTCGAGGACGAGCGGGCGCTCGTCGCTGTCGGCGACCTCCCCCTGGACGCGTTCGATGAGACTCCCCATGGCTACTCGTGCGTTCAGCCGGCGCGAAGTTAACCGTGGTCGTAGCTCAAAGCCGCGCTTGAGTGGTCCGGACGCCCGCGTAACCCAGGAGTACCAGGCCGTTGGCGAGGGTGGCGGCCGCGGCCGGTATCGGCGAGCCGTCGCTGCGGTCGCCGGCGTCGACCGCTCGCGCGGTCGTGGACTCGGGAGCGCGGGTGCCGTTCCGGGCGTCGGCGAGCGCGGCGGCGACCGCGCGTTCGGGGCGGAGGAGGCCGCCGCCGGTTCTGGCGTCGACGCCTTCGACGCCGACGTCGCGCGCGGTCGCTTCGAGGTACGAGCCGACGGCTGCGGGCGTGGCGTTCGGGCGGGCGGCGCGGACGAGCGCGGCGACGCCGCCGGCGCGGGCGGCGGCGACGGACGAGCCGCGGAAGCCGTCGTCGGCGCGCGCGGTCGCGACCACGTCGACGCCCTGGCGGCCCGCGAGCGTCGGACCGCTGGAGCTGTACGCCGCGAGCCGCCCCTGGACGGGGTTCCACGCGCCGACGGCGACGACGCCCTCCGCGGTCGCCGGGGCGACGAGACTGCCGCGGACGGTCACGTGCTGGAGCCCGTTGGTCGCGCTCGTCACGCGAACGGTCGCGCCGGTCGGACGGTCGGGACCGCGGACGACGAGGAAGTGCGTTCCGGGTTCGACGCGGACGTTCAGGCGCGCGTTCGGCTCGCTGTCGGCCTCGTAGGGCACCGAGCGCGCGACGAGGCGGGGTCCGGTCTCGGTGACGCGGTAGAGTTCGAGCGCGTACGACGCTCCGGGGCGGGCGTTCGTCCAGGAGAGCCACGCGCGGACGACGCGGTCGTCGCCGCGGAGGTAGTTCCGGACGCTGCCGTCGACGACGAGCGCGCCGTTCCGGACGCGGTCGTACGTCGCGCGGTACGTGCCGCGGGCGGTGTTCCCGGCGGCGGCGACGACGACGACGCCGCGCGCGACGGCCCGGGACGTGACGTTCTCGACGACGGAGTCGCCGGTGCCGGGTTTGCCGTGGAACGCGGCGGGGACGACCACGACGTCGACCCCCTGGCGGACCGCCCACGCCATCGCGCGCCCGTACCCGGTCTCGCCGTCGAACCCGGCGAGGTGGAGGCTCGCGTTCGGGGCGACCGCCGCGACCTGCCGCGCGGAGCGCGTGCCGTGGACGTCGCCGGCGTTCGGGCCGATGGTCGGTCCGGACCCGAACGTGCGAGCGGCGACGGCGGCGTCGGCGTACGCGTCGTCGTCGGTGTCGAACCCGGTCGGGTCGAGGACGGCGACGTCGACGCCGTCGCCGGTGACGCCGTCGGCGTGGACGGCGTCGACGTCGCCGTCGTCGGGCGGGGCTGCGGCCGGGTCGGCGGGCGCCGGGTTACCGCCGGGGACGGCGACGCCGACGAGGCTCCCGACGAGCGCGAGCACGACGACCGAGACGGCGAGGACGGTGCGTGCCGAGACGCTCGACATCGTCGCGAGGGTGGACCGCGTTCGGCATACGTCTTCGGGTCCGGCCGTCCATCCTCGGGGGAACGCATAAGCCATCGGTGCTCGAAGCGACGGGTATGTATCACGTTCTCATTCCGGTGGACCAGAGCGGGGAGCGAGCGAGAGCGCAGGCGAACGCGGTCGCGGACCTGCCGGCGGCGGACACCGAGGTATCGGCGACGGTCCTCCACATCTTCCAGGAGAACCCGGCGGGGGCGTCGGTGAATCAGGTCGAGTCGGTGCGGCGAGCGACGGACGTTCTGGACGAGGCCGGCGTCGAGTACGGGCTCGACGAGGAGTCGGGGGACCCGTCGGCGGAGATCGTCGAGCGCGCGAACGAGCTGGACGTGGACTGCATCTGCGTCGCCGGCCGGAAGCGCTCGCCGACGGGGAAGGCGCTGTTCGGGAGCGTCTCCCAGAACGTCATCCTCGATAGCGACCGCCCGGTCCTGTTCGCGCACATCGAGGACGAGTAGCGGCCTCGTGGGCGTGGCCGCCGACGGGCCGACGGGCCGACGGTCGGCGAGTCGACAGGGCTTTTGTGTTCCGCGGGAGTGTCTGTGCAAGTAACGATGATGGAGGGTCCTGCGTGAGACGGCGGACGGTCCTCTCCGCGGTCGGTGCGACGGCGGGTGCGGTCGCGACGGCGGGCTGTCTGACCGGTGGGAGCGACGACGACTCGACTGCGGCCGGCGACGACACGTCGGCGAGCGCCGCGGGGACGGCCGCTGCGACGACCGCGCTCGGAGACGACGGTGGCGAGGACGCGAACGGTGACGGAACCAAGAGCGACGCCGACGCGGGCGGGAGCGCGAACGTGGACTTCGAGGCGTCGGTGGTGCGCATCGAGAAGTGTTCGGCGACGTGCCGGACGCTCACGTACGCCCTGGAGAACCGTGGCGCGGACCCGGCGCCGGACGTCGTCGTCCGCATCCGCGTGTTCACCGGCGGGGAGAAGGTCTGGGACGAGGAGCGGTCGGTCGGCGGTATCGACGCGGGCGACGAACGCCCCGATATCAGTCGCGACATCGACGTCGGCCTCCTCGGTGGCGGGAAGATCAAGCGCAACGACGGCGAGGTCGACATCAGGCTCACGGCGCGGGCGGCGGGCGTGTCGGAGACGTTCGCGTTCGAGCGCACGCTCGACGTCTGAGCGCCCGCGGCGTCGCGGGGGGTATCATGGGCGACGTCGCGCGTGGCGTCGTAGGTGGCGTCGTGGACGACGTCGCGGGTGGCGTGCGGACGCTCGAGGGGTTCTCAGTTCGGTTCGTGGAGGTCGCGGTCGGCGGGTGGCCGCCGAACGTGGAGGACGACGGGGTGGTCGGTGTCGACCGCCATCTCGACCTCCATGGGCGTCTCGTCGGTGGGTTCGAACCCGAGCGACTCGTAGACGCCGATGGCGGTGGGGTTGTCGCGGGCGACGTCGAGCGCGACGCCGTCGCAGCCGTCGCTGGCGGCGTACGCGAGGACGTGCTTCGTGAGTTCGGTGCCGAGTCCGCGGCCGTGGTGGTCGGGGTCGACGTAGACGAGCATCTCGGGGACGTCGGCGTGAAGCGGTGCGTACGCGGCGTGACCGACGACGTCGCCGTCGAGCGTGGCGACGACGTTCCGGCCGCGGTCGGCGAGCCGGTCGAGCCACTCGCGGATGCGAGCGTCGTGGACGGGTGGGACCCCCATCGAGCGGTGTTCGGCGGGGTAGTCGCGGTACATGGCGACGACGTCGTCCATGGAGTCGTCGGTCGCGTCGGCGGCCGGCCGGACGAGGTACGGGCGGCCGTCGTCGCGGTCGCGGAATCGCGGACAGCGCGGTGGGCACGCGTCGGTACCTTCGCAGTCGCCGTGCCACCAGGCGCCGCAGGCGTTCGAGGCCATGGCTACGGAGAGCTAGCGCGTCCACGTTCCTGAAGGAGGCGTGTGATTCTCTCTCAGTGGGAACGTCGTGGGGCGCGACCCGAACACCTTCGTTCCGGCGCGCTCGGCGGTCGCGTCTCGAACCCGGTCACGCGCAGACGGCGGTCCCGTTCTGGAAGTCGCCGTCCTGCATGGCGACGGTGACGGTCTGGTCGGGTTCGCTGCACTGGGTGGTGTCGACGTGGACGACCCGCTCGCTGTCGGCGAGTTCGACGACGTAGACGACCGTCGGTTCGCGGTCGTAGCCGTCGAGTTCGACGGTCGCGTTCCCGCCGGCGGGGACGATCGCGGTCTCGTTCGCCGCGGAGGGCGTTGCGACGGTGACGTTCCGGTAGTCGTTGTCGCCGGACCAGTAGACGGCTTCGAAGGGGACCCGCTCGCGGTGGTCGTCCGTGGTCGCGTGGAACGAGAGGGCGGAGGGACGCTCGACGTCGGGGACAGCGTAGGCGGTGACGCGATACGTCCGGTTCCGGTCGTGGTTCTCGACGGTGACCGTCGGCGGCCCACCGAGTGCCGGGAGGACGAGCGAGACGGCGACGGCGGCGAGGACGAGCGCCGCGACGACGCGACGCGTGCTCGGGCGGTCCATGGACGCCGTAGCGGCAGCAGTTATAAATTTTTTCTGAAACGTCTGGTTGGCGGTGTCGTCACTGGACGCCGGGCCGGCCTCCGTCAGTCGTCGAGCCAGACCGCGAGCTGGACCTCGTCCACGAGTTCGTCTTCGATCCGGTAGTGGCCCTCGCGCGTCGACTCCGTCGTCCACCCGTTCGCTTCGAGGAACGAGACCGCGGCGTCGTTCGTCGCCGGGAGGTTCTGGTAGACCTTCTCGACGCCCGCCGAGCGCGCCCAGTCGAGGCCGCGGTCCATGAGCGTCGACCCGAGGCCGCCGCCGCGGTACGCGTCGAGGACGCCGACGGTGAGCTCCGCGGTATGGGACATGTTCGGCGCCTGCACGACCTCGACGTGCAGCCAGCCGACGGCGTCGTCGTCGACGGTCGCGACGAAGAACACGCGGTCCTCGCTCTCGTTGTGCCGGAGGAGGACCTCGTCGCGCGTGACCTCGGCGGCGAGCCGGCGCGCGACGACGTACGCCTCGTCGCTCGCGATGGTCTCGATGACGCCGAGGATGCCCGCGATGTCCTCCTGCTGGGCGGGCCGGACGGTCGCCTCGACGTCGTCGAGCTCGACGGTGGTGGCGTCGGCGTCGATGGGGAGCGCCACCCGGAGCTTCCCGTCGCGTTCCTCGAGGTGGTCGTCGCGTTCGAGGATGCTGACGTGGTGGTCGAACTCCTCGCTCGACATCGGCACCGACGGTTTGAGCTCCGCGCCGGAGCGCGCGGGCTTCGAACTGCTGTCGGGCTGCACGAGGAGTGCCTGGCGGGCGTCCTCCGGGTCGACAGCGCCGTTCCGCTCGACGTACTCGTAGATCTGGCGTCGCCGGTCGTTGTCGAACTCGTGCGTGCGGGCCATGCTCGAACCCACCGCGCCCGTCATGTTAGTTCTTGCCAGCCTACCCGGGGCGGGTGCGGCGTCGTCGGTCACCGCCAGGGATTGGCGCCGAGGAGGTGGAGGCCGACGACGACGACGAGCGAGACGGCGAGGAGGACGGCGGCGAGCGGGAGCGCGCTGTCGAGGCCGTCGCCGACGAACGCGCGCCAGATCTGGACGGGGACGGTCCGCGGGTAGTACGCGACGAGCATCGTGGCGCCGAACTCGCCCATCGACCGGGCGAACGTGAGAGTGATGCCGGCGAGGACGCCCGGCCAGGCGAGCGGGAGGACGACGCGGCGGAACGTCGCGAGTTCGCCGTGGCCGAGGGTGCGGGCGGCGTCGGCGAGCGAGGGGTCGACGCGGTCGAACGCGGCGGTGGCGGTGACGACGACGAACGGCGAGGCGACGAACGTCTGCGCGGCGACGATGCCGAGGTACGAGCGCGTGAACTCGACGCCGAACGTGGACGCGGTCGGGGCGAGGCCGTTCGGGCCGAAGACGGCGACGAGGAGGATGCCGGCGACGACGGGCGGGAGGACGAGCGGGAGGACGACGACGCCGGTGACGGCGGTGGCGAGTCGCCCGCCGGTCCGGGAGAGCCAGTACGCGAGCGGGACGCCGAACGCGGTCGCGACGGCGGTGGCGGCGGTCGCGGTGAGCAGCGAGTTCCCGACGGCGCGGAGCGTCGCCGGTTCGCTCAGTCGCGCGAGGAGCTCGCCGGGTGGCGTGGCGACGGCGAGCGCGAGCACGGGGAGCGCGTAGAGTGCGAGGAGCGCGACGCCGAGGGCGGCGGCGACGACCGGCCAGTCCACGGTGCGGCCGCGCGTCGCTCGGGCGACTGCGGGCTCGTCGGCTGTCATCGGTCGGTGAGCGCGTCGGGCGCGTCCCGCGTGAACCGCGGGAACGCGCCCGGGGTCTCGAAGCCGTGCCCTGCGAGGTAGTCGCCGCCGACGAGCGCCTCGAAGACGTCGCGGGCGGTGTCGTCGTCGGGCGACCGGAGCGTCGCGCCGTACTCGACGGCGCTCCCGCGGACGACGCCGCCGTCGGGGAGTTCGTAGGACGCGTCGGCGTACGCGTCCGCGTGCTCGGGGTCGGAGAGGTCGACGTCGACGGGGAGGTCGACGGCGTCGTAGCCGTGGTCGGTCGCCATGCTCTCGTAGACGACGGCGGCGTCTATAGCGCCGGTCTCGAACCCCGAGAGGAGCGCGGTCTCGGGGTATATCTGGTCGCGCGCGAGGACGGCGTTGGGGAGTCCGGGGCGGTCGTGGCGGGCGGCGAGCAGTTCGAGGAGGAAGACGGTGCGGTAGCCGAGCGGGTCGAGGTCGGGGTCGGTGCGGCCGAGCGCGGCGTCGCCAGCGACGACGGGGTCGTACCAGTGTCCGTCGTCGCTCGCGGCGGCCGCGGCGACGGCGCGCCCGCCGGGGGTGTCGGCGGTGGCGACGGCGAGCGCGTTCGTCGCGAACGACGCGTACCAGGGGTCGTCGAGGACCCGGTCGAAGAGCGCGACGTCGGCGAGCGCGAGGACGTCCGGGTGGCGCGTCCCGTCGGCGACGAGGCGCGCCGCGGCCGCGGACCCGCGGGCTTCGACCGCGATGGGCGCGTCCACGGCGTCGCGGAGGCCGTCGTCGAGCGCGCGCTGGAGGCTCCCGGCGGCGAGCACGCGCACCGGGTCGCTCCCGGCGCCGAAGGTGCTGCAGCCGGCGAGCGCGACGCTGGCCGCGGTCGCTGCGCTCGCGCCCGCAGCGGCGAGGAACGATCGACGTGACCGGACCATACCGAGCGTTATGTCGAAAAAGGCATAACGGTTTCGCCGCAAGCGTTCGGCATGGACGCCGGCTTCGAAGCGCACCTGCGCGTGGGGGACGTGAGCGTCGACGAACGCGACGTGGCGTTGCTGTCGGCGGTCGACCGCGAGGGGTCGCTGTCGGCGGCCGCGGACGCGCTCGGCCGGTCGTACTCGCGAGCGCACAAGCGGGTCGGGGCGCTGGAGGACAAGCTCGGCGCGCTCGTCGAGCGCGAGCGCGGCGGTGAGGGCGGTGGCGGGAGCCGACTCACCGACGACGGCCGCGCGCTCCTTGCGCGATACGCTCGCGTCCGCGCCGCGTTCGCCGACACCGCCGGGACGGACGTCGCGGTCCTCAACGGGCGCGTCCGCGACCGCGACGGCGAGATCGCGACGGTCGCGACCGACGTGGGCGAGGTCCGCGCGCTCCTGTTCGAGGCCGCCGACGACGTCCAGGTGTCGGTCCGGGCGGACGCGGTCACGCTCCACGACCCCGCCGACGTCACGCGGGCGAACGCCTCCAGCGCGCGGAATCGGTTCGCGGGAACCGTCGCGAGCGTCGACCGCCGCGAGTCCGTCGCGCTCGTCGAGATAGCAGTGCCGAGCGCGGGCAACGGCGACGACGGAGCGACGGCCGAGCGGACGCTCCCGGTGCTCGTGACGCTCGCCTCGGTGGACCGGCTCGCGCTGGAGCCGGGACGGGACGTCGTCGCGACGTTCAAGGCGACGGCGACGCGCGCGACCCCGCTCGGAGGACCGTCCTGAACTCGGACTAGTTCGCGTCGAGCGCCGCGAGCGCCGTGTCGACGGCTTCCGGAGTCGCCTCCGCGATGGCGCCGTGGACGACGTACCGCTCGCAGGAGTCGTTGACGTCGTGCGCGTGGAGTTCGCCGGAGCGTTCGGCGAGACGCTCGTCGGCGAACCGGACGACGCTGGCGGTGTACTGGAGGGCGGCGCGCGCGAGCCCCGGCGCGTCGCTCCGCCGGGGCGCGGCGGCGAGCGCCTCGTGCGTCGCCGTGTACGCCTCACGGACGGTGTCCGCGCCGGTTATCTCGTACCGTCGGCCGGACGCCACGCGGTCCCGGACGGTCCGGTACGCGCGGATCGCCGCGAGCTGTCGGACGCCGGAGAGCACTGCGGACGCCGGCCCGTACGGTGACGTCGCGGGGCCCTCGTCCGAAGCGTCGTAGTAGAGCTCGTAGAGGACGCGCTGGGTCAGTGTGTTCTCGATGTCGGCGTCGCCGACGCTGTCGGCGTCGGCTTCCCCGGGCAGGTCGTCGAGCGCCGACTGGAGGTCCTCGCGGAGGCTGTCGCGGGCGGTCTCGATGGGCGACTGCAGCGGTTCGGCGTCGTCGGGTTGGCGGTCGCGGAAGCGCGCCGCGATGGTCGTCGCGTCGGCGAGCGAGGCGGTGGCGCGCTCGACGTGTTCGGCGTACTCAGCGACGCGAAGCACGCGAACGTCCTCGTGGGAGGCGTCGTCGGACACGGACTCGGCGGCGTCGAGCAGGCGCTCGCGGCTGGCGTGCACGACGACCGCGGGCGCGCGGTCGGTCCCGACGTACGTCATCGCGTCGCGGGCGTCGGCGGCGCGCTCGGTGACGTCCGTCGCCTCGTCCTCCAACGCCGCCACGGTGTGGCCGTCCTCGATGGCGTCCCAGCCCGCGCTCGCGTACCGGGCCCGCGACCGCGCCCGGCGGAGCGACTGGAGCGTCTCGCGCGGCGTCGGCGCTCGGAGCGCGGCGTCGAGGTGGTCGCGGGCCTCGGTGACGGCGTCAGCGAGGTGCTGTCGGACGTGTCCGTTCGGGACGCGGCGTGCACCCAGCGGCGTCGGGACGTCCTCGAGCGCGTCGTTCGCCCTGGTCTGGGCGTCCCGTCGGTGCGACCGCGGGACCGGCATCGGGTACGTCGCTCCGAGCGCGACGACCGGGTCGTCGTCGACGTCCGGGAGCTCGGAGGCGTGGAACGAGACGTCCTCGGAGTCGTCGTTCGGGACCATCGAACAGCCGGCGAGCGCCGCGAGGCCGCCGGTGGCGGTCGTCGCGCCGAGCGCCGACAGGAACGCGCGACGGGACCCGCCGCGTTCGCCGTCGGGTGCGCCGGTCGACCGTCGGTCGGTGCCGGGCGTGTGGGCGACTTCGGCGGCCGGGTGCGCGTCGGCGGCGGACGAGTGCGCGTCGTCGGTCACGACGAGTTCCCCTCCGTGGCCGTCCCGGCGTCGTCGTGCCCGGGTATCTCGCTGCCCGCGACGGGTGCGTGCTCGCCGGGACAGCCGCCGGACCCGGTCCTCGACCCCATGCTGCTCACGGTCTCGTGGTCGAGCGCGTCCGGGAGCCGGAGGAACCGCGCCTCGACAACCTCCGCGTCGGCCTCGCAGGGGACGTCGTACGCGAGCCCGAGACGAGAGTACTCCAGGTCGACGTCCGTGCTCGTCCACGACGCCCCGCAGAGTTCCAGGCGATAACACGCGGGAACGGTCCGCTGGTCGACGTATACGGTCTCGGCGTCGAAGTCGGTGTCGGCGACGAACGCGCGGACGGCGTCCGCACCGTCGACGTCCGCGTATTCGAGTTCGTCCGCGCGGGACTGCGAGTCGAGAATCTGCGGACCGGGATACTTCCGGGCCTCCCGTTTGGACTGGTCGCCGCGAGGGCGCCAGACTGCAGCGAGGTCGGCGTCGGCCCGGAGGTACGCGTACGGCGGCGGGTCGTCGAGCGCGCGGGAGACGGATTCGGTCGACGATCGGGTGCTGGACCCGGACGTTCCGGTGCCGCTACAGCCCGCGAGCACGACGGACGTGGTCGCTGCGGTCGCTGCGGAGAGGAGGGCGCGTCTGGAGGGCGACATCGAATCGGGCTAGCCCCGTGCGGACGCATAAGCTTCGTGACTCGTCGCCGCGGGCCGCGTCGGCACCACGGCTGTTCGGCAGTTCGGCGGTCCGGCGGTCCGCCAGTGCGGTGTCTGCGTCCCGTTCGGCGTGAGACGGCGACGGGCCGCGCGTCAGCCGTGTTCGCGTTCGAGGACGTCGCCGAGTAGCTTGCGCTGGGCGGCCGCGAGGTGTTCCGCGAACGTCGACCCGGAGATGTCGAGCGCGTCGGCGACGTCGGTGCCGGACGCGCCGCGGGGTTCCTCGAAGTACCCGAGCTCCCAGGCCGTCTCGAGCACCTCGAGTTGGCGGGCGGTGAGCTTGTTCCGGTCGACGAGCACGGGGCGTTCGGCGTGGTCGCCGCCCGAGTGACGCATCTGTTTGACGGCGACGTCGTCGTGGTGCTCGCGGAGGGCGTCGACGACGTCGCGGACGGTGCCGGTCTCCTCGGCGTGGAAGGAGAGGTGGAGTCGGCCGTTCCGCGCGTCGACGGACGCGAGCGGGACGCCGAGTGATTCGACGGTCTCGACCGGGCAGCGCTCGCAGGCGCTGTCGTCGAACCGGTAGACGTCGCGTTGCGCGGTGCCGTACACGCGCTCGCAGCAGGGGACGTCGAGCGACGCGTCGCGGTCGTCGCCGGGACCCAGTTCGAACTCGCCGACGACGACGTCGTCGCGCCCGGGCGTCCGGGTGACGGCGCAGACGGGACGGTCCTGTGTCGCGGAGGCGGCGGCGACCGGACAGTTCCCGGGCGACCCGACGACGAGTTCCGTGCGGATACCACCGACGTGCCGGGCATCCGCGGTGGACTCGGGACTCTCCATGCGAACTCGTTCGGGTGTCGGGGACGTATACCGTCGAGTGCGTTCCCAACGCACTGTAATTCACTCGAACATGTTCGCGAGAGGCGTCTCGCTACTCCCAGTGCTCGACGGTGACGACCGCGCCGCTGTCGAGTCCCTCCACGGACTCGGGGACGACGACCCAGCCGTCCGCCTCCGTGACGCTCGAGAGGACGCCCGCCCCGCCGGTACGGAGCGGAACTGCGCAGCGAGTCAGGCTGGCGTCGTCGCCGCCGGCCGTCGCTTCGACGTCGTCGCTACCGGCCGCGTCTTCGCCCTCGTCGGTCGGTTCGAGTCGGACGCGGGCGAACGTGCGGACGCCGGCGTCGCTCGGGAGCTTGCGCGAGAGCGTCGCGGTGGTGGTCCGCGGCGGCGTCGACGGGAGCCGGGCCGCTCGTCTGACCGCCGGCTGGAGGAGCTGGACGGCGGTGACGACGCAGGAGACCGGATAGCCGGGGAGGAGGAGGACGGGCGTGTCCTCGACGACGCCGAGCCCGACCGGGTGCCCGGGTTTGATGGCGAGGCCGTGATGGTCGAGGTGCCCGCGGTCGGCGACGACGTCCGCGACGAGGTCTCGTTCGCCGACGGAGGACCCGCCGGTCGTCACCACGACGTCGGCGTCCAGGCCGCGCTCGATGGCGGCCCGGAGCGCCGAGCGGTCGTCGGTGACGACGTCGCGGCGACGCGGGACGCCGCCCCACCGGTCGACGTACCGCGAGACGGTGAGCGCGTTCGTCTCCACCACCTCGCCGGGGTCGGGGTCCGCGGGCACGAGCTCCTCGCCGGTCGGGATCACGTCGACCGTGGGTCGGTCGTACACCTCGACGGCCGCCGCGCCGACCGACCGGCAGAGCGCGAGGTCGCTCGGCGAGAGCCGGCGGCCGGCGTCGAACAGGGCGGCGTCACCGGGGACGTCCTCGCCGGCCGGTGAGACGTTCTCGCCGCGGGTCACGCTCGCGTGGACCTCGACGCGCTCGCCGCGGGTCGTGGTGTCCTCGACCATCACGACCGCGTCCGCGCCCGCCGGGAGTTCGCTCCCGGTGTGGACGGGGACCGCGGTCCGTCCGTCCACTCGCGGGGCGTCTGTCGCGGGGTCGTCGTCGCTCGCCGAATCGTCGACGCCACTCGCCGAGTCCTCGCTCGGCGCTGCGAGGTCGAAGGTCGCTGGCGAGGCCGCCGTGGCGCCGAACGTTGATTCGGCGACGACGGCGAACCCGTCCATCGCGGCGCGGTCGTAGTGCGGAACTGGACGTGCCGGCGACACCGCCGCCGCGAGCACGCGGCCGTCGGCCGCCCGGACGGGAACGGACTCGGTGCGCTCGACGGGCCGGACGCGGTCCTGGAGCGTCTCCAGGGCCGCCGCGAGGCGCGTCCGGTCCTTGAAACCGTCGCGGCCGGTCATGGCATCGTCGCCCGCGCGAACCACGTCTCCGGGTTCTGGCGCTTCACCTGGAATCCGTCGAGGGAATCCGCGTCGACGACCTCGGCGAGGAACGACCGGACCGGCGTCGGGTCGTGGTCGCTGACGAGGAAGAACTCCTCGCCCGCCTCAAGGCTCGCGACGTGCTCGCGGACCTCCCGCTTCCGGTCCTCGGGGTCGAGTCCGCGGATGTCGAGCGCGCCGTCGGGGACGTCGACGGTCCAGACCTCGTCGTAGCGCTCGTCGACGGTCGCCGCGAGCCGCGTGACGTGGTCGGGGAGCACGTCGCCGTCCGGTTCGGGCTGGCGCTGCATCTCGGGTTCGAAGGGGAGTTCCGCGAGCGTCGGCGCGTCCAGCGCCGCGACCGGGTCGTCGCCCCCGAAGAGGTCGTGGACGGTCCCGCAGTCGTCGCAGACGAACTCGCCCATGTTCGAGACGACGCCGAGCACCGGCACCTGGTTCTCCTCGAACAGGGAGAGCGCCCGCCCGGTGTCGGAGACGGCGGCGTGGAACGGCGTCGTGACGAGGACGACGCCGTCGATGGGGACGTCCTGCAGGGTCGTCAGCACGATGTCGCCGGTCCCCGGTGGGAGGTCGATGACGACCGTGTCCGGGTCGCTCCACGCGGTCTCCTCGAAGAGGTCGGAGATGGCGTCGTGCGCCATCGCACCGCGCCACGCGAGCGGCCCGCCTTCGGCGAGGAGCCCGACGCTCATCACCTCCAGGCCGTCGGTCTCGGCGGGGACCGGGTTACCGTCGTCGTCGGAGTAGACGGGACCGGAGACCGAGAGGAACTCGGGGACGTTCGGCCCGTAGAGGTCCGCGTCGAACAGTCCGACGGACTCGCCGCGGGCGGCCAGCGCGCACGCGAGCGACGTCGCGACCGTGGTCTTGCCGACGCCGCCCTTCGAGCTCGCGACCGCGATGACGCGGTCGGCGGTCTCGATGCCGGCGGCGCGGTCGTCGAGGTCCGGGCTCGGGTCGACCTGCTCGACGCGAGCCCCCTCGATGCCGTCGACGTCCGACGCGGCGCGCACCATCGCCTGCGTCACGTGCTCGGCGGCCTCGCGCGGGAACTCGCGGAGGTCCGCCTCGATGGTCACGCGACCGTCCGCGACGCGGAGGGTCTCGACGAGGCCGGCCTCGAACACGGAGGCGTCGGCGTCCGGGTCGCGGACGCGACGGAGCGCCGCCTCCACCGCGTCCGTCGTTCCACCGGCCTCGCTCTCGGCGGGTCCACGGCTGCGGTCGTCTGCGGCCCGGTCGTCGACGTCTGGGGGGTCCGATGTGTCCTGTGTCATGCTAGAGGTCCGGTCGTCTGTTCAGCGTACTCTCGCCGGGCAGGTCCGTGCTTTGGTTCTCGGTACCGCCCGTGAACTGTCTGCGGAACTTCCCGGGGTCGGCGTCGAGCGCCCGGACGGCGGTACTGCGGACGACCTGAGGTTCGGTGTCGTCGTTCGCGACGGCCTCGAGGCGCTCGGTCGCGCGTTCGTCGTCGACGCCCGCGAGCAGGTGGGTCGCCCACTCGCGCAGGCGCTCGCTGTCCGCACGCGACTGCTCGACGAGCACCGGACGGAGCGCTTCCCCCCGGAGTTTGAACAGCGAGACCATCGCGTTCCGGACGACGGCGTGATGCTCGTCGTCGAGCGCGCGCTCGATGGCGGGTTCGTGTGCGACGCGGTCGATGCGGTCGAGCGCGACGACGGCCTCGGCACGCACCCAGGGGTCGGGGTCGTCGAGCGTCGCGACGGCCGCGGCCGCGGCGCGCTCCCCGCCGAGCGCCCCGAGCGACTCGACGGTGAACTGGCGGACGTCGTCGTCGTCGTCCGCAAGTCCGAACTCGACGAGGGCGTCCACGATTCCTTCGGCGCGACGTTCCTCGCCGAGCGCGAGCGCCGCGCGACGGCGTTCGACTGCGTCGCCGTCGCGGAGGTCCGCGACCTTCGATTCGGCCGCGTCGCTCGCGACCGGTGCGACGTCCGTCGCCTGTAGCTCGCGGGGCGTCGCCTCGCCGATGGTGACGTCCCGGTCCACCTCGATGTCCTCGAGTCCCTCGGGCTCCTCGCCGAAGCCCGGGCTCTCCTCGGGGTGGACGCGCGGGTCGGTCGGGCCGTCGGTCGCCTCCTCGGGGTCGCGGGTCATGCGCCCACCTCCATGGCGGGACCGTCGTCGGCCCCAGCGAGCAGCGAGCCGAGGTCGACGGTCGCGAGCGTCGCGCCTAGCACGACCGCCATCGCCGCGGTCGGCGTCGCGGGTGCGCCCGCAGCGACGAGGACGACGGCGCCGACGGCGACCGCGAACTCGCCGCGACGGACGGCCGCTATGGCGGCCGCGACGGCACCGCCGACGGCGGCCGCGACGAGGAGGTGCGGGCCGCCGACGACGGCGAACCCGACGAGGAGCGCGCTCCCGGCGACGTAGGGAGCGCTCGCGCTCCCGGCGACGACCGCTGCGAACGCGACGCCGCCGGCCACGAGCGCGAGCGGGTCGCCGCGAACGCGCGTCGAGAGCGCGGCGAGCGCGAGGAGGTACGCGACGACGCCGAGTTCCCGGACGCCGCGCGGGGCGACGCCGACGGTGCTCGCGAGCGAGAGCGCGACCGCCGCGACGAAGCCCGCGGCGACAGCGCGCCGACGTAGCCCCCGATAGGAGTCGGGGCGACCGAGGGCGGCGGCGAGCGCGAGACCGCCGCCCGCGGTCACGGCGACCGCGGCCGGCACCCGCGCGGGCGGTGCGACGGTCGCGAGCGCGCCGAACACCGCCGCGAACAGCAGGCCGACGCGGACGACCGCACGGTCGTTCCCGAACGCGACCGCGGCGACCCCGAGCGCCACCGCGACAGCCGCCGTCACCTCCACGGCTCCGAGGACGCCCGCCGAGACCGGGAGCGGGTCGAACGGGACGTTGTGGAGGATGCGGAGCGTCGTCGCCACCGCGACCGCGAGCGCGGCGACCGCGCCGCTCGCGAGTACGCGCCGCCGAACGCGACCCGCTCCCGTCCCGTCCGTCCGCGTCGACGCGTCGTCGGACCGGCCGGCTTCTCGTTCGGACTGCACGGTCGCGTCGCCGGTTCGCGCCGCCGCATCGCCCGTGCGTCCGTCCACGTCGACGGACCGCGTCTCGGAGTTCATCCGCTCTCACCGTCCGCGTGACGGCTCCCGGCACCGACCTGGAGTCGCGCCGCGAGGTCGTCGACGTCCGCGTCCGCGAACGCGTCGAGGAAGCCCGCGAGCCGGCCGTACACGCTCGTCCCCGGTTCCTCGTCGAGCGCGTCGCCGAGCCCCGACAGCAACACGGTGAGGTGGCGGTCGTGGAAGTCCAAGCGCGCGCGTTCGACATCGTCGTCCACGGCGGCGACGACCCGACAGAGGTAGCCCGCGAACTCCAACTCCAGGCGGACGTGGTCGTGGTGGCGTCGGTCCTCCTGGTCGATCTCGAGCCCGAAGAACTCGTAGGCGCGAGCGAGGTCGAGGTTCACGTCGTTCCAGGACACCGCCGAGCGGTACGCGGACTCGTACAGCGACACCGGCGGCCCCTGGCTGTCTATCGTGCCGTCGGTCCCGTCGATCACCTCGGAGTACCCGACGACGAACAGGTCGTTGTAGCGCGCGGCGAGCGTGTCGTGGTCGTCGTCGACCGAGAGGTCCGGCGGGGCGACGTCCAGTCCCGTCCGGTCGACGAGCGCGGCGAACTCCTCGTCGAGCGACCCGTCCGCGAGCGCCGCGTACAGGTCGTCGTCCGGTTCCGCGAACGCTCTCGCAGCGAGCGCGTACACCGCGCCGCGAGCGCCCGTCTCGGTATCGACCTCGTCGACGAGCGCCTCGTCGGCGCTGGCGTCGTTACTTGTCGCCACGGTCAGTCACCTCGCGTCCGGCGGACGCCCTCCACGGTGACGAGCGTCGTGAACACGATCGCGAGCCCCGCGACCGTCCACAGTATCGCCTCGTAGGGCGGCCCGCCCGAGTCCGGGCCGAGCGCGAGGTAGTACCACTCGCTCGTCGCCTTCTGTCCGGACCGTTCCATGTTCGAACCGTTCCACACCGCGAGCGCGACGTCGACGTCCGTCTCGGTCGATATCGCCGTCGCGTTCGCGCGGTCGGTCTGGAGCGGCCGCGAGAGGACGACGGTCCAGCGACCGTCCGCGTGCGTCGCGTCCGACGCGAGTGCGGACGCCTCGAACGCCGTCGTCGACCCGGGGCCGCCGGCGAGCAGCTCCTCGGTGCTTCCGGCGGCGCTCCAGTACCAGACGTTCACCATGTTGCTCGTCGACCCCATCGCGATCGGCGGGCGCGCGCTCTCGTTCGCCGGCACCTGGAACGCGACCGCGTCACCGAACTCGCGGATGCCGGTGTCGTTCGCGTCCCTGGTGGCGTCGGCCCACGACAGGCGGACGTAGAGGCGGTCGTTCGTCCGCGCGACCTCGACGCGAGCGTCCTCGACCGTCGTGTCGTCGGCGTTCGGGACGCCGGCGCCGGCGCTACTCAGGGGCACGCCCGCCGCCGGCACCTCGTTCCACGCGTCGCCGTCCGCGGCGTCGAGGTCGCTCGCGCTGGACTGGTAGTCCACGGGAATCTCGTACGCCGGACGGGCGTCGACGAGCGGCGCCGCGAGCGCGGCGGACGCGACGAGCACGAGCGCGAGCGCGCCGGCGACCACGAGCTCCCGCGAGCGCCCGCCCCTTGCGGTCTTCGGCGAGCGGTCGCCGTCAGTCGTCATCGTCGAACACCTCGAGGCGGTACTGGTCGTCGTTGTTCACCGTCTGGAGGATCTCCATGAGTTCGGACTCCTCGCCCCGTCGGACGCGGTCGCGCTCCCGCTCGATCGTGTTCAGCGCCTGGTTGACCTTCGACCCGAACAGCTCCTGGAGGTAGTCGCGGGGGATGCGTTCCGCGTCGAGCGTCTCCCCGCTCTCGGAGGTCTGCGGTGGCGCGAACGGCGGGATGTAGTACACGTTCGGTTCGGTGCGGTACTCGGGGTGCAGGCGGACCGCGACCTCGTACTCGTTCACGAGCTTGTGGATGGGGCCGTCCTCGTCGTCGAGGAAGCCGACGTGCCGGAGCTGGGGCGGGCAGTCCTCCGCGCAGCTCGGCGGCTTCACCTCGCCGTCGGGGCCCTCGCCCTCGATGCGCGGGTAGCAGAAGATGCACTTCTCGCTGGTCTTCGTCTGCGCGTTGTAGAACACCTTCTTGTACGGACAGCCTTCGACGCAGTACCGGTAGCCGCGACAGCGGTCCTGGTCGACGAGCACGATGCCGTCCTCCTCGCGCTTGTATATCGCACTGCGCGGACACGCCTCGACGCAGCTCGGGTGCGTGCAGTGGTTGCAGATGCGCGGGAGGTAGAAGTAGTACGAGTTCGGGTACTCGCCGGCGCCCTCGTCCTCGTCCCAGTTCGGCCCCCAGTCGGCGTTGTCCATCGGTCGGAGCGGTTCGTCGCTGCCCTCGTACATGATGGACTCGTGGTTGAAGTCCCACGCCCGACCGTACTCCTCCTTCTCGGGGAGGTCGCCGGGCGTGCGCTCTTTGCCCTCGTCGTCCCAGCCCCCACCCATATCTTCCCAGTCGCGCGGGTAGCCCGAACCGGGCTTGGTCTCGACGTTGTTCCAGTACATGTACTCGCGGCCACCGGACTCAGTCCAGTTCGTCTTGCACGCGATCGTGCACGTCTGGCAGCCGATGCACTTGTTCAGGTCCATCACCATCGCGACCTGGTGGTCGACGCCCTCGGCGAGGTCGACCGTTGAATCGTCGGTCTGACTCATCGGCCGTCACCTCCGAGGAGGTCGCGCACGGAATCGAGCGGCCCGCTCCCGCTCGACTCGTCGTCGAGGACGCCGTCACCGAGCGTCGACGGGTCGCGCTCCACGACCTCCGCCGCGCTCCGCGTCGCCGACCCGCTCTCGACCTTCTCGACCTCGACGCGGACGTCGCTGTTCACGCCCGTCGGCCCCCAGTAGTTCGGGAAGAAGTGCAGGTGCTCGCCGGTGTCCTCGGGGTACTGGACGAGCTGCGTCGGCTTCATGTACATCGGGACGAGCGAGTTGAAGTTGTTCCGGTCCGGGTACTGGAAGCGCTCCCAGCTGAAGAAGTGCCGGGCCGTCCCCGGCTCGCCGCTCGGGTAGATCTTCGCCATCACCTCGACGCTGTCGAGGTCGTTGTAGACGCGAACCGTGTCGCCGTCCTCAATGCCGCGTTCCTCGGCGTCCTGCGGGTTCAGGTACACCGTCGGTTCGCCGCGCTGGAGGCGGAGCATCTTCGAGTTGTCCCGCCACGTCGAGTGGATCGACCACCGACTGTGCGGCGTGTTGTACCCGAGCGGGTAGTCCGCCTTCTCCTGGAGGACCGGCGCGTCCTTGTGCGTCGGCAGTTGCTCGTCGAGTTCGAGGAACCAGTCGTGGTCGATGTAGTACTGCTGGCGGCCCGTGAACGTCGGCCACGGGTTCTTGTCCTGCACGTAGTCCTTCCACGGCGTGTACGCCTCGCCCTCCTCGATGTCCGACGTCCAGTGGTCGCCCGCTTCCAGGAGCCGCTGGGGTTGTTCGTCGATGTCGTCGAACGTGATCTGCTCGTCGCTCCCCTCGGGGTTCGTCTCCTCGCTGTGTTCGAGGATGAACTCCGCCGCGGCCTTGTCATCCGCGAGCGTACCGTCCTCGTCGTCGAGCCAGTCGCGGACGTAGTCGTCGTGCACGGACTGCAGGTCGATCTCGCGGTCGAACTTCCGGTCGTCGACCGCGTCGACGTCGCGCTCCCGGGCGACCTCCTGTATCTTCGCGGCGAGCTCGCGGAAGATCTGCCAGTCGGTCTTGGACTCCCCGAGCGGTTCGACCGCGGGCGTGAACGGATGGACGTACGAGTGCATGTCCGTCTCCGACAGGTCGTGCTTCTCGTAGTGGCTCGCAGCCGGCAGGACGATGTCGCTGTTGAGCGCGGTGGAGTCCATCCGGAAGTTGACGTCCACGACGAGGTCGAGCTTCGGCCAGAGCTCCTCCTCGACCGCGACGTTGCCCTTCGCCTGATTGAAGTAGTTCCCGCGCCAGCAGAACAAGATCGACGGGTCGGGCCGCGACCCGTCATCGCGCTCGCTGGGGTACAGCGGCATCCAGCCCTTGTCGATGGACTCCCGGATCTTCGCGGCGGTGTCCGGGTCGGTGTTCTCCAGGATACCGGCGTGGTAGTACGTCCAGAGCGTCGTCGGGACGCCGCGGACGCTCCCGGTCGGGAACGAGAGGTTCTTCCAGCCCTTGAACGTCCAGATCTTCTCCTGGCCGACGTAGTGGTCGAGGCCGGTTCCCTGCCGGCCGAGGTTGCCCGTGAGCGTCACGAGGAGCTGGATGGCGCGGTTCCCGAGGTCGTTGTGGTACCAGTCGTTGACGCCCTTCCCGTGGATGATCTTCGCGCGGTCGACCGCGGCGAACTCGCGAGCGACCTCCTGGTGGGTCCCCTCGCCGACGCCCGTGATGTCGTTGACGGTCTCGGGGTCGTACTCGGCGAGTTCGTCGCGGAGGTTCAGCCACACCGAGCGCGTCTCGACGGCGCCGTCCGCGACGGTGTCGACGTCGCGTTCGACGGCGAGTTCGGGGTCGAAGTCGAGTTCGATGCTGACCGAGTGGTCGTGCTGGCCGTCGCGCTCGCCGAGCGACCCGGGCGCGGTTCGGAGGTTCCCCGCCGAGTCCTGCATGACGAACACCTTCTCCGGGCGGTCGGCGTCGACGTCGAGGCCGTCGACCTCGCTCGCGCGAAGGAACTTCCCGGTGTCCTCGCGGACGAGCAGCGGCATGTCGGTCTGCTCCTTGAGGTGGGCTTCGTCGTACAGGTCCTCGTCGACGATGGTGCGGGCCATCCCGAGCGCGAGCGCGGTGTCGGTGCCGGGTTCGGGCCCGATCCACTCGTCGCAGTGGATCGCGGTCTGACTGTAGTCCGTGAAGATACCGACGCGCTTCGTGCCGTCGTAGCCGGCTTCGAGGAAGTACTTCGCGTCCGGGATGCGCGTGACGTTGACGTTCGATCCCCACGCGATGATGTAGTCGGCGTTGTACCAGTCCGAACTCTCCGCGTTGTCCGTCTGGGTGCCCCACGTAATCGGTTGGCCCGGCGGCAGGTCCGAGTACCAGTCGTAGAACGAGTGACTGACGCCACCGAGGAGGTTCACGAGCCGACTCCCCGAAGCGAACGAGACGGGACTCATCGCCGGGATGGGCGTGAACCCACTGATGGCGTCGTACGCCTCGTCCTGGACGGTGTCGACGACCTCCTCGGCGATCTCGGTGAGCGCCTCGTCCCACGACACGCGCTTCCATTTCCCCTCGCCGCGTTCGCCGGTACGCCTGAGCGGGTGCGTGACGCGCTGGTCGGCGTTCACGTAATCCGAGAAGCACGCGCCCTTCTGGCAGCCGCGCGGGTTCGGGTCGGGGAGGCTCTCGTCGAACCGCGGGTAGTCCCCGGCCTGCTCCTCGCGCCACACCTGGCCGTTTCGCGTGTACACCTGCCACGAGCAGCTGCCCGTGCAGTTCACGGAGTGCGTCGACCGGGCTTTGTCGTCCCAGTCCCACTCCTCGCGGTAGAGGTCCTCCCAGTCCCGGTACGGGTACGAGCCGATGGGGTCGTCGACGACCTGGAGCCCCGTCATCTCGGCGAGGTCGTCCGCGAGGCTCAGGCCGCTCGCGCCGACCGCGGTCGCCGCGCCGACTCCCTTCAGGAAGTCGCGGCGGACCAGCCGGTTCTCGTCGCGAGTCGATGCGTCGGTTGCGTCTGTAGAGTCAGTCATCGTTTGCTATGAATACCGTCGCGAGTCCGAGTGCGACGCCGAGCGCCGCGAGCGCGATGCCGGCGAGGGTGTCCCCGCCGGCTTCGAGGCCGGCCGCGACGAGTGCGACGCCGGCTAGCTTCGTGATGCGGTCCACCCAGCGGTAGCGCCGCGGCGACAGCGCGAGCACGCCGCCACGGACGTCAGTCATCGGTCTCCTCCCCGTCGACGTCGCCGTCGACGGTCTCGGCCGCGTCCGGTTCGTCGCCCGGTGCCGATTCCGATTCGCCTTCCTGCTCGGATTCCGGCTCGACGTCCTGCGCGGGTTGCGGTCCCGGTTCGTCGCCCGGTTCGTCGTCGCCGAACCCGCCGAGGACGCCGTACGTGATTGTGCCGGCGACCGCGGGGACGAGGACGAGCGCCGCGATGAGGTACGGCTTGAGTGCGGCGGTCGACGTGTGCAGTATCTCGGCGACGATGACGTCCATCCCGGCGATGGACGCGACCATGACGAACGTCACGCCGGCGATGCCGACGGCGGTCGGGAACGGTCGCTCCAGTGGGTTCGCCGTGAAGTGCACCGGGTCCTCGCTCCGGTCGATGAACGGCCAGAGCGCGACCGCGCCGAACACGAGCCCGGGGAGCATCAGCCCGCCGACGAACTCGGAGCTGACGTGGATGCCGAGGACGTCGACGCTCATCCACGACGGGACGAGCTTCAGGAACCCGTACCCCCACATGAGGAACCAGTCGGGCATGATGAGCGACGGCGTCGACGCCGGGTCGTTCGGCCCGTACTCGGCGACGTTGTGCACGGGGAGGAAGCCGGCGAGCAGCGAGAGCGTCGCCATCGTGAGGAAGAAGACGACGGCGCTGACCGCGGCCTGGTTCGGGAACGCGGGCAGGCCGACGACGACGGTGTCGTCCTCGCGGTCGACGGCCGCGACGCCGCCGTCGGTCGCCTCCGCGTCGCCGTCTCCGGCGGGAACGGGACCGCTGTCGGCAGACGCGGTTCCGCCGTCAGCGGTTCGAACGGTCGCGTCACTCGACGGTGCGGGACCGGCGACGTCCTCGTCGCGTTCGGCCTCCGTGTGCTTCTGCCGGAGGAGGATGAACATGTGGACGCCGATGAGGCCCGCGATAGCGACCGGGATGACGAGGACGTGCAGGAAGAACAGCCGCGGAATCGTCGAACTCGTCGGGAACTGCCCGCCGAAGACGATGCTCGCGAGCGGGTCACCGAGGAGCGGGATGGACTTCGCGACGTTGTACCCGATGCCGACCGCGGTGCTCGCGAACTCGTCGTACGGCAGCGCGTACCCGGTGTACGCGGCGAACATCGAGAGTCCGGCGAGCCCGGTGCCGACGAGCCAGTTCGGCTCGCGCGGGTTCCGGTACGCGCCCGTGAAGAACACGCGGAGCATGTGCAGCGCCATCGACGCGACGAACAGGTGCGCGGCCCAGTGATGGACGCGTCGGATGAGCATCCCGAACGGCACGTCGTACGTGATGCCGAGGACGCTGCTGAACGCTGCGGGGAGTTGCTCGCCCTGGTACTGTGCGACGCTGCCCTCGTACTCGACCGCGGTCGTGCTCGGCTCGAAGAAGAACCCGAGGAAGATCCCCGAGGAGACGAGCACGAGGAAGCAGAACAGCGCGACCTCGCCGAGGAGGAACGAGTCCTCGGCGGGGAACGCCTTCCCCATGAGGTCGCTCGCGTCGTCGAGGTCGAGGCGGGAGTCCACCCAGTCGTAGGCGGCGCGGAGGCGGCCCATCGGTCACTCACCTCCCGGGCCGATTGGCCCGTCGAAGTCGCCGGTGGCGACGAGCGTCCCGTCGCCGGTCAGCGTGATCGGCAGTTGTGGGAGTCGCCGCGGCGGGGGGCCGCCGACGACGGACGCGCCCGAGGTCGGGTCGAAGCGGCCGGAGTGACACGGGCAGACGAGGACGTCGCCGTCGCGGTCCGCGACCATGCATCCCGCGTGCGTGCAGACCTTCGAGAACGCGGCGTAGCCGCCGACGGTGAACTCGCTCTTGATTTCGCCGCCGTACGCGTCCTCCTCGAACCGGACGAGGAGCGTCGGCGCGTCCTCGATACCCGGCCGCGGCTCCGGGAAGACGGTGAGCTGTTCGCCGGGCGACAGCCGTCCTTCAGAGATCGGCTGCCCGTCCGCGTCGACGAGTGCCACGCCGTCGGAGTACACGGGCCCCTTGTACTTGCGGTCGAACACCTGCGTCAACCCGGAGACGGGTGCGACGAGGCTACCGAGGGCGGTGAGGCCGCCGACGGTCGCGAGCACCTTCGCGTAGTCCCGACGCTTCAGTCGCGCCCTGGCGTCCCGCCAGAACGGCTGGTAGATGCTCGGGGAGACCGCCGGGCCGTCGCCGTGCGGACAGGCGTCGCACTCGACGTCGCCGGCGTCGACGGTATCTCCGTCGCCGTTCTGCGGATACGATCGTTCGAGCAGCGCCTCGCGGGACGGGGTCGTCGCGTCCCCGTTACCGGCAGCGATTCCGTCGGTTCCGGTTGCGTCCCCGTCACCGGTCGCAATCCCGTCGGTTCCGCTCGCGTCGCGTCCCGGTTCGTCGCTCGGTTCGTCGGACCGTCGGGGAGTGTCGTCTGTCATTCGTGGTCCCTCCGTTCCGCGACCTCGACGTGCGGCATGAACCAGGCGTAGTACGACACCGTCAGCCCGGTCAGCGACATGAACATCCCGAACGTGTAGATGCCGAAGTACTGGGTTCGCGCGAGCGTGAGGTACTCGGCGGAGAACAGCGCCGCGAACGCGATGGTGAGCGCGGTGAGTCCCCCCATCGCGACGAGTCCCTCGATGGCGTCCGTGGCGTCCTCGTAGGTGACGATCCAGCGGTCCGGCGTCCGTAGCCACGGGAACGTCCCGTCGCGTGCGGTCGCTGGTGGCGCACCACCGTCGGCGACGGTCGCGTCCGTCGGCGACCGCGTGCCGGCGTCGGGCCGGGCCGCGCGGTTCATGAAGCGGTGGAAGAACGCCAGGAGCGCGACGAGCGCGAGCAGGACCACCCACACGATGACCCCGACCTGACTCGGCGAGAGCTTGTTGGGGGTGTCGACGAACCCGTCGAGGGGGCGTATCTCGTTGACGCTCTGGTCGATGCGTATCTCTTCTGACGGCGGTTCGCCGTGGGCCGCCACGTACCACGTCGGTACGAGGACGGCGAGAACGACGAGCGCGATTACGAGTTTGCGTCGGTCCATCTCTATTTGAGTGTCATGGGGTGAATCGATGAGACCGGGCATCAACGGCGTCGAGACGGGTCGCCCACCCGCATCGGTGCGTCCGCCTGCCGTCTGGCGGCCCGGTCGCTCAATACGGTTGGTTCTCGACTATCTGTCGTTGTGGGGATACATCCTTAAAACCGGGGCTCTTTAAAAGGGGTCGGGTGTCCCGCGGGCGGCGATGTCGGCGACGGAAACCGCGACCAGCCGTCGGCGACTTCGGTACTGGCAGGGGTCAGCGAACATCTTCGGGAGAACCGCCGTGGCCGTGCGCGCCGAACGACGAGGTATGTTCGGCGGGAACGACAACGGCGACGACCGGCTCTTCGACTCGTACGACGCGTACGTCCCATCGAATCTGCCCGATATCGGGCCGGTCCTGGCGGAGCACGACGTGCTGACCGGACGCGAGCACGCCGCGTTCCATCGACTGACGCGTGCGGTGTTCGAGGAGCGGGGCGTGTACGACGTCACGTTCGGGTACAACCTCGCGCGCCTCAACCTGGACCGCCGCCACGAGGACGCGGGGTATCGGTACGCGGTCGACGCAGAGGACCCGAGCGTGCTGTGGGCGACGTTCACGCCGACGACCGAGTTCTGCCCGCAGAGCCAGGAGCTGACGGTCGGCTCGTATCGCGCCTGGAACGGGCTCGCCGACCGCCACGAGTTCGACGCGGTCCGCGTCCGCGTCGCCGGCATGCATCAGCACAGCGACGCCATCAACGAGACCCTCGGGGACCTGGCGGTCGCCGAGGAGGAGGGAAGCGAGCAGGCGGACGTGGACGCCCGGACGACGGTGAGTCGGAACGCCGGGGACGGAGAGAGCGGCGGCGGGTTCGGTGCGCCGTTCTGAGCGGTCGCGGGTCGTCGACGGCCCCTCGATCGACGGTCACTCGGCAGAGGAGAAGAGAGGAGAGGAGATGAGAGCAGCGAAGAAGAGAGGAGTCGGGTCGTGACGTTCCGGAGGCGTCAGGCGACGTGGACGCGGCTGACGTGGCCGCCGCAGCCGCATCGTTCGACGTACTCGTACGAGAACTCCTCGCCGAGTTCCTCGTCGAGCACGGGGTAGAGGTACGTCTCGGGGTGGCCGTGCGTGCCGTGCGTGACGAGGTTGACGTGGACGCCGCTGGCCGTCCGTTCGACGGCGTCGAGCGCGTGCTCGACGAGGAGTTCGCGGTCGTCCGCGTACTGGTCGCGCTCGAGGTTCGCCGACCAGGAGCCGTCGTGGAACGTGTCGGTGACCGGGTCGACGTCGTCGGTCGCTGTCTCGGACATGCTAGAGGACAGGGGACGAGCCGACGAGACACCATCGCCGAACATGTTCGCGTCGTGGCGTCGGTCGTCTCGACGCGCGATCAATCGCCGGACGTGCCCGTGCCGCCGGGGACGGTCGTGTCGCCGGACGCCCCCGTCGGTTCGGGCATCGCACCGTCCCAGTCGGCCGGGACGTACGGACAGAGCGGGTCGCTGGCGAGCGGGTCGCCCGTGGCGGCGTACGCCCGCGACCGCGACCCGCCACAGAGGCGTCGGTACTCGCAGGACCCGCACTTCCCCCGGAACCCGTCGGGGTCCCGCAGGGATTCGAACAGGTCGCTCTCGCGATAGCACTCCACGACCGAGTCGGTCCGCACGTTCCCGGCGGATTCCGGGAGGAACCCCGACGGGTAGACGTCGCCGACGTGCGAGACGAACGCGAACCCGGCTCCCGCGCGGATACCGCCGCGCCGGCCCGCCACGGACGCCGGCGGCCCACCACCGGCGTCCGACCCGTCGCCACCGTCGACGTCGCCTGCTGCCGGGTCGTCGACCGCATCTCGTCGTTGCTGGGCGACGACGCGACGGTACTGCGGGGCCTCCGTGGTCTTCACCGCGAACGACGCGTCCTCGCGGACGTCGTCGATCCAGCGCATCGTCCGCTCGGCGCGCGCCGGCGAGAGCTGGTCGAGTCGACGACCGCGCCCGATCGGCACCAGGAAGAACACCGACCACATGACGGCGTCGAGCGCCCCGACCAGCCGCCTGATCGCGGGGAGCTCGTCGACGGTCTCCGCGCAGACGGTCGTGTTGATCTGGAGGGGGACGCCCGCCGCCTCGGCGTACCGAGCGGCGCGGAGCGTCGCCTCGAAGCTCCCCGTCTCCCCCCGGAAGGCGTCGTGGCTCGCCGGCGTCGCCCCGTCGAGACTCAGCGCCATCCGCGACAGGCCGGCGTCAGCGAGCGCCCGGACGCGGTCGGCCGTGAGCGAGTCGGTTCCGCTCGGCGTGAGCGTCATCCGGAGCCCCCGCTCGGTGCCGTACGATACCAGGTGATCGAGGTCCGGTCGCGCGAGCGGGTCGCCGCCGGAGAGGACGACGAGTTGGCCGTCCCCGAACGCCGCGGCGTCGTCGAGCAACGCCTCGCCCTCGCTCGTCGAGAGCTCGTCGGGGTGCCGCGTCGGCGTCGCGTCCGCACGGCAGTGGTCGCACGCCAGCTCGCACGCCTGCGTCACCTCCCAGACGAGCACCACCGGCCGCTCCGTGGTGTCGATAGCAGTCGGTCCCATGGCAGGACGTACGCGTACCCGCCCGGTAGGGTTCGCGCCGAACGCGTTCGCCTCGGCGAGCGCGTCGACGCGCGGTCAGTTCTCGACCGGTGCGGCGGCCGGTCCGGCGGGCTGGGTGGCGTTCTCGACGAAGTGCTTGACGATGCGCTCCTCCGCGCGGTGCAGGGTCTCGCTGCACGTCGACTTCGCGATGCCGACGCTGTCGGCGAGTTCGGTGAGGGTCGTCCCGCGCGGGGTGTCGTAGTAGCCCTCGTCGACGGCCTCCTCGACGAGCGTCCACTGGCGGTCGGTCAGGGGCGACTCCGTCGCGTCGATGGACTCGTGGATCTCCTCCACCTCGAAGGGGATGCCGAGCATGTCGAGTTGTTTCACGAGCCCGGAGAGCGTCTCGCGCGTGGTCGTCAGGGCCCACGTCGCCTGGCCGTCCTGAATGTCGAACGGCATCTCCACCGGTAGGCCGCTACCGCGGGCGGCGAGCAGGAGCATCGGTCGTTCGGTGCGGAACTGCACGAGCGCCGTCCGCCCGTGGTACTCGAGCAGTTCGACCGACGCGAGCGAGTCGTGGTCGGTCATGTCCTCGACGAGGGAGAGGAGCTCGTCGGCCGTGATCTCCGCGACGCCCACCCCGGCGTCATCGTCGGTCACGGCGGCGAGGATCGTGATGGTCGCCTCGGAGTAGCGCCGGGACACTTCGCCGATCCAGGTGTCTTCGGGGACGGTGAGCGTGAGGCGTGCTTCGGGCATCTGTGGATGTTCAGAACGAGACGGCGGGTAACGTTGTCGGTTCTCCCGAACATGTTCGCGTGTGGTCCGAGGATGTCGGTTCGGGTCAGTCGGTCCGCCAGATGGCGGTCAGGACCGTCCCGTCGTCGCGTTCGACGTGCTCCCACGTGAACCCGCGTTCCTCGAGTTTCGGGAACAGGTGCTGAGGGACCCGGTCGTTGGTCTGCACGAGCACGCCGTCGTCGGGGAGGGCTCCGAGTCGTTCCAAAGTCTCCACGAGTGGTTCCGGCGGCGGGAGGTCGGCGACGTCGACGTGCTCGCGCGCCAGGGTCTCGGGGACGCCAGCGTCGGTCAACGCATCGAGCTCGCGGTGGTCGTTCGGCTCGCTCATGTTACGACGTACGGCGTCGATGGATAGAACGGATTCCCCGAACCGGTTCGGGACCGACCCCGGGGACTCGGTATCGAGACCGAAGCGGGCGGGCTCGACCGCACGCGCGGTCGAACACTCGGACCGCCGCGACCGCTACGGCCCGGTATGACGGGCGCTTCGCCCGTTCTCGGGCGCCGCAGGTAGCTGCTGGCGCTCGCGAACACCTTCGGGGAAATCGTCACCGACGCGCTCCACGTACCACCGATCATGGCATCACATCCGTCAGGGGAGTACGGCAACGTCGTCGACGCACGGGAGATAGACGGCGAACCGTTCACGCAGATCACGGCGGCACTGGACGCGCTCGACGCCGGCGAGACGATGCTGCTCGTCAACAGCTTCGAGCCGGCGCCACTCTACGGCGTCCTCTCGGATCGCGGCCTCTCGTTCGACGCGAGCCGCGTCGACGAGGACGAATGGCACGTCGAGATCACCCGCGAGTGAGTGTCGTCCGGTACCGAGGTCCCGGCCGCCGTGGTGCGGTCCCGCTGCGGTCCTGCTGCGGTCCCGGTGTGGTCCTGTCGCAGTCCCGGTGCAGTCGCGACTGGTTCGCGTGCGAGTGCAGAGTGGAGAGAGACGTCCGTCGCGGTCGACTTCGAGCCGGGGGCGTCGTGGTGCCGGAACATGTTCGCACCCGGTCTTGGGGGACAGGAACGCGCTCGACGGCTTATGTATCTCATCGGGGTACCCTGGAGTGTGGAGGAAACGAGCATGCCTGATAGTCTGAATCGACGGAACTTCGTCCGGATTGCGGCGGTGACCACCGGCGTCGGGCTGGCCGGGTGTTCGAGCGGTTCGAGTACGGAGACGGAGGGCGATGGCGGTGAGAGCACCACCTCGGGCGGCTCCGACGATGGCTCGGGCGAGGGGTGGACCCAGACGAGCACGGTCGAGATGACCTCGGAGTTGCAGTTCGCTCCGAAGCGCATCGAGGTGGAGCAGGGGACGACGGTGACCTGGGAGACGACGGGGAGCATCGGTCACACCGTCACCGCCGCCGAGGGGGAGCTCCCCGACGGCGCGGCGTACTTCGCGTCCGGTGGGTTCGATTCGGAGGACGCCGCCGTCGACGGCTACCAGAACGGCCAGGAGGGGAACGTCCCCGGTGGCGAGACCTACGAGCACACGTTCGAGACGAAAGGCGAGTACGAGTACTACTGCATCCCCCACGAGATGAACGGGATGGTCGGTTACGTGAAGGTAATCTGAGAGGCTATACTTATGACTCAAGACCTGGACGACGTCCCTGACCCGAACGAGGTCGTGAAGCGACACGAACGAGAACTCGAGAGCGTCCTGGCGGACGTCGAGGAGCCAGCAAACGACGACGACAGTCTCACGCTGGAACTCGCCGGCCTGGAGCTCGACCGACGAGACTTCATGAAGACCGGGGCTGCCGCGGGCGCGATGTCGGCGCTCGGTGGCTGCGTCGGCGGCCTGACGGACGTGGGCGGCGGCGGTGCCGGCACCGAGAACGGCGGCGGGGCGAAGACGCCAGCGCACACCGTCGCACCCGGCGAACACGACGAGTACTACGGGTTCTGGTCGGGCGGGCACTCCGGCGAGATCCGCGTCATCGGGCTCCCGTCGATGCGCGTCCTCACCCGCATCCCGGTGTTCAACACCGAGTGCGCGAAGGGATACGGGTACGACGAGAAATCGAAGGAGGTGCTCGAGGATGGCGGCGACTACACGTGGGGCGACAACCATCATCCGGCGCTCTCCGAGACCGGCGGCGACTACGACGGCGAGTACCTGTACGTCAACGACAAGGCGAACGGCCGCATCGCGCGCATCGACCTGAAGTACTTCGAGACGGACGCGATCCTCGACGTCCCGAACGTGCAGGCCGTCCACGGGTTCACGGTCCAGAGCCCGGATACCGAGTACCTGTTCGGGAACGGCGAGTTCCGGACGCCGCTCCCGAACGACGGCCGGGACCTGCGGTCGCCGGAGTCGTACGCGTCGCTGTTCTCCGCGATCGACCCGGAGACGATGACGACGGAGTTCCAGGTGCGCGTCGACGGGAACCTCGACATCATCGACTCCGACAAGGACGGCCGGTGGGCGATCGCGTCCGCGTACAACAGCGAGGAGTCGACGACGATCAGCGGGATGACCCGCGACGACCGCGACTACGTGAAGGCGTTCGACGTCCCCGCTATCGAGAAGCTCGTCGAGCAGGGGAAGTACGAGGAGAAGATAAACGGGGTTCCGATCGTCGACGGCACGAAGGGCTCGAAGCACAACTCGGGGAGCGACCCCATCGTGCGGTACATTCCGACGCCGAAGAGCCCGCACTGCGTGGAGGTCGGGCCGAACGGCGACTACGCGTTCGTCGCCGGGAAGCTGTCGCCGACGGTGACGATGCTCGACATCGACAAGCTCGGTGAGGTCGACGACCCGGCGGACGCGGTCGCCGGTCGACCGAAGGTGGGGCTCGGCCCGCTCCATACGACGTTCGACGGGAACGGGCACGCGTACACGAGCCTGTTCATCGACTCGCAGGTCGCGAAGTGGGACATCGAGAAGGCCGTCGAGGCCGACGCCGGGTCGACGGAGCCGATACTGGAGAAGCAGGACGTCCACTACAATCCCGGGCACATCCAGGCGATAGAGGCGATGACGACGGACCCGGACGGTGAGTGGCTCGTCAGCTTGAACAAGCTCTCGAAGGACCGGTTCCTGCCGGTCGGCCCGATCCATCCGGACAACGACCAGCTCATCCACATCGGGCAGGGCGAGAAGGAGATGGAGATCGTCGCCGACCATCCCGCGTACCCGGAGCCGCACGACTGCATCTTCGCGCACAAGGACAAGATCAATCCGTCGAAGACCTACGACAAGGCGGACGTCGACGCGCCGTTCGTCACGGAGTCGGACTCCGGCGTCGAGCGCACCGGCGAGGAGTCGGTGCACGTGAAGCTGTCCGCGAAGCGCTCGGAGTTCGGGATGAGCGAGTTCGCCGTCCAGGAGGGTGACGAGGTGCGGATGACGGTGACGAACGTCGAGGGCGTCGCGGACATCGTTCACGGCGTCGCCATCCCCGAGCACGACATCCAGCTGGCGGTCGCACCGCAGGACACCCGCGAGGCGACGTTCACGGTCGACGAGCCGGGCGTCTACTGGTTGTACTGCACGTACTTCTGCAGTGCACTCCACCTCGAGATGCGCTCCCGGATGATCGTCGAACCGGCCGACTGACGAACGAACCGGTCGGCCGAGCGAGTCGAGCGAGCGCGAACGCCCGGCGCCCATCGTGCCGGGGCACGCCGCCGTCGAGTCCCGTACTCCGGAGGACTCGCGGCGCGAACCACATCCGTCGATGGCGGCGCGGACTGCGGTCCGCGTCGCCGCGACCCGGCCCGAACCCACCACGAGGCACAAATCATGCGACTCCCGAGCGTAGACGAGTTCACTCAGGTTCGGCGGCTGTTCCCGGTACTGGCGGCGCTGCTGTTCGTCGGCGCGCTCGCGCTGCCGATGTGGACCATCGACGTCCACGCCGTCCAGTACCCGGACACCGTCCTGCACATACGGCTGTACGGGTATCCGCGCATCACCGGCGACTACGCCGAGATGGCGACGCTGAACCACTACATCGGGTTCTACTACCCGGACCCGGTGTTCGTCGAGCCGAACTTCGACGTGCACGAGAACGCCGTCGCGGTCCCCGAGTGGTCGCTCGGGCCGCTGGCGTTCGTCGGCTGTGCGGCGACCGGCCTGTTCGTCGCGGTGGCGCCGACGACGGCGAAGCTCCGCAAGGGCCTGTTCGCGCAGCTCGCCGGCACCGTCGCGGTGTTCGCGGGGATGATGGCGCTCATCCAGTACCGGCTCTACGAGGTCGGTCACAGCCTCGACCCGGGTGCGCCCGTGATGGGCGTCGACGGGTTCACGCCCCCGCTCTGGGGGAAGTACGAGGTCGCGAACATCACGAGCTACTCGCGGTTCGGCGCGGGCGCGTACGTCTCGATGCTCGCCGTCGTCCTGCTCGTCGTGGCGTTCCGGTATCGGCACGAGACGGCGACGCCGCGCGACCTCGTCGCCGCTCTTGGGAACCTCGAACCGGGCGCCGTCCGGAGGCGGCTGCCGGGCGTCGGCGGCGACGACGCCGGCGCGAGCGCCGACGAGCACGCGAGAGGTGATTGAGATGGCCCGCGAGCCCGCCTCCGAGTCAGAGCGGGACGTCGAGGCCATCGTCGAGCGCGGGTTCGCGGTCGTCGCGGCCCTCGCGGTCGCGGCGCTCGTCGTCGTCGGCGCGGTCGTGCCAGCGGTGACGAGCGTCGGCTCGGCGAGCGCCGCCGCGTCCGCAGACGCGGCTGCGCCAGCGGGCGGCGACGCCGGTCAGCCACCGATCTCGTACGACGCTCCCGTCGAGGACCGCGACCCGTCGTTCGACGTCCCGGAGCGCGACGGCGTCGTGCGGGTCGACGGCGACGCGTACGAGTCGCTCGCCGCGGCACTGGACGCCGCGGAGCCCGGCGCCACCCTCGTTCTGGACGGCGTGGTCGCCGGGAACGTCACCGTCGACACGCCGAACGTGACGTTGACGAGCGCGGCCGACGCCTGGGGCGTCGTCGACGGCGGCGGCGACGGGGACGCGCTCACCGTCGCCGCCGACGGCGTCACGGTCGACCGGCTGTGGGTTCGGAACTCGGGGTACAGCGCGGAGGACAACGACGCGGGCATCCTCGTCGACGGTGACGACGTCACCGTCCGCGACTCCCGGGTCACCGAGAGCACGTTCGGTGTCTGGGTCGACGGCGTCTACGACGCCGAGGTCGCGAACTCGACCATCGTCGGTCGCGAGGACGTCCCGGACCGGTCGAACCGCGGGAACGGCATCCAGCTGTGGCGTGCCGGGAACGCCTCGATACACGACAACCGCATCACGGACGCGCGCGACGGCATCTACTACTCGTGGGCGAACGACGTCGTCGCGGCGAACAACACGCTGTGGGACCTCCGCTACGGCGTCCACTACATGTACAGCGACCACAACACGCTCCGCGGGAACGCCGCGTTCGGTAACGACGTCGGGTACGCGCTCATGGTGTCGAACCACCTCACCGTCGTCGAGAACGTCGCGGTGAACAACACCGGGCGGTCCGGGCACGGGATGATGCTGAAGTCCATCGACGACTCGACGGTTTCGGGGAACCACTTCGTCGGGAACGACAGGGGCCTGTTCCTGTACAACTCGCTGCACAACGAGCTCTCCTCGAACCTCGTGCTCGCGAACGGCGTCGGCGTCCACCTGTCGGCGGGGAGCGTCGACGAGCGCGTGTCCCGGAACACGTTCGTCGACAACCGCCACTCGGTGCTGGTCGACGTCGGCGAGCAGGTGGTGTGGAACGAGTCCGCGGGGAACTACTGGGCGGACGCGACGGTCCGGGACGTGGACGACGACGGCATCAGCGAGGTCCGGCATCGAGCGTCCGGGCTCGTCGACCGGTTGCAGCGCGAGCATCCACTGATTGCGGTGTTCTCGCGGTCGCCGGCGGTCGCCGTCGTCGAGCTGGCCGAGAGCCGCGTCCCGCTCGTCGAGTCGCCGGGCGTGGTCGACCGTCGACCGCTCGCGACGCCGATACACGACTGGAGGCGATACTATGATCGAGATTGAGAACGCGACGATGACGTTCGGTGACGTGACGGCGCTCGACGGCGTCTCGATGACCGTCGACGAGGGAGCGGCGGTCGGACTGGTCGGGACGAACGGTGCGGGGAAGACGACCTTGTTCCGGCTGTTGGTCGGGCACGCGACGCCCGACGAGGGACGCGTCGAGGTCGCCGGCGAGTCGCCGACCGCTGGCCCTGCGCTCCGGGAGCGCGTCGGGTTCGTGCCGGAGGACGCCGCGTTCGACCCGCGGCTCACGGGGCGAGAGGTCCTGCGGCTGCACGCGAAGCTGCGGAGCGTCGACGCGGCGGAGCGCGACCGACGCGTCGAGCGCGTGCTCGCGACGGTCGGGCTGGCGGACGCCGCGGACCGGCGCGTGGACGGCTACTCGAACGGGATGACCCAGCGGCTCGCGGTCGGCACCGCCCTCGTTCGGCGCCCGGACGTGCTCCTGCTCGACGAGCCGACGGCGGCGCTCGACCCGCAAGGCGTCGACGCGTTCCGCGCGGTCGTCGACCGCGTGCGCGAGCGGACGAGCGTGACGCTCGTCGTCACCTCGCACGTCCTCGACGAGGTCGAGCGGCTCTCCGACCGCGTCGTCGTCCTGGACGACGGTCGCGTCCGTGCTCGCGGGAGCGTCGACGAGGTGGCCGCGGCCGGCGGCGGGGAGACGACCGTCACGCTCCGTCCGGCAGCCGTCGAGGATGATGAGACGGGAGCGCTCGACCCGGAGACGCTGGAGGACGTCGACGACGCGGTCTCGGCAGAACGTCGCGGCGGGCAGGTTGTCGCGTCCTGTCCGCCTGACCTCGCGTTCGACGTGGTCGCGGCGGCCCGGGCGACCGGCGACCTGGACGGCTTCGAGGTGGCCGAGGCCGGGCTGGCGGACGCGTTCGACGCCATCGTCGACGGGTCGAGCGAACGGGTCGCGGGGACCGACGCCGAGCCAGTGGACGATGGCGTCGGGGGCGACGAGTCCGGGAGCGACGACGCCGACGCGTCCGAGAGCGACGCGTCCGCGTCGACGGCACCCCGGGCGGACGGCGGGGTCGAGGCGGTTCCGTCGACTGGAACGCCGCGAGCGCTCGCCGAGGTCGACGAGTCCGCGTCGGCCGCCGGTGCGACGACCGCGGAGGCGAGCGAGTCCGCGGAGCGCGACGTCGAGGCGTCGCGGTCGTCGGCGAGCGTCCCGGTCGCACTGGCGTCGTTCGCGCGCCGCGAGTACCGGCTCGCGTCCCGGTCGCGCTGGCCGGTCGCGCTCGCGCTCCTGTTCGCGGCGTTCACCGTGGGCGTCGTCCAGTACGGCGCCACCGGTGCCGGGACGAGCACGGTTCCAGCGGTCGTGGCGTCGGTCGCCGCGCTCTCGACGTACGTGGTGCCGCTGGCGGCGCTCGCGTTCGGGTACGCGACGGTGGTCGGCCCGCGCGAACGCGGTGAACTCGACGTCCTGCAGGCGCTCCCGGTGCCGCGCTGGACCGTGGTCGTCGGTGCGTTCCTCGGGCGCGCCGCCGCCTTCGTCGGAGCGGTCGCGCTCGGCTACGCGTTCGGCGCGGCGGCGCTGCTCCGCGTCGGCGGGGTTCCAGCGGTCGCAGCGTTCCTGCCGACGGTCGCCGCGGCCGCTCTCGCCGGCGTCGCGTTCCTGGGAATCGCCGTGGTCGCGTCGACGGTCGCGGGCGAGAAGGCGCACGCGCTCGGTGCGGCGCTCCTCGCCTGGGCGTGGTTCGTGCTCGTGCACGACGTCGTCGCGCTCACCGCCGTCGTGACGCTGGACCTGCCCGCGAGCGCACTCGCCGCGCTCGTGCTCGCGAACCCCGCTGACCTCCTTCGCGTCCTCGGCATGGCGGGCGTCCCGAGCGCGTCCGGCGGCGCGGGCGCGCTCGCCGCGACCGACCTCTCAGTGCCCATCGTGGTCGCCGCGCTGCTGGCGTGGACGGCCATCTCCGTCGCGGCCGCCGCCGTGGTCACTGACCGGCGACACTGACCGAGGTCGCTCGCGTGGACGCCGACGGTGGCGTGAAACGCGGACTCCGGGACGGGTGCGGACCCGGACGTCTTCGCCCCAGGTTGATTAGGGGTCCGCGCCGAAGGCATCAGCATGGAAGCTATCAGTATGTCGAGGGCGTACGCGGCCGGTCCGGACGCGATCGAGGACGCGATGGCGGACCTCGAAGCGTTCATGCTGGCCGCGGGCTTCGACGCGGTCGACGTCGACGGGCGGACGATGCACATCGAGAACGGCGTGGGTATCGCGACCATCGAGTTGACGCTCGAACTCGTCGACGTGGACGAGTACGCGCTCGCCTACGAGCAGCGCGATGGCATCTTCGAGACGATGCGGACGACGTACACGGTCGCGCCGACCGACGACGGGAGCGAGGTCACCGTCCGCACGGAGTTCGCGCTCGACATCGCGCTCGCCGGGGGTCTGCTCGACGCGACCGTCATCAAACGCCAGCGGAAGCAGGAGCTGACGGCGCAGCTCGACTGGCTCGAGACCGTCGTCTCGGACTGACGCCGGAAGCTCGCGTCGACGCAGGGGCGGTCGCGACCCGAGGGCGCGGGGAACATGTTCGGAGACACGTGCACCGTCCTCGAGCGGCTAGGTGTCGGTATGGCCGCGATACCGGGTTCCATCGAGATGGACGAGCAGCCACCGATGACCGTGCCGCTCGGGCACTTCGTCGTCGGACTCGCGTTCCTGTTCGTCGGGACCCTCGTCGGTCTCGGCGCCGTCGCCGCCAGCGTTCCGGGGTTCGCGGGACTCGCACAGCTCCACCTCCTGCTCGCGGGCTGGGTCTGCGTGACCATCATGGGTGCGATGACGCAGTTCGTGCCGGTGTGGTCGGGCGTCGCCCTGCACTCCCAGCGGCTCGCGAGCGCGCAACTCGCGCTCGTCGCCGTCGGTCTCGTCGGGTTCGTCGGATGTCTGCTCGCGTCCGCGCTGTCGTGGCTGCCGGCGTTCGGCGCGCTCATGGTCGCGGGGTTCTGGACGTTCGCCTACAACGTCGGTCGGACGCTGCTGTCCGTCGACGACTGGGACGTCACCGAGCGCCACTTCGCGCTCTCGCTCTCGTTCTTCGTCGCCCTCACCACCCTTGGGTTCCTGCTCGCCGTCGACTTCACGCACCCCGTCATCGCCGACCTCTCGCTCGCGCGACCGAACGTCCGCGAGGCGCACGCGACCCTCGCCGTGTTCGGCGCCGTCCTGACGACGGTGTACGGCGCGCTCTACCAGCTCGCGACGATGTTCACGCAGACCGAGCTCCACGGCGTCGACGAGCACCTGCGCGCGGTCGAGTCGGTCGGCCATCCCCTGGGCGTGGTGTTGCTCGCGGCCGGCCGGCTGCTGGACGTCGTCCCCGTCGCGCAGGTCGGTGGCGTCCTCGTCCTCGCCGCCGCCCTCTCGGTCAGCGTCATCCTCGCGCGGAAGCTCGCCGAGATGCGCGTCGAGCGGACGCCGATGCACGTGCGGTACGCGGTCGTCGCCGTGGCGCTGGCGGCGTGGGCGCTCGTGACCGCCCCGGCGTGGGTGTCGTCGCCGACGGCGTCGACGCACCTCTTCGGGGCGAGCGGGAGCGTCCACCTCCTCGTGCTCGGGGTCATCGGGTTCGTCGTGTTCGGGACGCTCTATCACGTCGTCCCGTTCATCGTCTGGGTGCACCGGTACAGCGACCGCCTCGGCCTCGAGCCGGTCCCGATGATCGACGACCTCTACAGCGACCGGCTCGCGACCGCCGACGTCCTCCTGCTCGGCGCCGGGACTACCGGCCTCGTCCTCGCCGGGTGGTTCGACGGCCCGGGGTCCCTGACCGCGCTCAGCGGCGTTCTCCTCTGCCTCGGCATCCTCGCGTTCGCCGCGAACCTCCTGCTCGTCGTCCGCAACCACAGCCCGCAGTCGCTCCGGCGCATCCTCACCGGGTCGCTCGGACTGAATCGCGGCGACCGCTCCACTCCGGAGTGACCGCGGCGACCGCTCCATCCTGGAGCGTTCTCGCGGCGGCGTCTTCGACCCGAATGTCGCGACCGAACGTGTTCGAACGCAGTTCCATGCCGAGGGCGGGCGTAGGTCCGTTGAGATGGCGGAACAAACGGAGTGTCCGGTCTGGAGGCCGGGGTCGTGCGAGGGAACGTCGTCGTGTCCGCCGCGATGCCCGCGGTTCGTCGCGCCCGACGGGACCGCGTACGTGGTGTACCGGTTCGACGACTGTCCGGGATGGGTGACGGCGGAGCTGTCGGCCGTCACCGACCTGGAGCCGGCGGTCGCAGAGGGGCTCGTTGTCGTTCGCGGGGAGGACGTGCTCGCGTGGGCGGCCGGCGGGGAGTCGCTGGTCGACGACCCGAGCGTGCGCCTGCTGGACGAGGCGCCCGACGTCGTCGGAGTTGAGCTCGTCAGGCAGATTACGGCGGTCGGGGTCGACCGTGACGTGGACGCGGTGCGGATTCGCCTCCCGGAATCGCTCGTGGCCGTCGTGGTCGAAGAGCTGGACGCTGTCGAGCGGCACGCCGACGCCGCGAGTGCGGTGGTCGTCGACGCGACGGCCGACGCGTCGCGGCGAACGACGCGGGACCCGGCCGACCGCGCGGACCTCCGCGTGACCCGCAACCTCGACGCGCTGTTCGCGCCCGAGACGGTGGCCGTCGTCGGAGCGACGGACAGACCGGGGTCCATCGGTCGGGCGGTCGTCGAGAACCTCGTCGCGTCGTTCGACGGGACGGTCGTCCCCGTGAGCCGGTCGACGGACGGCGTCCTCGGACGCGCGGCCGTCGGCGACGTGGGCGACGCTGACGCGGACCTCGCCGTCGTCGTCCTGCCCGCGGACGCGACCGTCGACGCCGTCCGGACGGCCGGAGCGGCCGGCGTCGACGCCGTCGCGGTGCTCTCCGCGGGCTTCGCCGAATCCGGCGACGAGACCGGTTCGCGTCGCGAACGCGCGCTCCGGGACGCCGCCGAAGCGCACGGGTTCGCGCTCGTCGGCCCGAACGCGCTCGGCGTCCTGAGCACGCGTCGGTCGATGAACGCGAGCTTCGGCCCGTCCCTCCCAGACGCCGGCGGCGTCTCCATCCTGAGTCACTCCGGCGCGGTCGTGACGGCGACGCTCGACTGGGCCGCGTCGAACGACGTCGGCGTCAGGGACGTCGTCTCGCTCGGGAACGCCGCGGGCGTCGACGAGGCGGACGTCCTCCGGTACTGGGGCGCCGACGCCGGCACTGACGTCGTATTCGCGTACCTCGAGGACGTCCAGGACGGCGATCGGTTCGTGGAGGCGGCTCGCGAGGTGTCGCGGACGACGCCCGTCGTCGCGCTGAAGTCCGGTCGGTCGGACGCGGGTGCGTCGGCCGCCGCCTCGCACACGGGCGCGCTCGTCGGCGACGACGCCGGATTCGACGCCGCGTTCGACGCCACCGGCGTGATCCGAGCGTCGAGCCAGCAGGCGGCGTACGACATCGTCGCGGCGTTCGCGCGCCAGCCGCTCCCGCGCGGCGACCGCGTCGCGGTCGTGACGAACGCCGGCGGTCCAGGGGTACTCGCGACGGACGCCGTCGCGGACGCCGACCTCGAGCTCGCGTCGCTCGCCTCGGAGCCGCGGACGCGACTGACCCGGCGTCTGCCGGACGCGGCGAGCGTCGACAACCCGCTCGACGTGCTCGGCGACGCGACCGTCGACCGGTTCGTCGACGCCCTTGAGGTCGTCCTCGCGGACGACGGCGTCGACGCGGCCGTCGTCGTCTCGACGCCGCATCCGCTCGTCGACGGCGCCGACCTCGTCGCCGGCATCGGCGATGCGGGGCGCCGGTACGGGAAACCGGTCGCGGCCTGCTTCTCGGGCGGTCCGCCGACCGGGGAGACGCTGTCGGCGCTGGCGGCCGAAGGGGTCCCGAACTATCCCGACGCGGACCGGGCCGCGAACGCGCTCGCCGCGCTCGCCGAGTCCGCCGAACGGCGGCGTCGTCCGCGCCCCCGACCGGAGCCCGTTGACGCAGACCGCGGTCGCGTCGCCACGACGCTCGACGCCGCGGCGGCGGCGGACCGCGAGACGCTGGGGGTCGACGCGCTCGACGTCCTCGACGCGTACGGCGTGTCGACGCCGCCGGCAGCGTTCGCCGAGTCGCCAGCCGAGGCGGCTCGGTTCGCGACGTCGGCGGACGGCCCGTTCGCGCTGAAGGTCGCGAGCCCGGACCTCGTCCACAAGTCCGACGTCGGCGGCGTCCGCGTCGGTGTCCCCGCCGAGGACGTCGAGGCCGCCGTCGCCGACCTGACCGCGACCGTCCGCGAGCGAGCGCCGGACGCGGACGTGACCGGCGTGCTCGTCCAGGTGCTCGCGCCCGACGGCGTCGAGTGCGTCGCGGGCGTCACGCGCCACGCCCGGTTCGGACCGATGGTGACGTTCGGGCTCGGGGGCGTGCTCGTCGAGCACCTCGACGACGTCGCTCACGGGCTCGCACCGCTCTCGCACCGCGACGCTCGACGGCTCGTGGACTCGATAGACGCGGCGGCCGTCCTCGACGGCGCCCGCGGCGCGGACCCCGTCGACCGCGACGCGCTCGCGTCGGCGCTCGTCGCGCTGTCCTGGCTCGCAGTCGACCACCCCGAGCTGGCAGAACTGGAGGTGAACCCGCTCGTCGCGACCCCCGACGGGGCCGTCGCCGTCGACCTCCACGCGCAGCTTCGCGAGGACGGCGATGGTATCCCGGGACCGACGACGTGACACCCGGCAACTAGCGATATGACACCCGGCAACCGGCGTCTTGACGTCTCGAAACCGGCGGTGAGCTCCGAGACCGCGTCGGTGCCACGCCCCGAGACGGACGAGGGAAGATGTTCGCGGAAACATCCACTGGGGGCCGGTTCGAAGTGAGGGATGCGATGAACGAACAGCAACTGGACTTGCGGGAGATACCGCCACCGGAACGACATCCGAAGATCTTCGACGCGTTCGAGGACCTGGAGAGCGGCGAGTCCCTGACGCTCGTCAACGACCACGACCCGAAACCGCTCTACCACCAGATGAACGCGGAGGTGCCGTCGTTCGACGCCGACGGGTACGTCGTCGATCGCATCGGCCCGAACGAGTTCGTCGCGACCCTCCCGAAGAAGTAGGGTGGGCGTCGCGTCGGCCCTGTCATCCTGCCTCTTTCCGTTCCGAACGTCCCGCAACTGTAGGCGTCCGTCCGTCGACCGACCAGCGGGTCGAACGGCGTGGCGAGCCGTTCAGTGACTCGACGGTGCGTGCTCGCCGTGACACCCGCACGCGTCCGCGGCCGGTCGTTCGAGTCGGAGCACGAACGAGTCGGGGCCGCGGCGATCGACGTCGACGGTCGGTTCCGGGGCGTCGATGCGGTCGGCGAGCCCGCTCGCGAGCGGGTGCGGGTCGGCGTCGGTCCGGACGAAGAGCGTCTCCCGGGGGGCGAGCGCGGCGTACTCGGTTCGGACCTGGTCGCGGCTCGCCCGACCGGGGACGCCCCGGAGGTCGAGTGCGTGTTCCGGGACGTCGAACCCGTCGGCGTCGTCGAGTTCGCGAGCGACGGCGGCCCCGAGTTCGCTGAAGGCTCCGGGGACGTCACCGGCCGTCTCGCGGAGGGACGCGTCGAGCGGGAGTTCCGCGAGGACGTCCACGTCGAGCGACGTACCGCCGGGAGCGTCACCGTTGCCAGCGGCGCTATCGTCGGCAGCGGCGGCATCGTCGGCAACACCGTCGTCGAACGGCGCGTGCGCGTCACCGCAGCTCGGGCAGACGAACGACGCCATGTTGTGGACGGCGCCGAGCACGGGGACGCCCCGCTCGCGGAACAGCGTCGCGCTGCGGGCGGTGTCGTTCGTCGCGGTCCCGAACGGGGTCGTGACGAGGAGCGTCGCGTCCACGGGGACCGCCTGCAGGACGGTGAGTGGGATGTCGCCGGTCCCCGGCGGGAGGTCGAGGACGAGCGTGTCGAGGTCGCCCCAGGCGGCGTCCCCGAGGAGTTCGAGCACGGCCTCCTGGGCCATCGACCCGCGCCACGCGAGCGGTTCGTCGTTCGCGATCAGGCCGACGGAGAGCACGTCGAGTCCGGCCGCGTCGACGGGCCTGGCCTCGCCGTCCTCGGTCGCTTCGAGGACCGCGTCGACGCCGAGGAGCTGCGGGACGTTCGGGCCGTAGACGTCGGCGTCGAACAGCCCGACGCGCTCGCCGCGTTCGTCGAGCGCGCGGGCGAGCTGGGTGGCGACCGTGGTCTTCCCGACCCCGCCCTTCGCGCTCGCGACCGCCAGCACGCGGTCGACGGACGGGAGCGACACCGGATCCGGGCCGTGGCCGCCTGCCGAGGACTGCGAGTGGTGGCCGCGCGCTCCCGAGTGGTCGCCATCGCCTCCCGAACGACCGACGTCCCCTTCGGGGGGACCGCCGCGTTCGGCTGCTGTCTGGACGCGAGCCGCGGACACGCCGGGGAGTTCGAGGACGGTCGTCCGGATGGCGGCGACGAGGTCGTCGGCGGTCGCGTCGTCGAGTCCGGTGAACGACGCCGTGACCGTGACGGCGCCGTCGTCGACCGCGACGCGGTCGACGAGGCCCGAGGCAACGACGTCCGCGTCGAGGTCCGGGTCCGGGACCGCCGACAGCGCGTCCCGCACCCGCTCGGGCGCCGGCGCGTCCGGCGATGCATCGGCCGAGGAGTCGGTCGACGGCGTGGGTCGGTCCGGCATCGTCACCACGTCTCCGTGGCGTCGTGGTCGACGTCCGGGTCCGGGCCGTCCTCGGCGTCGAACAGCTGCCCGCCGTACGGGCGGAAGTCGACGTCGTGGACGTCCGAGACGGTCTCGAGCGCGCTCTCGCGACGCGCGAGCAGTTCGGTGTCGAACGCGGACGTCTGGACGGCCTGAACGAGCGCGTCGTCGTCGACGCGGCCGGCGGCGTACGCCGACGCGACCCCGTCGCGGAACTGGTCGGCGGTCCGCCGGCAACGCAACGCCTCCGCGACGTCTACGTCTTCCCCGTCGACGTCGTCGGCGGTGGCGTCGAGCGGAACGCTCTCGAGCGTCTCCGCCGCGCGTTCGTCGAACCGGGCGGCAGCGTCGAGCACCTCGACGACCTGCTCGCGGGCGCTCAGTTCGCTCCAGGCGTCGCGGACGCCCGGGTCGACGAACGCGTCGACGACGTCGTCCCAGGCCGTGTCCCGCTCGGCGTCCTCGAACGCCTCGGCCACGAACGCACCGACGTGCTCGTCGGGGATGGAGACCCCGATGGCGTCGCCGAGTTCCGTCGCGGGCGAGTCAGTATCATCCGCGTCGTCCGGACGACTGTCGGCATCCGTCCCGCCGTCGTTCGCGTCGTCCGGTCGACTGTCGGTATTCTGACTATCGGTGGGCTTCGCGTCGTCGGTCGCGTCTGCGTGCTGTGCGTCGGTCGCGGTGGTGTCGAGTTCGTATGGCATGGTCACGGTCGGTCGTCGAGGCCGCCGTCGAGGTGTTCCTCGGGGTCGAACCCGGGAGCGCCGCCGGGACGCTGCCGGCGGGTGCCGTCGGGGCCGCCGCCGAGGCCGCGCCCCTGGGGGGCGTCGGGGCCGGTTCCGGGCGCGTCGGGGTCGGGGACGTCCGCGTCGACGTCGAGGTCGTCGGGGTCGACGCCGCGGGCGTCGGCGAGCGCGCGCTCGGCGGTCCGTGCGACGTCGTCGCTCCGGTCCGGGACGCCGTGCGATTCGAGCGCCTCCTGCGCTCGCGCGGTTCCGAGTTGCCCGAGGCTCTCGGCAGCCTTCGCGCGGACGAAGGCGTTCGGTTCCCGAGCGAGGACGGCCGCGAGGATGCGTTCTGCGACGTCGACGTCGCTGACGGCGTCCGCGAGGAACTGTGCGGCGTACTCGCGGACGGGCGGATGCGGGTCGGTCTTGATGCGGTCGACGAGCGCATCCTGCTCGAGAGCCTGGCGCTTCCCGAGGGCGACGACGGCGTTCCGCCGGACCCACCCCGAGTCGTCCTCGTCGAGGACGCGCTCGAGCGGGTCGGTGTCCGCTGGCGCGATTCGGGAGTACGCGACGACGGCCTCCGATCGCACCCACTCGTGGTCGTCGGCGAGCGCGTCGCGGACGGCGTCCGGCCGCCGGTCGGCGACGCCGAGGGCTTCGACCGCGAACTGGCGGACGTCCGGGTCGTCGTCCGTGCGGACGCGCTCCGCGAGCGCCGTCGCGGTCGCGGTATCGAGCCCGCGGGCCGCGGTGCTCGCGAGCGCGAGCGCCGCGTCGCGACGCAGCGGCGCCGGCTCGTCCGTCAGTGCCTCCCGGAGCGATGCCTCGTCCTCGGCCGGTGCACGGTCGGTCGCGCTGTCGTAGGTTTCGGTCATGACTTGAGTCTGCGGTAGGCGACGAGCCAGCTGACGACGATTGCAGCGAGCAGCGGCAGCAGGTAGTCGAACAGGAAGCTGTCGAACGGTCCACCACCACCGGTCCCGGCGTCCGTCGCCGAGTTCCCGTCGCTCCCGCTACCGTCGGCGTCGCTTGCACCGCCGGGGTCCGCCTGGCCGAGAGCGCCGGAGTCCGTGTCGAGCGTCGAGAACTGGAGCGTGATCGACTTCTGACCGTTCACCTCGTCCTCGCTCCCGTTCCAGACGCCGAACGCGAGGTACACCGTCTCGTGTTCGTCGAAGGACGCGTCGTACTGGCCCGTCGTCGAGCGTTCGCGGACGAACACGACCGACCAGCCCTCGTCGGTTCGTTCGCCACGAGCCTGCACGGGCTGGGCGGACGCGTGACTGAGGGAGCCGTACCCCTTCGCGTAGTAGTTCTGTCCGTACGACGCGTACTCGGGCTTCGAGAGCGGGTTGTCCGCCGCCGACCCCGGTCGCGTCTCCGCGTCGGGATGGGGATACGCGTACATGTCGCCGGACCACTCCGCGCTCCGGTCGCCGAACTGCCAGTTCGACCGCCAGTACCAGATGTTCACCGGCTGCCCGGCCGCACCCATCGTGACCGGCGGCGACTCTCCGCCCTTCAGCATGATCGCGGCCGCGTCGCTGTAGTTCTCCGGCGACGACAGCGACGTGTCGTTCGTCGGGTCCGCCCACGTCAACCGGAACGCGACGTGAGTGTCGTTCGAGACCGCGGACACCTCGACCTCGTCCACGGACCCGCCGCCGTACGGCGGCGCCATCTGTTGCGCGGACAGGTCGGCGGTCCGCGATGGCGCGTCGGCCCACCGCTGGTCGGTGGGGTCCGTCGGCATCGCATCGACCGACGCCATGGGTTGACTCCCGCCCGTCACCGCGGCCGACAGCGCCGTCTGGCCGAGGACGAGCAGGAGCACCGTGACGAGCGAGACGAGCGATGCCCGCACCGCCGCCGACCGGTCGAGCGACGACAGCCGACCGGTCATCGGCGATCACCTCCCGAACCGCCGGCGGTCGCCGCCGCGGGCTCGGGGTGGGCGGTCGCGTCCCACTCGACGAGGGCGGCCGCGAGGCGCGCCGCGGCGGCGTACACCCGCTCGCCGTTCGAGCGCTCGGAGCCGGGGATGGCGTCGTCGACGTCGTGGGCGAGGGCGGGAACGAACCCGAGGAGGTGCTCGTCGAGCACGGTCGCCTCGGCCGCGGCGAGCGTGTCGGCAGCGTCCGCTTCGCCGCCGTCGAGTGCGACGGCTCGCTGGGCCGCCAGCACCTGCGCGAGCTCGAGGAGGGCGGCGACGTGGTCCTGTCGCTCGTCGAACTCGTCGTGGGGCTCCAGGTCGAACCGCTCCAGGAGGCCGACGATGGTCGCGACGCGACGCTGCGTCTCGTTCACGTCCCCGGTCGTCGCGTAGTGGGCCTCGTACGGCACGACCGGGTACGTGCCGTCGTCCCCGGGGAGGCCGAACAGGTGGTTGTACGCCGTCTCGACCTCGTCGTCGGTCGCCGCGTCCACGGCGGCGGAGAGGTCGCGAACGCGCTCGGGAAGCGCTCGGCCGGGCGCCTCATCGCCGCCACGACCGGCGTCGACGGCCGTGGCGAGTTCCGTCGCGGCGGTCTCGACGGCGTCCTGGACCGGGTCGGCGCGGAGGTCCGCGAGCGCGTCGTCGCCCGGGAACTCCAGGGCCGTGGCGACGTAGCCGTACAGTGCACTCCGGCGAGCGTGCACGGCCGAGTCGCCGGAATCGGTCCGCTGGCCGTCGGCGTCCGTGGTGGAGCGGTCAGGGTCCATGGTGGAGCGGTCAGGGTCTGTGGTGGGTTGGTCCTGCATCGGATTCACCTCAGGGCTGATTCGTCCACTGTTCGCCCTCGCGGACCTCCATCTCCTCCTCGAAGGGGATGTCGACGACCTTGTTCCCCTTCCGGTCCCAGCCCTTGACGCGCGTCTCCTTGACGGTGTACGTCTCGATGAGCCGGGTGGTCGCCCCGAACATCTGGAGGATGCCGAGGACGTGGTGGCTCGGGTTCCGCACGCGCTCCTGGATGATCTCGATGGATTCGCGGTACGTGCTCCCCGGCCAGTCGTTGCGTTTCTCGGTCGTGTTCGGCGTGAACATCTGCGTGAGGAAGTCCGGCGGGACGTGGTACGGCGGCATGTAGAACACCTGCGGGCGCGTCCCGAACTGCGGGTACAGCGGGAGTGCGACCTTCTCGTCGGACTGCACGAGGTAGTTGATGGGGCTGCGGCCGTCGGCCGCGGACTTCACGCCGCCGGCGTGCCCGCGGTCGGGGCCACGGTTGATGTTCCCGTGCAGGCGCGTCTTCCCGATGCAGGAGGACACGCACCGCGGGACGTTCCCCTCCTCGATGCGCGGATAGCACCCGACCGGCTTCTCCGTGATGCCCGTCTCCGGGTTGTACATCGGCTTGTGGTACGGGCACGCCTTCACGCACTTCCGGTAGCCGCGGCAGCGCTCCTGGTCGAGGAGGACGATGCCGTCCTCCTGGCGCTTGTACACCGCCTTCCGCGGGCACGCCGCGAGACACGCCGGGTTCTTGCAGTGATTGCAGAGGCGCGGGAGGTAGAACTGCCAGATGTCGTGGTACTCGCCGTTCTCCAGGTCGCTCTCGACGACCTCGCCCTCGGGGTACTCGCCGTGCACCTGGTCGTCGCCGAGCGCCGGGTACTCCCACTCCTGCTTCTCCGCGATGTACCCGTGCACCCGCTCGCCGTCGTCGGCCGCGTCGAAGACCGTCTGGTCGGCGTCGAGGTCCTCCAGGAGCTTCACGTCCCACCCCATCGGGTACCCGCCGAGCGGTTCCGTCTCGACGTTCATCCACCACATGTACTCCTCGCCGCGACCGCTCGTCCACGTGGACTTGCACGCGAACGAGCACGTGTTGCAGTTGATGCAGCGGTTCGTGTTCACGATCATCCCCCAGTGCCAGTCGCGCTCCGCCTCGCGGTGCTCGTAGGGGTAGCTGTGCTCGTGTCCGAGTTGCGGGTTGTAGGTCTGTGGCATCTCAGTCGGCACCTCCGGTTCCGTTCGGTTGCAGCGACCCGTCCACGTACGACTGGAAGCGGTCCTCCTTCCGGGCGTCGCCGGGCCACCAGTCCGCTTCGCGGTACTTCTCGATCGTCACGAGGTCGTCGCGGTTCACGCCCGTCGGCGCCCACACCGTCTCCTCGTAGCCGTGTTCGAGTTCGGCGCCGTGCCAGGCGACGTCCTCCGAGACCTCATCGGAGACGTTCGGGTCGCCGAAGACGGCCTTGTGGACGAGGTCGTCCGTCTCCTGTCCGGGGTCGAGCCAGATGTTCGTCGTCACGTTGAACCCCTTCTCGCCGTCGTCGGGGTCGTCCTCGTCGTCCGGGAAGTGCTGGGGCCACCAGCCGTGCCAGATCGTCACCTGCCCGAAGGACTTCTCACCGGCCGTCGACGGCCGCTGGCGGTCGCTCACCATCACGCGGACGACGGTGTCGCCGCGCTCGCCCGAGATGCGGATGTAGTCGCCGTTCTCGACGCCGATGGACTCGGCGTCGTCGGGGTGGATCTCCGCGAACGCCTCCCCGAGCGGCGGCGCGTCCTCCGTCTCGCCGTCGCCCTGCGGGAACGAGAAGTCGTCGACGAGACGGTCGGTTCCCTCGGGGTCGCCGGAGACGCTCCCGAAGTCCCGCGACGACCAGATGAGGTTCCAGTCCGTCATCCCCCACGACGAGTGCGTGCGGTACTTCGCGTGGGGCGTGTTGTAGTAGAACTCGTACCCGTCCTCGTAGATCGGGTTCTCCATGTCCTTCGCCTCGGACCACTTCTCGCCGCGGCCGTACGGCGTCCCCTCGACGCTCTCGATGTGGTCGAGGTCCCCTCGCCCGTGTTCGAGCAACCGGTCCTCCTCCTTGTGGAACTCCATCCGTCCGGTCTTCGTGTAGAACGGCCGGTCCTCGTGAATCTGCGAGTAGAACGGCACGCGCGGGTACGTCTTCAGTTGCAGGCGCTCCGGGCCGTCCTCGAGGTCCTCGACGTCGATGTCCTGCGTCGTCATCCCCGCGTCGAACGTCTCCTGGATGTAGTTCGTAACGTCGCCGTCGTCGTCGAGGAACTCCGCGAAGTACTCGCGGTAGGAGTCGACGGTGCGTTCCTCGGGCGGGATCTTCTCGTCGAGTTTCTCGGCGACGAGCGCGACGACCTCCCCGTCCTGCTTCGTGTCGTAGATGGGGTCCATGATGCCGTGGTCCATCTGGACGAAGGGGTTCTCCGGGCCGACCGTGATGTCGGGGTACTCGCACTCGAGCCACGACGGTGCGGGGAGGACGATGTCCGCGTGCTGCGCGGAGTACGTCATGTGCATGTCCGAGACGACGAACAGCTCGTTCGACGTCTCCGGGTGCTTGACGAAGTTGTTGACGACGTGCTCCTGGTGCTTCGTCTGGTTCAGGAGGTTGCAGTTCATCGTCCACAGCACCGTCGGCTTCGACATCGTGTACGTCTCCGCGTTCTTCGGCATCACGGGCTCGGTCGCGTCGCCCTGCGGGACGAGGTCGAGCTCGCGGTCGAAGTCCCCGCGGATGTCGTGGGGGTCGAGGGTCTCGCCGCCGAAGAACGCGAACGCGTACCCGGGGTACATGCCGTCCGCGGCGTGCCCGTCGGGATTGACGTACTCGGGGTAACCGTCCAAGAGTTCGATCTTGTACTGGCCGGAGTAGTTGTAGTAGCCCTGGCCGGCGTCGCCGATGTTCCCGAGCATCGACTGCACGAAGAAGATGGAGCGCTGGAGTTCGCTGTTCCCGTGGAACCAGTGGTTGATGCCCTCGCCCGTGAACCACTGGGCCTTCTCCGCGGCGGCGAACTCGCGAGCGGTCTTGCGGATGGCGTCCGCGGGCACGGTCGTGATGTCCGCGACCGTCTCCGGGTCGTAGTTCGCGAGCACGTTCGCCTTCTGTCGCGCGAAGTCCGTGCGGACCGTCACGTCCTCGCCGTCGACGGTCGTCACCGACGTCCCGGCGTCGAGCCGGGCGGTCGCGGGCGTCTCCGACCCGACGTCCTCCCGCGTGACCGCGTGCAGGTCGCCGTCCTCGCCGAGGACGACGAAGTCGCCCCAGTCGTCGGCCTCGTGCTGCTCGTCGACGTCCTCGGGCGGCGCCTCGTGGTCCTCGAACACCTCGTGCGCTCGCAGGTACTTCTCGTCGTCCTCGCGCACGAGCAGCGGGAGGCTCGTGAACCGCCGCATGAACTCGGCGTCGTACAGGCCCTCGTCGATGATGACGTGAGCGAACCCGAGCGGGATGGCGGGGTCGCTCCCGGGACGGATGGGGAGCCAGCGGTCGCACTTCTGTACCGTCGGCGAGTAGTCCGGGTAGATACCGACGATGTCGCCGCCGCGCTCGCGGGTCTCCTGGAACCAGTGGTTGTCCGCGAGCTTGTTGTGGATGAGGTTCTTCCCCTGGATGACGGTGTAGTCCGCCTGCCGCCACGCCGACGCGTCCGCGTCGCTCGTCTGGTAGCCCGTCGTCATGACGTGCCCCGGCGGCAGGTCGGCGTACCAGTCGTACTCCGTCCACTCGCAGCCGCCGAAGATGGACGCGAGCCGTCGCCCGGAGCCGTGACGCGTGAACAGGCCGTCGGCCTTGATCGCGTTGAAGATGTGGAACCGCTTCTCGTCGTCCAAGTCCGCCATCTTCTCCGCGATGAGGTCGATTGCCTCGTCCCAGGACACGCGCTCGAACTCGTCCTCGCCGCGCCCCGCCTGGTTCGGCTCGTCGGGACGCCAGCCCTTCCGGACGAGCGGATACTTGATCCGCGAGGGCTCGTACGTGCGCCGATGCAGCGTGAGTCCCTTCATGCACCCGCGTGGGTTCCAGTGTTGGCTGACGTCCGCGTCCTCGTACCCCGACGGGCCGACGGACGGCTCCTCGTTGTGGTACACCTGCTCGGCGCGGATCGGCACGCCGTTCTTCATGTAGAAGTTCAGCGCGCACGACTGCGTGCAGTTCGGGTGACAGACCGTCCAGTCGACGTCGTCGTAGCTGTAGATGTCGTGATACACCTGCTCCCAGTCCCGGTTCGGGTAGGACTTCAGTGGGTTATCGACTGCCGTGACCGGAGCGACGGCGTCGGTCGCCTCCCACGCCCGCGAGCCGAAGGCGGCGACCGCGCCAGCGCCGGCGGCCGTCAGGAAGTCCCGGCGCGAGAGACTCACGACGTCTCACCTCCTCGATGCCTGCGGATGCACTGTAGCCGCATGGAGGGCGCTACCCGAGACGCACCCATCAAACGCTATCGCGGTTCCTGCACGCCGAAACATTCCGCGAAGACGTTCCGGTCGACGTTGAAGAGCCCCGGAGTCGAGCGCGATCGACCGCCCGTTGGGGACTCGGAGGTGGAACGGGCGGGCGAACGTGTTCGCGACAACGCGGACGTGTCCGGCGCGGCAAGAGTCGAGTCATGGCAGAGACTCGACTCGACGTCCGCGACGTGCCACCGTCGGACCGGCATCCGAAGATACGCGACGCGTTCGCCGACCTCGACCCGGGCGAGGCGTTGACGTTGGTGAACGACCACGACCCGAAGCCGCTGTACTACGAGTTCGACGCGGAGGTACCGGCGTTCGACGCCGACGGCTACGAGATGTCCAGACGGGGTCCGAGCGAGTTCGTCGCGACGCTCCCGAAGGCGGCGGAGGACGCGACAGGTTGTGGCGAGTCAGAGGGATGACGACGGACCCGTCGTCGCGGCTCGGAGCGGCCGAGCGCATCGCGGAGTACGGCGAGCGCGTGGCTCACCGGGAGGTCGCGGAGGCGGTCGAGAGGCTCGACGACGGCGACGGGCTGTCGTCACGCGAGCGCGCGGTGCTCGCGACGATGGCGGGCCGCGTGGTCCGTGGTGCGTTGCCCGGGCCGGCCGCGGTCGCGGCGGTCGACGCGGACGACGAGACCGTGGCCGCGACCGTCGACCGCCTGTTCGACGAGGACCCGTGACCTGGCCGGGGCGGCGGCGCGGCGAACGTCTCCACGACGGCCGGGACGGACATCGATGCGATTAGGACCGACCACCTCGATGGGGTCGACGATGACAGACCCCGAGCGCTCGAGTGACCCGAAGGTCCCCTCGAAAGGGACCGGTGTCGTCCTGGCTGGCGGTCGGTCGACGCGGTTCCGGGGCGGGGACAAGGCGCTCGCGTCCATCGACGGGGACCCGATGCTCGCGCGCGTCGTCGAGGCCGTGGGAGCGGTCTCGAAGTCGGTGGTCGTGAACTGCCGTCCCGACCAGCGAGAAGCCTTCGCGGACGCACTCGACGGCGTCGACGCAGCCGTCCGGTTCGCTGTCGACGACCGCCCCGACGAGGGGCCGCTCGTCGGCCTCGACCGGGCGCTGTCCGCCGTCGACGCGACGCCCGTCTTCGTCGTCGCCTGCGACCTCCCATCCCTCGACCCCGCGCTCTTGGCGTGGTTCGTCGAGCGCCTCGGTGACGGCTCGGGCGGCGGCGCTCCCGACGCGGTGGTGCCGGTCGACGCCGAAGGCCACCCGAAGCCGACGTGTGCCGCGTACCGACGCGAACCGCTTCGGGACGCGGTCGAACGAGCACTCGCCGACGGGGAACGGAGCCTGCGAGCGGCGCTCGCGCCCCTGGACGTCGATGCGGTCCCGATAGCCGAGTTGGACGTCTCACCGCGCGCGGTGGCGGACGTCGACACCCGCGACGACCTCCGCGCGCTCGGCCAGACGACCGAGCGCGGCGACCGCTCCGACGCCGAACACGACGACCGACCCGCTACCGGGTGCGACGACCGCCCCGACGCCGACCCCTGACCGCCCAGCGAGGGCCGCGTGCACCGAACACGTTCGGGCTGGCTCCCAGGCGAACAGCACCTGACGACGGGGTTTTAGGGTCCCACGCCGTATCTCATAGATAGATGCTCGAGGACGACTTCGGACGCGAGGTGTCCGGCGTTCGCGTCTCCCTCACCGACCGGTGTAACTTCGACTGCGTCTACTGCCACAACGAGGGCCTCGGCGACACCCGCGGCCCGCAGGAACCCCAGGACGACGAGATGACCGCCGACGAGGTCGTCCGGTTCCTCGACGTCGTCGCCGAGTTCGGCGTCGAGAAGGTGAAGTTCACCGGCGGGGAGCCGATGCTCCGCGAGGACCTCGAAGCGATCGTCCGCCGGACCCCCGACGAGATGGAGGTGTCACTGACGACGAACGGCACCTTCCTTCCGGGGCGGGCCGAGGCGCTCGTCGACGCGGGCGTCGAGCGCGTGAACGTCAGCCAGGACGCCGTCGACCCCGAAGCCTTCGCGGAGATAACGCAGTCGGGCGCGTACGACGCGGTCGTCGAGGGCGTCGACGCCGCGCTCGACGCCGGGCTCGCGCCGGTGAAGCTGAACATGGTGGTGTTCGAGGAGACCGCGGGGTACGTCCCCGAGCTCGTCGACCGCGTCGCCGAGCGCGACGGCCTTCAATTGCAGCTCATCGAGTACATGCCGGAGATCGCCGGGCACCCCGAGTGGGCGATCGACATCGGGCGCGTCCACGAGTGGCTCGCCGAGCGGGCCGACCGGGTCGAGCACCGCGAGATGCACGACCGCAAGCGGTACTTCGTCGACGGTGGGATGGTCGAGATCGTCGACCCGGTCGGGAACGAGACGTTCTGCGCGAACTGTCACCGCGTCCGCGTCACGCACGACGGGAAGCTCAAGGGCTGCCTGAACCGCGGCGACGACCACCGGCCGATGGGCGAGATGACGAAGGCGGAGATCCGGGAGACGTTCGAGGAGACGGTCGCGAACCGCGTGCCGTACTACGGCGAGTACCTCGTCGAGAACGGGGACGGCGAGTGGGTCGTCAACGAGGAGTACCTGCCGGCGCCAACACAGGACTGATCGTCCGCGTCGTGCGGTTACAGCTTGACGTCACTGGGTGGGGCCTCTGCCAACTGATGGCCCGAGAGCGCGATGAGACCCGAGCCCTGCCAGTCGGAAGAAAGTACCCAGGGCCGCCAAGAACAGCGAATCCATCACGAGCTGTGAAACCATCGTGATTTGTCTGGCCCTGGTAGGCGGTAGGTGATGTATCTATCCGAACGGAAGGCTCGAACCGTCATCGGTGAATCGAAACGGGTTCATCGTGGGGTCCTCGTACGCTATCGTGCGAAGTGAGCCCGTCATCGAGAGCGGACGTCGATAGCCAGGACGTCGACGAGGACCCGCGGTCAGAGGTTCGTCCCTCGGAACCGCACCGTGCGTCGAGGACGGTCCGCCCGTCTTCGACGCCGGCGGTCAGTCGTCGTTCGGCTCCGCGGCGTCGGCCGGACGCTCCGGGTTCGCGGTCTGGAAGCGGACGTTCGAGACGACGACGCGCACGCCGTCGCGGTACTCTCCGTCGATCTCGATGTTCCAGCCCTGGACGCGGCCGAGGCTGTGGACGTTCGGGAGCGTCATCCCGGCGTCGGCCGTCGGGGCGGCGTCGCCGTAGTCGAACACGCGGTCGACGTCCTCGGGAGCGATGGGGTCGCCGTCGTCCTCGACGACGAAGCCGTCGTCCTCGACGGCGACGCGGACGTGCGTCGCGCCGTTCGCCGCCACGAACCGGTACGCGTTCTGGAAGAGCGCTTCGAGACGCGTTCCGTCCGCGACGACCTGTGCGTCCCCGTCGACGTCGACGTGGAGGTCCGGGAGGTCGGTCCGGGACAGGGCGTCGCGGGCGACCGCGGCGAGGGAGACGGGGGCGGTGTCGGCGACGGTCTGCCCGTGCTGGGCGAGCGTCGCGAGCCCGTCGACGGTGTCCGTCATGCCATCGGCGGCGCGACCGGCGGTCGCGAGCGAGTCGTTCGCGGTCGTGACGTCGCCGGCTTCGAGCGCGTCCGCGGCGTTCTGGAGGTGGCCGCGGACGACGGTGAGGTCGTTCCGGAGCTCGTGCCGGATGCCGACCGCGAAGTCCTCGAGCTGGTCGTCGTGCCGGCGAACCTCCCTGCGTTCCCGTTCGACGGTGGTGACGTCGGTGACGAGCACGAGCTGTCCGATGGTGACTCGGCCCAGTTCGAACGATTCGCGGCTGACGAGGAGATACCGCGTCTCCCCGTCGACGGTGTGCTCGTGGACGTCGTCGACGTCCTGGAGCGCGTTCGCGAGCGACGGCACGGCGTCGACCGGGGCGCCGGTCGCGTCGTCGAGCGCGGGGAACAGCGCGGCGGCTTCGGCGTTGTAGTCCCTGACCTGGTCGTCGTCGTCGAGGAAGACGACGGGTTCGTCCACCTCGTTCGTCAGCTGGACGGCGAGGAACCGGTCCTCGTAGACGTAGAGGACGCCGATGGCGAACGCGGCGACGCCGAGGGGCGCGTAGATGACGTCGACGAGCGCGGTCGTCGAGTATCCGACGAGGTCGATGCCGACGGGGACGACGGTGAGGGCGACGAGGCCGGCGAGCCCGCGCGTGTCGTAGTCCGCGCTCCCGTACAGTTCGAACAGCATGAACAGGCCGATGGCGGCGAGCGCGTACGACAGACCGGTGACGGTCCAGTGGAAGACGCCCTGCTGGAAGGCGAGGTGCGGGAACGGTTCCTGGACGAACGTCGTCTCGAAGTAGAGATGGTGGAACGGGTTCGTCACCTTCACCGCGACGACGGCGAGGTACGAGCCGACGGCGGCGCGTCGCAGCGTCGGATTCCGATGGTACGTCCGGCCGGTGTACGCGGACGCGAACGCAAGCCACCAGAAGATGGTGCCGAACCCGGCGGCGAGGCCGACGAGGTAGACGGCGACCGCGAACCGCGTTCCGGGGAGCGCGAACAGGACGGCCTGAGAGCCGGACCAGAGCGCGCTCGTTGCGAGGAGGCCGACGAGGCTGCGTCTGGTGTCGTCGTCGGTGACGCGCCGAGCTCGCGGGACGCCGAGTGCGCACCCGAGTGTCGCGAGGCCGAACGCCACCTGGTACGCGACGGCGGTCACGGCGAACTGCATTCGCGTTCGTTAGGGTCACTGTCGGTTTAGCCTTGGTGGCGGGTCCGTCACGGCAACGGCACGTCTGCGACGCCGAAGCGGTCATGCACCCCGAGCGGGTGGCGGTGACGCGGTCCGTCTCGGTAGGGTGTCGGCGACGCGGTCAGTCCCGGTGGAGGCCGAACGTCGATTCGAGCACGACGTCCCAGTCGGTCGGTGGGACCGGGCGTTCCCTGGTGCGTTTCTCGATACGCGTCCGGTCGTCGTCACCGATGGCGTCGGGCCCGAGACTGGTGCCGTCGTCGACGTCGTGGAACGTGACGAGCGTGTGCGTGTCCGCGTCGAGCGTCCGGTAGCCGTCGGGCGTGGCGATGGAGAGCGTCAGCGTCGAGGAGAACGGTGATTCGGGGGACGTCTGGAGGTGGTCGTTGGTGGCGTCGAAGTACGAGAGCGACCGGGGCGTGGTGTCGAAGACGTAGCGCGTGTGCCACTCGCGTTCGTGGGGTTCGCGGTACTGGGTCTCGTACGCGGCGTCGGGGCGGTCGCTCTCGGCGACGCGCCACGTGACGCCGGCGTCGTCGGTGACCTCGGTCCCGTCGAGGGGCGTCGGCTGGCGCATCTGCGGGGTGCCCATGCCGACGTCGACGACGAACCGGCGATGCAGGTCGACGACGTTCGCGTGGTGGTTCGCTGGCGGCCGTGCGTCGCCGTCGCGGCCGACGACGCGCGCGGCGACCCGGTCGACGTCGTACCCGAGTTCGGCGAGCAGCGCGTGGAACAGCCCGTTCAGTTCGAAGCAGTACCCGCCGCGTTCGCGCTCGACGATCTTCTCGAAGAGCACGCCGGTGTCGAGGACGACCTCGTTCCCGTCGGCCGCGTCGGCCACATCGTCGCGGTCGCGATGCGGATGGCCGACGATGGCGAGATTCTCGAACGGGACGCGGTGGACGTGCGCGTGCTGGAGGCGCGCGAGCGTCTCGTAGTCCGCGTCGGCAACGGATCCCGTCTCGACGCCGATGCGGTCGAGGTACGCGTCGACGTCGAGGACGTCCAGCGAGTCAGGCCCTGGCATTCCGTGTGGCGGTTCGGTCGCACGGTACTTGAGCGTGTGCCGCACCCGGTGCCGGGAACTCGCGGTCGACGAGACCGCTCGACGGTGACCAGGGACGCGACGGGAAGGGTCATGATTCCGACCCGAAACGTCGGGGGTATGGCCACGATCGTCGGGATGCCGCTCCCGGACCCGTACTCGAGTACCGTCGAGATGGACGAGATCACGGTGACGCGCCCGCCGGCGGACAGCGAACGCTACGAGGAATTGGCGTCCATCGAACTGTAAGTCGACGACCCGGGTCGTCGTCCTCGACAACAGCACCGGCTCCGAGGTGACGACATGGGTCGTCGTTAAGTGAACGCGAGAAGACGTTGGTCGTATGAGGGGATTCGCGGCGGGGGAGGGTGGTGCGTCGTCGGCGCTCGGGACGATACTCATGGTGGCGGTGACGATCGTCCTGGCGGTCAGCGTCGGCGTGTTCGCGCTCGACATCGGCCAGCGACAGGGCGCGCCGACCGCCGAGGCCGCGTTCGAGTACGAGCCGACGCCGGCCGGACTCTCGATGACGGCAACGCACATCGGCGAGGACGTCGCCGTGGAACTGAACGGCCAGCGCGTCGCCGGGTTCAACGCGTCTGACGCCGGGAAAACCGTCCTTCTGCCGACAGCGCCCGGTGATAGGGTGACCGTCGTCTCGCGGGAGGGCGGCCGGTCCGTGCTCGTGAACAAGCGCATCGACGACCGGTCCGAGGTTGGGGACCTCGTGGCGTACTACTCGTTCGACCAGGGGTCGACCAACACCATCGTCGACCGGTCGGGGAACGGGAACGACGGCACCGCGTACGGCAACTACTCGCGGATCGTCGACGACACCGGGAGCGCGCTCCAGTTCGACGGACAGAGCGGGACGCACGTCGACCTCGGCGACCTGACCGTGGACGGGCCGGCGAGCGTGGACGAGATCACGATCGCAATCAAGTACTCGAAGCGAGATGGGAGCGACGATATCCAGAATCTCGTCGAGCATCAGGCGGGGAACTTCGCGTGGTACCTGGAGACGGACGGGCAGCACGTCGCCCCGCACCGCATGGAGTACACCATCGGGTACTTGAACCCGCCGAGTGGGACGCTGTACGCGCCGTCGCTCGCGGAGCGGTCGACGCACGTCCTCGTCGCGACGTTCGACGGTGACGAGATGGTGCTGTACCGGAACGGGACGAGACTCGGGTCGACGCCGCTCGACCGAGACGTCGCGCTCGGCGACGTCGTCCTCGCTGCTGACTCGAACCCGAGCATGCAGAACTTCCGCGGCCGCATGTATCAGGTTCGCCTGTACTACACGGCGTTCGACGACCGCGAGGCGGCCGTACTCTCGAAGGCGATGGGGAACGAGAGTACGAGTCCCTGACCGACCGGCCACCGGGTCGCTGCGGTCGACCGAGAGCGGAATCGGACGGGAGTCGAACGCCGGCCGTGACCCGAAAGCCAGCCGTGAGCCGAACGCCGGACGAGTGCGTGACCGCCGTTCGCGGGTCGCGTGTCAGGCGTCCGGGCGGTCGTGCCGCCAGAACTCGTCGTCGACCGTGACCTCCTTCTTGAACAGCGGGACCTCGTCCTTGAGGCGGTCGATGCCGTCCTCGACGGTGCGGAACGCTTCGCGGCGGTGGCCGGCGAGCACGACGACGAACACGATGTCCTCGCCGGCTTCGACGACGCCGGTGCGGTGGTGCATGCGGACGGCGAGGACGCCGTCGCGAGCCTGGAGGTCCTCGCGGATGGCGGTCATGCGGTCCTCGGCGACGCCGTCGTACTTCTCGAACTCCAGGTGCGTCGTCTCCGGGTCGTCGGACTCGTCCCTCGCGCGGACGCGACCCGTGAACGTGGCGATAGCGCCGGCGCGGTCGGCGTGGGGCGACGACGTGACGTCGGCGACGAGCGATTCGAGCGTGTGGCGTGGTTCGAGCGCGTCGATGGCGTCGAGGACGGCGTCGTAGTCGAGCGCGCTCGGCGTCGGCGCACGAGCGAGCACCGGCGCTGCGACGTCGCGGTCGCCGACGGCGACCTTCGGGAGCGCGCTGTCGCTGAACCCCTCGACGACCGCGTAGTCGTGCCGTGACGCCAGCCGGTCGAGCGCGTCGTCGAGCGTCAGGTCGACGCCGGTCCCGAACCAGTCGCCGCCGTCGACGACGCCGTACGTCTCCCGTGCACCGGCCGCGCGATGCCGAGCGGTATCCTTACCGTCGGTGTCGACGTCCGGGTCGTGCGTCAGATGCTTGATCGTCCCGACCGACCCGCGGTCGTCGAGTCGGTCGGCGAGCGCTTCGACGACGGTCGTCTTCCCCGCGTCCGAGTTCCCGACGACACTCACCACGTGCATACGGACGCGTTCGACGCCCCCAGTTGTAAGTGCCACTCTCCACGGACCCTCTGCCGATTCGTCAAATCGGAAAGACATTTCAGGGGCGGGACGGAGGTAGGGACATGACTTCGTCACGTCGAACGCGGGGCTCGCGGGTGAGCGAGCGATGGTAGACGTCGCGTTCGCGCTCGGTCGACTCCTCCTGGCACTGTTCCTCGTCGTCCTGAACGGGTTCTTCGTCGCGGCCGAGTTCGCGTTCGTTCGAATCCGCGCGACGTCCGTCGAACAGCTCGCCGAGGACGGGCGAGCGGGTGCAGAGACCCTCCAGGACGTGATGGCGAACCTCGACGACTATCTCGCGGTGACCCAGCTCGGGATCACGATCGCGTCCCTCGGCCTCGGGTGGGTAGGCGAGCCCGCGGTGGCGTCGCTCATCGAGCCCGTGCTGGAGCCGTTCCTGCCGAGCGACGTCATCCACCTCGTCGCGTTCGCGCTCGGGTTCGGCGTCATCACGTTCCTGCACGTGGTGTTCGGCGAGCTCGCACCGAAGACGCTCGCCATCGCGGAAGCCCAGCGGCTGTCGCTGTTCGTCGCCGCGCCGATGAAGCTCTTCTACTACGTGTTCTACCCGGGGCTCGTCGTGTTCAACGGGACGGCGAACGCGTTCACGCGACTGCTCGGGGTGCCGCCGGCGTCGGAGACCGAGGAGACGCTCGAGGAACGCGAGATCCGTCGGGTGCTCGCGCGGTCGGGCGAGGAGGGCCACGTGGATACGACGGAGGTGGAGATGATCGAGCGCGTGTTCGACCTCGACGACACGGTCGTCCGCGAGGTGATGGTGCCGCGGCCGGACGTGGTGAGCGTGTCCGCTGACGCGTCGCTCGCGGCGCTCCGCGAGGTCGTCTTCGACACGGGTCACACGCGGTATCCGGTGGTCGCTGCCGACGACGCCGACCAGGTGGTCGGGTTCGTGGACGTGAAGGACGTCCTGCGTGGGACTGCGAGCGACGACGCGGACGCGACGACCGCCGGCGACATCGCGCACGACGTCATCGTGGTCCCGGAGTCGACGGCGGTGAACGACCTCCTCCTGCAGTTCCGCGAGGAGGAACAGCAGCTCGCCGCCGTCATCGACGAGTGGGGCGTCTTCGAGGGGTTGGCGACGGTCGAGGACGTCGTCGAGGCGATCGTTGGCGACCTCCGCGACGAGTTCGACGCGGACGAGGACGAGCCCGCCATCCGACAGGTCGGTCGAGACGAGTACGACGTGGACGCCGGCGTGGCGTTGTCGACGGTGAACGAGGTGCTGTCGGCTGACTTCGAGAGCGACGAGTTCGAGACCATCGGCGGCCTGGTGTTGGACCGGCTCTCGCGCGGTGCGGAGCGCGGCGACGCGGTCGAGGCCGCCGGGCATCGTATCGAGGTGACGGCCGTCGACGGGACGCGAATCTCGACGCTGCACGTGGAACGGCTCGACGACGAGCAGGGCGACGCGGGCGACGGCGAGTCGTCGGACGACAGCGAGTCCGCAGGCGACGACGAGTAGCCGGCCGGCGGCGGGTGGCCGACACCGACGACGCGGACGTGTTCTTCTGTCAGTCGGTTCCGTCGAGTGCGGTCTGGAGGTCGGTGACGCCCGGCTTGGAGCGGCGGTCCGCGGCGGCGATAACGGCGACGCGGTCGGTCCCGAGTTCGACGAAGTCGAGGTCGAGCGCGTCGGCGGTTTCGCGGAGGCCGAGTCCGACGTCGACGACGTCGTCGGCGACGCGCCGCGCGGGGCTCTCGTGGCCGCGGGTCGCGAGTTCGTAGCCCGCGATGGCGTCGACGAGCGCGGCCCTGGACGCGTCGCGGTCGGTGGCGAGCGCGTCGAGCGCGTCGTCGAGTCGGTCGCGGAGCCCGGATTCGGTGTCGCGGTTCGCGAACGACACGTCGTCGTCGACGAGCGCGGCGAGCCCGTCGACGCCGGCGGGGTTCCCGGCGGGGACGACGAGCCCCCAGTCGCGCTCCCAGGACGCCAGGACGACCCGGTCGTCGCCGGTCTCGGGTTCGGCGAGCGCGTCCGCGGCGTCCGACCCGGCGACGGCGGCGGCGTCAGCGACGCCGTCGCGGAGCGAGCGACGACCGCTGGCGCTCCCGGCGGCGAGGTAGCGCGGTGCGGCGACGTCGTCGAGCGCACGCGAGAGCGTCGGGTCGTCCTCGCCGACGACGAGCACGCGCGGTGGGCGCACCGACGGCGAGAACAGATCGACCGTGACGGGGTCACCGGCGTCGACGTAGTTCGTGTCCGGGTCGACGGGGACGACGCCGTCCGCCGCGGTGAGCGTCGTCGTCGCGCCGCTCCCCTTGTCGACGGGGTACGCGAGCGTCGCCCCGTCGCCGTCCTCGACGAGCCCGACCGGAATCAGTCGCAGGCGGCCCTCCTCGCTGCGTTCGCGGGTCGCCATCGTCGCGGCGACGGTCGCCGTCCGCGTCGGCGGGCGCGCCGCGGCGTCGCGTATCCGTGGCGCGACGAACGTCCGGAATATCGAGAGCGCGCTCACGGGATACCCGGGGAGGCCGACGTACGCGGTGCCGTCGATGGTACCGACGAGCGTCGGCTTCCCGGGTTTCACGGCGACGCCGTGCAGGAGTCGTTCGCCGCGTTCCTCAACGACGCGGTAGACGACGTCCATCGCGCTCGCGGACGTCGACCCGGACGTGAGGACGAGGTCGCACTCGCTCGCGGCGGCCTCGACGGTCGTCGCCATCTCGGCTTCGTCGTCGCCGACGTGCTCGTAGACGACGGGAGCGCCGCCGGCTTCGCGGACGCCGGCGGCGATGGCGTGCGTGTTCACGTCGTGTATCTCGCCGGCGCCGTGGTCGACGTCGTCGCCGGGCGGCACGAGCTCGTCGCCCGTGGAGACGACCGCGACCCTCGGTCGGGCGCGGACCCGGACCTCGTCCACGCCGAGCGCGGACAGCAACCCGATCTCGCGGGGCGTGACGAGCGTTCCCGGCCCGAGTGCGCGCTGCCCGGCGGCGATGTCCGCGCCCGCGGCCATGACGTGCTCGCCGGGTGCGACCGCGGTCCGGACCTCGACGATCCGATCGTCGGCTTCGTCGTCGGCGTCTCGCTCCGTCGTGTCCTCGACCATCACCACCGCGTCCGCGGTACTGGGGACGACCGCGCCGGTCGATATCTCGGCGCAGTCGCCGGGTTCGAGAGTGACGTCCGGGCGGTCTCCGGCGTGGACCGCGCCGACCACCTGGAGAGTCATCGGGTCGGTCTCGGTCGCGTCGAACGTGTCCCGGGCGCGGACCGCGTAGCCGTCCATCGCGGCGCGGTCGAACCCCGGGACGTCGATGCCGGCGTCGACGCGTTCGGCGAGCACGCGGTCGCGAGCGTCGTCGAGCGCCACCGACTCCGCGTCGGGCGCGATGTCGAGCCCGGCGAGCGTCTCCCGGAGCACGTCGGGCGTGACGAGGTCCCGGAACTCCCTGTGGTCGGTCATCGCGGGCCCTCCCAGCCTTCGTCCGTGACGGTCGCATCACCGGTTGCGGCCGGAACGACGGTCAAGCCACCCGTTGCGGCCGGAGCGGCGGTCGATTCGTCGACGGCGTGCGTATCGGCTTCGGCGCCCGTCAGCGAGCGCGCCGCTGTCGTCGTCGAGGTCGGGACTGTCGGCCGGTTCCCGGGGCGAGCGAGCGCTGCCCGGGGGATGGAGACGGTGGTCACGTTACACGAGACGGGGGCGGCGGAGCGTATCAGGATTGGGGTGTCGTACAGGCGGCCGCCGTCCGGATGACCGGGCCGGCCGGGGGAAGATGGTCGCCAGGGAGACGGTGGTCGACGGGAGAACGTGGGTGACGGTCGGTTCGGAGACCCGTCTCGTGGGGCGGTCCGACCACGGAGTTGATAAGCGACGACGGGCTATGCGTTCGACACATGCGACATACAGGCCTGAAGATACGGATGGCGGTCGTCGGAACGATCCTGTTCGCGTTCTACGCCGCCGCGGGCGCGGTCGTCTACGCGATGTTCGGACAGGGCGCGATACCGCTCGTTCTGGTGGGGTCGGTCCTCCTCATCGGGTTCCAGTACAAGGTCGGGAAGTGGGCCGCGCTCCGGAGCGTCGGCGCGGAGGACATGCCCGAGAGCGGAGAGTACGCCCGCATCCACCAGCAGGTCGAGTCGCTGAGTCGCGACATGGGCATCGACAAGCCGCGGCTGATGGTCGCGGACATGGGCGTCCCGAACGCGTTCGCGGTCGGCCGCAAGGGCGCCGGGACCGTCGTCGTCTCCCGCGAACTCCTCTCCCTCCTCGAGAACGACGAGGTCGAGGGCGTGCTCGCGCACGAGCTCGCGCACATCGCGAACCGCGACGTCGTCATGATGGTGCTCGGACAGGGTATCGCGAGCATCGTCGGACTCGTCGCGCAGTTCGTCGTGCTCCTCGCGGGCGACAACGACCTCGCGGACTTCTTCCTCGCGATCATCGTCGGGAACCTCGTGCAGTTCCTCGTGATGCTGTTCGTGCTCGCCATCTCCCGGTACCGGGAGTACGTCGCCGACGCGGACGCCCGCAAGCACATCGGGAGCGGGGACCCGTTGGCGCGAGCGCTCTCGAAGATCAGTCGCGGCGCCGAAGGCCGCGAGTCGAAGATCGACGAGGACGTGTCCGCGCTCTGTATCTTCGGTACCGGCGGCGGCGTACTCACGAAGCTCGTGTCGACGCACCCGCCGATGGAGAAGCGCATCGAGCGTCTCCGTAACTGATGGTCGAACCGGGTCTCACGGAGGCGCTGTCGGCCGTCCTCGGCGTCGCGTTCGGCGCGCTGATGGTGGCGTACCCCGGAGTGGTGCTCGCGGTGCAGACCGCGGGGACGCGCCCGGACCGACAGCCGGGACCGACCGGTGACGCCCCCACGGGGAGCAGCGTCTGGGAGACGCTGATCCGCGTCGCCGGCGTCGGGTTCGTGCTCGCCGGGCTCTACTTCGCGTCGCTGTTCATCGTCTGACGTGTCTCGTGTGTTCGAATGGTCGTCGCCTGTTCAGGGTGTGCACGTCGTGCACGGGGTGCACTGAAATGGGTAGAGTGATATCTATCTGACACGGTTCCGTCGCCACTGGGGGGAGCGACGGAACCGGTTCGTGCACGTGCCTGCCTCGGAAGGGAGGCCGTCTGTGGCGTGGTCGAACGGGCGTCCTCGTCGGGGGAGGAGGACGCTTCCTCACCGCTCGCTCGACGATTCAGTGGCCGTCGATACTGCGTCCGACGAGACGTCGTCCGCAGTGACTGTTTCTGCCGTGCGTTTGAACGCCGCGAGCGTCTCGCGGGCCCATTCGCGAACGACGTCGTTCTCCGTCTCGAGCAGTGCGCGTGGTTCGCCGCCTTCGTCCACGCCGACCTGGACGACGTCGTCGAGAACGCCGACGAAGAACGGGATCTCCGTCGACGTCCGACGCATCTCGAACCCGTCGGCCGCCAGCAGGTCCGCGGTGAAGGGCGCGTACTCGGGGTCGGTCGTCATCGCCTCCGCGACGCCGTCAGTGACGACGGAGTCGACCGTCGCCTCGCCGGCCAGTACCCTCTCGTGGAGCACCTCGTACCCGTGGAGTCCGGCCACCGGGAGTGCGAGCCGCAAGTCTTCAGCCTCGCGGAGCTGGGAGACGTGCGCGTTCACCATCGCCCACGGGTTCTCCGATTCGGCGACCGTAATCTCCGCGTCCCGGAGCTGCTCGAGGTCGACGTCGAACGCGTCCGGCGTGGTCCACTGCAGGAACGCCTGGAGGTGGTCGACGGTCGCGACGGTCTCCTCGAGGTCGAGGAACTTGTCGACGATCGCGTCGACGCCCGGGCGAGCGCGTATGCACCGTCCTCGACGCGCACCCATCCGCGTTCCTCGAGCGCGTCCAGGTTCCGGGTGACGGTCGTCCGAGACGCCGAGAGTGATGCCCGCAGGTCCGCGCGCGTCGCCCGTTCGAGCTCGCGGAGCGTCTCGAGTAACTGGACTCTGTTCGTCGACCGCGCGATGAACTCGACGTCCTCGACGACGTCGCTCCGGTTCGACATGTGTATCGTTCGTCTGCATCCAACGAGGGCAGGGTTTTTCATTCGACCGGCCGCGTGACACGGGTCGAACCTCGGTCGCGGCCGTGGTTCGTGGTGGGGAGTTCGCAATCATCGGGAGGAAGCGGGATGGGTTCGTGGGCACGCTCGTGGAGCGGTTCCGGTCGTCGTCGCCCGATACCGTTCTCGTTCGACGACAGCGTTATGCCGACTGTCCCGGAAGCGGTTCGCATGCTAGTCGTCTCGAATCGGTTCCACGTCGCGGACGAGCACGTCGACGAGTTCGAGGAGCGCTTCCGGAATCGGATGGGCGAGGTCGAGTCGATGGACGGGTTCGTGCGGTTCGAGTTCCATCGCCCGGTCGACCACGGGCACATCGACACGGCGACGCACGCGGCGGTGACGTACTGGGAGTCGATGGACGCGTTCGAGGCGTGGACGGAGAGCGAGGCGTTCCGCGAAGCCCACCGGAACCCCGCGCCCGACGAGTGGTTCGAGCGCGAGGGGACCGTCGAGATACACGAGGTCGGGTTCGACGCCGGACGCGATCGCTGACCGCCCGCCGTCAGGAGCGGTAGCTATTGCGCGTCGAATTCGGCGTCGAGCGCGGCGTCGAGAACGTCGGCGTGGTCGAACCCGAGTTCGGGCGGGTCGCGGGGGTCGAAGGTGTCGACGCGGGTCGCCTCCTCGCGTGCCTCGGGCGTCGCCGTCGCGTCGACGGGCTCGCAGACGTAGGCTGCGGTCGCGGTGTGCCGGGGGTCGCGGTCGGGCGCGTCGAAGAGCCCGACGAACCCGACGGTGTCGACGGCCATCCCGATCTCCTCCTCGACCTCGCGGGCAGCGGCCGTCGCCGCGGTCTCGTCGGGTTCGACGAACCCACCGGGGAGTACCCACGACCCCTCGTCCGGCGAGTGGTTGCGTTCGAGGAGGACGACCTCGTCGTCGACGAGGACGACGCCGTCGGCGGTGAGTGCGCGCACGTCGTGACTCATGACCGGCGCTTCGCTTCGAGCCCCCAAGAAGCCCGCGCGTTCACCGCGTTCGTCTCGAACCGGGATTTTCCACAGTGTTCGTATCAGTCAAAAACGATTTGGACCGGGGGCGACTACGCCCGGCCATGACCGGGATGGGCCCGCTCGAAATAGCGTTCATCGTCGTCTTCTTCGCGGTGTTCCTCTCCATCTGGACGTACGTCTGGGGGCGGTTGGTGGCGGTGCGGAGCGCGCGGCTGTTCCTGACCGCCGTGGCGCTCCGGGTCACGGCGACGGACGCCGCGTCGGTCCAGCCGGGTCGCGTGACGGTCAGCGGGACCGCCCGCGAGGACGTCGAGACGGTCCGAACGCCGGTGTCGAGGACCGAGTGCCTCGCGTACGAGGTGCACGTGATGCGGAGCGACTCGGACGGCGATCACCTCGCGGTCGAGACCGTCGAGGACGGCGCGCCGTTCGACGTTCACGACGACCTCGCGAGTGTCAGCGTCGACCCCGCCGAGGCCGCCCTGAACCTCCCCGAGGAGGACGCCGTCACCGGCGACCCGAACGCCGAGCACCCCGAACGCGTCCGGGACCTGCTCGACTCGGCGAGTCCGTGCTTCGGGTCCGAGCACTCGGGCGAGTTCAAGATACGCGAGGACCGCCTGCACGACGGCGACGACGTCCTCGTCCACGGTATCGCGAGCGACGACGCCCGCGTCACCATCGCCGACGCACCCGAAGCGTCCGGGGTCGTCGACCGCGTGCTCCCGGACTCGTTCTTCGTCGCCACGAGCGACGAGGCCCCGACGTCGCTCGCCGCACCGCTCCTCGGCATCGCCATCGGCACCGCGCTCACCGCACTCCCGCTCGTCGCCACCTACAACGAGTTCCTGGCCGGATAGCGGGGACCCGTCGAGAGTGACCGGGACCCCCGGTCGGGTGGACCGTCAGCGTGGACGGTTCCGCGCGACGGTGCCCGTCATCACTCTACGAGACGCGGTCGGCGAACGCGATCGTCTGCTCGACCGTGCGGTCGAACCACGGGGGTTCGGTGAAGAAGAAGTGGTCGCCCGGTGGCGTTCGGAGTTCGACGTCGACGCCGTGGCAGGCGAGCGTGTCGCGGTACGCTCGGGTCTCGCGCCTGGTGAGCCACTCGTCGTCGTCGGCGTGGTACAGGAGCGTCGGCGGATGGTCCGCGGTGGCCCGTTCGCGCGGCGATGCCTCACGGTACCGCTCGGGGTCGTCGGTCGGGTCGCATCCGATGAAGTCCGCGGTCTCCCCGCCAGGTTCGGCGCCGAGGAGGTCGTAGGGGCCATCGAAGCAGACGACGCCGTCGACCGCGGTCGACGCGTCACCGTACCCGTCGTCGGGTGCGAGGCCGGCCGCTTCGTCCCCCGTGCTTGCGGCGAGCGCGGCGAGGTGCGCACCCGCGGAGTGCCCGACGAGCATCACTCGCTCGGGGGCGACGCCGAACGCCTCGCCAGAGCGCACCCATCGGATGGCCGTCTCGACGTCGTGGAGCGCTGCGGGGTACGTCGCGTCGCCCGACAGTCGGTAGTCGACCGTGAGCGTCGGGAACCCGCGCTCGGCAACGGCTCGGCACCGGTCGTCGAAGAACCCGCGCTCCCCGCGGTTCCAGACGCCCCCGTGGACGTGAAGGAACGCGACGTCGCGCCAGCCAGCGAGGTCGCCGGCGGGCGCGAACAGGTTCGCGTGGAGGTCGCACTCGGGTCGTCGCTCGAACCGGACGTCTCGTTCCACGGCGATGGGAGACACGTACGGCCGCGTCGACCACGGCGAGCAAAAAGCCACGTCATCCGGCACGACGGCGGTCCTCGAGACCGGAGACTCACACAGTCAGACAGAAACCACCAGCAACCGCGCTACTCCCGCAATATCACCGTATCTCCTCGCGTACGCCGTCGTCGCTCTCGCGGGTATCTACGGCATCTACTTCGCCACCCGCGTCTCGGGCGTCCGCATCGACGGCGTCGAGGAGTTCACCGACGAGACGACCGAGCGCACGACCCCAAAGTGACCCGTTTTCGTGATTCGGTCGGTGTCTGAGACTCTGTCGTCCGATCGTCTGGTCGACGGCAACCGGTTGGCCGTCGGGATTGCGGCGGAGTGCAGCTTTTTGAGTGCCCCGCGAGTTGTCGGGCGTAATGACAGACGGCGCCGGCGAGCCCGATCGGTCTCGACGCGTGGACGTCCTCGACCCGTTCCGGCAGTTCCTGTCGCTCCGTCGGGACGTGCTCGTGCTGTCGGTGGCGATGCTCGCGTTCAGTCTCGCGTTCCAGATGACGAGTCGGTACGTCCCGGAGTACATGCGCGTCCTCGGTATCAGTCCGGTCCTCATCGGCGTGTATCTGAGCGTCGGGAACCTCGTGAGCGCGGTGTACCCGTACCCCGGTGGGTGGGTGAGCGACCGCGTCGGGTCGCGGACGGCGCTGACGGCGTTCGGCGTGCTGTCGACGCTCGGGTTCCTCGTGTGGTACGCCGTCGAGACGGTGTCGACGTGGACGCCGTTCGGGCTCGCGCTGCCGGCGTTCGCGCTGATGACGGTCGGGCTGCTGTTCACGCAGGCCTGGAAGTCGTTCGGGCTCGGGGCGACGTTCGCGGTCGTCAAGCAGGCGACCGAGCCCGAGCACCTCGCGGCCGGGTTCGCGAGCACGGAGACGTTCCGGCGGGTCGGATTCCTCGTCGGGCCGCTGCTCGCGACCGCGCTGCTGGCGGCGACGACGGGGTTCGTCGAGGGGTTCCAGCGCATCCTCCTCGTCGCGGTCGCGTTCGGCGCGGTCGCGACCGTCGCCCAGCACTACCTCTACGACGCGAGCGAGGACACCGTCGGCGACTCGTTCGCGGGCGTCTCGCAGGTCATCGCGGACCTCCGCGGACTCCCGCCGCTCTTGCGGCCCTTGCTCGTCGGCGACACGTTCGTCCGGTTCGCGAACGGGATGGTGTACGGGTTCTTCGTGCTGTTCGTCACGGACGAACTCGGCGTCGGATTCCGAGCGTTCGGGTTCGACCTGCGGCCGGACGCGTTCTTCGGCGTGCTGCTCGCGGTCGAGATGGTGGTCGCGCTCGCGTCGATGATACCGGTCGCGAAGCTCGCGGAGCGCGTCGGACTGAAGCCCGTGGTCGGTATCGGGTTCGTCGTGTACGCGGCGTTCCCGACGATGCTCGCGTTCTCGCCGGCGAACCAGTGGGCGCTCGTGGCGCTGTTCGCGTTCTCCGGCCTGCGGTTCGCTGGGCTGCCCGCACACAAGGCGCTCATCGTCGGGCCGGCGGCAGACGACGCCGGCGGTCGCGTCACGGGGACGTACTATCTCGTGCGGAACGTCGTCGTCGTACCGAGCGCGGCGCTCGGTGGCGTCCTCTACGACCTCTCGCCCGCGTTGGCGTTCCAGGTGGCGTCGGTCGTCGGCATCGTCGGGACCGGGTACTTCCTGCTGCGCGGCGACGAGTTCGAACCGTACGCCTGACCCGCTCGCATCGGGACGATGTACGAGAGTTGGCGCCGTCGCGCGACGACGCGGTCGCGGTGACGATGGACGACGTCGTTCCGGAACGTCTGGGCCCGGTCGACGTCGGGTTACGGAACCGTCGGGGACCGTGGTCGCCGAGTTCCGTGCTCGCTGGGGGGCGAGCGGTTCGTGAATCTCTCGGTGCCCCTCACAATCGTCGTCTGTTTCGAAGGTTCTCGAGAGTTATAATTTCGTATCTGAACCTATCGTTCAGCTAATCGGCAAGATGATAACAGTGCGTTCGGTAATCACCGTAGATGAGTGGGTCAGAGCACGCGTCCGTCGACGCGGACGACGACAGGGTCGCGGTCACCGCAGGTGGCGTTCACGTCTCCAAGTGGCTGACGGAGACCGGGTCCGCCGTCCCGATAGTGAAGTACGAGATCCGGTCGGTGCGCGAGGACGACGCCCGCGTCGCCCTCACGGACCGCGTCCCGGACGGACTCGACCTCGACGACGTCGGGTTCCACGACGAGTACCGCGGCGAGGACTGGCAGCACGCCGGCGCGCACGCCATCCGGTTCGAGGCGGAGCTGCCGGCGGGCGAGACCGTGACGACCGTCTACGGCGTCCGCCAGGAGGCCATCGAGGACCCGTCGACGTTCCTCGCTCGCCCCGAGCTCGCCATCTCCGCGGCCACCGATGCGAGCGACGCCCCCGAGGGAACCGTTGCCGGTAGTGAGGGCGCGTTCGACGTCGCCGACGACGGCCTGCGGTCGACGCTCTCGCTCGCCGACCCCTCCGAAGACGGGAGCGAGGGCGACGCAGCGGATGGCCTCGACAGTGCCGGCATCGGCGAGGATGAAACCGACAGTGCCGCCACCATCGAGGATGAAACCGACAGTGCCGCCACCATCGAGGATGAAACCGACAGTGCCGCCGGCGCCGGGGGAGTCGACGACGATGCGATGGATGGGGTCGCGGCACCGTCTATCCTGGAGACCGCAGCGAACGACGGTGAGGACGAGAGCGGGGAAACTCGGGACGCCGACGCGGCCGTCGTGGAGCGGTTCGTGGCGGCGCTCCAGTCCGACGCGGTCGACGCGGAGACGCGGGCGGCGCTCGGGCAGGCGCTGAACGTGCAGTTGTCCGCGTCGACGTCGCAGTTCGTCGAGCACCTCCAGTCTCGCGCGAAGGCCAAGCGCGGCCAGCTCGAAGCGGACCTGGAGTCCCTCGAGGACTCGGTCGCGGAACTGTACGGGACGAAGGCGGACGCGTCGACGCTGGCGTCTGTGGACGCACGGACGGCGGACGCGGAGACCGTGCGTGCGCTCGCGAGCGACGTGACCGAGCTGGCGGACGCGAAGGCGGACGCCGACGCCCTGAAGCGCGTCAGGGATGCGCTCGAGACGCTCGACGATGCCGCGGCGATGGAGAGCGACCTGGAAGCTGCCGAGGGTGCGTTCGAGGACGAGGTGGCGGCGCTCCGAGCGGACCTGGAGGCACTGGAGGCGTCGGCGGCGACCGCGGACGCACTGGAGGACGTCGTCGACGACGTCGAATCGCTCGACCGGCGGACGCCGGCGCTCGACGCGTTCCAGTCGCTGCGTGCGGACCACGACGACCTCGAATCGACGGTCGGCGACGTCGACGCCGCGCTGGAGGCGGAGACGGACGCGCTCGCGGCGGACCTCGAGGCCGAGTCCGCGTCGCTCGCCGACGACATCGACGCGGAAGCCGAGGCGCTCCGGTCGGAGGTCGACGACCTCGAGACGCAGCTGTCGGAGCGCCTGGAGCGCGAGCGCACCGAGGTGGACGACGAGCTGGCGGCACTCAGGGACTCGAAGGCGGACGCCGCGGCGCTGTCGGACGCGTCGGCGCGGGTCGACGAGCTCGCGGCGTCGAAGGCCGACGCGGACCGCGTCGCCGCGGTCGAGTCGACGCTGGAGGCGGAGTACGTGACCGAGGACGACATCACGGACGCGGTGGAGGCGCGGCTGCGGCGGTCGTTGCTGTCGCGCACGCTCCTGGTCGCGGGTGGGGCGGCCGCTGGCGGTGGGACGGCACTGGTCGCGTCGGGCGTCACGGCAGGTGGCGCCCTCGTCGTCGCCGCGCTCGCCGCGTTCGCGTACTGGTACTGGCTGCAGCGCCACGAGCTCGCTCCGAAGCCGTCTGCGAGCGAGCGCGCGGGCGAGGACCGCGACGACGAGACGGCGCCGCCGGAGCTCGCCGCGGCCGAGCACGTCGCCGTCGAGGACGACGAAACCGGGACCGAAGCCGTCGATGCCGAAGACGGCAGCGCGGAGGCCGAAGCCGTCGGCGTCGAAGACGACGACTGACCCCCCGGCGTCCGCGACGCCATCCCGAGCCCGCATCGTGAGCGAACACCGCGCGCCGGGAAGCGGCATCGCAGCGACGACAGCGAGAGCGAAGGGTGGAGAGCCGCGCGTCAGCGGAACCGTGGAGGACCGCACGTCAGCGGAACCGTGGAGGACCGCACGTCAGTGGAACCGTGGAGGGGGTCGCTACCGCCCGGGCTATGGGGCGTCAGACCGGGTGGCGTTCGAGTGCCGGTTCGAACCCGCCGGTGACGAGCGAGGTGTCGGGGTCGACCGCGCGGGACTCCCAGGCGTCGCGCTCGTGGGCGGCGAGCGTCCCCCAGCGCTCGCGGAGCCGACGGTTCGACGTCGAGAGCGCGCCGCGTTCGTCGCGGACGAGCGCCTTCCCGAGCGCGACCGCCTCCGCGGCGGGCGTGGAGCGCGCCAGGCACGCGCGGCGGACGACCGTGCGGTTCGCCCGGCACGACGGCGTGTCGTCGATCCGGTCGGCGAGCACGTGCCGCATCCAGGCCTCGCGGCCCGTGAGCGGCAGTCGTTCGACGGCGACGCGCGGGTCACAGGTCCACGTCGGGAACTGTGGCGCATCCCGGTAGCCGTCGCCGAACGTGCCGAGGTCCTCGCAGCAGTGCGCGGACAGCACGTCGTAGCACGGCTCGCAGACCGCGACGAGGTTCGAGAGCGCCCACTCGGGCTCGTCGTCGCTCGCGACCGAGTGGACGTATCCGAGCGACGTCTCCTCGCTGGACTGGCGCGCGATCTGGGTCCCGCAGCGGCCGCACCGGCGGCCGTAGAACGCCAGGATGGCCTTCCGGCGCGCGGGATAGTCGACGGGAGCGTCGCGGTCCGAATCGACTGCTCCGTCGTCGCGGTCCCGGTCGACGTCGTACTCGTGGTAGAGGTGCGAGCGGTCGTCGACGAGGTACGCGACGTTGTACGGCGCGAGGCTCGGGTCTGCGATGAACGCTGGCTCTGACATTGGATTGATGACTGGGTGGTGTGGCGGTCGTCGGTCGCGATTCCCCTCGTGCATCCACCAGCGGGCGCTGGGGCCGGGGCTGGTGGATACAGGGTTCGCGGGTCGACGCTTGCGGGCGTCGACGGTCAGAGCTCGATAAGAGTGCGAGACGTGACCGCCGGCTCGTCGCCGTGTGCGGCGTACTGGTGGTCGCCACCAGTGCGGGCCTCACCGTGGACGGAAGCGCGGCGGGTCATGTGTATTCTCACATTGTGGGAACAAGTACTTAATTTTTATCCTTCCGACGTGGCTTCGGAAGCATACGGGCGTCGATTGGTCTCACTCTCCGGGAAATGTCAGATTCCGAGAGTGAGAACTGGAGGTCCCGGTAGCGGGTCGCTACGGGCGGTAGCGGCCGAGAGCGACCAGGCCGGGGGAGCGATTACGGGCATCTGGGCCGCCCATCGACGCTGCCCATCGCCGAGCGTCGCCGTCAGGCGTCGGGCCGGATGCGACCGAGGCGGAGTGCGTTCCCCGTGACGCCGAGGGTCATGCCGGCGTCGCCGACGAGGACGGCGAGCGCGAGACTCACGTTCACGTACGGGACGGCGACGCCGACGGCGAGTGCGGCCTTCACGCCGAGGCTCGCGTAGATGTTCTGCCGGATGACGCCGTTCGCGCGATGCGAGAGGTCGTAGAGGTACGGGAGCTTCGCGACGTCGTCGCTCATCAGTGCGACGTCGGCGGTCTCGATGGCGGTGTCGGTGCCGGCGGCGCCCATGGCGACGCCGACGGTGGCGGTCGCGAGCGCGGGTGCGTCGTTCACGCCGTCGCCGACCATCGCCACGCCGCCGTCGTACCGCGCGTCGAGTTCGCGGACGGCGTCGACCTTGTCCTCGGGGAGGAGGCCTGCGCGGTACTCGTCGACGCCCACCTGCTCGGCGACCGCGGCGGCGGTGCCTTCGTTGTCGCCGGTGAGCATCACGACCTCCAGACCGAACGCCTGGAGTGCGGCGACCGCGTCCCTCGCGCCCGGTCGAACTTCGTCGGCGACTGCGACGATGCCTTCGAGTTCGTCCTCGGTGCCGACGAGGACGACGGTCTTGCCCTCGCGCTGGAGTCGCGGGATGGTGTCTTCGGCGAGGTTCAGGCACCCCTGGCGGTCGCAGAGGTCACGGACGTCGGCGGGGACACCACCGGAGCCGTCCTCGCTGGGACGCTCCGCGTGCTCCGAGGCGGCGGCGTCGACGACGTGCGCGTGCCCGAGGTCGAACCCGAGGTCGTCGAACCACGCGGGTTTCCCGGCGTAGTGCGCGGTCCCGTGGAGGTCGCCCGTCACGCCCTTGCCCGTGATGGATTCGAAGTCGTCGGCCCCTTGACTCCCCGGGTCCGCGCCGACGGTGCCGTCGGCGGCGGCGACGATGGCGTCCGCGATGGGGTGCTCGCTCTTCGCTTCGAGTCCGCGCGCGCACCGGAGGACGTCCGCTTCGCTGCGGTCGCCGAGCGGGACGACGTCCGTGACGGTGAGTTCGCCCTTCGTGAGCGTCCCGGTCTTGTCGACGGCGATCGCGTCGACCTCGCCCATCGCCTCCAGGTGGTTCCCGCCCTTGACGAGGACGCCGTTCCGGGCGGCGGCGGTGACGCCCGAGACGACGCTGACTGGCGTGGAGATGACGAACGCGCACGGGCAGGCGAGGACGAGCATCGTGATGCCGTTCACGAACCACTCGGTCCACGGCGCGCCGAACGCGACCGGTGGGACGGCGGCGACGCCGAGGGCGAGCGCGACCATGACGGGCGTGTAGTAGTTCGCGAACCGCTCGACGAACTGTTCGCGCTCGGTCTGGTTCGCCTCGGCGTCCTCGACGAGCGAGACGATGCGCGAGAGCGTGCTGTCGCTCGCTTCGGCGCGGACCTCGACCTCGACGTACCCGGCTTCGTTGATGGTGCCGGCGTACACGTCTTCGCCGACGGTCTTGTCGACGGGCACACTCTCGCCGGTGACGGGCGCCTGATTGATGGCGGTGTCGCCGTCGACGACGACGCCGTCCGCCGGGACCTTCTCGCCGGGTTTCACGACGACGACGTCGCCGACGGCGAGGGCGTCGACCGGGACGGTCTCGGTCTCGCCGTCGGCGCGCTTGCGGGTGGCGTCGTCGGGAGAGAGTTCGACGAGCTCCTGGAGGCTGTTCCGCGTGCGGTCCATCGCGTACCCTTCGAGGAGTTCGCTGACGCTGAAGAGGACGGCGAGCGTCGCGGCTTCGAAGTAGAGGTGTTCGCCGAACCCGACGCTCGCGGTGACGGCGGCGACGATGGCGGCGCTCATCAGGAAGTCGATGTCGAGCTGGGCGTTCTTCGCGGAGTAGTAGCCGCCGCGGAGGATGGCCTGCCCGGCGGTCGCGGCGGCGGCGAGGAACGCGACGTCGGCGACGGTGAACGTCGCGCCGAGGACGGTGGCGAGGGTTCCGAGGCCGTCGAACCCGAACTGTGCGACGAGTCCGATGGCGAGGAACGCGGCGCCGGCGTACGTCTTCTTCGCGCGAGCGCCCCGCCAGACGCTCCGGTCCTCGCTGCCGTGGTCGTGGTCGCCGGCGTCGGTGGCGTCGTTCCCGGTGACGTCGTACCCGGCGGATTCGATGGCGTCGCGGAGCGCGTCGACGTCGGTGTCGGCGTCGTACTCGATGCGGACGGTCCCCGAGGTCGGGCGCGTGTCGGTGTCGACGATACCGGGGTTGCCGTCGAGTGCGGCTTGGACCTTGCTCGCGCACGACGAGCAGTCCATGTCGGGGACGTCGAACGTGACCGTCGAGACGCTCGTCCCGGCGACGTCGTAGCCCGCGGACTCGATGCCGCTCGCGACGTCGTCCGCGGTCGCGCGCGACGCGTCGTAGGTCACCGCGACCCGCCCCTGCGTGGGGCTGGTCTCGACGCCTTCGACGCCTTCGACGCCGTCGACCCCGGCTTCGACCTTGCTCGCGCACGACGAGCAGTCCATGTCCGGGACGTCGAGGTCGACGGTTCGCCGACTCGAAGGGCTCTCCTCGCGCTCGTCGGGTGGGTCGTCCGGTGGTTCCGAGGCGTCCGCACGTGTCATGTGCGGCGGTAGACGTCGACCGCATATTAATCCCGCTGCTACCGAACGCCCCTGTATGGCCAGATATTAACAACTCGATTGCTCCGAGTTAGTAACACCGGGCGCAAGCGACAAGTGAACGCGTTGCTAGTTTCGGGTATGGGAGATGCCGTCATCGTCGACGCCGTGCGGACGCCCTTCGGGGACCGCGACGGCGCGTTCCGAGACACGCACCCGCAGGACCTCGCCGCCGCACCGCTGCGCGCGCTCGAATCCCGCGTCGGGTTCGACCCGACGGTCGTCGAGGACGTCGTGTACGGTTGTGTGACCCCGAAGGGCGACCAGGGCAGTAACATCGCTCGCATCGCACCGCTCGTCGCCGGCTGGGGGGAGGACCTCGGCGACGACCCCCAGGCCGGGGACTCCTACACGGGCCGACACGGGCCGCCTGGCGTCCAGCTGAACCGGATGTGCGGGAGCGGCCAGCAGGCGGTGAACTTCGCCGCCGGCCAGGTCGGCGCCGGGTTCCAGGACGTCGTCGTCGCGGGCGGCGTCGAGCACATGACGCGCGAGCCGATGGGGAGCGACGGCGGGTCGATGAGCGACACGTACTTCGAGTACTTCGAGGAACTGATCCCGCAGGGCGAGTCCGCGGAACGCATCGCGGAGCGCTGGGGGTTCTCGCGCACCGACCTCGACGAGCTCGCCGCCGAGTCCCAGTCGCGCTGGCAGGCGGCGTGGGACGCCGGCCGCTACGACGACCAGGTCGTGCCCGTCGACACCGAGCTCGACGGGGAGGACGCGACGGTCGAGGTCGACGGGCATCCGCGGCCGGAGTCGACCGTCGAGAGCCTCTCGGGCGTCCCGCTCGCGTTCCGCGAGGAGGGCGAGGGCGTCGTGCACGCGGGGAACTCGTCGGGTATCGTCGACGGCGCGAGCGCGCTCCTCGTGACGAGCGAGGAGACTGCGGCGGCCAACGGCTGGGACCCGATGGCGCGGATCGTGGACACCCAGGTCGTCGGCGTCGACCCGACGACGATGCTCACCGGCCCCATCCCCGCGACCGAGGAGCTCCTCGACGCGAACGACCTCGGCGTGGACGACGTGGACCGCTACGAGGTGAACGAGGCGTTCGCGAGCGTGCTCGCGGCGTGGCTCGAGGAGACGGGCGCGGACTGGGGGCGCGTGAACGTCGACGGTGGCGCCATCGCGCACGGCCACCCGCTCGGCGCGACCGGCGCGGCGCTGATGACGAAGCTCGCGCACATGGTCGCGCGTGGCGACGCCGACACCGCGGTGTCGACGATGTGCATCGGGTTCGGGCAGGGCGTCGCGACGCTGCTTGAGGCGCCGTAGGCGCGAGTCGAGGGCGCCGGTTCTCGGTCGGTCGCCCCACAGTGGCGTCCGCGGTTGCCGTCGACGACGGAAGATATTCATAGCCGGAGCGACGTGTCACTCGTATGGTAGCACCCATGGGTGTCGCGGCCGGACTGGTCGTCGCGCTCGCGGGCGCCGTGCTGGCACGGTACGCCCGAGCCGTCTCGAACATCCAGGAGCGCCTGGACGCCATCGGGAGCAACCGCCGCGTCGAGGCGGTCGAGGCGGCGGACTGGAAGGTGCTCCTGAACCGCGTCATCGGCGGCTGCCTGCTCGCCGTCGGGCTCCTGGTTGCGCTGTTCGCGCTCGGCGCCTGACGCGGTTCGACTGTCGAACCGGCGCGATGGCGCTGGTCGGAACGCGGGTCTTTTGTCCGCCTCGGTCGTCGTCTGTGGCATGACGCTGTCGTCGCTCCCCGACCGCCCGATGACGGGCGGCGAGGTCCAGTCGCTGAACGAGCAGGACAACGAGCTGTCGGTCGCGCCGGCGAACTACGTGCCCGAGCAGGACCGCGTGTTCGCGGTGTACTTCATCCGGAGCTCTCGCGGGCACGCGGCGGTGTTCGACGAGGACGCCGACGGCTGGCGGGTGCTGCAGGCGGTGGACGACGACGTCGAGAACGCGTTCGCGGTCCTCCAGGACGCGGTGCGGGCGTGGGCCGAGACGGTCGAGTTCGACGAGGAGTACGTGGAGGGCGAGACCACCGTCGACTTCGAGGACCCGGACGCCGTCGTCGAGGACCTCGACGAGCGGTAGCGGCCGGCGGGTCGGTCGAACGCTGTCCTCGGAGATACCGAAGAAGTTTCACTCGGACTGAACGATAGCGAGGTATGGTGTCACCGGACGGCGTCGGGTACGGATTGGCAGTGATGGTCGCCGGCGCCGGAGTCGTACGGTTCGCGCACCTCATCTCGGTGCTCACTGGCGTCCTCCCGTTCGTGCAGGCCGAAGGGGATGCCAGGACCGCCACGGGGATGCGAACGCTCCTGTTGAAGGGCACTGGCGTGTTCCTGGCCGGCGTCGGCGTGGTCGTCACGCTGCTGTCGCTGGCGAACTGACCGCACCGGTCCGCGCGGAGAGACCGCCCGACTGCGTCCGGGTGGATGCGAACGTTCAAACCCGGGTACACCCTAGCCCGGGCATGAACTCGCTGCAGGGCGTCGTCCTCGGTGTCGGGATGGTCGTCGGCGGCGTGCTCGTGTACCGGTACGCCGAAGGCCTCGCCGGCGTCCGGACGCGAAACGCCCCGGCGGGCGTCCCGGGCGCACCCGACGACGGACCCGTGATGAAGGTGGCGTTGAACCGAGCGTTCGCACTCGGCACGGTCCTCCTCGGGCTCGCGACCGTCCTGTACTCGCTGGTCTAGACCGACCGGGTCCGCGAACTCGCCGGCCGCTGTTCGTCCCCGGTCGTTGTTCGTTCCCAGTCCCTGTTCGTCCCCGGTCGCTGTAGGTCGCCGACGGCTTCTTGCGGGTTCGCGTTCGACGCGTGAGCATGGACGATAGCGACGTGACGGCGCTCGCGGACGCCCTCCGCGACGCCGAGTCGACGGTGGCGTTGACGGGCGCTGGCTTGTCGCGGGCGTCGGGCGTGCCGACGTTCCGCGGCGACGACGGGCTCTACGAGACGTTCGACGAGTCCGCGTTCGCGCTCCGGCGGTTCCGCGCGGACCCGGACGGGTTCTGGCGGGACTGGCTCGCGCTCCACGAGCACTTCTTCGACGAGGCGGTCGCGCCGAACGCGGCGCACGACGCGCTCGCGACGCTGGAACGCGAGGGCGTCCTCGACGCGGTCCTGACGCAGAACGTCGACGGCCTGCACGCCGCCGCGGGCACCGAGTCGGTCGTCCACCTCCACGGGACGGGGTCGACGGCGACCTGCGAGGCCTGCGGCGACGAGGTCGGGGTCGAGGCGGCGAACGCGGTCGTCGAGGAGACCGACGCCGCGCCCGAGTGCGACTGCGGGAGCGTGTACAAACCGGACACCGTCCTGTTCGGCGAACGCCTCCCGGAGGACGCGCTCGCGGCGGCCCGACGGCGTGCGGCTCGCGCGGACGTGCTCGTCGCTGCCGGGTCGTCGCTCACGGTCGACCCCGCCGCGAGCCTGCCGGCGGTGACCCGGCGAGAGGGCGGCACGGTCGCGGTCGTGAACCTGGAGGCGACCCGGTACGCAGACCGCGCGGACCTCGTCTTCCGGGAGCGCGTCGAGGACGTCCTCCCCGCCGTCGTCGACGCGCTCTGAGTCGCCGTCCCCGGCATCGACCGCACGTACACCACCGCGTCCGCAGTAATCGGTGGGTTCGGCGCCGGGAACCGAGTGTCAGTCAGTCGATGACCGGCTCCGTCCGGCGCACGAGCACGACGTCGTACGCGTCGTCGCTCGCGACGTGCGTCCCGACGCTCTGGAGGCTGGAGACGATACCGCCGGCGTCCGTGCTCCCGACGAACACCATCGTCGCGTCGACGTCCCGAGCGAACGCGCGGATCTCGTGACTGATCTTCCCGGTGGGCGCGTACCGGTCGACCGTGGTATGCTGGAACGACACCGCGTCGCTGACGTCGTGCGCGCGCTCCTGGAGTCGAGAGATGACGAGTTCGTTCCCCCAGGATTCGCCGGCGTCGAGGAGGCCGCGCTCGCGCGCCCAGTCGGCGTTCTTCCGCGGGACGACGCTGAACGCGACGACGCGGACCGATGGCGGCGCCAGCTCGACCGCGCGCTCGACGCCGATCCTGGACTGGCCCGTCCCGTCGAACGGAACGACGAAGGTCATGCTTGCACGTTCGGCGCCGACAAGTAACAACCACTCGGCCGTTCTCGATAAGTACGAACGATGATGCGGGCCCCCGACGTACCGCGACGCCTGGTCGACGAACGGCGCCGGCGCCGCGGGTCAGTACGAGTACGTGTCGACGGTGTTCCCGGCGTCGTCGGTCAGGGTGGCGGTGTCGCCCGAGTTGTTCCAGACCGGGGAGGAGTACCCCCAGTAGAGGTCCGTGCTCGTGTCGGTTCCCTTCCCGGTGTGGACCTTGACCTGTGCGCCGGCGTCGAGCGTAAACCCGCTCGGGAACTGGTAGGTGTAGCCGGCCGCGTCCGAGAGCGTCCAGCCGCTCGCGTCGACTGCGCTGTCGCGGCCGTTCTCGACGACGACGTACTCGTCGTTCAGCGTCGCACCGTCCTCGCTGACGTTCGCGATGGTCATCCCGCTCGGGGACGTCCCGCCGTCGTCGCTCCCGGTGTCGTCGAACCCGTCGCCGTCGTACGTCACCGAGAGGACGGTCGACCCGGCGTCGTCGACGAGCGTCACCGTGTCGCCGGTGTTGTTCCAGACGCCGCCGCTCTCGCCCCAGTAGAGGTCCGTGCTCGTGTCGGTGCCGCTCCCCGTGTGGAGCGTGACCCGCGCACCGGCGTCGAGCGAGAACTCAGTGAAGGTGTACGCGTTCCCGGCGGCGTCGCTCACCTCGTAGTTCGTCAGGTCGACCGCGGCGTCACCGACGTTCTCGAACACGACGTACTCGTCGTTGAGGTTCTCGCTCTCCGTGCCCGCGGCGTCGGCGTGCACTTGCACGAGGTCGACGTCGCCCGTGCCAGTGCTCCCGCCGCTCGTCTCCAGCGCGGAGAACAGCGGGAACGAGGTGTCGAACCGCGTCGTCGTCGGGATGGTCGCGTCCGCGTTGACGTTGTTCGTCCCGTCCTCGACCCGGTCGTCGCTCAGCCGGAGGTCGCTGCCGAGCGCGCTCGCGACGTCGTGGAGGTTCGAGCGCGCGGTCGCGGTCGCCTCGCTCCCGCCGAGGAGGACGACGGCACCACCGTCGGCCGCGAACGACGAGAGCGCGTCCAGCTCGCTCGACGTGAACGACTGCGGCGGCGCGCTCACGACGACCGCCTTCGCGTCCGCGAGGTTCGCGCTCGTGACGTCGTTGACCTGGTCGTAGTCCGTGTCGACGCCCTCGAGGAACCGCTGGAAGTACGCGGTCTCCTCCGCGCCGAGCGCGTAGCTCGCGGAGAACTGACCGTGCCCGCCGTCGACGAGGACCTTCCCCGACGCGGACCCGAGGTAGTTCGCGAGGTTCGCGGTGAACACGAAGTTCTCGTACGTGCTCGTGTCGACCGCGAAGTCCTCCGCCTGCTCGTAGGACTCGTCGATCAGCGGCGCGCCGACGAGCGCGACGTTGTTCGGCTCGTCGAGGCCCGCGAGCGGGACGTCGCCGTAGGAGACCGACGGACTCCCGGTCTGGGTCGCGTCGCTCTCCGCGAGCACGGGGACGCGACTCGCGTCGATGGCGCCGCTGGTCGTGCGGACGCTCGCCGCCGTCGGGAAGAACAGGTCGTCGGCGTCCCGGTTCCGGATGGGCGCGGAGGCGTTCGGATCGCTCGCCCCCCAGACGTTCACGCCGTCGGCCCGGGCCTGCGATTCGGCGCTCAGGAACGTGTCGTGCTTGCTGAACGACGACGAGTACACGCGAGCGTACCCGTTCTGGACCGTCCGGAGGTTGTAGAACTCGCTCCGGGTACCGTCACCCGTGCCGTCGTAGTAGATGTACGCGAGCAACCGGTCGAACTGGTCGAAGATGCCGGGTTCGGCGTCGTCGAACGCTATCTCGACGGTCTCCCCGGAGAGTTCGCCCGTCGCCCAGTCCGTCGCGTTCTGCCCCCAGTCCGCGAGGTACGTGAGCGACTCCAGTCCCTCCCACTCCTGGGTGCGCTCGTACTGCTGGTACTGCTCCTTCTCGGGCGTGTCCATCCCGAGGATGCGGATGTTCTCGCGGCGCCCGCTGTCGAACTCGACGTCGACCGTGTCGCCGTCCGTGACGTCCTTCACGTCGACGACGTGGTTCGCGTTCGGGTCGATCTCCATCCCGGTGCGGTCCGCGAAGAAGTCGAACGTCGCGTCGAACCGCGTCGTCCGCACGCGGTAGGACGTCCCGTTCGTGTTCGACTCGGTGTCGAGCACCTGGTCGTCGTTGAACCGGAACGCGAGGTCGAGGCCGTTCGCGAGGTCGTTCAGGTTCGCCGTCTCGTCGTAGTTCGAGTAGTCCGCGACGTCGTGGACGAAGACGACACCGCCGTTGTCCACGAAGTCCTTGAGCGCGGCCTGCTCGCTCGCGGTGAACGCCGCGGCCGGACTCGTGAGCCAGACCGCGTCCGCGGTCGAGAGGTCCGAGGAGAGCGTGGCGGTGGCCGAGACCGCGTAGCTCTCCTGGGTCTCGGCGTAGCTCGCCATGTTCGAGAAGTCCGTGAGCGTGCTGAACTGGTCGTGGCCCTCGTCGTAGAGGACGGTTCCGGTCCCGCCGAGGTACGCGTCCCAGACGTTCAGGAGGAACTCCTCGTTCCCGCTCTCGAAGTTCGCGTCGTCGGCGACGAGTTCCGCGCCGAAGCCGACGACGGCGCCGCCGCCGGAGCGTTCGTCGACGGCGACGAGCGGGATGTCGGCCGACCCGTAGTCGACAGCGTCGCCGTTGGAGTCGTCGTCGACGTTGAACGCCGACGTCTCCGCTTTCACGGCGATACGTGAGTCGTCCGTGAGGCGGCCGCGGTTCGCGTCGAGGAGGCTCGCCGAGGAGTCGAACTCCAGGAAGTCGACGGTGCCCGACGCGGCGCGTGCCCGCTGCCCGCCGAGTGCCCCTGTCAGCCCGAGTGTGGTTGCAGTGCCCGATAGCGACGCCAGGAAGGTACGTCGTCGCATACCATCACGCCAGACGTCACGGGTTAAAATCTTTGGTAATTACCTCTGGTAGTGCTATGTAGTCAGGGTTCGGTTCCCGACAGAATCGGGAAAAACAAACTCGGGGTGCCGCGGTGTCTTGCGGGATTCGCTGGCGAGGAGCGGGGAGCGAGGTACGAGAGGCAGGGAGGAGGTACGAGGTACGAGTGGCGGGGAGCGAGTGGCGAGGGACGCTCAGTCGCCGCGGACGACGCCCGACGTCAGCTCGCGGACCGACCCCGTGGTCGACCACGCGGGCGTGTCGACGCGGAGTCGCGTGTCCGGCGTGACGTCGACGAACTTGCAGTGGAGCGCGAACGACCCGTCGTCGGCGACGTTCGTCGATTCGAGCTGGTCGGACTCGACGGGCGACACCCACGCGTTCCCGCCGGCGTGCTTCGCGTGGACCGCGCCACGGACGACGAACTCGCTGATGCCACCGCCCTGTCCGGTGACGGGGTACCCGCGGTCGGTCCACTCGAAGAACCCCTCGTCGATGACGTAGACGTTCTCGAACCCGGCGTTGATGAGCTGGCTCGCACGGACCGAGGAGAGGTGATGCGGGCACCCGCAGTAACAGACGATGCGGTCCCCCTTCCCCCACTGCTTCGTCGGGTCGTCGCCGTCCCGGAAGCGCTCGGCGGCGGAGCTGAACACCGCGCCCTCGATGTGACTGTTCTCGTACTGGTCGGGGCCGCGCGCGTCGGCGAACCGAGCGCGCTTGTACGCCCACCACACGTGCGCGTCGTCCACGGGGAGGAGCGGGACGTCGACGCCACCTTCGGTGACGGTCGCGAGGTCGCTGGTGTCTACCTCGCGGTCCTCGGGTTTGGACTCGACCTCGTCGGGGTAGCCGTCGGTCTCCGCCGTCAGCGCGTCGTCTCCACCCGTCAGCGAGCCGAGGCAGCCGGCGAGGCCGGCGAGCGACCCTGCCGCCGCCGTTGCGAACGTCCGTCGCTTCATAACTTCGCCTAGGCACTGCCGTGAAAAGAGGGTTCTGGTCCGAGGACCGAACGGTTCGAGCGACGGTCCGCCGCGAACGCCCTCGTCCGACGCCGGGCGCCGACGTCGTCCCAGCTCCGGGAACCACGACGACCCACCCCACCGCGTCCGGAGTTCTCGCGCCCCGTTGCTGGCGGGCCGATGCTCGGATTCAGTCGGTGGGAGCGAGCGCGGCGTCGTCGACGTCCCGGACCGCGTCGTAGCCGGTGAGCGCGAGCGAGAGGTCGAGGTCCGCGCGGACGTTCGAGACGACGGCGCGGACGCCGTCTTCGCCGTCGAGCGCGAGGCCGTAGCAGTACGGTCGGCCGAGGAGGACGGCGTCGGCGCCGAGCGCGAGCGCGACGAGGACGTCCGCCCCGCGGCGGACGCCGGAGTCGAACAGCACCGCCGCGTCCGCGTCCTCGTCGCGGACGGCGTCCGCGACCGCGGGCAGTCGGTCGAGCGCTGCGACCGCGCGGTCGACCTGCCGGCCGCCGTGGTTCGAGACGACGACGCCGGCGGCGCCCGCGGCGACGCATCGCCTGGCGTCCCCGGGGTGGAGGACGCCCTTGCAGACGACCGGGAGGTCGGTGCGGTCGAACAGCCAGTCGAGGTCGGCGAACGAGAGCGTCGGGTCGGCGAAGACGTCGACGAACTCGCGGGCGGCCTCGCGCACGTTCTCCTCGGGGGGCGCGTCGAGCCGGTCGCGGAACGCCGGGTCGCTCGTGTAGTTCGCGATACCCTTCCCGTCGAGGAACGGGAGGTAGCCGCCCTGGAGGTCGCGTTCGCGCCAGCCGAGGTGCGGCGTGTCGAGCGTCAGGCAGATGGCGTCGTAGCCGGCGTCCTCGGCGCGGTCGACGAGCGACGCCGTGACGTCGCGGTCCGTCGACCAGTAGAGCTGGAACCAGTTCGGCGCGCCGTCGTCGTCCGCCGCGTCGAGTTCGGCCGCGACGTCCTCCAGCGGGTAGCTCGACTGCGTCGAGGTGACGTAGGGGACGTCCTCGGCGGCGGCGGCGCGAGCGCTCGCGAGGTCGCCGTCGTCGCACATTACGCCCTGGACCCCGATTGGTGCGAGCGCGAACGGCACCGGCCACGTGTCGTCGAGGACGTCCACGCGGAGGTCGCGCTCGCTCGTGTCCCGGAGGACGCGCGGGACGAGCCGGTGGTCGTCGAACGCGTCGCGGTTCACGCGTTTCGTCGACTCGCCGCCCGCACCGCCCGCGACGTACGCGTACGCCTCCTCGCTCATCGCGTCCATCGCCTCGGCCTTCAGGTCCTCGTACGCGACCGGGACCGACGGCGTCTCGCCGGTCAGCATCCCGGTCGTGAACACCTCCGTCTGCCGGTGGCGACCGTACGGCGTGGACGCCCGGAAGTCGTCGCTCTCGTCGTCGCTCATGCCTCGCCACTCGACCCCGAGCGTGTTGGGTGTTGGCATGCCGGCAGCGCGCCAGCTGTCGTTTTCATCGCGTAGGAATGACCGCCCGGTCGTTTATATACCGACGGCGTAGGTGGGAGTAGGTGAAACAGGATGTACCAGGACTCTGCCTCCGGAACTCGGACGCCCCAGACCCAGCAGTCGCAGTCGACCGAACGCGAAGAGAGCCCGCTCCCTGACGTGCCCTTCATGGGGATCGCCGCGTTCCTCGGGTTCCTGGTGCTCGTCCTCATTGCCGCAGCCGCGTACAGCCTCTCGTCGACCCTCGACGGGTTCGCGGTCGACCCGCAGCTCTGGGCGCCCGCTGTCTTCATGCTCCTGGTCGCCGGGCTGTTCTGGGCGATCGACCGCTTCCAGCCCCGCTCGCACACCCGCTGACGGTCCCACACCGAACGTCGCGGAACGAACCGACATCCTCCAGCAACTTTCTACCCGACCGAGCGCCGGCAGTCCCGCTCGCGCCGAGTTCTCACGCGATGGCGACTGGCGAGAGCGCGACGCCGAACGCGGTGACGAAGCAGTTCCGTCAGTCGACGATGGCGAATGCCGCGGTCAGTCGATGGTGGCGAGTGCGGTGACTGCGACGAGGTAGACGGCGGTGGCGGCGTCGTAGGCGACGGTCGCGAGGCCGCCCGCGCCGCCGCTCGCGCCGGCGACGGCGACGGTCGCGCCGGTCCCGCCGGCGAGCGCGAGGAGGCCGGATACCCCTGCCGCGACGCAGCCGACGCACGTGACGGGGCCGAGGACGGCGGCGGCGAGGCCGCGGGTCGCACGCGTCAGCGAGACGTAGGTGAGGTACGCGAGGACGACGTATCCGACGAGGACGAACGGGACGACGCTCCCGCCGACCGGCCCGACCATGAACGTCACGATGGGCGCCCAGCCGGGGAGCCCGTCGGTGAAGACGGACAGCGAGTACATCCACTCGGGCATCACGTAGACGCTCCCGGTGAACCAGAGGAGGACGCCGAGGTACGCGGTCGCCACGGTGCCTGCGAGGGCGCGGCGGCGCGCGCTTCCGACCGCTCGCGGGGCACGGGAGACGGCGGCGGCGCCGACGACGACCCAGACGACGGGGTAGAACGCGTACCGTGGTCTCGTGAGGCTGACGTCCGCGAGGACGGCGTACGCCGTGACGCCGAGGAGGAGGACGACGGCGAGCGCGAGCCACGGCGTGGACGCGGCGAGCGCGTCCGCGCCGCGGTCGATAGCCCGGTCGATGCGGTCCGCGGACTCCTCGGTCATGCCGCGCCCACCTCCGCAGGGTCGGCCGTCGCCGCGTCCGAATCGGGCGCGTCCGCAGGGGCGTCGGCGGCGTCGTCGAGCCCCCAGTCGCGGCGCGTGTTCGCGACGACGAGGAGGCTGCTCGCGGTCATCGCGACCGCGGCGATCAGTGGGTTCAGGAGCCCGGCGATGGCGACGGGGATGGCGACCGCGTTGTACCCGAACGCCCACGCGAGGTTCCCGCGGACGCGGCCGTGAGCGGTCGTGGCGAGGTCGAACACGGTCCCGACCGAGTCCAGGTCGTCGTCGACGACCACGGCGTCCGCGGCGTCGGCCGCGAGCGCGGTCCCGGACCCCATCGCGACCCCGACGTCGGCGGTGGCGAGCGCGCCCGCGTCGTTCGACCCGTCGCCGACCATCGCCACCGCGGCGTCGGTCGCGAGCGTCCGGACGATCTCGGTCTTCGACTCGGGGCGGACGTCCGCGTACACCTCGCTGACGGCGTCGTGGCGCTCGAACCGGGAGGCCGCGGCGCGGTCGTCGCCGGTGAGGACGACGACGTCGCGGCCGTCCGCGGAGAGCCGCTCGCAGGCGCGCTCCCAGCCGGGACGCGGGTCGTCGTGGACGACGACGACGCCGCGGACCGCCTCGTCGCGAGCGACGAACACGGGGAGGGCGCCGTCGTCGCGGGCGGTCGCGGCCGCGTCACGCAGCGCGGACGGGACGGCGACGTCGTGCTCGGCGAGCAGTTCGCGGTTTCCGACGAGCACGCGCTCCCCGTCGACGCGACCGGTCACGCCACGGCCCGGACGGCGGTCGATGCCGGACGCCGAGGGGACTGCCCCCACCTCGCTGGTGCTCCCCGCCCGGTCGACGATAGCTTCGGCTACGGGGTGGTCGGCGTACGTCTCCAGCGCCGCGGCCGACGCGAGCACGCCCGCGTCGGTCGCGTCCTCGCCCGCGACGACGCGGTCGACGGTCATCTCGCCGGTCGTGAGCGTCCCGGTCTTGTCGAAGACGACGGTATCGACCTCGGGTGCGCGCTCGAAGACGCTCGCGTCCCGGACGACGACGCCGCGGTCGAGGCCGCGCGAGACCGCGCTCGCGACCGCGAGCGGCGTCGCGAGCCCGAGCGCGCACGGACACGAGACGACGAGGACCGCCAGCCCCGTGAGGAGCGCGTTCGCGACGTCGCCGGTGGCGACGAGCCAGTACGCGGTCGCGAGCACGGCGGCGGTGACGACCAGCGGCACGAACACCGCCGCGAGCTTGTCAGCGAGCCGCTGCGCGCCGGAGCGCGACGCGGCGAGGTTCCACGTCGTCTCGACGAGCCGGTCGAGCGTGCTCGCGGTGTCCGGGTCCGGTTCGACGACGACGCCGCCGTCGACGACCGTCGACCCGCCGACGACGCGGTCGCCCGGCGACTTCGCGACCGGGTTGGACTCGCCCGTGAGCAGGGACTCGTCGACCGCCGCCTCGCCCTCGACGACCGTGCCGTCCAGGGGAACGCGGTCGCTCTGGCCGACGACGACCGCGTCCTCGCCCGTCACGGCGTCCACGGGCACCGTCTCGGTCGACCCGTCGTCGGCGCGGACGGTCGCCTCGGTGACGCGTTCCTCGGCGAGTTCGCCGACGCGGTCGGCGGCCCGGTCCGTCGCCCGACGTTCGAGGTACGTCCCGATGGAGACGACGAGCACGATGGCGACCGTGACGTCGAAGTACACCTCGGTGCGGCCGACGAGGAGCGCCGCCGTCGAGTACACGTACGCGTTCACGGCGGCGAGACTCACGAGGAGGTCCATGTTCGGTTTCCCCGCGGCGAGACTGACGTACGCACCGCGGAGGATGGGGTAGCCGGTGTACGCGAGGACGATGGTCGCCATCACCCAGACGTTCGCGAGCAGGTACGCGCCCGCGGACCCGGAGACGTCGAGGAAGGAGACGTCCCACCCGAGGTAGTCGGGGTAGAGGAAGAGCACGTACCAGAGCATCGTCATCATCCCGAAGAACCCGCCGACGATGAGGCGGCCGCTCGAGCGCTCGCCGTCCTCGGCGTCGTCCATCGACCGGGCGCGATACCCGTACCCGGTGAGGCGGTCGGGGAGCGCGTCCGCCGCGAGCGCGCCGGAGTCGTACGCGACGCGGACGAGCCGCGACCCGTAGGACGCGTCGGCCGCGGCGACCCCGGGTTCGCGCTCGGCGACGCCCTCGACGAACGTCTCGCACGTCGTGCAGTGCATGCCGTCGACGCGCAGGTACGCCTCCGCGTCCGCATCACCCTCCTCCACCGCGTCCGCCGTTCCGGTCGCGTCGCCGTCGGCACTCCCGGGCGGTCCGAGCGCGCTCGCGACGTCCCCGGAGTCGACGGGACCGTCGACGTCCACGTCACCGACCGTCTCGTGCACCTGCTTGCAGCCCGCACAGCAGTACGTCCCGTCCGAGCCGGAGACCGGCGGGTCGGGAACGTCGAGCCCGCAGAGCGTGCACGCGTTCGCGTCCGCCGCCCCACGACCAGCCGCGGCGTCCTCGACAGCGTCGCGTCCGCTCGGCGTCGTCTCGCTCACGGCATCACCCACGGATGCAGCGGATGCATCGGGACGTCCACCCCGAGCGCCGCCAGCCCGGAGAGCAGCGGCATCGCCCCGAGCGCGACCATGAGGACGCCCAGGACCCGATGCAGGCGCTGACGACGGGTCGCACCGATGGAGCCGAGCGCCGCTCCGTACGCGAACACGAGCGGGAACGTCCCGAGGCCGAGCGCGGCGAGCGCCAGCCCCCCGCGCGTCGGCGACCCCGTCGCGAACGCGTACGCGAACGCCGGATACAATATCGGGCACGGGAGCGCGGCGTGAGCCGCCCCCAAGACCGCTACCTTCGGCCCCCGCACCCACTCGTCGAGACGCTCCGCGCTCGCACCGACGATCCGCTGGAAGATGCCCGTGGACGGCACGTGCCCGCGGACCTGCCGGCCGAGCACGTACCACGCGCCGACGCCGACGACGGCGACGCCCGCGAGCACACCGACGACGCCCCGAGCCGCCTCCCCGACGACCGCGACGCCACCCGCGACCACGAACCCACCGAGGAGTCCGAGAGCCGCGCCGACGACGGCGTACGCCACCGTCCGCCCCGCGTTGAACAGGAACTGCTGGCGGACCGCGAACCACGACACGTCCTCGCTGTCGCCGACGCGGTCAGCGTACAGCGTCACGACCGGCCCGCACATCCCGAGGCAGTGCACGCTCCCCAGGACGCCGAACGCGAAGAACCCGACGAGCTCCAGCGACGGCAACGACGCCATCACCGCTCAGTGATTCGCCGCGCGCGAATCCGGTTCACCGCCGTCGAAGAGGTACCAGAAGAACACGCCGATGACGGCCACGCACGCGAACGTTCCGAGAGCGAGCCACTCCCCGGTGATGAGGTAGGCCGCCGCCGGAACCGCGGCCACCAGCGCGATCAGCGTCGCCATGTACCCAGGCCGAATGTCCATACGGAACCTACCTATCGGAAGTACCAAAAACCCAACCCGGTTCCCAGAGCGTGAGAACCCAGGAATAACGTTATATTGTACGGGTCAAACAATCGTCTCGTAATGGCGCATGCGCATCTGATTTACGCGGAGGTGGGAGATAGATGAGTGCGGAGACAGCCGGCGAGGACGACGCCGAGCACTTCGATCCCGTCGGGACCGTGACCCTCATCGCGATCTACATGACCATCGTCGTCCTGATGTGGATCTTCACGTACTTCATCGAGTTCCTCGGTCGCGGACTGACGATCGTGGGGTGACAGAGACGTGCACATTCACCGCTTCGAGAAGGTCTGGCTCGCGCTCGCGCTCGTGTTCATCCTCGGGCTCATCTCCAGTATCGTGTACGGGGCCGTCGGCCCGGGCATCGAGATGATCGACGCGGAAGGCGGGACGGTCGACCCGCAGAACCTCGACGACACGGCGTTCGCCGACCCCGGCGTGGAGAAGGTCGGCGAGGACGAGTACGAGGTGCACGTCGTCGCCAAGCAGTTCTCGTTCGACCCGGGGTCGCCAGCGAACGGCGTCATCCGCGTTCCAGCGAACTCGAACGTGACGTTCTACGTGACGAGTAAGGACGTCGTCCACGGGTTCGAGGTCGTCGGCACGAACCTGAACACGATGGCGATACCCGGTCAGGTGAGCAAGATGACGGTCCAGTTCGGCGACGCGTCGACGTACGGCATCGTCTGCAACGAGTACTGTGGTGCCGCGCACCACGCGATGGAGGGCCGCATCGTCGTCGTCCCCGAATCCGAGTACGGGGGTCCCGGTGAGACGAACGCGAGCAGCGGGAACCAGACCACGACGAACGCGTCCGCGCTCGCAGCCCCGAGTCCCTCGAACGCGCTCGTGGAGGTGGCGGCATGAGTACCGAACGGATCGAAGGGGAACTCGGCGCGTTCCGCGACGAGTACCCCGACGCCGCGAACGTCGTCCGGAAGCTGTTCGCGGTGTCGTTCGCCGCCCTCGGCGTCGGCGGCCTGTTCGGCCTCATCCAGGCGCTCCACCGGACCGGCGTATTCCGGTTCATCCGCTCGCAGGACTACTACACGGTCCTGACCGGGCACGGCGTCCTGCTCGCGCTCGTGTTCACCATATTCTTCCTCTGCGGTATCTTCACGTGGTCCATCGTCGACAGCCTCGAACGGCCACTGGAGAGCGTGACGTTCACGAAGACGTGGGTCGCTATCATGAGCATCGGATCGACGATGGCTGGCGTCGCCATCCTCGCCGGGTTCGTCGGCGAGATCCCGTTCCAGGCCGACGTCCTGTTCACGTTCTACCCGCCGCTCGAAGCGCACCCGATATTCTACATCGGGCTGGCCCTGTTCATCATCGGAACGTGGATGGCGGGCATCGACTGGTTCCGGACGTACTGGAACTGGCGGAGCGAGAACCCCGGCGAGTCGCCGCCACTCCGGACGTTCATGGTCCTCATGACGATGCTGATGTGGTACCTGTCGACGCTCGGCGTCGCCGTCGAGGTCGTCTTCTTCCTCATCCCGTGGAGCCTCGGTCTCATCCAGACCGTCGACCCGCTCCTGATGCGGACGCTGTTCTGGTACTTCGGACACCCGGTGGTGTACTTCTGGCTGATGCCGGCGTACCTCATCTGGTACACCATCCTCCCGAAGCTCGCGGGCGGCCGGCTGTTCAGTGACCCGCTCGCACGCATCGTGTTCGTGCTCTTCCTCGTGCTCTCGACGCCCGTCGGGTTCCACCACCAGTATATGGACCCCGGAATCCCGGAGGGATTCAAGTTCCTCGCGATGTCGAACACGATGTTCCTGCTGCTGCCGAGTCTGCTGACCGCGTTCACGGTCGTCGCGAGCGTCGAGTACGGCGCGCGGAAGAACGGCGGCAAGGGCTACCTGTCGTGGCTCCGTGACCTCCCGTGGGGCGAGCCCGCGTTCGCCGCGTGCATGCTCGCCGGCCTGATGTTCGCCGCCGGCGGGTTCAGCGGGATGGTGAACGCCGGCATGAACGTGAACTACCTCATCCACAACACGCTCTGGGTGCCGGGGCACTTCCACCTGACCGTCGGCACCGCGGTCGCGCTCACGTTCATGGGCGTCACGTACTGGCTGTGGCCCCAGCTCACGGGGAAGCGCCTCCAGCATCGGACGCTCGCGACCATCCAACCGTACCTGTGGTTCGTCGGGATGACGCTCATGTCGAACGCGATGCACCGCGGCGGCCTCGCGGGCATCCCGCGTCGCACCGCGGAACCGCAGTACCAGAACTTCGAGTTCGAGGCGCTGTTCGGGACCATCGGCGAGATCCGCTGGCAGATCGCGCTCGGCGGCGTCCTGCTGACGACGTCGCTCGCGATGTTCCTGATAGTCGTCGTCGGCACGTGGCTCGTCGACCGGAGCCCGATCGCGGTCGACGGCGACCTCCCGCCCGCGCTCTCCGGGCCTGACGAGGCGCCGCGTGCCATCAACAACCTCCGGATGTGGCTCGTCATCGCGGTCGTCCTCGTCGCGCTCGCGTACGGGCCGCCGCTGTACACGATGATACAGGACGGCCTGTTCTATCCGGGACAGCCGCCGCAGCCGACCGCGCTCGAACCGCTCTGGGAGGTGCTGCCGTGAGCGAGGACGCGCCCGAGCGGTCGACCGACGACACCGGCTCCGAGTCACGAGACCCCTGGACCGACGGCGGGCAGCCCGTCCAGGCGGGGCAGATGACGGGGAGTCGCCGGAAGTACCTGAAGTACCTGATAGCGCTCGCGGTCGGGATACCGGTCGCGCTCGAAGCCGGGACGTTCCTCGGGCTGCTGCAGGGGCAGGTCGGTGAGGAGCGAGGGCTCTCGGTCGGCGATGACCTGCTCGCGGAGACGAGTCGGCCGGAGACCGTGAACGCGCTCGCGGTCACGGGCGGGACGTTCGAGCTGTCGGTGAGCGTCGAGAACACCGGTGACGTGCCGTACGGCGTCTCAATCTCCGAGGTCAAGCTCTCGGACGGCGAGACGCTCGCCGGTGACGCGTCCGTCGGCCCCATCGCAGCGGGCGAATCGGCGACGCTCGCCGGCGAGTGGGCGCTCCCCTCGGGCGTCAGTCCGACCGCGCTCGTCGTCACCGCCCGCGAGTACGGCGGCGAGACCTCCGAGGTCGTCGCGGCGAGCACCGTCTCCCTCGCGCTCGAGGGCTGACGGACCGCCCGCGTTCGGTTCCGCTGAAGGCGAAGCGTCGGGCTCCCGTCGCTACTCCTCCAGGCTCGGGTGCGTGACCTGGTCGTCAGGGTGCGGTCCCGAGAAGCGTTCGCGCATCACGTCGAGCGACCGCTCCTCGCGGTCCGCGCGTTCGCGCTCGCCGATCTCCTCGCAGCCCGGCGGGAGGTCGCGACCGCGGCCGGTGAAGTACCCCTCTGGCGCGACCCAGTCGTGGTAGAACGGACGGTCGTCGTCCTCGAGTATCGTCACGCCGACCTCGGCGCCGTGGCCGGCACAGACGACGGCCTGGTGTGGTTTCTCCGCGAGACGCCCGGCGGCGTAGAGTCCGTCGACGCCCGTGCGACCGCGTTCGTCGACGTCGACGAACGCCTTCCCGCGGTCGATGATACCGACGCCGTCGACGCCGTCGAGGTACCCGATCTCGTTCTTCGTCGCCGCGACCACGTACGCGGACCGATAGCGCTCGTCCTCGCCGGGCTCGCCGCCGTCGGTCTCGACCGCGAACCCGTCCTCGGTCGCCTCGACGCGCTCGACCCTCGCAGTCACCCGCTCGGCGCCAGCCTCGTCCGCCTGCTCGGCGAACAGGTCGAGCAACTGGCGGGCGTTCACGCCCGCCGGGAACCCGGGGAAGTTCTCCAGGTGCGCGTTCCGCCGGAGGATGGACTCGCCCGCGTCCACGACGAGCGTGTCCAGCCCGTGTCGCGCGGTGAACGTCGCCGCCGAGAGCCCGGCGACGCCACCGCCGACGACGACCACGTCCTTCGAGACGGTGGTCGCCATGACTCAGTTCGCCCCCGTGACGATGTCGGCGACGCGCTCGCGGTCGAACAGCTCGCCCGAGTAGACGTCGGGGAAGTACAGCTTCGCGTACCGCTCGGTCAGGAAGAGGTGGTGGAGGGGGCCGGAGTAGATGGGGCCGCCGCGGAACACCGTCTCGTTCTGGACCGCCGTCAGCGCCGAGGCCGTCTCGTGGTCCTGCATGAACGAGAGCACGGTGTCGACGAACTCCTCGCGGCTCTTGCCCTCGTGACCGCGGACGAGGATGGAGTCGGGGTCGACCTCGAGCATCGTCTCGTAGTCGATCTGACCGCGGTCGGTCGTGGACAGTCCCTCGATGCCGGAGCCGGCGAGCGCGTCCGTGAGCCCGAGGTCGTGGAAGTGCTTCTTGTTCGTCCCCTGGTCGCTGACGCGGTAGGGATAGAACGCCTCCGGCTCGTCGCTCCCTGCGAACGTCAGCAGGGCGTTCGGTCGGTCGTCCGCGCCGGGGAGCTTCGCCTGGAGGTCCGCGACGAACTCGTCGTGGAGCGACTTGAGCTGCCGGAACTTCTCCTCCTCCTGATGGACCTGCGCGACCTTCTCGAACGCGCCGTAGAGGTCGTAGTACCGGTAGTCGTGCCAGCCGTCGGTCCGCCGGAAGACCGTGTTCCCGACGAACGGCGCGACCTCGTCGGTGAGTTCCTCGACGTCGCCTTCCCCCAGGCCGAAGAAGCTGTTGTTGACGAGCCACTGCGGGTCGATGAGGTGGACGTCGGCGTCGAGCTCGTAGAATATCTCCTTGTCGATGCCGCTGTCGCCGTTGAGCTTCGTGATCGAGTCCATGTCGACGCCGACGCCGTCGAGTTCCTCGTAGTGGCTCGTGTGGAAGCGCGACGGGAGCCCCATCGAGAGGATGGAGTCGGACTTCCCGAGCGCGACGGCCATGTCGCCGTAGTCCGGGAAGTAGTGCGTGACGCGCTCGGGCGGCCGGTCGAACTCGACGGCGCCCGCGGGCGCCATCTCGACCGTGTACGACTCGGTGGCAGTCGTCGTCGATCCGTCGCCGGCGGCGGTCGTCTCGGTGGGTGCGGTCCCGGTCGTGTCAGTGTCGGACTGGGTCGTGCACCCGGCGAGCAGTCCACCGAGCGTGGCGATGCTGCCGTACTTCACGATGTCTCTGCGTGTCGGCGTCGTCGTTCCGTCGCCGTCTGCGACCATATTTTTAGGCTGGCCTAACAATTGATAGGGCTTTCGAACCGTATCGACGGCCGCCCAGCCGCCGGCGGCGTCGCATCGGCACCGACGAGCCCCTGCCCGCCGAGCCGGCCATCGACGAATCCGCTGCACGCCGAGCCGACCATCGGCGGTCGGCACCGGTGTCGAACCGCTAGCGTGATGACCCCGGCGTGAGTGAGATTCGGTATGCTCGATGCGTTCTCGCACGCGAAGGGCGCGCACTGCGGGTCGACGTCGCTCCACGACGTCGCAACGTACGGCGCGTGGGACCTCCCGGAGCCCGTGTGCTTCGGTATCGGTGGCGGGCTGGGGTTCAGTTACTACGAGCGCGACCGGTCCCCGAGCCGGGAGTTCGTCGGTCGGACGCCGTGGCTCGAGTCCGCGTTCTTCGACCACCTCGGCGTGGACGTGGACGAGGGGCGGGGCGACGACGCCGAGACCGCGTTCGCGGACCTCAGAGCGTACGTCGACGGTGGGCGTCCCGTCGTCGCGTTCGTCGACATCTTCTATCTGCCGTACTTCGACTCGGACGTCCACTTCAGTCCGCACGTCGTCGTCGTCGTGGACGCGGACGAGGACGGGGTCGCCATCGCGGACAGCGAGTTCGCCGACCTCCAGCGCGTCTCGCGCGAGGACTTCGACGCGGCGTGGAGCAGCGACGTCGGGTTCTTCGGGCCGCTCGACCGACGGCGGATGGTCGCGCGCGGCGACCCGGATGCGACGAAGGCGGCGGCGACCCGCGCCGGCATCCGCGCGACCGCCGAGGGCCTGCTATCGCCGGGCGAGGCGTACGACGGCATCGCGGACGCGGGCGACGGCACGAACGGGCTCGACGGGATGCGCGCGATGGCGCGGGAACTCCCGGAATGGCCGGCGCTCGAGGACGCGTCGTGGTGTACGCGGTTCGCGTACCAGAACGTCGAGAAACGCGGGACGGGTGGGGCGGCGTTCCGCGGGCTGTTCCGGCCGTTCCTCGAGACCGCGAACGACGTCGTCGACGGCGTCGCGGACGCGGACGTCGAAGCGATACGCGGCATCGAGGACCGCTGGCACGCGTTCGGCGACGCCCTGAAACGCGCCGGGCTCGCGGACGACCCCGACGACACCCGGGCCGCGTACGAGGACGCGAGCGACGAGTTGCTCGCGGTCGCCGACGACGAGGAGGCGCTGTTCTCGGGATTGCTGGAGCGCGTGTAGGCCTCGACCGGGAGCGCCTCGATGTAACAGTAGAGCCAGCACGTGACTGCACAGCGCGACCGAACCCCGCCGAGAGGAGTTAATTTTATCTACACACATTACTGAATAGTGAGTTGTTATGTGTGTGATGCAGCAATCCCAGGCCGTCGGTGAGCGACCATGAAGTCGACGACCGTCACGGTCGAGAAGATGGACCTGCTCTTCCTCAAGTGGAACTCCCACATCAACGCGTCCGGGCTCTACCGCGAAGCGGTCCGCGACGTCATGGAGGAACACGACGTCACACCCCACGAACTCCGCGAGCTGGTCGAACGTGCCGAGGACGCCGGCTTGGACCTCGACGACATCGTCGAGGAGACCGACCGGTTCGACGACCTCGAACGTCTCGTCGAGCAATCCCAAGAGATAGCCTGATAAGTATCGGGGCGACCGCGGTCCGCGAGTTCCGCGCGTTCCGGAGTAAGCGCCGTCTACCGCTCGTTCGAGGCGTGGTGTGCGAACGGATAACAGCACCATTTATATACGTCGCGGAACTATCGGAGTTCAACATGAGGCGACGGCGTCTTCTGGGGGCGCTCTCCGCGAGCGTGGCCGCGACGAGCGGGTGCCTCAGCACCGTCGAGACGCCGTCGTTCCGGGGCGAGAACACCAGGCCGCCGCTCGCTCGCGAGGACTTCGTCACAGACGACGAGAACGCCCAACGCGATGCGGTCGTCCCGAACGTCTCGCTCCTCCCGGTTTCGACGGCCGCCGGCGGCCCGGACGACGAGGGCGCACGGGTCGCACCGACACCGGGAACCGAGTCGACCGAGCGAGCACCAGCGGCGACCACGACCGGGAGCGAGTCGACGGCGTCGACGACGACGGCCGAGGCGACCGTGACCGGTCCCGACCGCGACTTCGGGAAACAGGGCCTGTACGTGACCGACGACTTCTGGCGGCATCGGACGCACGTCCACCGGTACGCGCTCGAGGAGGTGACGACGACGGTGTTCCCCACGGAACCGTCGACGGACACGCCCGTGAAGGTCGTCGCCGCCGCCTCTGTGTACCCACGCGGTGGATTGGTGGACACTGCCGCGAGCGAATCGTTCCGCCCGGAGTCCTCGGCGCAGCAGGTGACGGTCCCGATGGATCTGTCGGCGGCGCCGGAGGGCGTCACCTTGCAGTACACCGTCGCGGTCGTCCCGGAGAGGGTGAATCCGACGGACATCGGTCGGGACGACCTGTTCGCGTTCATGGAGACGGACCCGTTCGTGGTGACCGACGGGCACGTCGAGCGGACGGAGCGTCACGAGCCGCTCGGAGCCGCTTCGGGAAGCGCGTTCGAGCGCGAACCGGTGGAGGGCGGCTACGTGCAGACGCTGCGTGGACGGACGAACGGTCGGTCGTGGGCGGTGAGTTACCTGGCGTTCGACAGCGCGTTCGCGGCGGCGTCACTCCGCTCTCGCGGGCGGGCTCGGGCGGAGTACGTCTCGTTCGAACTCCTCGAAGGCGCGGCGAACGAGATCGCGGCGTTCCTCTACGAGGCCGCGGAGAACAACGGCTTCACGAGGGAGTACGAGCGCATCCAGTTCGCGTTGAGTTTCGTGCAGCGGCTTCCGTACGTCGACGATTCGGTGTCGACGGGATACGACGACTACACGAAGTTCATCATGGAGACCCTGACGTCGCTCAAGGGCGACTGCGAGGACACGAGCATCCTCTTCGCGTCGATCATCGAGTCCGAGCCGTTCAACTACGACGCGGTCCTCCTGGAGCCGCCGGGCCACATGGCGGTCGGGCTGCTCATGCGGAAGGACTTCGACGGGTTCGCGTACATCTACGACGAGCGCAAGTACTACTACGCGGAGACGACGACGGAGGGCTGGGGTATCGGGCAGATCCCGGACCAGTACCGCGAGTCGAAGGCGAGCGTCTACGACGTCTGACGCGGTGGCGGCGCTCGACCGGACGGCATCCCCGGCGGGTTTCGTGTAGGGAAAGATACAACCTGTGGGGGTGTCTGTCTGCGGACGATGGAACCGGGTGCACGGGTGATGGTCGATGAGTGAGACGCGGACGATCCGAGTGGGTGAGACGGTCGACGGCGACGCCGTCGAACTACCGGTCGTGGAACTGTTGACCGGGCGCGGGTTCGTCACCGGGAAGTCCGGGAGCGGGAAGTCGAACACGGCGAGCGTCGTCTGCGAGGAACTCCTGGACGCAGGGTTCCCGATGCTCATCATCGACTGCGAGGGCGAGTACTACGGGCTGAAGGAGGAGTACGAGCTCCTGCACGTCGGCGCGGACGAGGAGTGCGACATCCAGGTGGCACCCGAGCACGCGGAGAAGGTCGCGGACATGGCGCTCAACGAGAACATCCCGGTCATCCTCGACGTCTCCGGGTACCTCGACGAGGACGTCTCGAACGAACTCATCCTGCAGACCGCGCGGCACCTGTTCGCGAAGGAGAAGAAGCTGAAGAAGCCGTTCCTGCTCGTCTGCGAGGAGGTCCACGAGTACATCCCGGAGGGCGGCGGGATGGACGAGACGGGGAAGATGCTCATCAAGATCGGGAAACGCGGCCGCAAGCACGGCCTGGGCATCGTCGGCATCAGTCAGCGGCCCGCGGACGTCAAGAAGGACTTCATCACGCAAGCGAACTGGCTCGTCTGGCATCGGCTCACGTGGGAGAACGACACGAACGTCGTCGGGCGCATCATCGGGTCGGAGTACGCCGACCGCGTGACGGACCTCGACGACGGGCAAGCGTTCATGCAGACCGATTGGGCGGAGGCGGACCTGCGGACGGTGCAGTTCCGCCGGAAGCGGACGTTCGACGCGGGCGCGACCCCCGGCCTGGACGACTTCGAGCGCCCGGAGCTGAAGTCGGTGAGCGACAACCTCGTCGGGGACCTCCAGTCGATCACGGAGGACAAGGAGGAGCACGAGAACCGCGTCGCGGAGCTGGAGGCGGAGATCGAGAAGAAGGAGAAACGCATCGAGACCCTGGAGGACGAACTGGCGGACGCGCGGGACGTCTCGCAGGCGGCGACCAAGATGGCGGACGCCATCGCGGGGAACACGGGCATCACGGCGCCGAGCGACGACGACCAGCAGACCCTTGACGAGCTCGAGGGCGAGAAGGCGGATCGCGAGAAGTCGAACGCGGAGATCGAGCACGAGCGCAACGAGTTCCGGAAGCGAGCGCGCGAGCTCGAGGAGCGCCTGGACGACCTGGCGACGGCGAAGGCGGACCTGGAGGACCGCGTGGAGGCCCTCGCCGCGGAGAAGCAACAGGTCGCGACGGAGCGCGACGAACTACGGGAGGAGCGCGACGAGCTGGCGACTCGCGTCGACGAACTGGAGGCGGAGGTCGAGTCGATGCGCGCGGAGCTCGGCGACGAGCGGCAGAAGACCGAGCAACTGGAGTCGGAGACGGACGAGGGCGAGGTCATCTCCGACCAGGCGGACCGCATCGCGTTCCTCGAGATGGCGTTGGAGCAACTGCAGCGCCGGCTGAGCGAGGACGACGGCGCCGGCGGCGACCTGGCGTCGGTGTCGACGATCGACCTCCTGCACGAGGCCCCCATCGAGGAGAAGGTCGAGGCCGCCATCCGCGAGTCGAACTGTCGTCGCGAGCACGCGTGGGACGTGCTCGCGGTGCTCGCGGACCGCGGCCCGATCCGGACGCGGGACGTCGAGCCGCTCGTGGAGGCGAGCGGTCATCGCATCTCCAGTGCCATCATCGAACTCCGGAAGATGAACGTCCTCGAACGCGACGAACAGGGCCGCCACGAAATCAACCGCCAGTACGTCGAGGGCATCCTGGAGACGAAGGCCGAACGCGAGGGGCTCGCGGCACTCAAGAACCGGTCGCGGCAGTAAGGGCAAAGGGCCCGTTCGCCGGGGGTGCTACGTGGTTCAGGCGCCGCCGCTGACGGTGTGGAGGCCGACGATGCCGCAGACGATGAGTGCGATGAAGCCGACGCGCGCGAGGGATGCGGGTTCGTCGAAGAGGACGACGCCGAGCGTGGCGGTGCCGACGGCGCCGATGCCGGTCCAGACGGCGTACGCGGTCCCGATTGGGAGGTCCTGTACTGCGCGAGCGAGGAGGACCATGCTCGCGAGGAGCGCGACCGCGGTCGCGAGCGTCGGCACGGGCTTCGTGAGGCCGTCGGAGTACTGGAGACCGATGGCCCATGCGATCTCGAACAGGCCGGCGACGACGAGGAGCGTCCAGGACACGGTCGTACGTTCGCGACCGCGGGCTTCAGTCCTGCGACGTCGCTGCGGCCGGGACTCGGCGCGGCGTCGCCCGTCGCGGTTCGAGTCAGTACTCGTACTCGACGGCGGTGGTCCCGTTCGTGGTCTCGACGTAGACGGCGTCGCCGTCGTTGTTCCATATCGGGCTGCTCGCGCCCCAGTACAGCGATCCCCCGGACGCGCTCCCGCTCCCGGTGAACAGCGTCAGTTGCTCGCCGGGACGGAGCGTGACGTCGGCCGGAATCGTGTACGCGTGGTTGGCGTCGTCGCGAATCGTGTACCCGGAGAGGTCGATGGTGTCGTCGCCGCGGTTCTCGAGGACGACGTACTCGTCGTTCAGGTTGTCGCCGTCGGGGCCGTCGGCGTCGGCGTGCACGGTCGCGACCGCGAGGCCGCTGTCGCCGACGGCACCGCCGTTGTCGCCACTGACTGCTCCCTCACCACCCGCGCCGTCGGTGTACGCCCAGAGGCCGGCGTCCTGTGACTGGGCGGTCGCCTCGAGGCTCGCGAATCGGTCGCGTTCCGCGAACTCGCTGTCGTACATGCGAGCGTACCCTTGCGTGAGGAGTTCGGCGTTGACATTCTCGCCGTCGACGTGGACGTACACGAGGAGGCGGCCGTACGAGCCCCTGCGGTCGGCTTCCGGGTCGGTCGCGATGCGGACCTCGGCGTCGGCGACGCGCTGACGCATCCACTCGCTGGCCTTGTGCCCCCAGTCCGTGAGCCACGCTTCGCCGTCGTCGGTCGAGGGGACGCCTTCGAACTCGTCGGGTGTCACTCCCGTGTGGACTTCGGGGGTGTCGACGCCGAGCAGGCGGACGTTCTCGACGCGTCCGTCCGGGAACTCGACCTTGAGGGTGTCGCCGTCCACGACCGCGACGACCTCGACCGTCCAGTCGGTGGCCGTCCCGACCCGGTCGCCGTTGCCGTCGTTCGCGCCCGGACCGCTCGCGTCGATGCCAGCGGAGAGACACCCACTGAGGGCGACGACGAGGACGAGGGCGATGACGGTGACGGACCGCTCTGTCATGCTCGTATCGTGGTCCCGTCGCGGGATGAGTGTACCGACGCGACCGTGCTGCGTCGAGTACGGCGGACGCGGTGGTGTGAGTGCGACGAGGTCGTCGGTCGACCCCGCGCTTTCGGTGGGTTTTCTGCGGACGTGACGGGGTGGTGGGGCGAGTGCTGGCACCGCCTCCTCCGTCTCTTTTCGTGCTCGTGGCGCCGTCGAACCGCGGACCGGTCGGTGTGGGTCGAGTGCGGGCGTGGAACGACGGACTCGGTGAGGGTCGAAACCGCACGGGCGTGCCCGTCGAGGGCGCGTGGTCTCGCGTGGAACTCCGGACAGGATGGGGTCGGTCGCGGGGAAGGTTCCTTGTCACTGCACGTCCTCGGTACGCCCGTGCCAACGTGTACCGAATCGGGCTGCGAGCGTGGTGCGGCGTTCGAACTCCACGTCCCGTGGGCCGAGAACCGCGTCGTCTGCGCCCCGCACGCTCGCGTCCTCGCCCGACGAGACGGCGTCGTCGCGGACGCCCTCCCCGACGCGAGCGACGAACTCCCCTGAGGCCGTCGTCGCGTCGACGAGGCAGTCGCTCGCCCGTTCGAAAGATTCGAGAGGTCGTGTGTCGCCGGCGCGTCGATGCCGTCAGACGAGGTACTTCGCCATCATGACCTCGTCCACGTACCTGTCCTCGATTTTGTAGTGGTCGTCGCGCACGGCTTCCGTCTCCCACCCCTGGCCTTCCAGGAACGTGATTGCGCCCTCGTTGGTCGCCGGAACGGAGTTGTAGAGGCGCTCGTAGCCCTCGCTGGCCGCCCACTCGACGCCGCGCTCCAGGAGGTGCGACCCGATGCCGTGCTCGCGGTACTCCTCGAGGACGCCGACGGTGAGCTCGGCGGTGTGACTGAGTTTCTCGACCTCGGGATGGTCGACGTGTACCCACCCGACGACCTCGCCGTCGACGCACGCGACGAAGAACAGGCGCGTCTCGAGTTCGTTGTGCCGGAGGAGTACGCCCTCTTCCTCGAGAATCTGTGCGACGGACTCCGCCTCCACGTAATCACCGCCCTCGACGGTCTGGCGCATCGCGCCGACGAGCCCCGTGAGGTCCTCCTCGCGCGCCTGCCGGATGGTGAACGCCACCTCGCCGCTCTCGTACTCCTCCTCGGCGCCGGATTCGAACGCGATGCGGAGGTGATCGCGGTCGGCCTCCTCGAGGACGCCGTTCCGCTTCAGGATGGCGACGTGGTGCCCGAACGCTCGTTCGTCCAGCCCGACCGACTTCCGGAGTTTCTCGTACCTGACGGTCCCGTGCGATTCGACGTAGTCGTAGATCGCTTCCCGGTCCGCGTGATCGAACTCGAGCTTGCCAGTCAGTTCCATGACCAGTGTTACCACGGGGCGTTACTTGACTGTTATCCCGTTCGCCGGACCGCGGGAATCGCCATCGAACCCAACCACGACGAGTACCGCTGGACCAACGCGCTCCGACCGACGCCCGGGACGGTCTGACAATCGGATCGGTCGCGGACCTCCAGCGGGAGTCCGGCAGCGGCTCGCGTCCGCCGAACGCACCTGCGGTAACTACTTGCCGGAGGCGGGCGAGGCGAAGACAATGCCCGTGGTTCCGCCGCGAACCGGCCTCCGGTGGTTCCGATGGTAGACGCCGTCTTCTGGGCGCTCGTCGCGCTCGCGACGGTCACGAGCCTCGTCACCGCGTGGGCGCTCGGCGCGAACTCGAACTCGCCACCGTTCGCGCCAGCGATTGGCGCTAACGCCATCTCCACGATGCGAGCGGCGTTCCTCATCGGCATCCTCGCCGCTCTCGGCGCGCTCACGCAGGGCGGCAGTATCTCCGAGACCGTCGGCGCCGGCCTCATAGACGGCGTCGCCATCACGAGCCTCGGCGCCACAGCCGGTCTCCTCACCGCGACCGGCTTCATGGCGTTCGGCATCTACACCGGCTATCCCGTCCCCGCGGCGTTCGCCACGACGGGCGCGATGGTTGGCGTCGGCCTCGGACTCGGCGGTGACCCCGCCATCTCGACGTACCAGCGTATCGCGACGTTCTGGGTGCTCGTGCCACCCGTCTCCGGCGGGCTCGCGTACCTCACCGCGACGCTCCTTCGACGCGACGACGTCCCCGACACCGTCGGCATCCCGGTCCTCGCCGCTCTCGTCGGCGGTATCGTCGCGAACGTCCGCCTGAGCGTCATCCCCGCACCCGGGGACGCGACCCAGGGGAGTCTCGCGGCGTACGGCGCGAGCTTCGTCGACAGTCCGACCATCGAAGGCGTCGACGTCCTCGTCGTCGTCCTCACGGTCGCGTTCGCCGCGGCGAGCTTCCAGTTCATCCGCCGACGCACGCAGGCGTCGGTCGACAAGGGCGTGAAGACGTTCCTCCTCGTGCTCGGGAGCATCGTCGCGTTCTCCAGCGGCGGCAGCCAGGTCGGGCTCGCGACCGGGCCGCTCGAGAACCTCTACAGCGCGGAGCTGGGGCTCCCCGGTATCGTCCTGCTCGCCATCGGCTCCGCGGGTATCCTCGGCGGCGCGTGGATGGGCGCCCCGCGGCTCCTCCAGGCCACGAGCCGCGAGTACGCCCAGCTCGGCATCCGGCGGTCCATCGCCGCGCTCGTCCCGGGATTCGTCATCGCGCAGGCGGCTATCGTCCTCGGTATCCCAATCTCGTTCAACAACATCATCATCAGCGGCGTCATCGGCGGCGGTCTCGCCGGCGGGACCGCCGGCGTCTCGCGCCGGAAGCTCCTCACGACCGTCGCGTTCTGGCTGCTCACGCTGTTCTCGTCGGTCGCGGTCGGCTTCGGCGTCTACACCGCGTTCGCCGCCGTCCTCGGCGGCTGATGACGTCCCTCAGCGGGGGACGAGCGCGCCGACCGTCATGTCGAGGCCGGGGCTGTGGTGGACGAGCGACGGGTCGGCGGTCGCGTCGACGCCAACGGGCGCGAGCAGCGAGCGCTCGGTCACGGTCGCGTCCGCGGACCGGACGCGCCACGGCGAGTGGCCGACGCTCCCGACGAGTTGCGTCCCGAGCGGTCCGGTCGCGACGTAGCGACTCCGGTCGACGAGGAACGACGAGAGCGTGTCCGGCGCCGTCCGGCCCGGGTCGCCGACCGGCTCGAACGTCACGGTCAGTCGTCCGCGCTCGCCGCCCCGTCGCCGAGCGACGACCTCCGTGCGGTCGCCGTCGCGCCGCCGGCGGACCGTCGCGCGACTGGCCGGCAGGCGGAACACGCGCCGTACCGCGTCCGCCGCGAGTCCGTCGGTCACGTCAAGCGAGAGGAAGCACACCGCTCGGTCGCCGCCGGGGGTATCCACGTACGTCCGGACGCTCACCGCCTCCAGTCCCTCCCGCACGGGGAGTTCGAACGCGTCGAGGCGGTCGATGGAGAGCGCGACCGCGGACACCCACGCCGTCCCGTCGAACGTGTCCGGGTCCGTCCACTCCGGGATCAGCGGTCGGACGGCGTCGGCCGGCACCGGCCAGTGCAGGAAGCACGCGTCGGAGAGCGACAGCGACAGCGGTCGTATCGCGTCAGTCATACTCACACGTGCGTCCTCGAACGGCTTGAGAACCCCGCCGGCGAACGCGGCCGGACGCCACGAGCATCCCTCGCTCGCGGACGACGGTTCCGCTTATCATCACTCCCTCACTCGCGGACGACGGTGACGGTCGTCGGTGCCTCGGCGACGACGGTCGTCGCGACGGTGCCGAGCAATCGGCTCGCGAGCCCGGAGTTCCCGCCGTGGCCGCCCATGACGACGTGGTCGACCCCGTTGTCCTCGGCGTATTCGACGATGGTCTCGGCGGGGTCGCCGGATTCGACGGCGGTGTCGACGTCTCGCCCCGCCTCGGCGGCGCGGTCCCGGGCGCGGTCGACGAGGCGTTCGGCGCGCTCGCGGGCCTCGTCCTCGCGGCCGCTATCGGTGACGTCGTCGAGGATACCGCCCTCGCTCATCGGCGCGTCGAGCGGGACGACGACGTTCAGGACGGTGACGTCGCAGTCGAACGTCTCCAGCGCGTGGTCGAGCGCCGCGTCCGACAGCGGCGACCCGTCCAGCGGGACGAGTACGTGCGAAGGCGCCATTCGTTCCACCTCGGCGCGGACGGCACAAGTAACCTGCCCTCCACCGACCGCCCCTCGGAAGAGCATGCCTCGACCAAAATCGTCCTTTCACCGTCCCGAAGGCACTTATCAGCGGCCAGACGAGTGTGCGGTATGCGACGCCGTGCCCTCCTCGCCGCTCTCGGGTCGAGCGCGGCCACGAGCGCGCTCGCCGGATGTCTCGACCCGGCCGGGAGCGGACCGACGACGAACGGAACAGACGCACGCGACGACCCGACCGAATCGGGGACGCGGACGGACGTGGCGACGAGCGACGGTTCGGTCTCGACGTGCGAGCCGTCGACGCCGACGTTCGACGTCGCGGACGTCGGCACGGACGGCGACCACGACGAGGCACCCGAGGACGCGGAGTTCGTCGTCCGCGACGTGGTGACGTCGACGAGCTACGACCGCCCCGAGACGCGGTTCGTCCTCGAACCGGACGCGTTCTACTCCGAGGCCGCCGTCGAGCGCGAACGAGAGAACGGCGACGACGAGATCGTCGTGGAGGACATCTCCGAGATAGACGACGCGACGGTCCGCGAGGCGATCCGGACCGCGGTCGAGACCGGTGCGTGGCGCGCGGACGAACTGCCGAACGATCTCCGCGAGACCGTCGAGCGCGTCGACTTCGTCACGGGCGTCTCCGAGGGCGACACGTACACGCACGTCGGCGTCGCTCTCCACGAGTTCCCCGTGGACGACCCGCCGGCTATCGAGTTCGGCGCTGGCGTCGCGAACCGCTACGTGACGCCGAACTCGCCGGGGACGGTCGCGCTCTGGCTCGCGAACGCCCGCGAGGAGGAACTCGCGGTGACGTCCGGAGCGGTGCCGCCGTTCAGTATGCTTCGCCCGGTACTCGCGGACGGGGACGGTGGCACTGGCGACGGCAACAGTGGCGGCGGTAGCGACGAACGGTTCATCCTCTGGCGGGACTACGTCGAGGAGTCGGACGGGTGCTTCGGACGCCGGGACGGGGACTGGATCCGCTGTGACATCGGCGTCCAGACAGGCATCCAGGCCTGTGATTCGGTCGTCCGCGAGTACGAAATCCTCCCGAGTACGACCGGAACGTACCCCGACGAGACCGTCCCGCCGGGCCCGGGGAGGTACGAGGTCTCGGGGAGCGTCGGGTACTCGCACGCCCCGCATGGGCCGAGCGTCGAGCTCGAGTACGTCGTCGCGTTCACGCTCGAACGCGTCTGACCCCGAGAGACTCCAACACTCGAACGACAGGCCTTCCGCGGATTCCGCAGCGCGACAGGTCGCTGAGAGGCAAAGAGGGATATAGCTGGCGTCCACTCTTCGTAACCGAGTCAGAGGGACACGATGACAGCCGCGACTGAGTCCGTTCCGTCCGTCGAGTATCGACGATGAGTGCTTCCATCGAGATCGTCGCGGTCGTCGTCACGATACTGGGTATCGGAGTGGCGGCGCAGGTCGTCGCGGACCGACTCAAGGTCCCGAGCGTCCTCTTCCTCATCATCGCGGGGGTCGTCGTCGGTCCCGAAGGCGTCGGCCTCGTCGACCCGGCCATCTTCGGCGATGCGCTCTCCGCGATCGTCGGTCTGAGCGTCGCAATCATCGTCTTCGAGGGCGCCTTCCACCTGCACCTCGACCGACTGCGGGAGGCACCGCGGGAGACCCTGCGACTCGTCACCGTCGGGGCGTTCGTCTCGCTGGTCGGCACCGCCGTCGTCGTCCGGTACGCACTGGGGGCGTCGTGGGACGTGTCGTTCCTCGTCGGCTCCCTGCTCGTCGCGACCGGGCCGACGGTCATCACGCCCATCATGGACATCGTTCCCGTCAGGGACCGGGTCGCGTCGACGCTCGAGACGGAAGGCGTGGTGAACGACGTGACGGCAGCGATCCTCGCGCTCGTGATGTTCGAGTACGTCCTCCTGGGTTCGAGCGGTCTGCCGACGTTGGTCGAGAAGTTCTCGGTGCGACTGGGGCTCGGCGTGCTCGTTGGGTGCGTCGTCGCCGGCGTCGTCTGGTACCTCCTCAATCACGTCCACCTCTCCGTCGAGAACGCGCCGCAGAACGCTCGCCTCATCGTCCTCATCGCGGCGCTGGGAGCGTACGGGCTCGCGGAAATCCTGGCCGCGGAGACGGGTAACGCGGGCGAGCTCGGGTCGGAGTCAGGTATCGCCGCCGTGGCCGCGGCCGGGTTCGTCCTCGGGAACGTCTCGCTGCCGTACCGCGAGCAGATCGAGCAGTTCAAAGGCGACGTCACGCTCGTCGTCCTGACGTTCGTGTTCATCACGCTCGCGTCGCTCCTCACGCTCAGCGACCTGACCGGGCTTGGCCTGGGCGGGGTCGTGGCGGTCGTCGCGATCGCCGCGGTCGTTCGCCCCGCGCTCGTGTTGCTGTGCACGGCCGGAGACCGGTTCGTGTTCGCCGAACGGCTCTACATCGCCGCCATCGGTCCTCGTGGCATCATCCCGGCGAGCGTTGCGACGCTGTTCGCACTCGAACTCGGGCCGGAGAACCCCGCGGCGAAGACGCTCGTCGGCGCGGTGTTCCTCGTGATCCTCGCGACCGTGGTGATTGAAGGTGGGCTGGCGCGTCACATCGCGCAAGGGTTGAACGTGATTCCGATGCGAGCGATAATCGTCGGGGGCGGACGCGTCGGTCGGGCGCTCGGAGAGCGACTCGAGGACCGCGGCGAAGAGGTGCTGATCGTCGAATCCGACGACGCGGTCGTCGAAGACCTCCGGAGAGATGGGTTCTCGGTCCACAAGGGCGACGGCTCGCGGAAGGACGTGCTCGAACGCGCGGGCGCCGACAACGCGAAGGTGATCGCGGCGTCGACGGCCGACGACGACGTGAACCTGTTGATCGGGCAGCTCGCGAGGAACACCTTCGACGTCGAGACCGTCGTCGCCAGGGTCAACGACCCCGACAACGTCGACGCGTTCGAGGACCTCGACGTCGAAGCGATCTCCAGCGGGATGTCCATCGCGTGGTCGATGGACAACGTCATCGAGCGACCGAGCATCGCGCGCTGGATGACGGAACTGGACGGCGAGGGGGACGTCCAGGAGGTCGAGGTGACGAGCGACCGAGTGGTCGGGACGTCGGTCGCGGACCTCCAGTCCGAGCTCCCGGCGGACTGTCATCTGGCGCTGATCGCGCGAGCGAGCGAGAACCGGCTGCCGCGCCCCGAGGAGACCATCGAGCGAGGCGACCACCTGACGTTCATCGGGCGCAAGGCGGCCGTCCGCGAGGCGCGCGACCACTGCGACGGCTCCGGCGTACTCTGACGTGGACGCCGTCGAGACGTGGACGCCGTCGGGGCGCGAACGCAGGTAGCCCGCGGGGAGTGGTCAGTCGTCGGGCGGTTCCGTATCCACGCCGGTGAGGACGGCGGCGGTGTCGACGGCGTCGTGCGTATCCAGTAAGGTCTCGGCGGCGGTGCGGACGGTGACGCCTGGATTGCAGTCGACGCCGTGGCACGCCGCGAACAGTTCCAGGTACGCGTTCAGGCCGGTTTCGAGGGCGTCGAACGCGTCCCCGTCGAAGTACACCCACGAGTCCTCGGTGCGCGCCTCGATGTACACTGCCGCGGCTTCGCCGACGCCGTCGCGCGCGAACGCGGTCGCTCGGTCGCGATCGGGCGGGTCCGCGGGCTCGTTGAACCCTTCGCGAGCGCTCGCGGCGCGCTCACGGAGTGCGAACGCGCGGGCTTCGTAATCGTCTCGCTCCATCGGAGGGCCGTCCGACGACCCGTCGCCTGCGGCGTCGGCCACCCGCGGTCACCCCTGCTTGTACTCGACGCCCTTGTTCCCCGCGGGGTGGTTCCAGTCGGTGTCCGCGACGACCGCGCACGTCCCGCACTCGACGCACGGCTGGGTGTCGAGCGAGACGACCTCCTCCTCGCTGCCGTTCGTCTTCACGGTCTCCGAGCGGTAACAGCCGCCGCCGAAGTCCTGCGCGCTCACCGGACACGCCGACACCGCCGCGCCGCTCGCGGCGTAGGACTCGTCCAGTAGCTCGATGTGCGGGTCGCCGACGTCGTACGTCAGGTCGCCGATGCGGTCGTCGAGCGCCGGCGGCTCGACCGTGTTCTCGGCGGTGACGCGGTCGCCGAGCGCATCCCCGAGAACCGTCGGGAGCGTCACGTACGGCGTCTTCGTGTCCGGCATCAGCATCGACAGGAACGGCGACGAGTACGCGCGCTCGATCACGCCGAGGCTGTCAGCGACCTTCAACCCGAACCGTCCGACGGGCGACTGGAGGAGCGAGTCCGTGAGGTCCGTGACCGCGTCCCGTTCCCCGAGCGCCGCCGCGACCTCGTAGCGCTTCGGGCGGAGCTTCCCCATCACGCCCTCGTCGTGGAGCTTCCGCTCGTAGAGCTCGCCCGCGGTCGGCTCCGTCTTCCGGCTCTTCCGGGCGCGCGATTCCACGAACGCCTCGGCTGCGAGCGCGCCGGCCGTCACCGCGTGATTCATCCCCTTGATGATGGGACCCTGGGCCTGCATCTGGCCGGCCGCGTCGCCGACGAGCAGGAGTCGACCGCGATGCGGGCTCGTGTGCGCGACCTTCTTCGAGTCCGGCACGAGCTTCGCCGAGTACTCGAGCTCGTCGTACTCGCCGTCGAAGTACTCCGCGAGCATCGGGTGCGTCAGGAGCGCGTCCAACAGCTCGTGAGGTTCCGCCTCCTCAGCGACGAGACTGTCCAGGTGGAAGACCGTCCCGACCGAGAGCGTGCTCTCGTTCGTGTACACGAACCCGCCGCCGCGGACGCCCTCGAACAGGTCGCCCGAGAACAGGTGGGCCGCACCTTCGCCCTCGCCGATACCGAACCGCTCCTCGACCGCACCGTCGGGGAGGTCGACGACCGCCTTCACGCCCTGGAACCACTCCTCGGGCTCTTCCCAGTCCATGAGGTTCGCCTCGCGCGCCAGCTCGCTGTTCACGCCGTCGGCCGCGACCACGAGGTCCGCCTCGATGGGGTCGAGCTCCTCGCACGTGACGCCCTTCACCTCGCCGTCCTCCTGGATGAGGCCGTCGACGTGCACGCCCGTGACCACGCCGCCGCCGGTCTCGCGAGTTCGCTCGTGCACGCGCTGCTCTAGCCACGAGTCCATCTTCCGGCGCAGGACCGCGTCCGACCACTCCGTGTCGTGGTCGTGGAGACCGGTGATGTCGTAGGACTTCACCTTGCTGCCAGCGACGTTGTGGATATGGTACTCCGTGATCGGGCGCTCGCTCGCGTACTCGCGGAAGCCCGGGTAGAGGTCGTCGATCGTGTACGGCGCCGACTCCTCCGCGTAGATGAGGCCGCCCGAGACGTTCTTCGACCCGGCCTCGACCCCGCGTTCCAGGACGAGCGTCTCGACGTCGTTGTCCGCCAGTACCGCCGCCGCTGCGGCGCCGCCGGGACCGCACCCGACGACGACCGCCTCGTAGTGTTCTCTGTCGTCAGTCATGATGGAGTTCTTGGATCGTCAGTCGTCGCTCGCCGCTATCTCGTCGAGCCGTAGCTCGCCCGATTCGACCGCCTCGGTCAGTCGCGGCAGGACCTCGAAGAGGTCGCCGTGCACGTAGTAGTCCGAGAAGTCCCGGATGTCCGCGTCCGGTTCGGTGTTGATCGCGATGATGGTGTCGGACTCGTCCATCCCGACCTTGTGCTGGATGGCGCCGCTGATGCCCGCAGCGACGTAGATGTCGGGTTCCACCACCTGTCCGCTCTCACCAATCTGTCTGTCCTCGCCGATGTACTGTTCGACGTGGCCGTCGAAGCTGTACGAGGACGTGATGACGCCCCGGGAGAGTCCGAGTTCGGCGTCCTCGAACGCGTCGCGGAGTTCGAGCCCGAGCTCGATGCCCTTCGTCGGGTCGTCGCCGATGCCGCGACCGAGCGCGATGACGACGTCGTAGCCGGTCAGGTCGATGCCTTCCTCGAGCGTGTCGAAGTCCTGAACGTCGGCGCGGAACCACTCGTCGGGCGCGTCGAGGTCGCTGTGCACGACCTCGCCCTCCCGCTCCGCGTCGGCTTCGGGAATCTCGAAGCTCCCGGGGATGACGCTCCCGCCCTGCGGATGGAAGTCCCGATGCGGTTTGTCCAGACAGAGGATGGTCGAGTACTCGAATCCGGAGAAGTCCGGGCGCTTCATGTGCAGGACGCGCTCGAACTCGCGCTTGCCCTGTCCGCCGGTCTTCGCCGGGTTCGAGATGACGGTGTCCTCGATGTACAGCCCCGAGCAGTCCGACGCCAGCCCGGAGTCGAGCTCCGCCTGCACCTGCGCGGACAGGTCGCGGCCGTTGTTCGTCGCCGGGAACAGCACGTACCGCGGCTCGTCGTAGTCGTGCCAGTCGCGCTCGGGCCGGTCCTCGCGGCCGTACTCGTGGCCGTCGCCGCGCACGATGTCACAGAACACCTCCGCGTACGCCTTGTGCTGGAAGCGAGCCATCCGCTCGTCCTCGTGGACGACGACGAGGTCCGCGCCACACGCGATGCAGTCGTCGACGTGCCCCTCGACGTCGTCACCCATGAGGACCGCGACGACGCGCTCGTCGGCGTCGTACTGGTCGTTGTAGTCGTCCATCAGCTGGCGGGCCTTCCCGAGCATCTCCAGGCTCACGTCGACGAGTTCGCCCTGCTGGGTCTCGCAGTACACCCACATGTCGCGGTAGTCGCCGTCGTCGATACCGTGGACGTACTGCTTGTCCTCGGTCGGATGGTCGAGGTCGGGATACTTCTCCTCGGGCGGGACGTACTCCGCCTCCTCGCCGTCCTCGCTCGACTCAAGCTGGTCGAGCCGGGACTGGATGCGGTCCTTCGCGGTCGACCGGTCGTCGCCCGCCTCCTCGCGCTCCAGCATCCCGCGGAGCGCGTCCGCGTCGTCGACGTCCCGGACGAGGTTCGCCATCTCCGCGACGGTGTACTCGCCGGGGTCCAGTTCCGTGTAGTCGATCGCGTCCTCGTCCTCGTCATGGAGCTTGTCGATACGGCTCTGGACGAGGGTCTTCACCGCGTCCCGGTTCTTCCCCTCCTTCTCGCGTTCGAGGACCTCCTCCAGGTCGCCGGCGTCCTCGACGTCCTTCACCTTCGGGCCGAGTTCGCTGATTTCGAAGTCGTTCGGGTCGAACACGGCCATCGTCAGTCACCTCCCGCGTACGGCGCCAGTTCGTCCACGACCTGCTGCATTCCCTGGGAGTCAGTAGGGTCGACGTCGGTCGCCTCCCGCTCGCTGGGCGCCTTCGGGATGGGGTCGACGCCGCCGACGATCGTCGGCGACCCGTCCAGCCCGATGAAGTCCGGGTCGAGGTTCAACTCCTCGTGGTCCCACACCGTCATCACGGACTCGTGGTCCTCGGCGCGCTCCTGGGTCTCCTCGCGGAGGTCCTTGTGCAGCAGGCGGTGTTCTGCGCGCCGGTACGTCGCCTCGAACTCGGGGTCCGTGACGACGAACGCCGGCAGTTCCGCCTCGACGGTCTCGATCTCCTCGACGTCGCCCTGGACGAGTCGTTTCGCGCGAACGACGCCCTCGTCCTCGTCGACGTCCAGCGAGATGACGTGCGTGAGAACCGGCCAGTCCATGCACCACGCCGCCTGCGGGCCGGTGTGGCCGGTCTCCCCGTCAGCGGTCTTGAACCCCGCGAACACGAGGTCCGGTCGTTCGTCGAGCTTCTGGATGCCGGTCGCGACCGTAATCGCGGTCGCCCACGTGTCCGCCGCCGCCATCTCGCGGTCCGAGAGCAGGACGCAGTCGTCGCCGTACACGTCCTCCATGCCCTCGCGGAGCACGTCGCCGTACCCCGGTGGTCCCATACTCATCAGTGTGACGTCACCGCCGTGCCGGACCTTCGTCTGGAGCGCCGCTCGTGCGGCGTGCTTGTCGTTCGGATTCATCACCGTGGGGGTCTCTCCGCGTTCGAGGTGGCCGTCCTCGTCGAACGACACCACCCCCTCGCGGAAGTCCGGGACCCCTTTCGTCAGTACGACGGAATACATGCTAAATCTCACCTGGAGTGTGTTCGACTAGCATGGCGGACGGAGGGATTATCACTGTGTCGGTGGGTATCATATATCGAGGACGGAACCGAGTTCCTTCACCTCGCGGTACGCGACACCCCACGCCACGCACCCACGTCGACGCGCTACGAGATGGTCTCAACGCGTCGCCACGACATACGACCGGCAGTCGCACTACTACCGGACGAGCACCGATTGCTCCACTATCGAATCAGAATCCGCCGCTTCACTGCTGTCCGGGCCAAAAGTCGTCGCCGGACCAGAGGGTACGGAGTCGTCGCGAACGACCGCAGGAGAGCGGGCGTCAGCTCCGACCCGCGCGGCCGGGGTCGACGTCGATGGCGTCGACGGGACAGACGTCGACGCAGAGCATGCAGTCGATACACTGGCTCTCGTTCGCCGGGTCGGCCTTGATCTCGCTCTCGGGATGGTCGGGCGTGTCCACCCACTCGAAGACGTCCACCGGACAGTCCTCGACGCACGCACCGTCGGCGATACAGATGTCGAAGTCCACCGCCACGTGCGTGCCGTGGATACCGAGTTCCTCCGGTTCGTCAACCGGTCCCCATACGTCGTGGCCGTCGTGCTGCTCGACGACGTCGCGGTTCTGCTCGAAGTTCGGGTCTATGGCCATTGGTACCTAACTACACTCGGGCTTACTACTTAAAACTTCGACAACGGAACACCGGTATCCGCAAGCAAGCGCCACGGCCGAACGCGTTCGACAACCCCCGGTTCGTATCCGACGATTCGCGGCGACGACCCTGAACTTCACGGTTCGGTTCCGGTGTCGAGCGAACTGGCACCGTCGAGACAGCCAGTCCACGACCGAACTCTCGTCCACCGTCTCGGTCGTCGTTCGACAGCGAGAGACCATCCCGGTCTTCACCGTTACTCGTCGCTGGCGGGCCGTTCGTCGACATCATCCGACGACGTCGCAGCTTCCAGGCTTCCCAAGAACCCGAGCGCAGCGAGGAGAATTCCTGCAATCGGGAGGAGAGATGCATCGATCCCGTACTTCAGTAGCCAATCGCCGAACACGACGAGCGCAATCCCGAAGAGGATGGCATCTCTTGACAGAGACATAAGTTTTCAGTCCCGGAGCTGTAATATATTTCTTCTTCACTGTCGAAGGAGCTGGACCGAAGGGTCCGTGCCCTGATTCAGCCGCTTCCGGTCGGATACTGGGCACAGACCGAACTGGTTCGTCGCCCCCAGCACGAGACTGTGAATCCGGAACGGCCCGCCGGCGAGACAAGCCTTTACGCCGCGCAGCCCTACGTCGACGTATGAGCGATACCGAGATAGCGACGTTCGGCGGCGGCTGCTTCTGGTGCGTCGAAGCCGCGATGAAGGAACTCGAAGGCGTCCACGGGGTCACGTCCGGGTACGCGGGCGGGCACGTGGAGAACCCGAGTTACCGCGCCGTCTGCTCCGGCGATACCGGCCACGCCGAGGTCGTGCGGGTCGAGTTCGACCCGGAGACCATCGCGTACGAGGACCTCCTGCGGGTGTTCTTCACCATCCACGACCCCACGCAGCTCAACAAGCAGGGCCCCGACGTCGGCACGCAGTACCGCTCCATCGTCCTCTACGAGACCGACGACCAACGCGACCTGACCGAGGCGTTCATCGCGGGGCTCGCGGACGAGGACGTGTACGACGACGACATCGTCACCGAGGTCGAGCCGCTGGAGACGTTCTACGAAGCCGAACCCAAACACCAGGACTACTACGAGAAGAACCCGAACGACCGCTACTGCACGTTCCACGCCGACCCGAAGATCAAGAAGGTCCGCGAACAGTTCCGCGACCAGGTCAACGCAGACTGACATCGCCGCGCCTCCGGAAGCCTCCATCCCCCTCCGCGTCCGGACAATGCTTCGTCGTCCGGACGACCCTTCCTCTCCCGAGTACTCCCTTTTCGTTCGAGTCGCGGTTCACGTCTGCGGCGAGGCGGTCGCGGCGCGTCTCGGTTCTCTCATCCCGAGAACCACGTTCTCTTTATAAGGGGTCGGGTATCGTCTCTCTACTCGGAGAACCACTATGTCATCCATTCAATCCAGCAAGCAGTCCGCGAACAGGTTCGAGAGCACGCTCGGCGGCATCACCGTCAACGGCCAGGCACACTCACTGAGCGCGTGGTTCGTCCTCGCACTCCGTCTCGTGTTCGGGTACGCGTTCCTCTCGTCGGGGCTCGACAAGGTCCTCGCGTCCGGCTGGACCGCGCAGGGCTACCTCGCCGGCGTCGCCGCCACGAACGGCAACCCCCTCGAGGGGATGTTCGCGTGGATGGCTGACACCAGCTGGTTCGTCTCGTTCGTCGACGTCGCCGTGCCCTTCGGGGAACTCCTCATCGGCCTCGGACTCATCGTCGGCCTCCTCGTCCGCCTCGCGGCGTTCTGGGGCGCGTTCATCATGACGATGTTCTACTTCGGGAACTGGAGCATCGAACACGGCATCGTCAACAGCGACTTCGCGTACGTCATCGTGTTCCTCGCCATCGCCGCGTTCGGCGCCGGCCGCATCATCGGCCTCGACCGCTACGTCGAGACCTACGAGTTCGCGGACGGCCAGACGCTCCTCGAGAAGTACCCGCGCCTCGACTACATCCTCGGCTGAACGGGCGCTCGAACGACCAGCGGCCCTGGCACCGGCCGTATCCGAACGACCATCGATTCGACCCGACTTCCGCTTCCGACGCCCCTACTATTCGAGACGACGTCCCGCCTTGAGAACGCGACTCGTACGCGAAGGCGGACCGCAGCAACCCGTCAGCGACGAGAACGCACCGGTCGAAGGCGGACCGCAGCAACCCGTCAGCGACGAGCACGCACCGGTCGAAGGCGACCACAGCAACCGGCCGGCGTCGAGCACGCACCGGTCGACCGTCGTCACTCGGAGTACAGCGAGTACGTGATGATGGCGAACCCGATAGCCGTCAACGCGGACTCGATGACGAGCGCAGTGTTACGCTCGAACCCGGTCGGGAACTGGTCGAACACGCCCGCGAGCAGCGACCCGAGCGTGATGACGCCGAACCCGACCGCGAGATACCCGAGCGATTGCGCGCTCGTCCGCCGGTACGCGCGATAGGAGAGATACGAGATGAGCCCTCCGAGAGCCAGCGTGATTGCTTTCAGTGCAACGACCAGGGCCGGTGTGTGACTGCTCATGTTTCCTTACGTACCTCGTTCCAGAGTTGTGCGAGTTGCTCGTCCGCCGACTGTGCGGGCCGCGAGATACTCACGTCGAACTCGCGGTCGTCGGTCAACCCGATCTCGACCGAGTCGAACGCGAGCACGTACTTCGTCGTATGGTGCCCGTCGGACCGGATCTCGGTTCGCTCGTCGAGTATCGACGCTTCCGTCAAGAGGTCGAGTTTCCGGTAGGTCGTCGACAGCGGGATGTCGGTCTCGTCCGACACCTCGTTCGCCGTCATCGCCCCAGACATCGCTTGCACGATCTTCCGACAGTTCGGATCGTCGAGCGCGTCGAGGACCGCCTGCAGGTCCGGTTCGGCGTCGTCAACGAACGGGTCCCGCACCATCTGTATCGCTCTGCTCGGGGCGCCCTGAAAAACCTGCCGACGTGCCGTCCCTCGCACGTCCATCGAATCGAGGACCGCGAGGACCGCAACGGTACCGGACCGACGACATTCCCAGGGGTCGAACCGAACCCGTTCGGGTCAGCCCGGTCGTATTCCAGCATGCTGAGAACGGTTTTTCGCCGACGAGAATGAGCGATGCCGGGTTCAAGTAGGGGTCGTAAGGTGGAGGTGTACAATGACGGATCGTTTCGGCGCTCCCGGCACTGGCGTATCGCGGCGCGAATTCGTAGCGGCGACGGGTGGTATGGGTGCGATGGCACTCGCAGGTTGCACGACCGCATTCGAGACGGATCAGACGACGACCACGACGAACGACGTCGGCTCGACCACCGCGGACCTCCCGGAGACCAGTCCGCCCGAGGTCGTGAACGTCGACGAACAGGGCGGTTCGGTGACGGTGAAGTCCCAGCCCGCTGTCCACAAGCCTCATCCCGGCGACGCCATGGGTGGTCCCGTGGAACTCCCACGGGTTTGGGCGTTCTCCGCGGACGACGGCGACCCGAGCGTCCCCGGCCCCATCATCCGGACGACCGAGGGCGAGGACATGGAGGTCACGCTCGACAACACCGATGGGAAGCGCCCGCACACCATCCACTTCCACGGCGTCACCAAGCAGTGGAAGGACGACGGCGTCCCGACGTCCACGGGCATCCGGGTCGACCCGGGCGAGAAGCACACGTACGACATCCCCGCGAACGTCCCCGGCACGCACATCTATCACTGCCACTACCAGACTCAACGTCACATCGAGATGGGGATGTGGGGTATCTTCCGCGTCGACCCGAAGGGGTACGAGCCCGCTGACAAGGAGTACTTCCTCGGGTTCCGCGAGACCGACTCCAGCCTCTCCCGGCAGATGGCCGGCGAGGACGCGTCCTACGACCCGCGTAACCGGAACCCGGACACGTTCATGGTGAACGGGAAGTGCGCGCCGCGCACGCTCCATCCCGAAGACGGCAGCCCGGTGATCGTCGAGCAGGGTGACACCGTCCGCCTCCACATGGCCAACGGCGGCTACATGAGTCACCCGATGCACATCCACAACCATCGCTTCAAGCGCATCGAGAAGGACGGCGGGAAGATACCGGAAGCCGCCCAGCACGAGATGGACGTCACGAACATGGCGCCCGCCGAACGCCACACCATCGAGTTCGAGGCCGACGCCGACCCCGGCATCTACCTGATGCACTGTCACAAGGTCAACCACGTGATGAACGGGAGCTTCTATCCCGGCGGGATGCTCGGCGGCGTCGTCTACAAGGACGCGATGGACACGGACATCTTCAAGCAGCTCATGGAGTACGCGGGCTACGAGGGCTGAAACGCTAGCTAAGACCGGTGAAACACCCGGTTCCGACTGTCGACACTACCCACCGAACTCGGCGACGAACGCGGGACACAGAACCTGGCGGCGAACGCGATTCACAGAACCAGACGACACCAGACCGATGACCGACGATTACACTCCGATGACCGACGACTCCACCGGCCGCGACGCGCGGTACGACAGACGCACCGTGATGAAAGCAGGGCTCGCAGCGGCCTCGACAGCTGCGATTGGGACCGCACCGGCGGCCGCGAGCAGCGGATCGGCTGGTCAGCAGGCGGACGCCTCCCTCGAGGACTGGCTGAGTAACGTCGGGAACTTCGACGGGATCGTCGACGAACGCGGCGCCTCGGAGGTGACCGTCGAGGTCGGCGCGAAGGGGAACAACGGCTCGTACGCGTTCGGCCCGGCCGTCGTTCGCGTCGACCCCGGGACGACCGTCGTCTTCGAATGGACCGGGAAGGGCGGGTCGCACAACGTCGTCGCGGACGACGGCAGCTACGAGTCGAAGATGCAGGGAGACGAAGGGGCGACGTTCGAGCAGTCGTTCGACGACACGGGCGTCAGTCGGTACTACTGTGGCCCGCACGAGCCGATGGGCATGAAGGGCGCCGTCGTCGTCGGCGACGGCGAGGTGGCCGTTCCGTCCACGGGCGGCGCTGCGGACGACGCCGCGGACGGGTCCGGCGCGAGCGGTGAGCGCATCGACTACGACGGGTGGTTCGAGAACGTCGGGAACTTCGACGGAACTGTCGACCGTACGGGCGAGAGCGAGGTCACGGTAACGGTCGGTGCCGAAGGGAACGACGGCGCGTACGCCTTCGGTCCGGCAGCAGTCCGCGTCGACCCCGGAACGACGGTGACCTGGGAGTGGACGGGCGCCGGCGGGTCCCATAACGTTGTCGCGGACGACGGCGGCTACGAGTCGAAGATGCAGGGAGACGAAGGGGCGACGTTCGAACGAACGTTCGAATCCGAGGGCGTCTCGAAGTACTACTGTGGCCCGCACGAGCCGATGGGCATGAAGGGCGCCGTCGTCGTCGGCTCACCGAACGCCGCGGCAGGCCAGGAGAGCGCCGGCGAATCAGATTCCGGTGAGGACCTCTGGCTGTACGGACTCGTCGCGGGGCTGGTGGGAGCGCTCTTCTCACCCCTCCTCTTCGGCGCGTTCCTCCACACGAAAGACGACGTCACGCCCGATTCGGAACCCGAACACGGACACAGGTCGCACTGATCCGGATCGGTGGGTCACGCGCGTCCACCAGTTCCTGTCACGCGTGAATCGGTGGCTCCTGTCACGCGTGAATCGGTGGCGCTGTACTCGGTCGTGACGCATCACGACTCTCTTTCGCACCCGGAACTCTTTCACCCGAGCCTCTCTTATCCCGGCCTCTTGCCTTCGATTTCTCGTGACTTGTGGTACCAGGTCATGCGAATCGTCGGAACGCGTCGAAGTAGTCGCAGATTACCGCGATATGTCGGTCGTCGTGCGTTGACTGAAGGGTGAGGGCACCGAGCCCGATCGTCGATTCCGTCCCCCTCGGCCTGTCGTCTCTACACTCGGTCTGCGCTCGGTGCGCGAACCTGACAGGACCAAGCTCGTTCGCGGCGGAAGTCGGAAGTGCGAAATGAAAGATAGGCGAGAGTTCCGGCCCGTCGGCCGCGTATTCGTCCACAGAGACCGGTATCAAACCGGTATGAGGTACTTACTGACGTAGGTAGAGGAACAAGCGAGGAACATGGTCGACCAATCGTTCGCAAAGCAATGGGAGCCGCTCTCCCGTCCAGCCGCGCCGTTCGTCGTCGTGTTCGTCGTCGTAGCGCTTCGCCTGCTCGCCGGGTCACTCACCGGGAGGCCCGTTCACGGCATCACTCTCGTCGGAATCGCTGCCGGGACCGTGGGCGTAGTCATCGGAATGACCTACTTCAAGCACCAGTACCCAGACGGAGTGACGCCCACCGAACGGTTGGTCGCTCGCTACGTCGGCAGTGTCTCGACCGACGCTCGTGGAAGCGCCAGCTACTGGGTCACGATCGCCGCGGGTGCGGTCGCCGGTGGCAGCTTCCCGACCGTCTTCCACGGTCTCCTCGGACTCGAGAGTCAGTACATCTCGCATCTGTACTACGCGCACCTGACCGCTGTCCTCTGGGGGATGGCGCTCTTCTTCGTCTCGTACGAGGTCTACGAGGCGATGGGGCTCTTCCCGAGAGAGGACGCAGCGTCTATCGGGGTCTTCGCGAAGCGAGTTGCGGTCTTCACTGTCACGTTCGCGGTCGTCATCGGCTTCTCGCGGTTGCTCTGGCTCCCGTTGCTGGGGTACTGAACCGCTGCCTGGTGGGTATCGTTCCTTCGACTGTCGGAGTTACCTTCGAACCGAGACGGAAGTCATCCGGTGATTCGTCGAGTGTCGTTCTGCTTCGGTTCGGATGAAGGTGTGAAACGTTCGAACGCGATTGCTTCCGTCCGCCCCCTCCACCACGTCCGCTGTTCCGCATCTCGTTGTCGGTGCGAGAACTGCGGACGTGGTGGGGGGTTGTCCAAGGGTCAGTGACTGGAACAGCGGACATGGTGGTGTTGTCCGCGGTGGGCCACGTCGACCACGGTGGACGAGCGAGACTTCGACGGAATGCTTGGGCGTCGACGATGACAAGGACGGTCCACGCGATCGACGTGAAGACACGGAGCTGTATCCCAGACGGGGCGAAGAGCTTCTCATGTAGGGACTTCGACCGTCTCTTGTCGAGACCCGCCCACGCGTGCCGGTGTCTGTTCACGCTTGAGATCGACCGGTCGATACGGGCTGTCGAGGTGGAACGTCCTGCTCGTCAGAGCGGAAGGTCGACGAACGACGCCAGACACACCCACCCCACCTTGTCCGCAGTTCTCGGTGAGAGGGCAGGGGTGGGGTGCTGCGTCGATCTACAGCAGCTTGTCCGGAGCAGAGAAAATGACGAGGAAGTAATGAATAACGTCTATGATTGCTAGACTCCTCTAGCTAATATTATTATTCATATCTATCATAACCTTGGATTTGGAGAGGCTACGGACCAATAGAACGACATGGGGTATAAACTTTCCCGTTATTTAGAGTTCCCGTCTCCGTCCCCCCTCCCCACCCTCTTCGCCGATAACCGCGGACACGGTGGGGGGAGTGTGTCGCTTCACTTGACTTAAAGAAACGAGAACAGCGGAAACCGCGGACGCTCCGGACGCGGTGGTTTTATGGTATCCCCTCGCATCCGTCTCGATACGATGGCGCTGTTCGAGCGAGACACGAACATCTACACCGACCGGGACGCACTTCGGGAGGACTACCAACCCGAGGAACTCGTCGGCCGAAGCGATGAGCTCGACACGTACCAGGCGGCCCTCCAACCCGTCATAAACGGCGAGCAACCCGACAACATCTTCCTCTACGGGAAGACCGGTGTCGGGAAGACCGCAGCGTCCCGATACCTCCTCGCGCATCTTCGAGAGGACGCCGCGCAGTTCGACGACATCGACCTCACCGTCGCGATGCTCAACTGCGACGGCCTCACCTCGTCGTACCAGGTCGCGACCCGGCTCGTCAACGAGTTCCGCGACGAGACGAACCAGATATCGACGACCGGCTATCCGCGAGCGTCGGTCTACGAGATGCTCTGGAGCGAGTTCGAGGAGGCCGCCGGAACCATCCTCGTCGTCCTGGACGAGGTCGACCACCTCGAGGACGACTCCATCCTCTATCAACTCCCGAGAGCGAGAGCGAACGGGAACCTGGAGACCGCGAAGATCGGCATCATCGGTATCTCGAACGACTTCTCGTTCCGCGACGACCTGTCGCCGAAGGTCAGGTCGTCGCTCTGCGAGCAGGAGATCCACTTCCCGGCGTACGACGCGAACGACCTCCGACAGATCCTCTCGCAGCGCGCGGACGTCGCGTTCCACGACGGCGTGCTCGCCGACGAGGTCATCCCGCTCTGTGCGGCGTACGGAGCGAAGGACGCTGGTGACGCTCGACAGAGCCTCGACCTCCTGATGAGTGCCGGCGACATGGCGCGGGAGGCGGGAACGGAGACGGTCACCGCGGACCACGTGGAGGCTGGACGGGACGAACTGGAGCGCGGCCGCATCCAGGAGGGCATCGGTGGGCTCACCGAGCACGGACACCTCGTCCTGTACGCGCTCGTCACGCTCGACCTCGAAGGGGAGACGCCGGTGCGGTCCCGTGACGTCAGGCCACGGTACACGCGGTTCGCGGAGCTCGCGAACCGCGATCCGCTCGTTCCGCGACGGATGCGCGACCACCTGAGCGAACTCGCGATGCTCGGCATCATCAGCGTCACGGAGCGCAACGAGGGCCGTCGGGGCGGGACGTACCGCGAGTACGCGCTCGACCTCGATCCCGCGCTCGTGCTCTCGGCGCTCGAGGAGACCGTCGAATCGGTGGGAATCCACGACTCCGTCATGGATTTCGTCGACATCGACCCCCACGAGGTCGTGAACGACGGCGAGAACGCGACGCTCACCGAGTACTGAACGAGGTCATCGAACTGATGACCTGAACGCCTTCGTCGAACCGTTACCTGAACGATTCCGTCGAACGAATGCATTCACCGACCGGGGTCTCGCCGTCTCGTCCGTCGGGAGGGCTTCGCTCTACACGTCCTCGGAACACCACCGCGTCCGGAGTTCCGCCACTCCCTTGTCACCTCGACGGTCAGGTGAAGGTCTCGACGGTCTGGTGAAGGTGATGTCGGACGAGATGGGTGATGGCTCGGCCGAACGATTCGCTCAGACGACGCCGGTCGAGTTGTCCGCGCCGAACCTGTCGCCATCGCCGTCCTTGATGAACGAGATGGTCGGAGAACCGTAGACGTCGTCGACGTACTTGAGGTGCCCGCTCGTGAAGACGTAGACGGCCTCGCTGTCGCCGTCGCCGTCGACGTCGGCGACCGTGACGGGCGCTTGCGCCGCGTCGACGCTCGATATGGTCGTCTTCCCCTCCCCGCTGGGTTCCCCGACTATCTTGAGGTCGTTGCTGCCGTCGACGGTGACGACGACGTCGACGCCGTCGTCGTCGAAGTCGGCGATGGACCCCGAACCGATGCCCTGGCTCGACACCGTCCCGCCGTTCTCGACCTTCTCGATGGAGCCATCCGGTTCGACGTATCGGACATGCTGGCTGCCGTCCGAGAACAGGAGCTCGCGGTCGCCGTCGCCGTCGACGTCGCCGGGCCCGAGCACCGCCTGGGCGCTGTCTCCGGGTGTGGCGACGACGGTCGGGCTCTCGCCTGGAGCGACCCGGTAGATGGCGTCGTGGCTCTCGTTCACGAAGTAGACGCTCGGGTCGTTCCCGTTCCACGCGGCGGCGGTGATGCGGGTCTTCGCGCCTTCGACGGTCCCGGTGATGTCGCTGCTGGTCGCGAGCGTCGTCGAGTCGTTCGTCCCGTTCGTGATGGCGATGACGTCTCCGCTGGTGACGTACGGGACGTCCGACCGACCGTCGCCGGTGACGTCGACGTCGGCGGACCCGAGAGCGTCGAGGCTGGAGGTGGCGCTCAGTTCGATCGGGTCCTCGCCGGGTCGGAGGACGGTGATGTGGTCGCTCGCGTCGCTCGTCAGGACGCTTCCGCTCGTGCACGCCCAGCCGCTGGTCGTACTCGGGTCGACGTCGAACGTCTGGAGGACGTGATTCGCGTTCGCGTCCGGGGCGTTCCAGACGACGCGGACGGTCGACTCGTCGGGCGTGACGGGGACGGCGTCCTCGGCCGTCAGTCGTCGTCCGGCGAGCGCGTCCGGGTCGGTCAACCCCTGGACGGTGATGCGGTCGCCGTCGAGGCTGTCACCGCCGCGGTGCGTGAGCTCGAACTGGCACGAGCCGCCGGGTTCGAGCTGGAGGCGTGCCGCGGGCGCCGGCGGTTCGTCGTCGGCGATACCGAAGATGATCGCGCCGGTGATGGTCGCGAGGATGACGACGATGGCGATGAGCAACGCGCCGCCGACGACGGGAGAGATGGCACGCTCGCGGAGAGAGAGAGACGAAGCCGACGCGACATACCAGGCATCAGCGTCCTCGTCCTGGTATGTCTTACGGGCGCGAGAGGTTCAGCGGCCCGTTGGAATCCTCTCGAAGACTACCATGGGTCGCTGGCTGTCGCCGTGGCCCGGCCCACACCAGCGTGTCCGGAGAAGCATACTGTTATACTCGGTGCGGGAACAGTAGCCGACATGGTGCACTGTCCGGAGTGCGACACGACGCTCGAGTCGATGGACGACGTCGAGTTCGATGACACGGAGTCACGCATCGGTATCGTTCGCGCGTCGAAGCGGTTCTACGTCGTCGAGTGCGCGCACTGCGGGTACTCGCTCGGAAGCGGTGTCGCGGGTGCGGGCGGCGGTGGCGGCGGTGCCGCGGGCGCGCAGTGACGACAAAGCATTTGTATCACCTGCTGGAACGGTCGGGTATGGTTCACTGTCCGGAGTGCGACGCGACGCTCGAACGGCAGGAGGACGTCGAGTTCGCGGACATGGGCGCCGAGACCGGCTTCTTCAAGGCCTCGAAGCGGTTCTATCTCGTCGCGTGCGGCGACTGCGGCGCGGCCATCGGCAGCGGGGTCGCGGGCGCCCGCTGACCGCGGCCGCGGTCGCGGCGTCCACCGGTTACCGGTCGCTTGCGGGGTGTCGACGCAGATGGTACTCGATTCTGAATTGCGTACGTTCAAGGCGAGGGCGCGTGGACGCTTGGATATGACTCGCGTCTCACTCCCGGATATCGAGGCGGCACGCGACCGCGTCCGGGACACGCACATCGTGGAGAAGACGCCTATCGAGCACTCGCGGAGCCTCTCTGAGCGCGCGAACGCGGACGTCCACCTGAAGATGGAGCACTTCCAGCGGACGGGGTCGTTCAAGACGCGTGGGGCGCACAACAAGATCAGTCTGCTCGCGGCGGACGACTCGTTCTCGGGTCGCGTGGTCGCGGCGAGTGCGGGGAATCACGCGCAGGGCGTGGCGCTGGCGGCGACGACGAACGACATCGAGTCGACGATCGTGATGCCGGAGACGGCGCCGCAAGCGAAGGTGGACGCGACGCGGAGCTACGGCGCGGACGTGGAACTCGTCGGACAGCAGTTCCAGGAGGCCGTCTCGCACGCGCGAGAGCTCGAAGCCGAGCACGGCTGGGAGTTCGTGCACGCGTACGACGACCCCGCTATCGTCGCGGGGCAGGGGACGCTCGGGCTCGAACTGTACGAGCAGTTCCCGGACGTGGACACGGTCGTCGCTCCGATCGGCGGCGGTGGTCTCATCTCCGGTGTCGCGACCGCGATCAAGGAGCGCGACCCGAGCGTCCGCATCGTGGGCGTGCAGGCCGACCAGGCGGCGACGGTCCCGGACAGCCTGCAGAAGGGCGAGCCGGTGGGGAACCCGGACCCGCAGACGATCGCGGACGGCATCGCGACCGGCGGTATCTGCGAGCTGACGTACGAGCACATCGACGCGTACGTCGACGAGGTGGTGACGGTGAGCGACGACCGTATCGCGCAGGCCATCCTCCTCCTGTTGGAGCGCGCGAAGCAACTCGTCGAGGGGGCGGGTGCGGTGAGTACGGCCGCGTTGCTCTCGGAGGACCTGGACGTCGCGGGTGAGACGGTGGTCCCGCTGCTGTGTGGCGGGAACATCGACGTGTCCGCGCTCCAGGAGGTCCTCACGCACGCGCAAGCGGCGCGCCACCAGCTCCTGCATCTCCGCGTCCGCATCCAGGACCGTCCGGGGAAGATGGCGGAGGTGTCGCGGGTGCTCGCGGACAGGGGCGCGAACATCCGGTCGGTCCGCCACGAGCGCGCGGTCGACGACCTCGGCGTCAGCGACGCGTACCTGATGTTCCGCGTCGAAGCGGCCGGACGCGAGCACGCCGACCAGCTGCTCGCGGGTATCCGCGACGCCGGGTACGACGTCGAACGGCTCGCGCACCCGGAGTGACGGCGTCGGCGGGCGTGGTTTCCCTCCTGCCGGGGGCGCGTACGCGTTCGCCGGACGTCGAAACTGGCACGCAGTTATAAGACGGCGGCGAGTGAAGGCGTCGATATGCATCGTGTACTCCTTCCGGTCCATCTGAACGTCGACCGAGCGCTCAGCCAGGCTGACTTCGTCGCGTCCCTCGCCGAGGACGGCGCGGACGTCGAAGCGTACGTCCTCTTCGTGTTCACCGGCCGGGAGCGCTCGCCGGATACGCCCGAGGAGATGAAGCGGTTCGATTCGCCGACCCGCGTGGACGCGGTCCGCCGGGTGATGGAGATCCTCGACGAGGCGGGCGTGGACTATCACATCCAGGAGGACAGCGGCGAGGTGGCGCAGGACATCATCGACGTCGGCGAGCAGGTCGACGCGGACCAGATCGTCCTCGGCGGTCGGAAGCGTTCGCCCGCCGGCAAGATCCTGTTCGGGAGCGTCACGCAGGAGGTCCTCCTGAACACCGACCGGCCGGTGACCGTCACGACCGCCGGGAGCGAGTGAGTCGTCACGGAATCGAGCCCGCTGGTCGCCGAAGCGTCGCTCAGAACTCGTTCAGCGTGCGGTCCGCGTAAGTGCGGGTGGGCTGGCTGATTCTGATGGTCGGTTCCTTCGCTCGCCGTCCCTACGCGTTCTCGGTCCTGTCGATCGCCTCGCCCCCAGCGGCGGCGGTCGCGTCCGATTGGGCGAGGAGGACCGCGTTGTAGGTCGCACCGAACAGGAGGACGACGCCGGTGAAGTACAGCCACGTGACGAACAGGAGGATGCTCGCGATGAGGTTGCTCTCCTCGCCGCCGAGGGAGGCGTACACCTGGAACAGCACCTGGAGCACCGTCCAGCCCACGGCCGCGATGATCGCTCCTGGGAGGACGTCGCGCGGTTCGTGGTCGACGTCCGGGAAGAGGTAGTACATCGGGAGGAACGCGACGACGAGCGCGCCGACGAGCACGAGCGGGACGAGGACGCCGAGCAGCGGGACCGTCGAGACGAAGGCGACGATGCTGGTCGCGCCGACCATCGCGACGATACCGGCGGTCAGCGTCGCGAGAACCAGCAGGATCTTCTCGAGCTGTCCGACGAACGACCCGGCCGCGGTCGTCCCGTATATCGTGGAGAACGCGGTGTCGAGCCCCCGGAACACCTTGATGGCGCCCCAGGCGAGCGTGAGCGCGCCGATGACGGACGCACCGACGGTCGAACCGGTGCTCGCGTCGGCCTGCGACGCGATCATCACCTCGATGACGCCGCCGACGGCCGGCGACACGCTCTCGGTCGTCACGTCGACGATGCGTCCCTGGAGTTCGGGTGCGCCGAGCACGGACACGACGAGGAAGAAGAACAGCAGTAGCGGGACCAGCGACACGAACGCACTGTACGCGATGCTCCCGGCGAGGAACGTGACGTTCCGCTCGCCGAAGACGGTCCACGTCGACTTCGCCCGGGAGACCACCAGCTCGAGGTCCATGGCGGTACTACGACGCCGACCGTCGTAATGCCACGCTCCGAGAAACGGGGATGTGGTCGTGGCCGGTCAGTCGTCTACGGCGGCGTCGAGCGACGAGAAGAACCCGTAGTGGGCGACCACGCCGCCGGCGAGCGTCAGGTGGTAGACCCACTGCGGTCCCTGCAGGACGTCGAACAGGAGCGTGACGGCGGCGACCCAGACGACCGCGAACGCGAGGTCGGCGAGCACGGTCTCGCGGTTCTCGACGAGGTGCTCGCGGACGCGAGCGGTGCGGGAGGTCATCCGTCGTCGACCTCCGCGTCGTCGTGGCCGGTGTCGACGACGAGCACTGACCTGTGGGTCTCCCTGAGGACGTGCTCGGTGACGCTCCCGAGGACGACCCGCGACAGGCCGCTGCGGCCGTGACTCCCCATCACGATGAGGTCGACGTTCTCGTCGTCGGCGAAGTCGGCGATGACCGACGCGGGCCGACCGGCGCGTGCGTGCTCCTCGACGTCGAGGCCGCGTTCGCGAGCGCGCTCCGCGACGAACCGCGTCGCGTCGCTCGCGCGACTCTCGAGGTCGTCCATCTCGCCGAAGCGACCCTGGCGGATGCGGTCGACCTGCTCCGTGCCGAGACTGATACCGACCGAGTCCGTGTCGACGACGTACAGCGCGGAGACCGTCGCGTCGAACCGCGACGCCACCTCGAGCGCTTCGTCGACCGCGTGCTCTGCCGTCTCGCTACCGTCGGTCGGGACGAGTACGTGCTCGTACATGGTCACATCTCCTCCGTCTCCGCGCCGCCGTCGGTTCTTCCGTCGCTCTCACCGTCGGCGGCAGCGTCGCGTCCACCGTCGGTCGCCACACCACCGTTTCCGCTGTTCCCGACGACGTCCTCGGCGGACTGCTGTTGGCCCATCGGCTCGGGGCTGTGGCACTGCCGGACGATGCGCTTTATCTCCTCGCTCGGTTCATCGGTCACGTACGACACCGCGATGGTGACCGCGAACACGACGGGCGTTCCGGCGAGTGCGGCGCCGATGGCGGGGAACACGTCCGCGTACAGCGGGACGATGGCGCCCGCGTCCCCGGCGGCGTCACCGAGGAACCCGACGTACGCGGGCAGCACCTCGTTGATGATCGCCGTGAACCAGATGAGCAGGCCGGTCGTCATCCCGGCGAGCGCGCCCTGGCGGTTCGTGTTTTCCCACCAGAGCCCGAGGAAGAACATCGGGAACAGGACGAGCCCGGCGAGACTGAACGCGTACGAGACGAGTTCGCCGACGAGCGCGGGCGGGTCGAGCGCGAACACCGTGACGAGTGCGCCGAGGCCGACGATGGTCGCGCGACCGACGAGGAGCTGCTGGCGCTGGGTCGCGTCCGGGTTGACGATGTTCGTGTAGATGTCGTGCGCCGCCGCGGAGGAGGCGGCGATGAACAGTCCGGCGGTCGTCGCGATGGCGGCGGCGATGCCGCCGGCGGCGACGAGGCCGACGAACCACGTCGGGAGGTTCGCGAGCTGGCTCGCGATGACGACGATGACGTCGCCCTCGGCGCCGCTCATGCCGCTCGCGCCGTACACCGCGCCGACGTTCTCCGCGTAGAGGTCCGTGCCGAACGCGGCGAACGCGGGCGCGGAGAGGTACAGCAGGCAGATGAAGAACAGGCCCCAGACGGTCGACCAGCGCGCGGTCCGTTCGGATTCGACGGTGTAGAACCGAACGAGGACGTGCGGGAGCCCGCACGTGCCGACGATGAGGCTGAACGCGGTCGCGATCCAGAGGTAGTAGCTACCGCTCGTGAACGGTTCGGTGAACTCGCGGCCGAGCTGGTCGAAGAGCATCCCGTACTCTATCTGGGGGAGCACGGTGGAGTAGCCCTGCGTGAACCCGACGGCGTAGAGGCCGGCGAGGAACGCGACGATGAGGATGACGTACTGGACGGCCATGTTCTTCGTCGCGCCGAGCATCCCGGAGAGCGCGAGGTACCCGACGGTGATGGCCATGAGGAGGACGACCATCGTCGCGTAATCGCCGCCGAAGACGTAGATGCCGACGAGCCCCATGCCGCGTGCTTGCCCGACGGCGTACACGAACCCGATGAGGATGGTGGTGAGGGCGGCGATGGCGCGCGCGGTGTCGGAGTCGAACCGGTCGCCGACGAAGTCGGGCGCGGTGTACTTCCCGAACCGCCGCATCTGCGCGGCGAGGAAGATGAGGAGGATGAAGTACCCCGCGGACCAGCCGACGACGAACGCGAGCCCGTAGTACCCGCTGAGCGCGATGAGTGCCGCCATCCCGAGGTAGGACGCCGCGCTCATCCAGTTCGCGCCGATGGCCATGCCGTTCTCGACGTTCCCGATGGAGCGCCCGGCGACCCAGAGGTCGTCGGTGTCGGCGACGCGGAACGCGTACCCGATGCCGAGGAACAGGAGGAGCATCCCCGTGACCATGATCGCGGGCACGAGCTTGAACGAGCCGTTCAGGGCGTCCGGGAGGAGCTGTAACGGCAGCTCGGTCGCCGCGGTGGCGAGCGTCATTGCTCCACCCCGCCGTCGGCCGCGGTCGGTTCCGCGGGCGCGTCGTCGTCGCTCTCACCGGCGGCGCCGGTGCCGTGGTCGATACCGTACTTCTCGTCGAGCTGGTCGCGCTTGCGGGCGTACACGAACGAGAGCACGAGCGCACCGGTGGGTGCGCCGATGGCGGTGGTGAGGTAGTGCAGCGGGAACCCGATGATCGTGATGCTCGTCATCACGTCGGGTGCGAGCGCGGTCGCGGTCACGGGCCCGAAGACGACGACCGTCCACGCGGCGAACATCGCCCAGACGACGCGGAGGTGGTCGCGCATGAACGGCGTCGACGGCGTGAAGATGTTCACCTCGCGTTCGAGGTAGTCGACCTCGGCGTGGTCTGTCGCGGGGGCGTCGGTCGCCGCGACGGTCCCGCCGTCGGTCCGCGGATGCGGCGCCGCCGGGTCGTTGGGATGTTCGGTCGGGGTCGTCGTTCCTTCGATGGTGGTCGATTCGGCCGGGACGGCGGTTCCTTCGCTGTCGGTCGACTCGGTCGAGGCCGGGATTCCTTCGCTGTCGGTCGACTCGGTCGATGCGTCGGTCGGTTCGCGGGTCGTGGTCGACTCGCGTTGTGAGTCAGTGTCTCTCATGCTGTGTGCGTTGGTCGGTCGCTGGTCGAGGTCTGCTGTCGGCGCCGGAAACGTCGCGGGTCGTCGGTCGGTTCTTGTCGGTCGATTCTTCGTCCCAGAGGAACCTGGGGAGGCGTCGGCGAGTGCGTGGCCGCCCGGTCAGTCACCTCCCGCGTCGACGGCGGCCTGGATGTCCTCGACGATGTCGGGGTTGCGGAGCGTCGAGGTGTTCCCGAGGTCGTCGCCGTTCGCGATGTCCTCGAGGAGGCGGCGCATGATCTTCCCGGAGCGCGTCTTCGGGAGTTCGGGCGTGAAGACGACGGCTTCGGGGCGGGCGATGGGCCCGATGGCGTCCTCGACGCCAGCGACGATGCGCTCGCGGAGGTCCTCGCCGCCCTCGGCGTCGTCCTCCGTGATGACGTACGCGTGCACGGCCTCGCCCTTCACCGGGTGGTTCCCGCCGACGACGGCGGCTTCGGCGACGCCGTCGACGCCGACGATGGCGCTCTCGATCTCCATGGTGCCGAGGCGATGGCCGGAGACGTTGATGACGTCGTCGACGCGGCCGAGGACGGTGATGTAGCCGTCGTCGTCGATCTTGGCGCCGTCCTCGGGGAAGTAGGTCCAGTCGTCGGGGTCGTCGCTGTCGGTGTCGGAGTACTCCGCCCAGTACTCCTGGACGTAGCGGTCGTCGTTCTGGTAGAGCGTGCGGAGCATCCCCGGCCAGGGCTTGTCGACGGTTAGGTATCCGGCTTCGCCGGCGTCGACCGGGTCGCCGACGGCGTCGACGACGTTCACGTCCATCCCCGGCAGCGGCGGGCCCGCGGCGCCCGGTTTCATGTCCTTCACGCCGGGGAGCGTGGTGATCATCATGCCGCCGGTCTCGGTCTGCCACCACGTGTCCACGACCGGGCACTCCTCGTTCCCGACGTGCTCGTAGTACCACTTCCACGCGCGGGGGTTGATGGGTTCGCCGACGGTCCCCAGCAGCCGGAGGCTGGAGAGGTCGTGCTCGGCGGGATAGCGCTCACCCCACTTCATGAACGCGCGGATCGCGGTCGGCGCGGTGTACAGCTGGGTGGTCTCGTACTCGTCGACGATCTCCCACATCCGGTCCTTCTCGGGGTAGTCCGGCGTCCCCTCGTACATCACGGTCGTCGTCCCCAGACTCAGCGGCCCGTAGACGATGTAGGAGTGCCCCGTGATCCACCCGATGTCGGCGGAACACCAGTACGTGTCCTCGGGCTTGACGTCGAGCACCGCCTGACTCGTCCACGTGACCCACGACAGGTACCCGCCCGTCGTGTGCTTCACGCCCTTCGGCTCGCCCGTGGTGCCCGACGTGTACATGAGGAACAGCATGTCCTCGGCGTCCCGGCTCACGGGTTCGACGTCGGCGCCCGCGTGCTCGGCGACGAGGTCGTCGTAGTCGTGGTCGCCACCGGCCGCGTCAGCGTCCCCGCCGCCGTCGCGCATCGAGTGGTCGTAGGTGTCGCCGAGCCGGTCGACGACGACGCTCGTCACGTCGTGGTCGACGCCGGCGACGCCCTCGTCGGCCTTCGCCTTGTGCTCCAGAGCGTCGCCGCGGCGGTAGTAGCCGTCGCACGTGACGAGGTACTCGCTGTCGGCGCTGTTCATCCGGGTCGCGAGCGCGTCCGCGGAGAAACCAGCGAACACGACGCTGTGGGGGGCGCCGATGCGAGCGCATGCGAGCATCGCGACCGGGAGCTCGGGGACCATCGGCATGTACATCGTGACGACGTCGCCCTCGCCGACGCCGAGGTCGCGGAGCGCGGCCGCGAACTCGTTGACCTCGCGGTGGAGTTCGCTGTACGTGTACGTCCGGTTCGCCTCGTCGGTGGGCTCGCCGACCCACTCGATCGCGGCTTCGTCGCCGCGGTCGTCGAGGTGGCGGTCGAGGGCGTTGTAGCTCGCGTTCAACTCGCCGCCGGTGAACCACTCGAAGAACGGCGGGTTGGAGTCGTCCAGGACGGTGTCGTACTCGGTGTCCCAGTCGAGGAGTGCGGCGGCCTGCTCCCAGCACTCGGGCCACTCCTCGGCGAAGTCGTCGTATATCTCCGGGTCGGTGACGTTCGCCCCCTCGACGAACGACACCGGCGGTTCGAACTCGTCGGCGTCCGCGGTGCGTGCCTCGATGCTATGTTCGGTCTCGCCCGACATACCTCGCACCGCGACACCCGACGTAAAAAGAACGGTAACTAATCCGGGGAACGACCGTGATGGACTCCCGGAACCCGCGAGAAACGCGACGAAACGGGCTCGACGTTGGCGAACGGGGTGTCCTCGGTAGCGACCGGTCCCGCCATCACGGTCGACGCGACGCGACCCTCGCGCCTAAACAGATAGTCACCGTCTCACAGGGCCGCTCGCCGCTAGGTGACACTCGATACTCGGAACCTGAACGCGCTCGCTACCCGGCGTCGGCCGGCCGTGGTCGTCGCTGGCCGTGGTCGTCGCCGGCCGTGGTCGTCGCCGGCCCGCGGCCAGCCGAGCCGTCAGGACTCGAAGAAGGCGTCGAGGAGCTTGCGCTGCGCGACCCGCAGGTGGTTGTGGAGGGTCGGTGCGGCGACGTCGAGCGAGTCGGCGAGCTCCTCGCCCGTGGACTCGCGGGGCCACTGGAAGTACCCGCCGTGGTACGCGGACTGGAGGACTGCGAGCTGGCGGTCGGTGAGGTCGTCGCGCAGTCGGTCCGCGAACCCGCGGGCGTGCTCGATGGTCCGCTCGACGGTCTCCTGGCCGACGAGTGCGGAGTCCGGCCACGCGTCACGAAGCGCGTCCCGCACCGCTCTGACGTCGGCGTCCGCGGGGACGACCGCGGTCAGTCGACCACCGTCCGCGTCGACGCGGTACGACCGGACGCGTGCGTCGAGGTCGACGAGCGTGCGCGCCGGCGAGTCACGGACCACGAACTCGAAGACCGGGCCGTCGTCGCCGTCGTCGACGTACCGGACGCGCACCACGCGGTCCGCGTCGTCGGCGTCGACCGCGTCGACGACGTCGGTCGGTGCGACGTCGGCGACCGCCGCGTACAGGACGAGTCCGGGGCCGCCGGGGACGACGCCGGTGACCTCGACGGTCGTGTCGAGCGAGTCGGCGAGCGCGACGAGGACCGCGTCCCGGTCGTGGACGTCGAACCGGAGCTCGGTGACGACGTCCGCGACGAGCCGCCGCCGTCGACGGGTCGCCTCGAACGCGCGAGCGACGAGCGCGCCGAGCGCGTCGTGGAGCGCCTCCACCGTCCCGTCCGGCTCGGGGACGCGCTCGACGCCGAGCCCGAGCGCGTACGCGACCCCCTCGAACTCGCCGACGGGGAGCGTGACGACGCCGCCGCGGTCGCGATCGAACCTGCGGACGCGACCGCGCTCGCCTTCGCCTTCGCCTTCGCTCTCCCCCTCGGTCGCTTCGGCGCGCTGGGTCGTGTCGTCCGCGCCACCCTCTCCCCGGTCGTTTCGAAGTTCGGCTGCCGCGACGGCGGGGTCGACGCCGGCGTTCGCGACGACGTCCGCGGTCGCGTCGTCGTCGGTCCGACGACCGACCCACGCGTACCGGTAGCCGTCCGTGCTCGCGATTCGGTCGACGACCGTCTCGAACAGTGCCGCAGGGGATTCCTGGTCGCCGAGCGCGTCGCCGACGGCTGCGAGGACCGCGGCCGCGCGCCGCACCGGCTCCGGCGTCTCGTCGTCGTCGACGGCGAGCGCGGCGGCGTCGTCGAGCGCGGCGGCGATCTCCGCGGGACCCGGGTCGTCGAGGTACGGAACGAGCCCGGCGACGCTCTCGAACCCCGCGACGGCGGCGACGACGCGCACGTCCACGCCCTGGCGGAGCAGGGAGACGACGAAGTGCTCGCGGAGCGACCGCGAGTCGACCTCGCGGAACCGGTCGTCGCCGGTCTCGGACGCGGCGCGGTCGGCGACCTCGCGGACGAGCATCTGGACGCGTCGCGCGGAGACGTCGACGAGTCGGTCGTCGTCGCCGACGTCGTTCGACGCGGCGTACTTCTCGACGTCGTGCGCGACCCCCGCCGGGAGCACCGTCGCGTGGTCGTCGACCGACGCCACCGTCGTCCCGTCGACCGCGCCCACGTCGCTCGGTTCGAGCGACGCTACCTCGGCCGGGCGAAGGCCTGCCTCCCCGCAGAGCCGGACCACGAGGTCCTCGCGGTGCGTGCGGGCGTGCCGGCGGAGCCGCGCGTAGTCGGCGTCCGAGAGCGGGTCGACCACGTTTCGCGATAGCTGATGAAGCGCAATAATTCTAGGGGCTGAAACGCCAGAGAAACGGCGCTGATTGCGCTGACCGGAACATCTTCTCCAAGTCTCATTTCGCTTCTCTACTGAACACGAAGAATCGTCGCCCGTCGGGCCGAGGTGGCCCGCGGGGAGGTGGAGACGACGCTGTCAGACTCGCTCGTGAAATGGTCGACCCGCACGCGGGTACGGGTCGAGACCACAGTCGAACCGCCGCCTCGACCGCTCCGTCAGTCCTCGTGGCGGGCTTCCAGTTCCCCGACGACCTCGGGGTTGCGGAGCGCGCTCGTGTCGCCGTAGGACTCGCCGTTCGCGATGTCCTCGAGGAGCCGGCGCATGATCTTCCCGGAGCGCGTCTTCGGGAGGTCCGGCGTGAACACGACCTGGTCGAGGCGCGCGCCCGCGCCGATGGCGGCCGCGACCGCCTCGTCGAGCGCCCCCCGGAGCGTCGACACGTCCGTCCGGTCGTCGTCGGTCGTGACGTACGCGACGAGCGCGTTCCCCGACTCCGGGTCGTCGCGCGCGATGACCGCCGCCTCCGCGACCCCGTCGACCTCGACGAGCGCGTGCTCGATCTCGCCGGTACTGAACCGCCTGCCGTCGACGTTCACCACGTCGTCCGCGCGCCCCAGCACCGTCACGTACCCGGCGTCGTCGACGGTCGCCTCGTCGCCGACGCGATACCACCATCCGGCGCTCGCACCGGCAGCACCCTCGGGGTCGTCGAGCGCCGTCGACTCCGCAGCGACGCGTTCGCCCCACTCCGTCCCGGTCGCGAGCTCGCGCGCCATCGCCGGCCACGGTCGGTCGACGGTCAACCACCCGCGAACGCCCGAGTCGACCGGGTCGCCGGCGCCGTCGCGGACGGACACCGACACGCCCGCGAGCGGCCGCCCGACCGACCCCGGCTTCGCGTCGTCCACGGCCGGGAGCGTCGACAGGAGGACGGCCCCGGTCTCGGTCTGCCACCACGTGTCCACGACCGGGCACTCCTCGCCGCCGACGTGCTCGAAGTACCACTGCCACGTCTCCGCGTCGAACGGCTCGCCGACGCTCCCCAGCACGCGCAGCGACGACAGGTCGTGGCGCGCCGGGTGCTCCGCGCCCCACTTCGCGAACGACCGAACGACCGTCGGTGCCGTGTAGAACACCTCCACGTCGAGGGCCTCGACGAGCGCCCACGGGCGGTCGCGGTCGACCGCGTCCGGACTCCACTCCGTCAGGACCGTCGTCGCGCCGAGCGCGAGCGGCCCGTAGACGCCGTAGGAGTGCCCCGTGATCCAGCCCGGGTCCGCCGTACTCCACACCGTCGTGTCCGCAGTAACGTCGAGGACGCGCTCGGTCGACCACGCGACCTGCGCGAGGTACCCGCCGGTCGTGTGCGTCACGCTCTTCGGTTCGCCCGTCGTCCCGGACGTGTAGATGCGGAACAGGGGGTCGGTCGCCGCACGCGACACCGGCGTCACGGTCGCGTCGGCGTTCGCCGCCACGAGGTCGTCGTACGCGTACCGGCCCTCGCGGTCGACGTCCGGGTCGGTGCCGAGCCGGTCGACGACGACCGTCGCGTCCAGGTCGTACGACAGCGACATCGTCGCGTTGTCCGCGCGCCGCCGCTGGTCGACCGCCTCCCCGCGGCGATAGTAGCCGTCGCTCGTCACGAGATACCGGGAGTCCGCGCGCTCCATGCGGGTCGCCAGCGCGTCCGCGGAGAACCCCGCGAACACGACGTTATGGACCGCGCCGAGGCGAGCGCACGCGAGCATCGTCACGACGACCGCCGGCACCGCGGGGAGGTACGTCGTCACGACGTCGTCAGCCTCGACGCCGAGGTCCCGGAGGCCGGCGGCGACCGCGTTCACCTCCGCGTGCAGCTCGCGGTACGTGTACGTCCGCGATTCGCCGAGGTGGCCGTTCCACTCGAGTGCGACCGCGTCACCGCGCTCGGGCACGTGTCGGTCGACGCAGTTCGCGCACGCGTTCAACTCGCCACCCCGGAACCACTCGAAGGGCGGTCCTCCGGCCGCGCCGGTCGCCAGCACGTCGTCGTAGGTCGCGTCCCAGTCGAGCAGGCCGGCGGCGGCCGTCCACGCGTCCGGCCAGTCCGCGTCGAACGACGCCCTGTCGTCGACGGACGGCGTCGTCCGCCCCTCGAACGCCGCCGGCGGGGGGACCAGCGTCCGGTCGTCTGACGGGGACCAGTCGGGTACCGTCATCACTCGCCATTTCTCGCTCGGTCGCATAAGGATTGGCCTCCCTGCTGGCGATACGTCGCGCTCGTCGGCGAGGACGGCGCCGCGAGGTGGGGAAACTGCGGTCGCGTCGACGCGGCGGGCAGGGCGAGCGCGACGCGTCGACGCGGTGTGTCAGACAGGCTGGTGCTCCGACCGGCCGGGGCGTCCTGGCAGGCGCCCCGACCGCTTCCCCCGTGGTCGATGGGCAGTCGACTCGGGCGTGGGGCCGGCGACGACGGGCGATCGCGCCGGCGGTTCGGTCAGGCGGACCGAAGCACCACGCGATTGTACCGTGTCTCGATACTTCAAAGAAGCGTTCGCTCAAACGGTCGTTTGAGTGCGCTCCACCGACGCGATGCCCGGACGCGGTCCGCGAGCACCATCCCGCCTCGCGTCGCGGTCACGTCATCGCGTCGGGGTCGCGGTCACGTCATCGCGTCGCTGCCGACGTGGGGATGCCGGCGGACGTAGTCGACGAGCCGCGGCGCGTACTCGCGGAAGTCCGGGCACTCCACGCCGGCGTCAGCGAGGACGGCGGTCGCGTTCGCGGTGTCGTACCGCGTCGGGTGCGTGAAGTAGTCGACGATGGCGGGGTCGATACCGGTCCAGTCGCGGACGGAGTCGACCTCTCGGAGCAGCCACTGGAACGCGGTCTTCGAGAACGGGACGTCGACCGTCCACGTGTTCGTCGCCGCGGCGAAGGCCGCCTGCATCTCCGCGACGGACGGCGGGTCGGGGTCCGCGAGCTGGTACACCTCGCCGACGGTATCGGCGCGGGCGCTGATGGCGTCGATGGCGTCGACGACGAAGTCCCGCGGCACGACGTTCACCTCGACCGCGCCGGGGTCGCCGAACTCGGGGACGACCGCGATACCGGGCTGGTCGAGGAAGTACCGGACGAGATGGTATGGGCCGTCGTACTTCTGGGTCTCGCCGGTCTCGCTGTCGCCGACCGCGATGCTCGGCCGGTAGAGGGTCGCGGGGAGCCCGTCGTCCATCGCGTCCTGTACGCGGACCTCCGCCAGGAACTTCGTCGACTCGTAGTGGTTGTTGAACGACTGGCCTTCGACGAGCATGTCCTCGGTGAACTCGCCGGGATACCGGCCGCTCACGTAGCACGTGGAGACGTAGTGCAGGCGGTCGAGGTCGTCGCACGCATCGCAGAAGTCGAGGACGTGCTCGGTGCCGTCGACGTTCACGGCCATCGCGAGGTCGCGGTCGACGCCGAGGTCGTAGACGGCCGCGAGGTGATAGACCTCGCTCGTCCGGTCCGCGAGCGCGTCGACGGCGAACTCGCCGTCGTCGGGGAGTCCGAGGTCCGGGTCGGTGATGTCGCCCTCGACGAGCGCGATACGGCCCTCCGCGTCGTGCTCGGCTTCGAGGTCGTCGCGTCGGTCCGCGGCGAGGTCGCGGTACTTCGACTGGATTAGGCAGGTGACGTGCTCGCCGCGGTTGAGGAGGCGGTCGACGAGCGCGCTCCCGAGGAACCCGGGGAAGCCAGTGAGGAGGATGGTGTCGTCCGGCATGCGCGTTGCGTCGCGGGCCCGTGGTAAGGGTCTGTCGCCGGTGGGCTGGATTGGCTGCGCGTACTTTCCCGTCAGAATTAAGTAGGAGTGTAAAGCACGCTTTACTGTAAAGCGAGCTTTACGACAAACGAGCTTTACACAATCCATGTTCGAACGCGAAACCGACCACGACCCGCTCGCCGCCAGACGCCACAGTCGCCGCGTCATCTGGGGCCTCGTCGCCCTCGGGTGCGTCGCATACGTCGCTGGCCTCGCGCTCGACCGACCGCTCGTCGGCGTCGGGATCTACTGGCTGTGCGGCCTCGGATTCATGGCGTATGGGTCCCTGACTGACACGGAACCGTACGACGAACGCGACCGCGAGATCATGGCGAACGCCGCCGGAACGACCCTTACCGTCGCCGCGTTCGCCCTCATCGCTGGTGCGCCGGGGATGGCGGCACTCCAGGCGGCCGGCGTCGCGACCGCTCCCGCGGCTTTCTGGGGGGCGATGTTCGCGCTCGCCGGAGTCTTCGGCGTGTACGCGGTCGCCACGCAGTACCACGAACGACAGACATGACGGACTCATTCACAGCCATGCTCGGACGAGCCGACGACGACGTCGAACCGCTCGCCAAACGACGCCGCGACAGACGCCTGTTCGGCGGGCTCATCGCCGCAGCGATGCTCTCGTTCCTCACGCTCGACCTCGTCGGGCAGCCGATCGTCGCCGTCGCGGCCTACTGGACGTTCATCGCCGGCGCGATCGTCGTCCTCTATCGCAGCGACTACATCGTGGACGAACGCGACCTGGAACTGGAACGCATCACGAGTCACCGCACGGTATACGTCATCGGCGGCGGTCTCCTCGTCCTCAGTCCGAGCATCGACGCGCTCGGCGAAGCGAACGTCTACGACGCCCCACCCATCGTGGACGGCGTCATCTTCGGCTGGGGCGCGGTGTTCGTCGTCTGGGGGCTCGTCTACGGGGTGACGCGCCTGCGACGATGAAGAACCACGTCCGCGAGCACCGGACCGACGCCGAGATGAGCCAGGCGGACCTGGCGGCGGCGGTCGACGTCAGCCGCCAGACCATCAACAGCATCGAGCGCGACCGCTACGACCCGTCGCTCGAACTGGCGCTGAAGCTCGCCGACCACTTCGACTGTCTCGTCGAGGACCTCTTCGCGCTCGAAGCCGACGGGAACTGAACCCGCAGGAGCCCACCCCCGCTCGACGCTCCGCGCCCGACAGCCACGCCCACCACGACACGACACGGATACGCCCACCAATGACAGACGCACACACCACCACGTCCGGAGTTGCATCGCCCGCCAATTCACCCGTCGCCGTCGCCGCGCTCGGGAGCCTCCTCTGGGTGGTCGGCGAGTTCGCAATCCGTCGCGGACTCACCCCACCACTCGCGGACGTCACCGGCATCCCCGGGGTCGGCTTCGGCGCGACGATCGCCCTCACCGGCCTCCTCCTCGCCCCGGTCGTCGCGTACGCCGGGACGCAGGCGGGGATCTCGCCGCGCGACTGGGAGCTCTCGCCGTCGCTCCGGAGCGTCAGCTGGGGCGTCGCCGCCTTCGTCGCGTGCCAGGCGTTCCTCATGATCGCCGCCGTCGTCTACACGCAGCTCGTCGGCACCCCGAACGACATGGGCGTCGGCGCTGCCTTCGCGGAGCTTTCGACGCTCGGGGCCGCTACCGTCCTGGTCGCGAACGGCATCGTCGCGCCCATCGCGGAGGAGATCGCGTGGCGTGGTGTCGTCCAGACCGCGCTCGTCGACGCCTACGGCGCCACCGTCGGCCTCGCCGTCACCGCCGCGGTATTCGTCGCCAAGCACCTCGTCGTCGACCTCGGAGCGACGCCGCTTCGATTCCTCACCCTCGTCGTCCTCGCCGTCGCGTGGGGCGTCCTTCGACACCGCTACGGGACCTCGAGCAGTATCGTCGCGCACGTCCTCGCGAACACCTCCGCGACCGCACTCGCCATCCTCGCATAGCGCCACGACCCACACTCACCCACCCCTGACCCCTCTTTCTCCCCTGGCCCCTCTTTCTCCCCTGACCCCTCTTTCTCCCCTGGCCCCTCTTTCTCCCCTGACCCCTCTTTCTCGCCGCCCCGCCCGACCGCAGGCGCCGCGACGGCCGACCGCGAGCGGCGCTCCGGTCGTCGCGTTCGCGAAGCTGGGTTCGCGGGTGCGGTGCGGTGGGCGGCTAGCCCCGGGGGGTGCCAAAACGATTTGTGCGATGGGTCGCTGGTGAGTGGTATGAGTGCGCGGACGCGGGTGACGAGCGTGGAATCGGTGCACGAGGACGGGTCGTATCTGTTTGCGGTTCGGGATTCGTACGGCGATGATGGCGAGGTGGTGGTGGTGGTGCCGTGCGAGGACGGGGTTGCCGCGTTCCGGAACTACTGCGTGCACGAGAGCGACCAGCGGCTCGCTCGGGAGGGTGTCGGGGCGGTGGTTCGAGATGGGGGGATGATCTGTCCGCGGCACGGGTCGACGTTCGATACGTGCTCGGGGGATTGCGACAACGGGAAGGCCGAGGGGATGACGCTCGCGGACGTGGACGTCGTGGTCGAGGACGGGCAGGTGTACCTCGTGGACGATTCGCTGACGTACCTCTACGAGGGGCCGGTGCAGGGGGGTGACGACGATGGCGACGAGATGCCGTCGTCGACGTCGCACATCAACCTGTAGCGAGCGGATTCTGGTGGTGTCGCCGTCGCTGCATCTGGGTTTCCGTTCAGTGTTACTGGTCAGTGTAATCGAGTTGTTCGCGCTGGTGGCTGTTCGACGTTCGCGATACGACGTGGCAGCGGCGGGGGGCGCGATGCTGGCCGGAGTGTGGTCGTGGTCAGCGACGGGTCTCCATGCGGCCGTGCTCGCGGACGGCCGCGGCGAGGTCGCGGTACAGGTCGGCGCAGGAGTCGTCGGGGTCGCGGTGTGGTGCGACCGTGCCGAGGGTGTCGAAGTCGCCGACGAGGACGAGGCGTCGGCGGGCGCGCGTGAGGGCGACGTTGAGGCGGCGGGGGCCGACGGTCGGCGTCTCGAGGAACCCGCTGGCGCCGGTGTCGTTGCTGCGGACGAGGGAGACGACGATGGCTTCGCGCTCCCCGCCCTGGAAGGAGTCGACGGTGTCGACGGTGACGCGTTGCCCGCCGGGGACGTCGCCGTCCGCGAGTCGGGAGCGGATGCGGTCGGCTTGGGCGGCGTACGTCGAGATGACGCCGACGTCCGCCGGGTCGAGTGCGCCGTCGAGGAGGGCGGTGACCTCGTCGGCGACGACGTCGACCTCGGTCGGGTTGTGGTAGGAGTCGCCGCCGTGTTCCTGGCGTTCGGGACCGTGGACGTCGACGGCGACGAGCGGGTCGCGGTCGCGGACGCGCCAGTCGGCGTTCCGCGCGGCGGTCTCGAGTCGGCCGTCGTAGAACGCGTCGTTCGGGAACGCGGCGATGGCGTCGTGCATCCGGTACTGGCGGCGGAGGAGCACGGAGACGTCGTCGCCGTAGGCGTCCAGGAGGTCCTCGAACAGCGACGGGCGGGTCGCGTCGCCCGCGGCGTGCTGGCCGTGGTGGGGGTTCGTTGCGTTGTGGGCGTTCGCTGCGCGGTCGGTGGCGGTGTCCGTGGCGGCGTACGGCGGGAGCTGTTTGTGGTCGCCGGCGAGGACGAGCGTCTCGCTGGCGGCGAGGACGATGGCGGTCGCGGCTCGGCTCGCCTGCGTGGCCTCGTCGACGACGCCGACGTCGAACGCGTTCGCGTCGAAGCGCGCGGCGCCGTTCGTGGTGGTGGCGACGACGTCGGCGTTCGCGACGGCGGCGTTCGCGTAGTGGTCGCGGACGACGGGGTTCGTGGTCCCGCGGCCGACGCGGGCGACGTCGAGGTCGAGTGCGTGGTCGCGTTCGCGGTCGGTCTGGCTGGCGCCGGCGGCGAACGCGTGGAGGCTCCCGGGGTCGGGCGCTCCGCGCGTGCTGTCGCCGACGAGGAGGTTGTCGACCGCCTGGTTCGAGTGCGCGGTGACGAGGACGGATTCGCCGCGGGCGGCGGCGTGACAGACGTACGCGGTGAGCGTCCGCGTCTTCCCGGTCCCGGGCGGGCCGTGGATGCAGAGGACGTCCTCGGCGTCGTCCGCCCACTTCAGGGCGCGGCGCTGGTACGCGTCGAGGTCGAGCGGGACGCTTGGCGTGGTGCGTTCGTCGGCGGTGAACGTGACGGGGCGGGTGCCGGCGAACAGCGCGCGTTTCTGGTCGTCGGCCGCGAGCGCGTCGAGCGCGTCGGTGCGTCGTTCGAACGGCACCGGGTTCAGGAGCGGTGTCAGGTGGAAGTCCCGGTCGCGGTCGGTGAGGAGTGTCTCGAACCGTTCGAGGGGGACGTCGCCGGCGCGAGCGGGCTTGACGCGGACGGTTGGGTCGTCGACGCGCGTCGTCCGGACGGCGAGCGGGAACTCGGGAGCGTCGTCGCGTGCGTCGACGAGGAGGACGCTATCGCGATGGAGGGTCGTCTCGTCGCGGTACTCGTCGCCGTCACCGGGTGCGCCGGTGGCGCGCTGGAGCGTGAACTCGCCGATGTGGGACTCGTGGTTCGCTCGCCCGAGGGAGACGAACGGGCCGACGGCGATGCCGTCGTCGACGAGCGCGTCGAGCGTCGCGTTCCGGTGGCGAGCGCGGTTCGCTCGGCGCGCGGCGTCGCGCTCGGCGGCGACCGTCTCGCGCACTGCGTCGATGCGCCCCTCGACGGACGTGACGTTCGACGACTCGTTCGGTTCGACGACCGCCGGCGGGACGTCGACGTCGTCCGACGAATCGTCGGCCGCGTCCGTCGCAGCGTGGTCGTTCCCGCTCGGCCCATCGGCGCTTGCGCCGTCGCTGGTCGGTCCATCGCCGTTCGCATCGTCGGTGGTCGGGCCGTCGGCGTCCTCGGTTCGGTCGTCGTCGGGGGTCTCGTCGGGGTGCCAGCGACGGAGGCGGTCCCCGATGGTCGTCCGCGCGGCGTCGCCGACGTCCACGAACCGGACGGTGCCGTCGATGCCGAACGCGGTGTCGTACCACCCGAACTGTTCGGTGTCGGGGCGCCAGAGCACGTACTCGTCGGTGACGGCGGCGGAGTCGGCTTCGTGGAGCGGGACCGCGTACCCGTCGGCGTCCGGCGGGGACTCGCGGACGGTCTCGGTCGCGCGGTCGAGTGCCGCGGCGAGCGCGCTCGCCCCCATCGTCCCGCCGAAGCGCTCGGGGTCGGCGGGGTCGTCGGCGGCGCGGTACAGCGTCGCTCCGGCGACGCTCCAGGACTCGTCGAGGTCGAGGACACGCTCGTCGGTCGACTCGTGGTCCCCTCGCGTCATGCGTGACTTCCTCTCGTCATGCGTGGCCTCCTGCAATCATGGCGGACCGTGTCGTCGATGCAGAGTCGACCCGGCGGTTTAGGCGCTCCGTTCGCCGTCGACGTCGCTCTCGCCGACAGTGACGGTCCACCGCGTTCTCTGGCGACGTCTCGAACGATGGCGAGGCCGAACTCGGTCCCGCGCTCGGCGGTCGCGTGCCCGATGTCGAGCATCGGCTCGTCCGCTGCTGGCACGAGCAGCACGCGGACTGGTCCTGACATACGAGACGTACGGCGGCGGGCGAGAGAAACTGCGGGCCGGTGTTCTCACGCCGCACTCAAGCGGCGGTGTTCGGGTGGTTAGCCGCCGTCGTCGGTGCGTTCGGTCCCGGATTCCATCCCGGACTGCATGAACTGTGCGAGAATCCCGCCGATGCGGGAGTTGGCGGTCCACAACGCCTCCTCGCCGAGCGGGTCGTCGTCCGTCTCGACGGCGAGCAGGATGGTGCTCTCGTCGACCATGAGCGCTCGCCCGGCGAAGTCGGCGGGGTTGTCCTCGGACATGACGACGACCCGGACGGGGTCGTCGGCGAACCGGTCGCGGACGGAGCGGTCGGCGGTGAGAACGGTGACGCGTCGGTCGCGGTCGGCGGCGTCGCGGAGTGCGGCGGCGACCTGCTCGCTCAGCGCGTCGCCCTCGGGGGCGACGTGGACGACGACCGCGTCGGCGTCCTGGACGAGGGAGACGACGCGGTCGTCTATCGGGCGGCGACCGCGGAGCGTGGAGACGTCCTGGCGCTTCCCGTGATCGCTGCCGGTCGCCTGGATCGATTCGAGGTTCTCGAACGCGCGCGTCCGCTCCCGGTCGAGCCGCTCGGTGAGGAGGTCGCGTGCGGTCGCCAGGTCGACGGGCCGGTACTCCTTCGGGCTCGACTCGACGACCTCGACGAGGCCGCGTTCGGCGAGCTCGTCCGCGGCGCCGTACACCTGCGAGCGCGGCACCTCCGAGCGGTCGCTGACGGCCTGTGCGGTCCCGGACCCGAGCTCCTGGAGCGCGACGAACACGCGCGCCTCGTAGTTCGGGAGTCCGAGTCGTTTCAGTGCGGCGACGGCGTCCTGTGCGCTCATGGTGTGTCGGCGTGCTGTCGGGCCTTGGGCGAGGGGTCGTATCAGTCCCCCGGTCCCGATTCCAGCGTTTGTTGTAGGATTCTACAATACTTATTTGCGATGGCGTCGTACGGGTTGACGGATGACACTCCCGGCACGCTACGCGGCGCTCGTCACCACCTACAGCAAGACGGTGGTCGCGCTCATGCTCGTCGCGACGCTCGTCGTCGGCGCCGGCGCGGCGAACGTCGACGGCGGCCTCTCCATCACGAGCTTCGAGAGCGACTCGACGGCCGCACAGAAACTCGACTACGCCCAGGCGAACTTCACGACCGACGGCGAGAACAGCACCGTCGTCCAGGTCGTCGTCCGCGGCGACGACGTCCTCACGAGGGAGTCGCTGCTGTCGACGCTCCGGTTCCAGCGGACGCTCCGCGAGGACCCCGACGTGAACGCGACGCTCCGCACCGACCAGCCCGTCGTCGGACTGTCGAACGTCGTGGCGACCGCCGCGATACGCGCCGAGCAGGCACGTGGAGGCGAGGGCGACGGGCAGACCGGCGGCGACGGGGGCGGTCCGCCCGCGGGTGCGGGCGGCGCCGGCCCGCCGAGTCGGCCGACGCTCGACGAGCAGATCGCGCAACTCGAGTCGATGTCGCCGGCCGAGGTCGAGGCCGTCGTCGCGGACGTCCTCGACCCCGAGCGCGACGACCGCGGCCCCGTCGACCCGTACACGCTCCTCGCGACCGACTACGAGGCGGGGTCGACGGCCGCGTCCGGCCGCATCATGTTCGTCTTTCAGGACACGCGCGACGGGACGACCGACGACCTGCCCGCGGCCGTGACCGACGCCCAACTCGCCATCCAGACGTACGCCGAGGAGGACATCGTGCCGGCGGGCGCGTTCGCGTTCGGCGTCGGTATCGTCGACGAGGAGGCCGGGACCGCGACCGGTGAGAGCTTCGCCTTCATCTCGCCCGTCGCACTCCTCCTCATCGTCGCCCTCCTCGGCGCCGCGTACCGGGACGTCCTCGACGTCGCACTCGGCCTCCTCGGCGTCGTGCTCGTCCTCGTCTGGATGGGTGGCGCGATGGGCTGGCTCGGCATCGGCGTCACCCAGCTCATCATCGCCGTCCCGTTCCTCCTCATCGGGCTGAGTATCGACTACGCGCTCCACGTCGTCATGCGCTACCGGGAGGCGCAACTCGACGACCCCGACCACGACGTCCGGCAGGCGATGACGCGCGGCCTCACCGGCGTCGTCGTCGCGATCGGCGCGGCGACGTTCTCGACCGCGGTCGGGTTCGGGTCGAACCTCGTCAGTCCCATCGTCTCCATCCAGCAGTTCGGGACCGTCGCCGCGGTCGGTATCGTCTCCGCGTTCCTCGTGTTCGGCGTGCTCCTCCCGCCGCTGAAGGTCGAACTCGAGGAGCTCGCGCAGCGCGTCGGGCTCTCGCGCGAGAAGCGCCCGTTCGGCCGTGGCGGCGTCGCCGGCCGGGTACTCGCCTCCGGTGCGACGGTCGCCCGGAAGGCGCCCGTGGTCGTCGTCGCGGTCGCGCTCGTCCTGAGCGCCGCCGGCGGCGTCGCCGCGACCGACATCGACACCAGCATCGACCAGGTGGACTTCCTCCCGCGGGACACCCCCGAGTGGATGGAGTCGCTCCCCGGGCCGTTCGCGCCGAGCGACTACACCCTCCGGTCGAACGCGGTCTACATCAACGAGCAGTTCGTGCAGTCGCGCGACCAATCCAGGGCGATATTCCTCGTCGAGGGCGACGTCACCGCGCCCGACACGCTCGAACGGCTCGCCGCCGCCGAGGACGACCTCGCGGAGACGGAGACGGCCGTGACGCTCGCCGACGGGAGCCTCCGCGTGGACGGCCCGCTGGAGGTCGTGCGGCGGACCGCCGCGGCGAACGAGACGGTCGCGGCCGTCGTCGCGCGGAACGACGCGGACGGCGACGGCGTCCCCGACGGGAACCTGACCGCGGTGTACGACGCGGTCTACCGCGCGAACCCCGACGGCGCGAAGGCGGCGTTCTACCGCGACGACGGGGAGTACCGCGCGCTCCGCGCGAGCGTCGCGCTCGTCGGCGGCGCCGACACCGGCACCGTCACCGCGGAGATGCGCGACGTCGCCGCCGCGATGGAGTCCGGGAGCGACCTCGTCGTCACCGCGACCGGGTCACCCATCGTCCAGGAACTCGTCCAGCGCGGGCTCTTGGAGACCCTCGTCACCGGGTTCGCTATCACGTTCGGCGTCATCGTCGCCTTCCTCACGGTGGTCTTCTGGCGGCGGTACGACACCCTCACGCTCGGCGCGGTCGTGATGACGCCCGTCGTGTTCGCGCTCGCGTGGCTGTTCGGGACGATGTACGTCGCGGGCGTCTCGTTCAACACGGAGACCGCCATCATCGCGAGCATCGCCATCGGCGTCGGCGTCGACTACGCCATCCACATCGGCGAGCGCTTCGTCGAGGAGCTCGGCGAACGGGGCGACGCCGTCCCGGCACTCGAACGCACCCTCCAGGGCACGGGTGGCGCGCTCCTCGCGAGCGCCGTCTCCACCGCCGGTGGATTCGGCGTTCTCATGCTCGCGCTCGTCCCGAGCCTCCAGCGGTTCGGGTTCGTCACCGCGACCGCCATCGTGTACGCGTTCCTCGCGAGCGTGCTCGTCCTCCCGAGCCTCCTCGTCCTCTGGACGCGCTACGTCGACCTCGACCTCGAACCCGCCGCCAGCGCCACGCCAGGAGACGACTGACCGGCGCGCTCGCGACGTTCGCGGCGGTCGTCGCACGCGCACCGCGAATCAGGAGAGCGTGCACGACGCGGTCAGTCACTGCGGCCCGGTCGGTTCGCGCGCTGCAGCCCGTGCAGCGTGCTTCGCGACGTCGGCGCACTGCAATCGGGCGTCGGCTCAGACATGCTCGACGAGCGCGCCGACGACCTTCTCCTCGGCGAGCCGGAGGTGCTCCTCGAACGTCCGCCGGTCGACGCCCATCGCGGCCGCGAGCTCGGTCGTCGTCGTCTCGCGCGGAACGGCGTAGTAGCCGTCCGCCCACGCGTCGCGGATCGCTTCGCGCTGGCGCGCCGAGAGCGACGGCACCGCCGGCGCCCCCATCGCCCGGTCGTGCGCGACCGCGTCCACCTCGCGCTTCGAGCGCACGGTGACCTCGAAGGACTCGCGGACGTCCTCGTAGAACGCCGCGAGGTTCGCGGCGTCGAGCGTGAGCACGCGCACGAGCTTCCCGCCGTCCTCGTACCGGAGCGGCGGCAGGAGCAGGCAGTCGTGGCGTTCGAGGTACCGTTCGACGTTCCCCTCGGTGTGCGGCCGCAGGCACTCGTCGGTGACGACGACGGCCTCGGTCCCGCGTTCGAGGACGTCGGCGACGCCGACGGCGTCCGCGACCGCTCCGACGACCGCCTCGGTCGTGCCCCCGCGAACGTGCAGGAGGTCGCAGTGGTCGTTGCACCAGAGCTCGACGCGCACGCCGCCGTCAGCGGTCGCGTCCGCGTACGGCACGCCCCCGCGGATGTGGAACGTCGCCTCGTACATCTCGTCCGCGACGACGCCCCACGGGTACTTGAACCCCACTCCACGTGCAGGGTTGAGGGCCCCGTCTCGCCGTCGGAACCGGTGCGTCCTCGTCCGTGACGTCGCCCGCTGTTACGGTTCGCACTCCGCGACCGGGACCGTCGACGGTTCGACCTGCCGGAAGGGGGGAGGACGGCCACCGTGCGTCGAGAGGGCGCGAGCGGTCGATAGTCTCCGCTGCGGGACGGAGAGGTCAGTACGTGCGGAGACCGGCTTCGAGCCGGTCGAGTCCCTCGCGGAGTCGTGCCTTCGAGTTCGCGAACGAGAGCCGGAGGTGGCCGTCGCCCGCGTTCCCGAACCCGCTCCCCGGGGCGAGGACGACGCCGTGTTCGCGCAGGAGGTGCTTGGCGAGCGCGAGCGAGTCGTCGACGCCGGGGTCGAGGAACGCGTAGAACGCACCCTCGGGTCGTGGCGCGGTCACGCCCGGCATCGCCCGAAGGCGGTCGTGGACGAGGTCCCGGCGCTCCTCGAACGCCGCGTACATCTCCTCGAAGGGCGCCTGGGGGCCGGTCAGAGCGGATTCGGCGGCGGCCTGCGCGATGCTCGACGGGCACGCGGTCGTCGACTCGCGGACCGTCACGATCCGTTCGAGGACGTCGGCGTCGCCGGCGAGCCAGCCGAGGCGCCATCCCGTCATCGCGTACGCCTTCGAGCACGACCCGACCGTGAGGACGTGCGACGGCTGGTCCGCGTACTCGGCGATGGCGCGAGCGTCCCGGTCGTAGCACAGCGAGAGGTACACCTCGTCCGCGATGACGAACGCGTCGTGGTCGGCGGCGGCGTCGACGACGCGCTGGCAGTCCGCGGGGTCGTAGACGCGCCCGGTCGGGTTGTTCGGCGTCGTCAGGACGACCGCGGCGGTGTCGTCGCTCATCGCGTCGACGACCAGGTCCGGGTCGAGGTCGTACCCGGTCGCCGCGGGGAGGGAGACCTCGGTGAACGTGCCGTCGGCGAGCGCGGCCTGCGTCTCGTAGTTCGGCCACGCCGGCCCCGGCGCGAGGAGCTCCTCGCCGGGGCCGACGGTCGCGAGGGTCGCGAGCAGGAGCGCCTCCATCCCGCCGACGGTGACGCAGAGATCCTCGACGCCGTAGTCGAGGTCGTATCGGTCGGCGAGGACGTTCGAGATGGCCTCGCGGCACGCGACCGTCCCGGCGTTGGGCGTGTAGTGCGTGTCGCCGTCGCGCGCGGCGCTCATCGCGGCGTCGACGACGTGCTCGGGCGTATCGAAGTCGGGTTCGCCGACCTCGAGACGGACGAGGTCGCCGTCGTGCGCCTCGGCGAGGTCGTACATGACGCGTATCGAGGAGCGCTCCGGCGCGCGAACGCGAGCCGTGAGTGATGACATACCCGCAGCGTCGACCCGTCTCGTGAAAGCCGTTGGCATGACTCACGGCGCTCGCCGGTTTCCGTCCACGCCGTCCACGCACCGCCCGGCGCGGCCACTCAGCGGGTCGCGTCCCCGGCGAAGTACGCGGCGGTCGCGTCGTCGAGCGACGGCGTGACGTCGTCGAACGCGCCCGCACCGCGACGCCCGCAGCGACCGCACGCATCCGGCGGCTCGACGTCCGCGTGAACGGCGTCACAGCGCTCGCAGACGTAGTATCGCAGACCCAGCACGACCGACAGAACGCACCGGAGGGGGAAGACGGCACCGGCGACGCGGTCACTTTTGACGCTGCGCGTCCTCGCCACCGGTATGCAACCCGACTTCGCCCACCGGCTCCGCGACCGCGACGCGCTCGTCGGCGCGTGGTGCACCGTCGGCCATCCGGTCGTCGCCGAGGTGCTCGCCGCCGAACCCGTCGACTTCGTCGTGCTCGACGGCGAGCACTCCGAGAACACCATCGGCGACCTCGCCGACTGCGTTCGCGCCGTCGACGCCGCGAACCACCGCGTCAGCCGGCGGGACGCCGCGGCCGACGCCGACGCGGACGCGACCGGCACCGCGACCGTCGTCCGCGCGAGCGGCCCGGACCGCGCCGAGATCAAGCGGCTCCTCGACCTCGGCCCCGACGGCATTCTCGTCCCTCAAATCGAGGACGTCTCGGACGCTCGCGAGGCCGTTCGCGCGAGCCAGTACCCGCCCGAGGGCGTCCGCGGCGTCGCCGGCGGACGCGCCGCCGACTACGGGCGGACGCTCGACGACACGGTCGCGTCCGCGAACGACGACGTCGCGACCATCCTCCAGATGGAGACGACGGGCGCCATCGCGGACGCGGACGCAATCGCCGCACTCGACGGTCTCGACGCGCTCTTCGTCGGGCCCGCGGACCTCTCCGCGCGCCTCGGCGAGTTCGGCGCGTTCGACACCGAGGCGTTCCGCGCCGGCATCGACACCGTCGCCGACGCCGCCGCCACCGCCCCGGGGTCGGTCGCCGTCGGCACGCTCGCGACGAGTCACGAGAACGCCCCGGAGCGCCGCGACGACTGGGAGATGGACTTCGTCGTCGCCGGCGTCGACGTCGCGTACCTCCGCGACGGCCTCGACGGGTACCTCGACGCGCTCACCGGTGCGGACGGTTCGACGGACGGGGGTGAGACCTGAGTGTCCGACGACCCCGCGACCCACGAGGCGCGCGACCACGACGACCGCGCCCGCGACGACCGATTGACCGTCGAGCGCGTGCAGGTGTCGACCGCGTACGGTTCGGGGCCGGAGGGCGGGAACAGCGCGTGGGTCCTCCCCGACTCGGGCATCGTCGTCGACCCGGGGCCGCCGGGCGACACCGCGTTCGAGCACCTCCGCGAGGGACTCGCGGACGTCGGTCTCGCGGTCGCGGACGTCGCGGACGTGCTCGTGACGCACTGGCACGTCGACCACGCGGGGCTGGCGCCGCGGCTCGCGGACGCGGCGGACGCGACCCTCCACCTGCACGAGCGCGACGCGCCGCTCGTCGCGGACTACGCCGCGGCGCGAGCGCGACGCGTGGACCGGGACGCGGCGGCGCTCTCGCGCTGGGGCGTGCCCGACGAGCACGTCGCTTCGCTCCGCGACGCGGACTCGCCGTCGCCGATGCCGGACGAGACGGCGGTCGACGCGCTCGCGGCGAGCGACGTCGTGGGGCCGCTCTCCGTCGTCGAGACGCCCGGGCACACCGCCGGACACGTCGCGTTCGCGCTCCGCGACACCGCCGGGGGCGGGGAGCGCACCGCCGACGCGCGCGTGCTCGTCGGCGACGCCGTCCTCCGGACGGTGACACCGAACGTCGGGGGCGGCGACACCCGCCAGTCCGACCCGCTCGCGGACTACCGGCGCGCGCTCGACGAGCTCGCGGGAGCGGGGTGGCGTGCACTCCCCGGGCACGGGACCGCGTTCGACCTCGCGCCGCGGCTCGCGGAACTCCGCGAGCACCACCGCGAGCGCGCCGGCCTCGTCCTCGACTCGCTCGCCGACCTCGCCGACACCGAGGGAGGAGACCGCGGGGTCACGCCGTGGGCGGTCGCGCGCGACCGCTTCGGCGACATGACGGGCTATCACGTGAAGTTCGGCGCGGGGGAGGCGTTCGCGCACCTCCAGGACCTGGTCGCGCTCGACGTCGTCGAGCGCGTCGACGACGACCCGCTGCGATATCGTCCCGTCGACGCCTTCGACGCCGTCCCCTGCGAGCGCGTCCTCGACGACGCCTGGCGCGCCGGACACCGGCGCCGGAACGTCTGAGGCCCTCTCGACGCGAACGCTCCCGTCGCCGCGGTGGCTCGGTCACCGCTGAGCGACGACGAGCAGCCGCTCGGCGTCCCGGTCGTACGCGTCGCCGTCGAGCGTGCCGTAGGCGTCCACCTCGCTGAGCGTCTGGGACAGGAACTGACCGCGTCGCGTCTCGACCGCCCCCTTCGATGGCCGTCGCGCAAACCCCTAAACGCGCCGAGCGGCTAGCGGGCCCCAATGGACGATTCGCAGTCTACGCGCGGTCGCTCGCACGTTCACACGGCAGAGCGAACCGACGTCTCGCGGAACCAGGGCGCGTTCCGAACGCACTTCAACTTCCCCGGCCGCGCCGTCCCCGACCACGACGACCACGGGTACGGGCCGCTCGCGACCGTCGTGGAGTCCTTCATGGACCCCGGGACGCGCATCCGGATGCACCAGCATCGCAACGAGGAGATCGTCTCGTGGGTGCCCGAGGGCGTGATGCGTCACGACGACCGGCAGGGCAACGACCTCGACACGGACTCCGAGCACCTGCTGGCGATGAACGCCGGGAGCGGGTTCTGGCACGCCGAGGAGACGCTCGCCGACGACCCGCCGCTGCGGATGCTCCAGATATTCGTCCGCCCCCGAGCGCTCGACCTCGACCCCGGCATCCAGCACGAACCCCTCCCAGCGCCCGCCGCGAACGACTGGCGGCACGTGTTCGGGCCGACCGGGACCGACGCCCCCGCGTCCGTCCGGAACGACGTCGACTGCTACGACTGCAGGCTCGACGCCGGCGCCACGACGACGCTCCCCGCCCGCGACGGGTGGCACACGTACCTGTACGCGTTCGAGGGCGCCGTCGACGTCGACGGTGCGTCGGTCGGGTACACCGAGAGCGCGCTCGTGACCGACCCCGACGGCGTCACCGTCACCGCGAGCGAGGACGCGACGCTCGTCGCGTTCGCCATCGACCCCGACGCGCCGGTCACGCGCCGCGGCACCATCGGCCGCTGACTCCCGCGAGCCGACCGACGTCGTCCGCGCGCGACCGCGGTGGACCGTCACGCATTTCGCTCGGGCGAGCGTCCGCGGAGACATCTCCAGTTCGAGCAGCGACTCCGAGCGACCGTCGGCCGGCCGCGAGCGGCCGCGTCGCGAGCGCGCTCGCTCCCGCGGTCGAGAGCTAGCTCCCGGCCTCGGGTTCCTCGTCGCGCTCGCCGCGCTCGCCCGCCTGACCGCGTCGGCCGTGCCGGTCGCGAGCGAGCTCGTGGTCGCGGTCGCGCTCGGACTCCTCGTCACGAACACCGTCGGCGTCCCCGACCCGCTCGCACCCGGGGTCAGGACGCACACGCGCTGGCTGGAGGCCGGCATCGTCCTCATGGGCGCCAGGGTGTCGCTCTCGACGCTGCTCTCGACCGGACCGACGCTCGCGGCGCTCGTCGTCGGCGTCGTCGTCCTCACGCTCGTCCTCGTCGAGTGCCTCGCGAACGCCGTCTTCGGCGTCCGCGGGAAACTCGGGTCGTTGCTCGCCGCGGGCGCGAGCGTCTGCGGCGTCTCCGCCGCCGTCGGCGTCGCCGGGAGCATCGACGCGAACGAGGACGACCTCGCGTACGCCGCCGGCACCATCCTCCTGTTCGACGTCGCTATGCTCTTCGCGTACCCCGTCGTCGGGAGCGCGCTCGGGCTCACCGAGCGGACGTTCGGCGTCTGGGCTGGCCTCACGATGTTCTCCACCGGCCCCGTCACCGCCGCCGGGTTCGCGTTCGGCGACGTCGCCGGTCGATGGGCGACCGTTACGAAGCTCACGCGGAACCTCCTCCTCGGCGTCCTCGTCGTCGCGTACTCGCTCCGGTACGCGAACGCCGACACCGAGAGGGACGGCGACCGCGTGGAGACGACGGGTATCGCGGGCTCGGTCCGCGCGATCTGGGCGTCGTTCCCGACGTTCGTCCTCGGGTTCTTCGCGGTCGTCGTCCTCACGTCCACCGGGCTCGTCCCCGACGCCGCCACTGCGACCATGGAACGCGCCTACAAGGCACTGTTCCTCGTCGCGTTCGCGGGACTCGGCCTCAGCGTGGACGTCGACGACCTCCGGAGTACCGGCGGCACACCCATCGCGCTCGTCCTCACCGCGCTCCTCGCGACGAGCGGACTCGCGCTGCTCGCGGTGCAGGCGCTCCTCAGCCCCTGACGAACCCGTCGTCCACTGGAGTCTCCTGACCGGATTGAGCTCCTCGAACCCGCCTTCGAGCGGAACGCACTCGCCAGCGTCGCGACTCAGCGCTTGTGCGTGAAGATAACCGCGTTGTCGTCGACGCTCCCGACGCAGAGGTCGAGCTGCCGGGAGAGGTTGAGGCTCGTCGGGTTCTCCTTGCAGACGACGAGGTCGTCGAACGGGTCGTCGCACGCCGGACAGGCGACCGCGACGGTGTTCTGGTAGCTCTTCAACGCGGCGTTCTCCTCGCGGAGCGTCAGCGAGGCGACGAGTTCGTCGAAGTCCACGTCTTCCATACCGGCCCTTCCCGACGCGTCGACATAAATCCGGGCGACGGCCCCGGTCTCACCTCGGTCTTCCCCGCCCCCGTTCGAGCGTGGCGGGGAACTCGTAGGTCGTCCCGGCGAGCGTGAGGTCTCGATAGTACGAATCGAGCGTGGACGGACCGTAGTACGGGTCGCCGCGACTGATGCCGACGCCGACGACGAGCGCGTCCTCGTAGATTGTCACGCCGTCCTCCTCGTCGATGCGGTCGAACCGTCGCTCTTCGAGGTTCAGCTTCTTCCAGTCAGACGACTCGAACTCGGCGGTCACGTCGCGCGTGTTCCACTGCCCGACATCCCAGTTTTCGGCGAACCCGCCCGTGGCATCGTTTCGATCCGCGTACATGGTCCTGAACACCGCCTGCGAATCCCTGAACTGCGGCCACGGGCCGTTCGAGCTCGAACGCTCGTTCTCCGGATCCGTGTCGAGGAACATCCAGACGTCGTCGGGCGACCCGACTCCCTCGTGGTCGGTATCGACGCCGACGACGTCGGACTCGGTCGCCCCCCAGTCGTACGCGAACCCGGGACCATCGCCGCCGTATCCCGCGATGTCGCCGACCGTGAGCTCTCGGTCGCTGACGTCGAGGAGCGACAACCCGATATCGAACGTCTTCATCGGCTCGGACGTTCCCCGACGCAGCGCCGACGTCACGTGCAGCACGTCGTTCCCCGGCGGACCCTGGTTCCCGTCGCCGTTGCCGTTCCCGCCACCGTTCCCGTTGCCGTTCCCGCCACCGTTGCCGTTCCCGCTACCGTTCCCGCCACCGTTGCCGTCGCCGTTACCGTTTCCGTTACCATTGCCACCGCCGTTCCCGTTGCCTTGGTCTCCATCGCTGTTCCCGGGCTGCCAGGGGTCGCGGACGCGTTCGAGGGTGACGGTTCCACTGAGCCCGCGGAACTCCTGCGCGTCGTTGACTCCGATGGCAACGCCGACGCTGTTGCGTGTCTGTTCGTCGGTGTGATCCGGACCGAGCGTCCAGAGGCTGTCGCCCAGTGCTGCCAGCGCGGTTGTCCCGACCAGGACCGACCTTCGCGTGAATGGCATGGCCTCTCGTTCACCGGCCAACCTGATTGTTATAAACTTGATAGATGTGTGGCGTTCTCAGTAACCTACACTTCATGTTCGTCAACGGAGCGCTACACTCCCGCTCGGCGAGCGACGTTGAAACGGGTGAGAAACGGCGACAGGGGTGCTCGGAACGAGCTGGTGGTCGAACCGGTACGAGAGGATTATGACGCACGTGGTCGCGAATGACTCGCTCGGTGAACGGTCCGGAAATACGGTCTTACCGGCGTACCGTCGAGAGGAGGCTACTCGACGCTCGCGAACCTTCGGCCTTCGAACGTCCATGCCTCGTCGACGGCGACCTTGGGCAGGTGGCCGGCATCACGAACCGAAACCCACTACTGTATTTAAACCCCTCTCCTCATGGTGGGTGAATGTCCAACGTGCTCCCCGTCGAAGTCACTTGTATGGCTGATAACGCAGGCGGCGGGAACCTGGACGTCGGCGACGTGAGCGACCAGTACCGCGAGTACGAAGGCGCACCGACCGGCACCGACATCGAGTGCGAGGGCTGGCGGCAGGAGGCCGCGCTCCGCATGCTGAACAACAACCTCGACCCCGAGGTCGCCGAGGCCCCCGAGGACCTCGTCGTGTACGGCGGCACCGGCCGTGCGGCCCGGAGCTGGGACGCGTACGACGCCATCATGGCGGAACTTCGCGACCTCGACGACGAGGAGACGCTGCTCGTGCAGTCCGGGAAGCCGGTCGGTCGGTTCGAGACCCACGAGCGCGCACCGCGCGTCCTCATCGCGAACTCGAACCTCGTCGGCGCGTGGGACGACTGGGAGCACTTCCACGAACTCGAGGCCGAGGGGAAGATCATGTACGGGCAGATGACCGCGGGGTCGTGGGCGTACATCGGCACGCAAGGCATCATCCAGGGGACGTTCGAGACGCTCGCCGAGGCCGCCCGCCAGCACTTCCCCGAGAGCGAGGGGCTGCGTGGCACCGTCACCGTCACCGCCGGCCTCGGTGGGATGGGTGGCGCGCAACCGCTCGCGGTCACGATGAACCACGGCGTCTGTATCGCCGCCGAGGTCGACGAAGACCGCATCGACCGCCGCATCGAGACCGACTACTGCATGGAGAAGACCGACGACCTCGACGAGGCCATCGCGATGGCCGAGGACGCGGCCGCGAACGACGAACCCCTCAGTATCGGCCTGCACATGAACGCCGCGGACATGTTCGAGGGGATGCTCGAACGCGACTTCGTCCCGGACGTCGTCACGGACCAGACGAGCGCGCACGACGAACTCGAGGGCTACTATCCGAGCGGCTCCACCGTCGACGAGGCGGACGAACTCCGTCGCGAGGACCCCGACGCGTACGTCGAAGCCAGTCTCGACACGATGGAGCGCCACGTTCAGGGCATCCTCGACATGCAGGACCGCGGCGCGGTCGCGTTCGAGTACGGGAACAACATTCGCGGGCAGGTCAAGGAACACCGCGGGTTCGAGACCGCGTTCGACTTCCCCGGGTTCGTGCCCGCGTACATCCGGCCGTTGTTCTGTCGCGGCAAGGGACCGTTCCGCTGGGCGGCGCTCTCCGGGAACGAGGACGACATCGCGCGGACCGACGAGGCCGTGCTCGAACTGTTCCCGGAGAAGGACGACCTCGCGCGATGGATCGACCTCGCTCGCGACCAGGTGTCGTTCCAGGGGCTCCCGAGTCGGGTGTGCTGGCTCGGGTACGAGACGACGCCCGTGAGCGAGACGCCGCTCGACGCGACGCACGTCGACGAGGACGCCGAGCTGACCGAGCGTGCGCTGTTCGCGCTCCGCATCAACGAACTCGTCGCGAGCGGCGAGATCGACGCGCCGGTCGTGGTGACGCGCGACCACCTCGACGCGGGCTCCGTCGCCTCACCCAATCGCGAGACGGAAGCGATGCAGGACGGGACGGACGCGGTCGCCGACTGGCCGATACTGAACGCGCTCCTGAACACCGCATCGGGGGCGGACATCGTCAGCGTCCACGACGGCGGCGGCGTCGGCATCGGGAACTCGCTGCACACGAACAATCACGTCGTCCTCGACGGCACCGAACTCGCCGCGGAGAAGGCCCGGCGCGTGTTCACGACCGACCCGGGGATGGGCGTCATCCGGCACGCTGACGCCGGGTACGAGGAGGCGATCGACGAGGCGGAGCGGAGCGGGGTCGCGGTCCCGATGCGGGACAGGGCCGGAGGCGAGGACTGATGGCTCGCGCCGAGACCGTCGTCCACGACGCCGCGGAGGTCGTCGTCGGGAAACGCGAGGGCGCGTGGCCGGGCGGCGACGCCGGCGACGACCTCCTCGCGGTCCACGAGAACGCGGGCGTCGCCGTGGTCGACGGCGAGGTGGCGATGGTCGGCCCGAGCGACGACGTGTGCCGCGAGTATCCGCCCGAGAACGCCGAGACGGCGTACGAAGCGACCGGCCAGTCGGTCGTCCCGGGGTTCGTGGACCCGCACACGCACGCGGTGTTCGCTGGCGACCGGAGCGACGAGTTCGAGGCGAAGCTCCGCGGCAAGCAGTACCAGGAGATTCTCGAGGAGGGTGGCGGCATCCTCCGCACGGTCCGCGCGGTCCGCGAGGCGACCGAGGACGAACTCGTCGCGAACCTCCGCGAGCACCTGGACGCGATGCTCGCGTACGGGTCCACCACGGTCGAGGTGAAGTCCGGGTACGGGCTCGACACCGAGACCGAACTGAAGCTCCTGTCGGCGATCGAGACGGCCGCCGAGACGCACGCGGTGGACGTCGTCCCGACGTTCATGGGCGCGCACGCCGTCCCGGAGGGGATGGACACCGACGCGTACGTCGACGCGGTCGTCGACGAGCAGCTCCCGGCCGTCGCCGACCAGGGCGTCGCGGAGTTCTGCGACGTCTTCTGCGAGGAGGGCGTCTTCGGCGTCGAGCAGTCCCGGCGCGTGCTCGAAGCCAGCGTTGACGCCGGCTTGACGCCGAAGGTGCACGCGGAGGAGCTCGCGCACATCGGCGGGACGGAACTCGCCGCCGAGGTCGGCGCGACGAGCGCGGACCACCTCCTGCACTCCACGCGAGCCGACGTCGACGGGCTCGTCGAGAACGACGTCGTCCCGGTCGTCCTCCCCGGGACCGCGTTCGGGCTCGGCGCGGAGTACGCGGACGCTCAAGAGATGCTGGACGCCGGCGCGCCGGTCGCGGTCGCGACTGACTTCAATCCGAACTGTCACAGTCGCTCCATGGGGTTCGCGCAGTCGCTGTGCTGCGTCGAGATGGGGATGACGCCCGCGCAATCGCTCGTCGCCGCGACCGAGCACGCCGCGCTCGCGCTCGACCGCCCCGCCAGGGGCCGACTCGACGTGGGCGCACCCGCGGACATGGCGATCGTCGACGCTCCCAGTCACGTCCACGTCCCCTACCAGTTCGGCGAGAACACCGTCGACGCCGTGTTCAAGGACGGGACGCGGGTCGCCTGAGTCCGACGCTCGTCGACGATTCCTCGGTGGGTGTTCCCCCGGTCGTCGGTTTCGTCGCGTGGATCGTCGCGACGTCGCGAACGCGCGACCCGGAGTCGAACGACGCCGTCACCTGGATCGCGTACTCGCCCGCGGTGTCGACGTGGATCTTCACGTAGTCGTCGTAGTCGAGGATACCGACGGTAGAGCCGTCGGGTTGCTCGATCGGTTCCCAGCTCGCGTCCGCGAGCGTTCCACCATCGACGGTCACGTCCAGACGAACCGTGGCCTCGTAGCTCTCGATTACGGCGGTCGTCTCCCGCGGTTCGATGGCCACGTCTGGCGACGACGTCGTTCCCGCGGACGTGGACTCGTCGGTCGTCGCTTCGGCGCTCCCGTTCGAACCGGTCGCCGTCACGTCCGTCGTTTTGACGACCGTCGTACGGGCGGCGTCATCGTCGGTGGCCGGAGAACCGGTGATACAGCCCGCGGCAAGGCCGGAGAGCCCCGCGGAGAGCCCACACAGGACGTCGCGTCGGTTCATCCGCATCCTCTCGTCGTACCGAGGCGTTCCGGGTAACTTCTTCGCCGCCGCGAGGCGGGACGAGGAGACAAGCGACGAAGAGGGGTTCAGTGCATCCTTGCGACGGATTCCAGCCGGATGGGGGACGAACTCTAGACGGAGTTTGAAGAATCGCTTTCACGTCCGGTGGCGTCTGGTCGTGTATGCAGCGACGCACGCTCCTCGGCGTTCTCGGCGGTGCGACGGTACTGGGCGGTGGTGGCTACCTCGGGTGGGAGCTGTTCGCGCCGGAGCGCGCGACGGCCGAGAACGAGGACCGCGTCGGCGGCGCCGGGGAGTCGACGAGCGCCGACGCCGGTGGTGATGGCAGCGGGAGCGACGGCGGTGGCAGCGGGAGCGACGGCGGTGGCAGCGGGAGCGACGGCGGCATGGACGACGGAACGGGAACCGACGGCGACGCCGGCAGCGGCGGTGCGACGGTGCTGAAGCGCGGGTCGTTCCGGGGGAAGGCGAACCACGAGTGTCGCGGGACGGTCGAGCTCGCACGCGACGACGCCGGGTACTTCCTCCAGTTCCGCGAGTACGAGCAGACGCAGGGCCCCGACGTCTACTGCTACCTGACGCCCGACCCGGACCCGGACACGAGGGCCGATATCGACGCTGGCGAGCGCATCCCGATCGACGGCGGCGCTGACGGCGGTGAGATGACCAAGACGGGCACGTTCGCGCAGACTCTCCCCGCTGGTGTCGACGTCGACGGTGCGATGGGCGTCGGCGTCTGGTGCGACGACTTCTCGACGCCGTTCGGGGCCGCGACCCTCGAAGACGTCTGAGCCGACTGCGGCGCTTGCGGCCGGGTCACTCGTCGACGGTGCCGCCGTCGAGGTAGTACGCGATCCGGTCGGTGGATGCCTCGGCGCGTTTCCGGAACTCGACGACGCGCTCGGCGCCGTGGCGGTCGTCGCGCGTCACGTCGACCGCGAGCCCCTGGTCGCGGAGGTGCGCGAGCGTCGCCTCGACGACGTCGGGCTCGCCGCGGACGGTGTGGTGGTCGCCGAGCGTCCCGCCGTCGGCGACCGACTCTATCGCGTCGATCATCGGGAGGAGGATGGACTCGCCGAGACCGCGAGCGCGCTCGCGGCGTCGGTCGTCGGTCGCGTCGAACTCGTGCGCTTGGAACGCCTCGCGGACGATCCGCGAGAACACGAAGTCGCGGCCGTAGTCGAACGGCAGCGAGAAGGCGTACGCGAGCGCGCCGTGATGCATCGCTTCCGTGGTGTACTTCACCGCCCTGCGGGCGTCGGGGGTCTTCATCACGACGCCTTCGCGGCCCGCGGCGTCGAGCGCCTCGGTCGCGTCGGCGACCGCGGTCGCGGCGTCCCGCTCGTCATCTGCTCCCCGTCCGGTGTCGTCGCCGGTGCTGGTCGCGACCGGGAACTCGCCGAACGAGCGCGGCTGCTCGAACCCGAAGCGCTCGCAGATCGCGCGGCGCTCCGCGACCGACAGCGGCGCGCCCGTCTCGCGGTCGCGGACGCCGAACACGCGGAGCGTGCTCGACGCGACGTCGCCGTAGTCGTGCGTCGTGTACGGCGTCTCCGGACCGAGGAGCTCAGCACAGAGCACGCGCTCTGGGTGCGCGTCGAAGAACGCGTCGACGTCCAGGCACTCGCGAGCGCGAGCGGTCGAGAACGGGCACGCGAAGCCGCTGCGCGTGAACGCGAGCACGTCGCCGTCGACGCGCGCGACGCGGACGTTGAATCCGTCGAGCTTCTCCTCGACGACGACCGACTCGACCGTCCCGTCGTCCTCGGCGTCCGCGAAGAACGACTCGATGCCCGCGTCGAGGTGAAGGACCCGCGGGATGCTCGGGTACCCGCGGACGAGGACGTCGGCGTCGGGGAACGCGACCGTGCCGCGCTCCACGCCGTGCCGCGTATCCGTGAGGACGAGCGCGTCCCGGCCCGCGACCGTCCGCGACCGGAAGTGCTCGAGGAGCTCGTCGGGACGGTCCGCGTTCGAGTCCAGTCGCTCGAACACCGCCTGCTCGTCCATACCGTACCGACGATGGCCTGGACGAAAAAGGTCGGGCCGCCCCAGGCTCCTGGCGCGGGCGTGCACGCCGAAATCGCCACGAACCATTTACTCTCCGACCACCTACGTCCACGTATGTCCGGAGAATTGCCGCGCCAGCAGTTCGTCCTCGACACCTCGCTGTTCATCACGGAAGCGATTCGGCGCGAGGACGAGTCGATGGAGGACGCCATCCTCCGCCTCCTCGACCTGGTGGCGACGGCGCGCCTCGAACTCAACATCTCGTGTCACATGCCGCCGTCGATCCACGACGAGCTCGCGGCGATGCTCCGCGACCGCGACGTGAGCGACGAGGTGTTCGAGCGACTCGACACGTGGGTCGTGCGGAAGTCCCCCGACCGCTACGGGGTGACGATTCCAGCGAACATCGTGTACGACTTCATCGACGAGATGAGCGACCGCGTCGACCGCGGACTCCGCGTGAGCGAGGAGGCGCTCCGCGAGGTCGAGCAGCTCGACCCGGAGGCGATAACGGCGAACCGGACCGGCGAGGACGGCGACTACATGACGGAGGTCGACCACATCCTCTCGTCGATGCGGGACAAGTACCGGCGAGCGCTCCGGAAGGGCGTCCTGGATTCCCGCGAGGACTTCGACCTCCTCGTGCTCGCTCGCGAACTGAACGCGGGCGTCGTCACGGAGGACCGCGGCATCATCTCGTGGGCGGACGAGTTCGGGCTCCGGTACGTCCGCGGCGGCCAGTTCCCCGTCCTCCTCGAGGAGTACCTCCGCGCGACCGGCGCCGACGGCTACGACGACGCCTGACGCGAGCTGTCAGCTCGCGGGATACGTCCCGTTCCGGTACTCCGCGACGACCTGTCGGATGCGGTCCGCGAGCAGGTCGAACTGCGCTGCGCCACCGCGCTTCTGGAGGTACGCGGTCACGCCGTGGTCCTCCGCCTCGATACGCGTCTTCTCGGTTCCCTTCCCGGTGTAGATGACGAACGGCACGGTCTCGTCGACGCGACGGATCGCCTTCAGGAAGTCGAGCCCGCTCGACCCCGGCATGTCGTAGTCGCTGACGATGCAATCGAACACGGTGGATTCGAGCGCATCGAGCGCACTCTCGGGGTTCGACGCGGTCGTCACCGAGATGTCGTCGTGCTCGGCCGCGAACTGGTCGACGATGACCTCGAGGAGCGGTGCGTAGTCGTCGACGAACAGCACCTCGATTCCGTCGGTATCGCCGAGCACCGCGACGTCGTTCGTTCCGGTCGCGCCGTGGACTGACTCCGCGAAGGACAGTTCGAGCCATTCCGCGAGCCGGTCGGGGTCCGCACGCAGCACCACGTCGTTCCTGTCGCCGTTCCAGTCGACGACGCCGAGGAGTTCGAGCTTCGGGAGGTGGAGGTGAAAGAGCGCGCTCGCGACGGCGGCCCGTCCCTCGTCGGCGTCCGCGGCGGTTCGCGACGGGACCGTCGCGACGACCACGTCGACGAGGTCGTCGAACGAGGCTGTTCGATGGCGTTTGAGGTGGAAGAGGACGTTTCGACGACTCGGGTCACCGAGGGCGGCGCCGAAGTTCTCGGCGGAGACCGGCTCCCATCGTCCGGTCCCGTGGTCTTCGGGCTGTTCGGGTGGCATAACTGCGATAGGTACGGTTCGCGGCCGCTTAGCTATACCGTTGCGGGCACTGACGGTCGAGCCACCGGTCGTGGAGCGCTTCCCGCGACATATCAACGCTAAAGGGGACCGAACGGTGTTCTCTACCAGATGCTCGTCCTCGGCGACGCACACGCGGTGGAACCGGACCGGCGACGAGCGCTCCGCTCCGCGTACGATGCTTCGGACGCGACGACGGCGCTCCAGCTCGGCGACCTCATGCACTACGACCTCCCCGTGCCGACGTGGTTCATCGCGGGGAACAACGAGGACCTGGACGTCATCGAGGCGCTCCGCGCGGGCGACCGACCACCGGCGGTCGAGAACGCGAACCTCCTCCATAGCACGACCGTCGACCTCGAAGGCGTCCGGTTCGCGGGGGTCTCCGGGAACTTCGCGCCGACGCAGTACGACAAACCGCGAGCGCACCTCCACGGCGACCGCCGCCGGCACTTCGTCCACGAGGACGTCGAGGCGGCGAAACGCCTCGAGGACGTCGACGTCCTCCTCTCGCACGAGGCGCCGAACGGCCTCCTCCAGTACGAGCACTACGACCCCGGCTGCGATCAGGTGGACGATATCCTCGACGCGCTCGACCCCGACCTCTGTCTCGTCGGACACCACCACGAGCACCTGGAGATGACGTACCGCGACACGCGCGTCGTCGGCCTCGACGCCGCCTGGCGCAGCTACTACGAGCTCGACACGACGGACCTGACGCTCGAACGGTTCGAGACGCCAGAGGCCTGATCCCAGGCGCTTCGAGACGCCCGAGGACTCGACCGGTTCGAGGAAAGAAGACCCAAAACGAGCGCGTGTGAGCGACTCAGCCGCCGAGGTAGAGCCGCGACACCTCGGGGTTGTCGAGCAGACCGTCGGCGTCGTCGGCGTACGCGACGGTACCCTGGTCGAGCACGAAGCCCTTGTCGCTGATGGCGAGGCCCTTCCGGGCGTTCTGCTCGACCATCAGGATGGCGGTGCCGAGCTCGTTCACGGCCTGGACGTCCGCGAACACCTCGTCCGCGGTGTTCGGCGCCAGTCCCGCCGACGGCTCGTCGATGAGGAGCACGTCCGGCTCCATCACGAGCGCTCGCGCGAACGCGAGCACCTGCCGCTGCCCGCCCGAGAGCGTCCGCGCCTTCGCGGACTGCTTCTCGGTGAGCAGCGGGAACCGGTCGTAGAGCTCGTCGATGACGGGGTCGAGGTCGTCGCTCCGCGCGACACCGCCCATGCGGAGGTTCTCCTCGATGGTGAGGTTCCCGAACACGTTCTCGGTCTGCGGGACGTACCCGATGCCGGTGCGGACGATGTCCTCGGGCGCCATCCCGCCGATGTCGTCACCGTGGTACCGCACGTGGCCTTCCCACGGCGTCAACATCCCGAAGACGGTCTTCAGGACCGTCGACTTCCCGGCGCCGTTCGGCCCGACGAGGCACGCGATCTCGTCCTGTGCGAGCGTCATCGACAGGTCGTCGAGCACCTGGACGTCGCCGTACCCCGAGTCGACGTTCTCGACCGAGAGGACGACGTCCTCGTCGGCGTCGCGCTCGATGACGCCAGTGCTCGCGCTCATTCGCCCGGCCCTCCGCAACGCAACGCTGCGACAGTCATTGGTCGGCCCCTCCGAGGTACGCGTCGATGACGCGGTCGTCGTTCCGGACGGCGTCGGGCGTCCCCTCGACGAGGACGCTCCCCTGGTCGAGGACGATGATGGGGTCTGCGAGGTTCATGATGAAGTCCATGTCGTGTTCGATGATGCAGAACGTCACGCCCTCCTCGTTCAGGCGCGCGATCTGCTCGCGGAGCTTGTTCGCGAGCGTCGGGTTGACGCCCGCGACCGGTTCGTCGAGCAGGAGCACCTCGGGTTCGGCGAGCATCGCGCGAGCGAGCTCGACGAGCTTCATCTGGCCGCCGGAGAGGTCGGTCGCGGCCTGCGTCGCCAGATGCCCGATCTCGAACTCCTCGAGGATGCGCTGGGCGTCCTCGAGGTTCTGTTTCTCCTGCTCGTGGACGCCGCGGGGGTTCGTGAACAGCGAGATGAACGACTCGCCGTCCTGCGCTTGCGGGCCGACAAGCATCGCCTCCCGGACGGTCATCCCTTCGAGCTTCCGCGGGGTCTGGAACGTCCGGATGAGGCCGTGGTCGGCGACCTCGTGCGGTTCGGCGTTCGTGACGTCCGCGCCGTTGACGCGGACGTTCCCGGAGTCCTGCTCGTAGAACCCCGTGATGAGGTTGAACAGCGTCGACTTCCCGGCGCCGTTCGGCCCGATGAGGCCCGTGATGGTCCCGCGTTCCACCTGGAAGGACGCGTTGTCGGTCGCGACGAGGCCGCCGAACGTCTTCCGGAGGGTGTCGACCTCGAGGACGACGTCCTCCTTCTCCATGTTCGGGCCGTCGCGGAGTCGTTCCGCCGTCTGTCCTTCACTCATCGCGACCACCTCCGTTCGACGCGGTGTCGTCCGCTGGACCGTCGGCGGCATCGCCGGCCGTCGCGTCCCGGTCGGGCGACCCGCCGTTCGCCTGCACGTCGTCGCCGGACGGTGGCGCGTCCCCGCCTGCCTCGTCGGTCGCGTCCTCGGTCGCGTCGTCGAGCGAATCGGGGTCGTGAACCGACCCGGTCTCGTTGTTGTTGTCCGTGACCTTCGCCTGGCGAGCGGCCTTGCGACCCGGGACGTCCGCGTCGGCGAGCGCGCTCGGCCAGATGAGTTCGCGCTGGGGCGGCAGGACGCCCTCCGGCCGCCAGCGCATCACGAGGATGATGATGACGCCGACCGCGAGCAGTCGCGTGCTCGCGAAGTTCCCGACGATGGTCGCGTACGTGGACTCGACGACGCTCAAGAGCGATGGCAAGTCCACCGGGAACGTGTCGGGGAGTGCTCCACCGAGGAAGCGCGTCCCCTCCTGGATGGCGATGATGACGAACCCGCCGAACATCGCACCGCGGTTCGACCCGCTCCCGCCGAGGATGACCGCGATCCAGACGTAGAACGTGTTGATGGGTTGGAGGTCGCCGGGACTCACGAACAGGTTCAGGTGCGCGTAGAACACGCCGGCGAGCGCCATGATGACGCTCCCGAGCACGAACGACTGCATCTTGAACGCGTACGTGTCCTTCCCGAGCGCCTCCGCGAGGTCGTCGTCGCTCCGGATGGTCCGGAGGACGCGCCCCCACGGGCTCTGGTGGACGTGCCGCAGGAGCAGGTAGACGACGCCGACGAACACCGCGACGACGACGACGTTCAGGAGCGCCTGCCAGAACGACTGCCCGAGCGTGAATCCGAGGACATTCGTCGTCCAGATACCGGGGACGCCGACTTGGAACTCCTGGAAGCGGAGCCCCGGCATCGTCTCCGGGAACGTCGCGAGGACCGGCCAGCCCTCGAAGAACCCGGGGATGCCGCGGAGTCCGGCGCTCCCGTTCGTCAACCAGCGTTCGTTCAGCATGAGGAGGCGGACGACCTCCGCCAGGCCGAGGCTCGCGATCGCGAGGTAGTCCGTGCGCAGCCGTAGCGTCGGAATCCCGATGATGACCGCGAGGACTGCCGCGAGCACGAGGCCGAGCACGAGCCCGATCAGCGGGTTGAACCCGCCGGCGATCGGCGAGGAGTCCGCGGTCAGGAGCGCGGTCCCGTACGCGCCGAGACCGAAGAACGCCGCGACGGAGAAGTTGATGAGGCCCGTGTACCCCCACTGGACGTTCAGCCCGAAGCTCAGGAGGATGTACATCCCGACGAGCCCGAGCAGGTACATGAAGTACGCGGGGCCGAGCCCGCCGGTGACGAGCCCGTAGAACAGCAGCGCCATGAGGACGAGCACGAAGCCGGCGACGCCCTTCTCGGCGGCCGTCATCTCCCCGACGTACCCGCGTGGGTCGCCGAGGAAGGTCGCGCGTTCGGTCATGACGCGGCCTCCCCCACGATGCCCGTGGGACGTGCGAGGAGCACGACGACCATGATGACGAACGCGACGGCGTTCGCGTACTCGATACCGATGGGGATGCCGACGTCAGAGAGCAGCGGCGTCATCTGGTTGATCATCCCGATGAGGAACCCGCCGAGCATCGCGCCGTAGACGGAGCCGATGCCGCCGAGGATGACCGCGGCGAACACGACGAGCAGGATGTCGAACCCCATCCGGGGCGACAGCTGGTTGAACAACCCGAGGAAGCCGCCGCCGGCGCCGGCGAGCCCGGCGCCGATGATCCAGGTCCAGATCTCGATGCGGTTCGTGCGGATACCGGAGACGCGCGCCAGGTCCGGGTTGTCGGCGGTCGCGCGCATCTTCCGGCCGAGGTCGGTGTACTGCAGGAGCGTGTGCAGGCCGGCGACGAGCACGACCGCGGACCCGACGATGGCGACGTCGTGCAGCGTCACGCGGACGCCGTACGGGATGAGCCACTCGATGGGGCGCAGGACCTGGATGCCGAACTCGGTGAAGTCCGCGCCGAACCCGAGCCGTATCGTCGCCCGGTAGACGAACGCCACCCCGATGCTCGTGATGAGGAGTCCGATGGAGTCCAGGTCTATCGGCTCGTAGATCACCTTGTGCGTGACGACCGCGACGAGCGCCGCGACGACGACCCCGACGAGTAACGCGACAAAGAACCCGTAGGGGATGCCGAGGACGACGCCGCCGAGCGTGCCGACGGCGCCGAACGTGACGAGGGTCGCGTACGCGCCGACGGTCATCGTGTCGCCGTGCGCGAAGTTCGCGAAGTTCGCGATGCTGTACACGAGCGAGAGCCCGATGCTCGCGAGGACGATGATGCTACTGAACACCAACCCGTTCGCAGCGTATTCGAGAACGGACATTGTCGGAGGGGTGTTACTCCGAGGAGATGGTGCCCGTCGTGACGTACTCGTGGTCCTCGACGGTGAATATCTGGAGGAACCCGGCGGGGTCCCCGTTCTCGTCGAAGTCGATGGGGCCGGACACGCCCTGGTAGTCGATGTCGGACGCGGAGCCGTCCTCGCCGAGGACCTCCACCGCTTCCGCGTACGTCGAGACCTGTTCGCCTTCTGGGCGCGTCACGTCGCGAACGGTGTCCTGGAGTGCGCTCGGCGAGAAGTCGCTCGCGGTGTGGATGGCGAGCGCTGCCGTGATGATGCAGTCGTACGCGTACGCGGACCACGCCGTCGGCGCGCTCCCGTGTTCGTCCTCGAACCGCGAGGCGAACTGCTGGTAGTTGTCCTGGTCGATGGCGGCGCTCGGCGCGACGACCTTCATGCCGCTGAGGCTGCCTTCGGGCGTGTTGTTCAGGACTTCGGGGCCTTTCACGGAGTCGGCGCCGTAGAACTGCGCCTCGTACCCGCTCGAGTACGCTTCCTGCGCCATCGTCGTGAACTCCGGCTGGTACGTGATGAACAGCCAGGCGTCCGCGCCGGAGTTCGCCATCCCGGAGACGACGCTGGAGTACGACGACTGTCCCTGGTCGTGGCTCTGGTTGTACGCGACGTCGCCGTCCCACGCCTCGGTGAACGCGTCCGTGATGCCCTGGCCGTAGTCGTTGTTGATCCACGTGATCGCGACCGAGTCGTGGCCGTCGTCGGCCATGATGTCCGCGAGCGCGCCGGACTGCACGCGACCGGTCGGACTCATCCGGAGGAGGCCCGAGAAGTCGCTGAGTGCGGGACTCGTGGAGTTCTGACTGAGCTGGACGACGTCCGTGTTCTGGATGACGGACTGGTAGATCGCCAGCGAGACGCCGGAGCCGACGGCGCCGACGACGAACGGGACCTCGTCCTGGTTCACGAGCTTCTGTGCGGCGGAGACGCCCGCCTGACTCTGGGACTGGGAGTCCTCGACGATTATCTCGAGGTCGCGGCCGCCGATACCTTCGGCGTTGACGTCGGCGAGCGCGAGGTCCTTCCCGCGCTGGTTGCGCTGCCCGAACGCGGACAGCGACCCGGTGACGGAGTCGACCATCCCGATCTGGTACGGGCCCATGCTCCCGCCGTCGCCACCGTCGCCACCGTCGTCGCCGTCGCCGCCATCGCCGCCGCCGTCTCCCCCGTCGCCTTCGGTCTCGGTCTCTTCTGTCGAGGTGACACAGCCGGCGAGCAGTCCGATACTGCCGACGCCCACGCCCTTCAGTACGTCTCTGCGAACCTTTCCGCGCTTGTCATCAGGTGCCATAGCGGTATGCAGATTCAATTATGAACTATAGGCCTATAGTACCGCCCGACCATGGTCGGAATCTCGCGAAAATCGCCGGAGGACGGCGGTAAACGCCCGTGAACGTTATTTACTGAAGCCTCCGGCTTGAAACGGCTGGTCGGGTACCCCTATACCTCGACACGGCCATCGTGTTCGTGCATGATCCCGCCGATTGCGAGTAACTTCGTCGCGGGGAAGACGCCCGCGACCGCACTCGACCACGCGGCCGAGACGAACCGTGACGACGTCTCCGTCATCCTGAACCTCCTCGGCGAGCACTATCACGACCGCGAGCCCGCCGACGCGGACGCTGACGCCTACATCTCGCTCGCGAAGGACCTCGCAGCGAGCGACGTCGACGGTTGCGTCTCGGTGAAACCCAGTCAGATCGGGTTGGGTATCCGCGACGAGGTGTTCGAGGAGAACCTCGCGCGGATCGTCGAGGCCGCCACCGAACGCGGCGTCTTCGTCTGGATCGACATGGAGGACCACGAGACGACGGACGTCACGCTCGACGCGTTCGAACGGCACGCGCTCGAAACTGACGGGAACGTCGGCGTCTGCATCCAGGCGAACCTCAAGCGCACGAGCGACGACCTGGAACGGCTCGCGGGGCTCCCGGGGAAGGTCCGGCTCGTGAAGGGCGCGTACGACGAGCCGAAGTCGGTCGCGTACACGGACAAGGCTCGCGTCGACGAGTCCTACCGGGAGCTCATCGCGTACGCGTTCGAGCACTTCGAGGACGGCGTCGCTGTCGGGAGTCACGACCCGGCGATGATAGAGCACGCTCGCGACCTCCACGAGGAGCACGGGACGCCGTACGAGATCCAGATGCTGATGGGCGTGCGGGAGGACGCACAGCGCGACCTCGCTGCAGAGGGCGTCGACGTCTACCAGTACGTGCCGTACGGGAGCAAGTGGATGCAGTACTTCTACCGGCGGGTGCGCGAGCGCAAGGAGAACCTCCTGTTCGCGGCACGTGCCGTGCTGACGTGACGTGTGGGTAATGCCAGCGGATAGCTGTTGAGGGATTCGACCGGAGGGGAACTGCCACCCGGTGGTACCGCCGTCTCCGAATTCTCACTCTGTGAAAACCGGTTAACAGTTCAAAGTTGCAGTCTCTAAGTAGCCCGGAATCTTGCTGTTGGGTATGAACCCGATTCACGACATCGTCACGGCGGTCGCGGACGCGACAGGTCAGTCGCACACGGAACTCCCCCCGCTCCTCGACACGATCGACCCGGACGCTGTCGTCGCGTTCGTCGACTCGGCGGCGGACGACGCCACCCTCGCGTTCGAGTACTGCGACCATCGCGTCACGGTCGGCGGGAACGGCGCCGTCGAGACGAAGGCGGTCAGCGAACCGGTACTGGACTGACGGAGACGCCCCGGACCGCGTCCCACGTCTCTCTGCTCCACGCTCGACGCACTCCGGGACTCCGTCGGACGCAGTGCCGCTACGGGACTGACTCGGGTTTCCCCAGCGACCGACCGCTGAACGACGGCTTCGGACGTCACTCCCCGGCGTGTTCTCGCCGCCCCTCGCGTCGAACCACGATACTGGTTGTCGACGGCGTTCGGTGTGCTTGCGGTCGACGGCGTTCGGTGCTACCGGCGCTTGGGCGGCCGACCGATTGTCGAACCGACGCCGGTCGCATCGTCGCACCGTGGTCGCCGCTGCCGATTCGACGTTCTGCCCGTGCGTCGAGCGCTCCGAAGGTTTAGGCCGGTCTAAAAATCGAAAGCCATTTATTTGTTTAGGTTGGCCTAAATCGTATGAGCGACGGAGACAACTCTTCGACCGCGACCGCGTCACCGACATCGTCGCGGAGGACGTCCGAGATGGCCGCGACCGACGACACCGACGACGCCGACGGCGGTGACGCGACCGATGGCGCCGGCGGCGGAACGGCCACCGTCGACGCGGGCGCGACGGTCCGGATGGCTCGCGAGACGATCGCCGACCTCGCGACCGACGGCGGCACGTTCGCCGTCGCCGGGAAGGAGACGGGCGTCAGCCCCGACCCGGTGTCGTCGGTCGCGTTCGAGACGTACGAGGCCGCGGAGCGCGCGGCCGACGCGGCGGCGCGGTATCGTGCAGCGATGCGGGACGTCGACCCGGACCTCCCCGCGTACGACCTCGTCGTCTGCGAGCGCCGGACGGACGCGGTGGAGCTCGCGACCGTTCGCGAGTCCACGGACGAGCGGCGCGGGAACGGCGTCCCGCGCGCTCGTCAGACCGTCACCGTGACCGGCGACCGACGAGACGAGTGGCTGCGCGTCGAGAACGCCCCGCTCGTCCATCTCTCCGGGCCCGAGTCGCTCCTCGACGACGAGCTCGTCACCAGACAACTGCAGTCCAAGCTCTGACCATGACGGACTCGACCCCCGGCGCGGCTTCGGACGCCACCGGAACGACGGGCGATGGGACGGACGCTGCGGACGTGGTCGTCGTCGGCGGCGGTCCAGCCGGGTCGGCCGCGGCGGTGTTCGCGGCACGGTACGGGCTGGAGACGGTCGTCTTCGACCGCGGGAGCTCGGCGCTCCGGCGGTGCGCGTACCTCGAGAACTACCTCGGGTTCCCCGGCGGCGTCGACGTCGACGTCTTCCACGACCTCATGCACGCGCACGTCGCCGAGATGGGCGCGCGCCGCGTCGAGGAGCTCGTCGACGCGGTCGAGCCACTCCCCGAAGACGACGCTGAGCGCGGCGCCGGTGACGATGCGGACGGCGACGCGGACGACGGTGCGGGCGATGTGGATGGCGGACGCGTTGAGGGCTGTGACGACGCTCGCTTCCGCGTTCGAACGCAGGAGGGAACGACCGTCCTGGCGACCGACGTCGTCGCGGCCGCGTGGTACGACGGCTCGTACCTGCGGCCGCTCTCGGCGGACGCCGACGGCGAGCTGTTCGTCGAGCACGAGCACCACGGCGAGGCCGAGGAGCGTTTCGACCCGGCGTACGCGGACGACGACGGCCGGACGCCCATCGACGGGCTGTACGTCGCGTCGCCGTCGGCGGCACGGAGCGCGCAGGCCATCGTCGCGGCGGGGAACGGCGCGTACGTCGCACGAGCGCTCATCGAGGACCGGCGTCGCGACCGCGGCCTCACCGGCGGCGTCGCGCCCGAGTACGACTGGCTCCGGCGGGCGAGCGAGTTCACCGGCGAGTGGGCCGAGCGCGACCGGTGGCGGGAGTGGTTCGAGAACGAGCTCGCGGACGACCACGACCTCGACGACGACGACGCCGTCGCCGACCTCCGCGACGGCTACGTCGAGGAGGCGTTCGAGACCTGCGTCGACGAATCCGAGGCGACCGAGCGCGCGGCCGACGGGCTCGCGACGTTCGTCGACGTGGTCGGCGTGGACCGAGTCGTCGAAGCGATCGACGTCGACCGGCTCGTCGAGGCCGCGGGTACCGATGCGGTTCTCGACGCGGTGGACGACGAGACGATCCGGCGGCGAGCGAGCGTGGACGACCCCGGGAGCGAGCCGGTCACGGACGGGACCGCGTTCACGGAGGGTGGTGAGTAGTCGTGGCGAGCGAGACGCGGACCAGTGGCGAGCGAACGGGAGACGGGACGGGTTACCTCTCGTGGCTCGACGGCTCGCTCCTGTCGCTGTGCGCCGCGAGCACCGCCGTCGTCGTCCTCGGTGGGCTCCTGCAGGTGAGTTTCGGAGCGTTCTCGATGACGCTCGTGGAGGCGTGGAAGGCCGTGTTCGACCCGGGCGTGCTGTTCGACCTGCGTGCGTGGGAGGTGTTCCTGCTCGGTGGGAGCCTCGACACGTCGGCGCTCCTGAACCCGCTCGCGTGGGACTCGCTCGTCGTGCCGGCGGACCTCCCGGAGATGAGCAAGCAGAGCCTCATCGTCTGGAACATCCGGATGCCGCGCGTGCTCGTCGCGGTCGTCGTCGGCGCGAACCTCGCGGTCTCGGGCGCGATCTTCCAGGCGGTCACGCGCAACGAGCTCGCGAGCCCGTTCATCCTCGGCGTCTCCTCGGGTGCCGGACTCGCCATCCTCCTCACGCTCGTCGTGTTCTCCGGGCTGTCGACCGTCCTCCCGCTGATCGCGGCCGCCGGCGGTGCGCTGGCGTTCCTCGTCGTGTACGCGATCGCGTGGAAGAACGGCACGAGTCCCGTGCGGCTCGTGCTCGCCGGCGTCATCGTCGGCACCATCTTCCAGTCGTTCCAGACGGCGTTGTTCTTCTTCGCTGACGACATCGGCGTCGTCCAGTCCGCGATCGCGTGGACGACGGGGTCGCTCACGGGCACGGACTGGGAGCAGGTGCGGATGGCGCTCCCGTGGACGATCGTCGCGCTCGGCGGGGCATTCGTCGGCGCGCGCCAGCTGAACGTCCTCCTGCTCGGCGAGCGCACCGCGAACTCCCTCGGGATGAACGTGGAGAAGGTCCGGTTCGCGCTCTCCGGCGTCGCGGTGCTCGCGGCGGCGGCGAGCATCGCGGTCGCGGGCATCGTCGGGTTCGTCGGACTCATCGTCCCGCACGCGGTCCGGAACGTCGTCGGAAGCGAGTACAAGCGACTCGTCATCGGGTGCGCGTTCGCCGGGCCGGCGCTCATGGTCGCGGCGGACGTCGGCGCGCGACTCGCGCTCAGCCCGGTGCAGATACCGGTAGGTATCGTCACCGGCCTCGTCGGGGGGCCGTACTTCCTCTACCTGATGCGGAAACAGGAACGGCTGGGTGAGGTCTGATGTCGGGACATCGAACGACGCCCGAGGGCAGCGAGGACGCAGCGACCCGCGACGGAGCCGAGGACGCGACCGACGGGGCGTCTGGCGGCGCCGACGGTGCGGCCGAGGCGGCGTCGAGCGACGCCACGGACGAGGTGCCGGCGGGCATCGACCTCGTCGGCGAGGACCTCGCCATCGGCTATCCGACGACCGACGAGCCGGTCGTCGAGGCCGAGCACGTGCTCCTGCCGGCGGGCGAGGTGACGGCGCTCGTCGGCCCGAACGGGAGCGGGAAGTCGACGCTCCTGAAGGCGATGGCGGACCAGCTGGCGCCCGAGAGCGGCCGGGTGCTCGTCGACGGCGAGGCGGTCGCGACGATGGACTCGAAGGCGCTCGCCCGCCGACTCGGGTTGCTCTCCCAGGAGAACGAGTCACCGGAGGGGCTGTCGGTCGAGGAGCTCGTGCTGCACGGCCGGTATCCGCATCGCGGGTTCTTCGAGTCCGTCACGGACGAGGATTACGCGGCCGTGGACCGCGCGATCGACCTCGCTGGCGTCTCGCATCTCCGGGACGCGGCGCTCCGGAACCTCAGCGGCGGCCAGAAGCAACTCGCGTGGATCGCGATGGTGCTCGCACAGGAGACGGACGTGCTCCTGCTCGACGAGCCGACGAACCACCTCGACCTCCATCACCAGCTGCGCGTGATGGACGTCGTGCAGACGCTGAACCGCGAGGAGGGAGTCACGGTTGGCGTCATCCTGCACGACGTCGGGCAGGCGGCGCGGTTCGCCGACAACCTCGTCGCGATGCACGACGGCGAGCTCTACGACTGGGGGCCGCCGGACGACGTCGTCACCGAGGAACTTCTCGCGGACGTCTTCCACGTCGACGCGACCGTCGACCACGGGAGTCCGACGGGCCCGCACATCTCGCCGCACGCCGCGCTCGACGTCGACGAGCCCGACGACGCCGTCGACGGCGTGGGGGAGTGAGATGGCTGCGACCGCCAACTCGTCGCCGGGCTCGCCGTCGCTGTGCTCGCTGCGTCGCCGCGTGGAAGCGCTCGCCGCTCCCGATGGCGCGTTCGTCGTCGCTACCGTGGACACCGGTATCCGACCCGTTCCCGCCGCTGGCCTGCGGTTCGACTCGCCCGGTGCCGCTCGCGAGGCCGCAGCGCTCACCGAAGCCTACCGGCGCGCGCTCCGACGCTACGACTCGCGGCTCCCGCGGTACGACGTCGTCGCGCGACGCGATTCCTGCAGTCGCCGCTGACCGACGGACCCGAACGAACTTCATCGTGGCCTGATAGGCAAGGAGTGATGGTCGCGCTCGTCTCGCCGCTCGCCGTCGCCGTGCTCGCGGATTTGGCGCTCCTGCTGTGCTGGACGGCCGGCCTGTTCTGGCGGTACGGTCGCGGCGTCGACTGGTCGTTCCTGCGCTCGCCGTTCGACTCGCGGTACGGCGCCGTCGCTGCCGTCTTCGGACTCTACCTCCTCCTCGCACTCCTCACGCACGCGGCGTTCTGGCTCACGCCGGTGTCGAGCGAGTTCGCGCCTAGCGACGTCCTCATGGCGACCGCGTCCCTTGGCATCGGCCTGTTCTTCCTGGTCGGCTACGGCGGGATGTATCCGGACGTCGACGAGCTAGCGGCTGCGGGGGACGCGACCACGAGCGTGGCGGCGGAGCGGTTCTTCCAGGTCTGGATTCGCGGCATCGGATGGACCTTCCTGACGGTGGCGTCGACGAGCGTCCTCGTGCCCCGGGCGTTCGGGCCGGTCGTCTGGTGAGAATGGAACGACTGCAGCGAGGACCCCGACTCAGAGGTCCTGGGGGTCGAGCAGCTTCGATTCGGCCTTCCGGAGGTGTTCGAGGAGCGTCGTCTTCGAGACGTCGAGGTCGTCGGCGAGGTCGCGCGTCGAGCAGCCCCGCGGCCACTGGTAGTAGCCGGCCTCGCGAGCGTGCTCGAACACCTTGCGCTGCGTGGGCGTGAGCGAGTCCAGGCGGCGTTCGCGCTCGCTGCGCGGACTCCCGCTGTCCGGGCCGGTGATGGCGGCGACGCTGACCTCCGCGCCGGCGTCCTCGCGGACGCCGTCGAGTGCCTCCTCGATGTCCTCGCGTTCGCCGGTGAAGCACACCTGCCACTCCTCGCCACCGTCCTCGATGCGGACGGGGGCGCTGTGGACGAACCCGTGTTCGAGGAGCGTCGGACACACCATGTCCGCGGGGTCGTACTCGAGGAAGAACTCGCGGACGACGTTCCCCGGGGCGTCCCGGGCGCGACCGAAGCGCTCCTGGAGTTCGAGCAGTTCTCCCGAGTGCTCGGACTCCCGAATCGTCTCGAGGAGCGTGTCGACCTCCTCCTGGGTGTCGCCGAAGGCGGTGAACAGCCCGTTCACCGATTCTGGCGCCGTCATCGGCGTGTTGTAGATAGCGTGCGCGAGGACGCCACCGTCTACCTGTTCGGTGGCCTCGATGGCCCAACAGTTCGGATGCCAGAGCGAGAGCGTGAGCCGCGTCCCGGCGTTCGCCGCTTGACTCATCCTCGTATCGTACATGCTCAGTGGATAAGTCTGTGACGGCGTGACAACCCGGGCGACCATGGTCGGACTCTGGCAAGTATTGGCAGCATGAATATACACTTTCGACCCTCCCGTTCCCTCGAACGCGACCGTCGACCCCTCGCGGTCTCCCGTATCTTCAAGCACGCGGCCGTTCCAGAATACGTGACCGTGCCCTCCACGCTCCGCGACTCGACGCGTTCGTCGCCGTTCGCGCTCCTGCCGCTGGCGGCGAGCGCGCTCTGGGGCGGCATGTACGTCGTCTCGAAGTGGGGGTTCGACGCGATTCCACCGGTGACGCTCGCCGCACTCCGCGTCGCCGTGGGCACCGCGACGCTCCTCGCCGCGGTCGCGCTCGCCTATCCGGCCCGCGAGTTCTCGCGGCGAGACTGGCGCGGGTTCGCGGTGCTCGCGGTCTGGGTGTCCGTGACGCTCGTCACGCAGTTCGTCGGCACGGACCTGACGACGGCGAGCGAAGGGTCGCTCGTCACCGTCCTCACGCCGGTCGCGACGCTCGCGCTCGGCGTGCTCGTCCTCGACGAACGCCTGACGCGTCGGAAGACGGGCGGCATGGGCCTCGCGCTCGCCGGCACGGGGCTCGTCCTCGCAAGCAGGTACGAACTCGACGCCGTCGGCGCCGGAGCGGCGTCCGGAATCGCGCTCCTCGTCCTGGCGAGCGTCGGCTGGGCCGCCTACACCGTCTGGGGGAAGCGACTCGTCCGCGAGTACTCCGCGCTCGAGACCGCGACGTACTCGTCGCTCCTCGCGACGCCACTGCTCGCGACCGCCGCCGCCGTCGAACTCGCGGTCACCGACACCGCCCTCGCGAGCATCCCGGTCACCGCGGGCACCGTCGGCGCGGTCCTCTACCTCGGGGTCGCCGCGACCGCCGTCGCCTGGTACGCGTGGTACAAGGGCGTCGAGTACGTCGACACCGGCACCGTCGCCGTCTACTTCTTCGCCCAACCCGTCGTCGGCGCCGCCCTCGGCGCGCTCTTCCTCCAGGAGACCCTCGGCCTCGGGTTCGCCGTCGGCGGCGTCGTCATGGCCGCCGGCATCTACGCGGTCACGACCGCGAACGACACCGGAACGTCCGGAGACGCGGGACGGACGCCCGACTGAGTATCTCCGGTGACAGCCAGTAGCGTCCGATGGTCGTCGACGCCCCGGTGCCGTGTGACCCGAGAAGCCCGACGACGACGGCGTCATGGGCTGGAGTCTCGGTCAGCCGTCGCCGCCTTCGGTGTTCCCGCCGTCCGTCGCGTCCGAAGCGTCGTCGTCGGTCGCGTCGATGGCGGGGTCGTGCTCGCGGAACCACTCGGTCACGGTATCGAGGCGGTGGGTCGCGGTCTCCGGCGGTCCGTACGCGTGGGGGAGTTCGGGGTAGACGACGAGCTTCGCGTCCACGCCCTGCTTCTTCACGCCGAGGTACATCTGTTCGGCTTGCGTCGGCGGGCACCGCCAGTCGTTCTCGCCCGCGGTCAACAGCAGCGGGTCCTCGATGCGGTCGACCTTCGTGACGCTCGAGATGTCGTAGTAGCTCTCGGGGTCCGCCCAGGGTTCGCCGAACTCCTCGTCCCACCAGACGTGGCAGTCGTCGGTCCCGTAGCTCGAGTAGAAGTCGTAGATGCCGTGTTCGGCGGCGCCGGCGGTCGCGACGTCGGTGTACGCGAGCACGAACGCCGTGTTGATACCGCCCTGACTGAACCCGGTGACGAACACGCGCTCGGGGTCGGCCCACCCGCGGTCGACGAGGTGCTCGACGCCCGCCTGGACGTCGCGGGCCTCGCGCGGCCCCCAGTCGCCGCTGATGGCCTCCGCGAACTCGTGCCCGAAGCTCGTGGACCCGCGGTAGTTCACGGTGAGGACGACGTAGCCCTGCGACACCCAGTACGCGTAGTTGAACCGGAACCACGGCTGGTCGTACACCGTCGGGCCGCCGTGGATGTCGACGATGACCGGGTACTCCTCCTCGTCGAGGGCGGCGTCGGCGGCGTGGTACGCGAGCCCGTCGACGTCGACGCCCGCGTCGCTCTCGAACGCGAGGCGCTCGCACTCGACGTCGACGCGGTCGCGGAACGCCTCGGTCGCGGCCGTGAGTCGCGTCAGCGCGCCCTCGGCGTCGGGCGCTGCGGCGTCGCGGTCGCTCGCGACGGGCGCGGCGTCAGCGGCGGCGTCGAGGTCGAGCGCGTGCACGTTCCGCTCGTCGGCGCGGGTCAGGACGAACGCGGCCGTGGAGTCGTCCGCGGCGACGTCGACGCCCATGAACAACGCGCTCGTCATGTCGTCGTCGGCGGCCGGGAACAGCCGCGTGCGTTCGCCGGTGGTCGCGTCGACGCGATGCAGGACGGTCTGTCCGCCGTCGCCGGTCGGCACGAGCAGCGCGTCCTCGCCCACCCAGTGCGCGCCCCACTCGGGGAGCTCCAGGTCGCCCGAGAGGACGTTCGGGTCCGCGTTCGGGGCGTCCGCGCCGACGACGAGGTCCGCGGTCGTGTAGTTGTTCCTCGGGTCGCCGACCGCGTACGCGAGGTGCTCGCCGTCGGGATGCCAGCCGGCGACGCTCGCCTGAGCGGTGCCGTCGGTGAGCGTGCGGTGGTCGCTCCCGTCGGGTGCGATGGTGTGGACGTCCATCGCCCACGTCTCGTCGGCGCCCTCGCGCTGGTAGCTCGCGAACGCGATGCGGTCACCGCTTCCCCATCGGGGCATCATCGCGTCGCCCGAAAGCGCGCTTTGGGCCCCGCTCGCGTACGCGTCGTCCAACCGCTCTGCCTCCCGGGAGTCGACGTCGACGACGAACAGGTACGTCCGCGCCTCGTCCGTCCACCCGTGGCCGTTCGCCTTGTGCTGGGTCCGCTCGATCTCGATGGGGCCGCCGTCCTCGCGTTCCTCCAAGTACTCGGCCTGCTCGTCCGTCGGGTCGAGCGCGGCGACGACGACGCGCTCGCCCGCGGGCCCCCAGTCGAACGCGGACACGCCATGCTCTCGTGTCGTCACCTGCCGCGCGTCCCCACCGAGCGCGAGGTCGAACACGAACACCTGCGCTTGCTCCTCGCCCAGCGACAGCTCCTCGTCCTCGTCGTCCTCGTCGTCGCTCGACCCCTCGTCGTCGTCAGCGTCGGCATCGGCGTTCTCGTCGTCGTCGGCGTCAGCCTCCTCGTCGTCGTCGTCGGCGTCAGCCTCCTCGTCGTCGGCTTCGGCGTCGGCATCCTCGTCTTCGTCGTCCTTCTCGCGGGCGGCGCGGAGCTCCGGGTCGGGGTCGCGCGCCGCGAGGAACGCGAGCCTGTCGCCGTCGGGGCCCCACGTCGGCGAGCTCGCGTCGCTCGCTCGCGACAGCCGATGCGGGTCCCGGCTGCCGTCCGCGGGTGCGACGAACAGCGACGTCACCGACTCCTCCTCGGCGCCGTCGAACTCGGTCGCCGTGAACGCCACGCGGTCACCGCCGGGGGACACCGCGACGTCACCCACCTGCTGCTGGTCGTAGTAGTCCGCGAGCGAGAGCCCCTGATCCGCGTCGCCGCCTGCTGGTTCCGTCATGCACCAGACACTGCAGGCAGTTGGCAAGAAACTTCGGACGGACGCACCCGACTTCGCCGGGATGCACGTCGAGTCGAAGGACTGATATCGCGCTCGACGAGAACTCCTCGGGTATGTCCGTCGACTTGGACGCCGTCTCGCACGTGACGAAGGTCGACCCCGCCGAACCGCTCCCCGAGGACCTCTCCATCCTCGAACGCACGGACCTCGTCATCGTCGGTGGGTCGGACGGCGTCACCGAGTCGAACTCGCTCGACGCCATCGAGCGCGTCCGCGACGAGGTCGCCGGCGTCCCGGTCTTCCAGGAGCCGTACAGTTCGAGTCACGTGTCGCGCGATACCGTCACGGCCGCGGACCGCCTCTCCGTCCCGGCGGTGTTCAACGGCGACCGCGAGAACTTCGTCGCGAAGCACGTCGAGTTCTTCGCGGAGGCCGCGGCCAAGCCAGCCGAGGCGATGGCGTCGAAGGTCCCGATGCTCGGGAGCGTCGTCGAGTCGAAGGGCCGCGAGGCCGTCGCGGAGATGGCCGCTGACGTCATCGGCGAGGGATACGTCGTCCAGAACCTCGACTCGAAGGCCGCCGGCGAGTCCGGCGTCGCCCGCACGTACAGCACCGACGAGGTCGCGGGCGCGGCGCTCGCCACCGAGTCGTTCTACGGGTTCCCCATCTTCTACGTCGAGTACTCCGGCACGTACGGCGGCACCGAGGACGTCGAAGCGGCCGCGAGATACCTCGACGACACGGCGCTGTTCTACGGCGGCGGCATCACGTCCGCCGAGCAGACAGCGGAGATCCTCGACGCGGGCGCCGACGCGGTCGTCGTCGGCGACTGCTTCCACGACGACCCCGAGGCGTTCCGCGAGACGATCCCCGAGTGACCGGCGCCGCGTCGAGTGGCGTCGTCGCCCTCAGTCGGTGAATCCGGCGCCCTCAGCGGTCGAACGCGGCGAGGTGGCCGCCGTCGGTGACGACGTAGCCGCGGGCGCCGCGAGCGACCGCGGCGAGCACGCCCTCGGTGGCGTCGTGCGCGAATCGCTCCTCGCCGTCGTGGCCGTAGCCGCGGACGCGGTACGCGTCGCCGTCGGGTGCGCCGTCGCTCGCGGCGACGGCCACCACGCCGTCCGTTCCCGCGTCCAGCGTCCGACTCGGGAGTCCGAGGTCGACGTCCCACGCTCGCTCGCCGGTGGACGCGTCGACGGCGTAGAGGACGCCTCGGGTGTCGGTCGCGTACACGGTTCCCGCCGCGACGACGGGGCCGTCGACGACGCGACCCGGGAGCCGCGTCCGCCAGCGCTGGCGACCACCTGCGATGGCCCGGAGGCCGCCGTTCGTCCCCGCCGCGTACACCACCGCGTCCGCAGTTCCAGCGGTCGAACCGGGCGCTCGAACCGCGGCTCTCGGCGTGAACGCCGCGTCACCGCGGCCCGCGAACGTCCAGCGCTCCCGCCCCGTCGCGGCGTCGACCGCGACCAGCGGGTGTCCGCCCGACCCCGTCCGTCTGTTCCGCGCGACGAACACCACGTCCCCCTGGACGCGCGGCGTCCACGTCGGCGCAGTCCCGCGGTACGACCACGCAGTCTCGCCGGTTCGCGCGTCCAGACAGACGGTCCGCCGCGTCCCCACCGTCAGGTACACGCGGTCGCCGCTCCCGGTCCCGGCGAGGACGTCGCCGCTCTCGACCCGCCACCGGTAGCCGCCACCCGGCGACCGCGCCGTCAACCGCTCGCCGGTCAACGCCACGCGCTCGTCCCGCGTCCCCGTCACCACCGCGTCCGCGGTACTCGCCGCGACGAACCGGTTCGCGTCCGCCGTCGCGTCCGCCCACCGCGGGACGCCACGGGTCACCCGCGTCAACCGATGGCCGACGCCACCGGGGCCGCCGTACCAGCCGAGGACCGCGTACGCACCCAGTCCCGACGCCCGCCCGGCGGACGCGGCCCACGAGGCGTCGCCGTCTTCGCTCCCCGTGGCAACGTCGCGCGCCCGCCGAGCGGCGTCGTCGCCTGCGACCGGCGCGACGTCCAGCACCGGCGCCGGTGCCGCGTACTCGAACCGTCGCTCGCCGTCCAGGCCCACGGCGTGCACGTACCCGGGGAACCGTGGCCGCAACTCGGCGTCCACGCCGGGTCGCTCGCCGCCGTCGTGCTCGCCCGCCCCGAGGAACAACGCGTCACCCGCCACCACCGGCCGTGCCGTCACGGGCGCACCGACGGGTACCGACCACGCGACGGCATCGCCGGTCGGCGGGTCGCCCGGCGGCGCCGCGTTCGGCTCCGTCCGCGTCGTCTCCACGGCACCGTACCCGGGATTCGGCCCGATCTGGTCGTCCCCCGTCGTCGTCCTCCCAGACCCACCGTCCTCGCCCGCGCCGTCGCTATCGGGAAGCGCGCCACAGCCAGCCAGTCCGACCGCTCCGAGCGTCGCACCGGCGACCGCGAGGAACCGACGTCTCGACCGCAACACCGACGCTAGCGACTCACCGAGCGAAAACCTTCCGGCGACCCCTCCGCAACCGGCGCGTCCGACGGTCCATCACGCGTTCCTCACGCGCCCGGCGAGGGCAGGTCGTCGTCGACGACCTCGTACACGCGACTCCGGCTGGAGCCGCTCGCGACGAGCAGGTCGTACTGCTGCATCTTCGAGAGGTACGACCGAACGGAGCGCTCGGTCTTCGGGTCGTCGACTCGCTCGCAGTACGCGTCGTAGATGTCGCCGGGACTCATCGGGCCGTGCTCGCGGACGACCTCGAACACCGCGACCTGGTCTGGCGTGAGGTTCGCGACGTCAGCCTGCCGCATCTCCGTCTCGGCGGCCGGCACCGCCTCCGCGACGACGTCGTCAGTTATCTCGTCGGCGTCCCGGCGTTCCGCGGCGCGCGCGGCGCTCCGCAGGATACCGATGGCGAGCCTCGCGTCGCCCGCGGCGGCGTCCGCGATGTGCTCCAGTTGTCCGGTCGAAACGACGTCGCGCTCCAGGCCGTTGTCGACTCGCGACTGGAGGATGGACACGAGCTGTGCCGCGCCGTACGTGTCCATGCGGACGTGCTCGCTCGCCTGCAGACGCGACCGCAGCCGGTTCCCGTCGGGCGCGTACAGGTCCTGCTCGCGGTTCGCGACCACGACCACCGCGTACTGGTCGAGCCCGTGGAGGTCGTAGACGATACCCGGGTCCTCGAGCTGGTCGGCCTCGTCGAGGACCACGACCGCGCGCTGGTCGGCGTGCTCGACGCGATCCACGAGGACGTCCGTCGGCGTCGACTGCCGATGCACGTCCACCGTCCGGCCGACGTGCTCGAGGACGCTGTAGAGCGCGCGATACCGCGTGTAGTTCCGCCAGCAGTTCACGTACACCGTCTCGACGTCGAGCGTCGCCTCCCGGAGCTTGCCGGCGACGAACCGCGTCAGGCACGTCTTCCCCGCGCCCGACGGGCCGGTGACGACCGCGGTGTCCGCGGACTCGCCCCTCGTGAGCGGTTCGAGCACCGACGACAGGTGGTCGACCTCGCCGTCGCGATGCACGACCTCGCTCGGCACGAAGTCCGTCCGCAGCACGCGCGCGTCCCGGATCACGCTCCGAGCTTCGAATGGGGTCGACGTAACGTCTTCGACCGCGTTCAGTGCTCTCGGTCGCGGAGTGCGTCCGTCGCGACATCGTGCAGTCGTCCCTCGTCGTCGAGCGCGACGAGTCGGCGGAGCGCGTCCGCGTGCCCGTCGAGTCGTCCGGGTTCGTGTTCGGCGAGCGCGTCGAGGACGTCGACCAGCGCGTACCGCGCGTCGACGTCGTCCGGGATGCTGGCGTCCGCGTCCGCCGTCGCGAGCCCGTCGAGCATCGAGCGAACGGCTTCGTCGGGGTGCGGGTGCCACACCGTGACGGACGCGGCGTGCTGGAGCGCGTCGGCGTCGTCCGGCTTCGAGTACCCCAGCGCGTGCGAGGCAGCGAGTGCGCTCGCGGCTCGGGCAGCCACGAGCGCGACGGGGTCGTCGAGCCGGTCGACCAGCGCGGTCGCGTACCGCTCGCGGACCGCCCGCCAGCGCTCACCGCCCGCCGCCATCGTCCACACCGGCTCTTTCAGGAACGTCGACTGGAGGACCGTCTGACGCACTCGCCAGTCCGGGTCGTCGAGGAAGGAGAGCACGCCGAGCACCTGCCCGGGTTCGACCGTCGGCGCGTCGTCGTAGAACGCCTGCATCGCGAGTGACTGCCGGGCGACCGCCACCAGGTGGCTCCGCGCCCGGTCGTCCGCCTCGCCGGCGACGTCGAGCAGGGCCGCGAACGCCTCCGGGTCGAGAGCCCCGGCCTCCCCGTACGCCTCCACGGTCGTCGCGTACAGTCGGTCGAACTCGGCCGCCGCCTCCGCGAGCTCGTCCTCGCCCAAGTCGTCCAGGACGCGGTCGACGAGCGCTCGCAGGCGCTCCACCGGCGCCTCGTCCTCAGACCGGGACATGCATCTCGTACCTCCGGGCCAGGAACCCGAACAGCTCGCTCGCCATCTGGCTCTGCATGGTCACCGCGTCCCGCTGCACGAGCCCGTTCCCGTCGTGCTCGTAGTAGCTCGCACGGCACGCTCCCGCGCTGTCGTTGTTCGCGCCGGCGACGACGCGGTCGACGTGCGCGGCGAGGTCGCCGGTGAAGAATCGCCCCGGGTTCACCTGTCCCGATATCGAGTGGAACACGAGCAGTCCGTCGTACGCCGACTCCAGCGCGACGTCCTCGGCGGCGAGAGCGTCGACGAGCAGGTCGCGGTCCCCATCTGGCGCGGGCTCGACGCCCATGAAGAACCTGATCACGGCCCCATCCTCGGCTCCGCCAGTCTAAGCCTTTGCCGTGCCAGCGTCGTCGTGGCCTCGGCAGCGTCGTGTGAGACCGCGCCTCAAAGCATATGGGAGATCGGGCTCTCCATGCCGAGGTGCTCATTACGCTCGCTCATCGAAGAATCCAACTGATGCAGGATGTCCACGTGACTGACGAGCAGCACACTGCCGTCGTCTAGCGCTTTCGTTTTCCACACGGGCGTCTCCAGTAGTCGTTCACGTCCATACGTCGTGACTATCTCTGGTGGCAGGATGACGAGCCAGGGGAGATGGGCGAGCTCGGCCGCGGCCAAACTGTCCTCGGTTACTGGGAGACCATAGCCCTCCATTTCGTGGATACATTTCTGTTCGGCGTCTGTGAGCCCGTAGGTTACGGCTGGCTTGGGTGCCAGCTCGTTGTAGACCCGTTCGATGAGCTCGACCACGTCCGAGATTCTGTCAACGTACTCTCCTTCGATATTATCGATGTCGCTGTCTGATACCCTCGACTTGATGCAGTCGTACTCTTTGATCCGTTGCTTGAGGTGAGGGATGTCGATTACAGCGTCTCGTAAGGTATCCGTGGTACCATCTTTCGGATAGATGCTAGCTTTGAGGTTCCCCCATCCCTCAAACCCGAAATTGAGGCCCTCATCAAGGTCCTCAATCTCGAGGTGGGATGCTTGATTGGCCTCTAACGACGTCTGAAGATTCGATGCGATCTCAGACAGCTCCGTTTCTGTCGTCTCCGGGTACAAGTAGTAGATGTACATGTGTGGTGGTTCCTATGGCGCTACTGTCGACGTTGTATTAGTACTTCTTCCAGATTACGCGAGTGTTAACTTAGGAACGAGGCGTTCGGTTTCTAGGTCACCGCCCGGCCGAGCGCAGGAGTCCGACGAGCTCGTCGCTCGCTCGCCGTGCCGCGTCGGCGTAGTCGGCGACGTACCGGTAGCTTGCGAACGCGCGCTTCGGGTCGCCGTTCCGGCCGTTCTCCAGTTCGTCGTCGCCGTTCCGGAGCGCGTTGTAGGCCGGTTCCAGCAACCGCCGCTGGAGGCCGGTCGGGCCGGCGTCGAGCGTCGTCTCGACGGCGTCGACCGCGCGCGCTCGCTCGTCGGCGACCGTGCTCGCGGTGACGTCGACTGACTCCCTGCCCGATTCGGCGTCGTCGACGGCGGTCGCGAACGCGTCCACGGCGGCGCGGCGCGTCGCCGCGAACAGCGCCGTGGTCGCGTACCGCTGGGTGCCCTGGGCCTCGTTGAACGCGCGCTTCGAGTACTCCAGCAATCGGTCGCGCGCCACGTCGAACCGGCGGCCGGCGACAGAGTCACCGGGGTCGCTCGACAGGCCATCACGCCCGTCGTCGAGCGGGCCGTCGTCGCGGTACTCGACGCGGTTCGCGCGCCGCGACAGCCACATCGCGGCCGCGTGCAGCGCCGCCCGGTATCGCCCGGCGTCCGCGGTCGCGACCTGCTCGCGATACGATTCGAGGTCGTCGAGGAGCGCGCTCGCCGTCGCGATCTTCCCGCGAAGGTGCCCGACCTCGCGCCAGCCCGCCGCGGAGTCGTCGGGGAACCGCGGCCACGGCTCGAGTTCGAACCCGACGCGCTCGACCGTCCCCTCGAAGGACGCGTGCACGAGGAGCGCTCGCGTCGGCGACGACGCGCGGTACGCCCACGCCCGCCGGAAGCCGGCGAGCCGGTCTCGGGCGTCGTCCCGGAGTCGCTCCATCTCGCGCTCGGTGACGTCGTTCGTCGCCGCGCGGTACTGGAAGTGGCAGTCGGCGGCCGCGACGCGGACGTCACGGGCGTCGTGGAGTCGGTACTCCATGCGCTCGTCGTCCGACCCTGCCTCGTGGAGCTGCTCCGCGACCCGCTCTCGCGTGCCGGCGAGTTCGTCGCCGACCGCGCCGTTCGGGAGGTCGAGTGCCTCGGGAACCGCCGCCAGGTGCTCGCGAGCGTGCTCGCGGTGGGTCGACAGCATCGGCTCGCGGACGTCGACCGGGTGGGTCGCGGGACGCGGCGGCTGCGGGCCGTCCGCGACGTCGGCAAGCGCCTCGCGGTCGTACCCGCCGCTGCCCAGCGAGAACGAGCACCCGGCGAGCGCGGCGGCGACGCCCGCGCTCGCCGCACCCGAGAGGACGTCCCGCCGCGAACTGTCGCCCGCTCGCACGCCGTCTCCCTCCCGCGTGCCGTCGCTCATTCCCCCTCACCTCCTGCGGAGCGCGGGCCGAACCGGTCGGAGCAATCAGAGGATTCCGTGACGGAGAGATGGTTGCGGTCGCGGGCGTCGACCGGGAGGCGCAGCGCGAGCAGCGTCGTCCGGTCGGCGTCGGCGCTACAGGGTTCGTCGGCGGGCCGCGTCTCAGTGCAGAGATGCGCGCTTATCTCGTCGGGTTTCGCGGCCGGTCGGTACGCGTCGAGCCGGTAGCACGCGCCGTGCTGGCGCTGGAAGAGGAGGACCGCGCTCGCGTCGAACGCGGTGGCGTCGAGGAACGACTCGACGGGGGTCGTCGCGTCGGTCGGGAACGCGAGCCCCTCGCGGTCTTCGGCGGTCGCCAGGAGCGATTGGCCGCGGACGTCCCGGTCCTCGTCGGGCCAGTCGACCAGACGCTGCTCGTCCTCGACGACGACGCGCTCGGTGTTGTAGTCCGTGATTGGCGTTCCGAGGCGCTCGCCGCGGCGCTCGCGTTCGTCGTCGCCCGACAGTGCGCTGCAGCCCGCGAGGCCCGCGGCGACCGCGCCAGCGGTCGCTCGGAGCGCTCGACGTCGCGTGGAGGGCATCGACCGGGACGCACCGACGCGCGCGGCAAGTGTCTTGTCATCGCTCCCGGGTCGGACCCGAGGATGCAAGGCTCCGTGCCGCGTTCTCCCGGCCATGAGCGAGTCAGAAGCCGACCCCGCGGACCGACGCATCGACGCCGTGATATTCGACATGGACGGCGTGCTCGTCGAGTCCGAGTCGTACTGGAGCGAGGAGATGCACGACATCATCGACGCCGCGTACCCAGAGGAGGCGGACGTGACGCCCGCCGACCTCACCGGCGTGAGCATCTACGACCAGTACGACCGGTTCGGCGCGGACCACGACATGAACGTGAGCCGCGAGGCGTACTTCGACCTCTACGACGACGTCGCCGAATCCATCTACCTGGAGCGGGCGGACGTCACCGAGGGCGCGGCCGACCTCGTCCGCGACCTGCAGGATGCGGGCCTCCCGGTCGGCCTCGCGACGTCGTCGTTCCCGCAGTGGGTGGCGTGGACCCTGGAGCGCCTCGGCCTCGAAGATGCGTTCGACGCCGAGGTGCTCGCGCCGGAGCTCGACGAACCCGGGAAGCCCGAGCCGTTCGTCTACGAGGCGGCCGCGCGACGACTCGGCGTCGCCCCCGAGCACTGTCTCGTCGTCGAGGACTCGGCGAGCGGCATCGAGGCCGCGAAGCGCGCCGGCGCCGTCGTCCTCGCCTATCGCTCGCCGGACTCCGACGGCGAACAGGACGTCTCGCGCGCCGACGCGGTCGCCGACGGGCCCGCGGAACTGCGCGAGCGCGTCCGGTCGCTGGCGCTCGACGAACCCTGAGGGCCGGACGCTCGACGCCGACGACGTCGTGACCGACGGCGACGCGTGCCCGAACCCGAAGGGTGAAGCCCGCGAGCCGACTGGCTCCGGTGTGACGCTGGCCGAGCGGTTCGCGTTCATGTTCGCGCTCGTCGTGCTCGGGCTGCTCGCACGACGGGGCGGCGCCCTCACCGGGCCGCGCAACGAGCGTCTGGGACAGCTCGCGTTCTACGTGCTCCTGCCGGCGCTCGTGTTCTCGTCGACGCACGACCGCGACCTCGAAGCGCTGCTCTCGGTCGAGCTCGTGGTCGGACTCGTCGCCGTCATCGCGTCGCTGCTCGCGCTCGCGTGGGTCGCGAACCGCCACGGCGCGGACGACCGGCGGAGCGTCGCGCTCGTCCAGTCCTATCACGGGAACCTCGGGTACTTCGGCGTCCCCGTCGTCGCCGCGACGCTGGGGGCGAGTGCCGCCGCGACCGCGAGCGTCGTCCTCGGCGTCGCCGCACTCGTCCAGATTCCGATTACGATCCTCGTGCTCGTGACGATCAACGACGCCGACGCCGCGGTCGCCGGGGAACTCCGGAGCGTCGCGACGAACCCGATACTCCTGACGCTCGCCGCGAGCCTCGCCGTCGCGTCCCTCGACGTCACCGTCCCCACCACGGTCGACGCCGGTCTCGCGTCGCTGTCCGCGCTCGCGCTCCCCGTCGCGCTCGTCGCCGTCGGCGGGTCCCTGCGCGCCACCGGGTACGGCGGTTCCGTCGGTCGAACCGGTCGCGTCGTCGCGCTCAAGGTCCTCGTGATGCCAGTCCTCGCGTGGCTCGTCTTCACGACGCTCGCCGTCGACCCGGTCGTCCGCGATACCGTGGTCGTGATGTTCGGCGCACCGACCGCGGTCTCGACGTACGTGTACGCCACCGAACTCGGCGGTGACGCGACGTTCGCGTCACTGAACGTCTTCGCGACCACGCTCGCCGCGCTCGGCACGCTCTTCGTCTTCCTCCGGTTCCTCGCCTGAGCGGCCGCCGCTCCTCGACAGCGGGCGACCTCTCGGGCGTGCTCCGCCTCGGCCGCGCTCCCCCCCCCCTCGAACGCCGGGACTCTGACCGCTCGAACCCGACGAAATCCCCGGTATGGTGGGAGTCTTGCCGCGTTCGGGTCGTGGTTACCCCGGAGGCTTTTTGCCGCGCGGCCCTTTTGTTCGGGTATATCTGATGAGCGGGCGTGAGTGTCATCGTGGTGATGTCGACGAGGCGTGGTGTCACGAGGCTGTACAGGGCGTGTCGCGGACGTTCGCCCTGACAGTCGACGTACTGGAGGAACCGATGTCGACCCACATCTGTCTGGGTTACCTCCTCTGTCGGGTCGCTGACACGGTCGAGGACGCGGGCCATCTACCGCCCGACGAGCAGGCCGCACTCCTCCGGACGTACCGGGACGCGGTCGACCCGACCGCCGAGGCGACCATCGAGGAGTTCCGCGCGGACATCGACGCGTACGTGCCCGCGGAGGACGAGCGCAACGACGACTGGGAGGTCGTCGCGCGAGCACCGACCGTGCTCGCGACGTTCGCGTCGCTCCCCGAGGACGTCCAGTCGGCGGTCGTCGGCCCCGTCGTCGAGATGGTCGACGGGATGGCGGCGTTCGTCGAACGGTACAGCGACAAGGGTGGACTCCGCATCGGGGACCCCGCGGAACTCGAGGAGTACTGTCACTACGCCGCGGGAACGGTCGGTGAACTCGTCACGAACCTCCTGACGCGCACGGACGTCGACCAGACGCAAGCGCGCCGCATGCAGGGGACCGCGGAGGAGTTCGGGCAACTCCTCCAGCTGACGAACGTCTCGAAGGACGTGTACGACGACTACGTCGACGAGAACAACGTCTACCTCCCCAACGAGTGGCTGGAGGCCGAGGGCGTCCCCCAGGACGAGGTCGTCGAACCCGAGCATCGCGGCGCCGCGGCGCGAGTCGTCCAGCGGACCGCCGACCACGCTCGCGGGTTCCTCGACGACGCGCAGACGTACCTGGAGTCGATGCCGCTCGTGCACGGGAACACGCTCGAAGCGTGGAGCGTCCCGTTCCTGCTCGCGGTCGGCACCCTCCGCGAGCTCGGTGCGCGACCCGAGGACGCGCTCACGGAACGCGGCGTGAAGATCTCGCGCGAGGAGGTGTTCGCGGTCACGCACGCCGCCTCCACGACGGGCCGGGAGGCGCTCGCCGACCTCCGGCAGTCCATCGCTCGCGAACCCTACGAGGGCGTCGAGCAGCACGCGGACTGACGGCTCGACGGTCCGACCACCCCCGCTTCTCGACGCGCGTCGTCGCTCGACTGTAGCCCGTTCCCTCGACTGCAGCCCGTCCCTTCGGCCTCCACGACGGTGCGTTTCCGAAACCCGGCCACTTTTGACTAACTAGTTAGTAAGTCTGGTATCGAATGGATTCCGACACGACCGACGAGATAATGACGGCGACCGGGCGCGCTCTCTACGAGCACGGGTACGCGAACCTGACGATACAGCGCATCGCCGAGGAGTCCTCGCTCTCGACGGCCGCGATCCACTACCACTTCGACACCAAGGAAGCACTGCTGAACGCGTACCTCGACCACCTGGTCGGGGCGTTCCGAGCGCGCATCGACGTCGATACGGACGACCCCCGCGACCGGCTGTCGGCGTTCCTCGACGCCGTGTTCGACCCGGCTGGCGACGACGTCGGGTTCGCGGTCGCGCTCATGAACCTGAAGGCGCAAGCGCCGTTCAGCGACGCGTACCACGAGCGGTTCGTCGAACTGGACGACGCCATCCGGACCGAGGTCACCGAGGTGGTCCGCGACGGCGTCGAAAGCGGGTGCTTCGACGACGCCGACCCCGGCCGCGTCGCTCGTCACGTGGTCACCGTCCTGAACGGCGCGCACGTCCGCGAGCTCGCACTCGGCGAATCGCCCGCCGAGTCCCGCGCTCCCCTCGAAGCGTACCTCGACGGCGAACTCGACTGGCGACCGGAGGCCCCCGCATGAGCCTGTTCAAAGGCCAGGGCGACCTCGACCTCACGGAGGGCGGTATCGTCAAGCCGCTGCTGTACCTGTCGCTCCCGATCGTCGTCACGAACCTCATGCAGACGGCGTACAACCTCGCGGACACGTTCTGGCTCGGTCAGTACTCCACGGAGGCGCTGGCAGCCATCTCGTTCGCGTTCCCGATGGTGTTCCTCCTCATCTCGCTCGGGATGGGGCTCTCGGTCGCCGGGAGCGTCCTCGTCGCCCAACACACCGGCGCCGACGAACCGAAGCAAGCGGAGTACGCGGCGTCCCAGACCGTCTCGTGGGCGGTCCTCGCGTCGATGCTCCTCGGCGCGCTCGGCTACCCGTTCGTCCGGCCGTTCATGGACCTCCTCGGCGCGAGCCCGGACGTCCTCCCCGGCGCGACCGCGTACATGCAGGTGGTCGCGCTCGGCCTGCCGTTCATGTTCGGGTTCTTCGTGTTCATCTCGCTGATGCGGGGCGCCGGCGACACCATCACGCCGATGCTCGTCATGTTCGGCACCGTCGTCATCAACGTCATCCTCGACCCGTTCCTCATCAACGGCTGGACGCTGCTCGCCGACGCCCCGCTCGTCGGGACGGTCGCGTTCCCCGAACTCGGCATCGAGGGGGCGGCGTACGCGACCGTGTTCTCCCGGAGTCTCGCGATGCTCGTCGGCGTCGCCATCATGCTCTCCGGGTCCCGCGGCATCCAGATCCACCTCGCGGACCTCCGACCGGACGTCTCGTACCTGAAGAAGATGCTCGCCATCGGCGTCCCGGCGAGCATCGAGGGCACGGGGCGTGCGCTCTCCGTGAACCTGCTCCTCGTCGTCGTCGGTGCGTTCTCCACGCCCGTCGTCGCCGCGTTCGGCATCGGGACGCGCGTGTTCTCCGTCATCTTCCTCCCCGCCATCGCGGTGGCGCGCGGCGTGGAGACGATGACGGGCCAGAACGTCGGTGCGGGGAAGCCCGACCGCGCCCAGCAGGCGAACTACGTCGCCGCGAAGGGCCTGTTCGTGGTCCTGTTCTCCGTGGGCGTGCTCATCTACCTGTTCCCGGAACCCATCGTCGCCGCGTTCACGAACGACGCCGCGGTCGTCGACGAGGGGACGACGTTCCTGCGGTACGTCGCGCTCTCGTTCGGCTTCATCGGAATCATGCGCGCGTTCTCCGGCGGCTTCCGCGGTGCGGGGAAGACGATGATCGCGGCCGCCATCTCCATCGCGACGCTCGGCGGCATCCGACTTCCCATCGCGGTCGTGCTCGCCGAGACGGCGCTCGAACAGAACGGCATCTGGATCGCGTTCGCGGTCTCGAACGTCGCCGGCGCCGTCATCGCGTGGCTGTGGTTCCGTCGCGGGACGTGGCGGGACGGCGGCGTGCGCGGGGCTTCCGGACAGGAGGCGGACGACCACGAGACCCCGCCCGCTAGCGACGGGAGCGCCGCTGGCAGCGACTGACTGCTGGAACGAAGAACCCACTTCCCGGTCGCTGATACGTCCCCGTCTTCTCTCGTCATCGCGCCGTCCGGGTCGCCGGCTCGCTCGTCGGCCTCTGGCTGTGGTTCGAACCCGTCGTCAGGGACGCTGGCGCGATACTGACGTGCTTCACTTTCGGCGACGGCGCCGTCGGCGCGTTCTCTGCGAAACTCGCCGTCCGCGTACGCCGTCGGCGTCGCGTTCGCCTGTCCGGCGAGGCCGTCCCCGCCTGCTTCCTGTGTGCGGTTCACACGACACGTTTATCACTTGGTGGTATCACTAGGTGGTTGATGGCTCGTACGCAACTCCAACGTGCCCGAGACGGCGAGATAACCGACGCGATGGAACGCGTCGCCGAGCGAGAGCAGGTCGACCCGCGGTTCGTCCGCGAGCAGGTCGCCGACGGGCAGGCAGTCATTCCGGACAACCACCATCACGACTCCCTCGACCCGATGATAATCGGCCGGGAGTTCGCGACGAAGGTGAACGCGAACATCGGGAACTCCGAGACGACGAGCGACCGCGCGGGCGAACTCGAGAAGCTCCACGCCGCCGTCCACTACGGCGCCGACACCGTCATGGACCTCTCCACCGGTGACAACCTCGACGGGATACGCGAGGCGAACGTCGCGCACTCGCCGGTCCCCGTCGGCACCGTCCCCATCTACGGGGCGCTCACGCGCGTCGACGAGGTCGCCGACCTCACGCACGAACTCCTCCTGGACGTCGTCGAGAAGCAAGCGAAGCAGGGCGTCGACTACATGACCCTGCACGCCGGCGTCCGCATGGAGCACCTCCCGCTCACCGACGACCGCACCACCGGCATCGTCTCCCGCGGTGGGTCCATCCTCGCGCAGTGGATGGAGGAGAACGCGATGGAGAACCCGCTGTACGCGAACTTCGACGCGTACTGCGACGTGCTCCTCGAGCACGACGTCACCGTCAGCCTCGGCGACGGCCTCCGCCCCGGCAGCCTCGCGGACGCGAGCGACGCCGCCCAGTTCGCGGAACTGGAGACGCTCGGCGAGCTCACCGCGCACGCCCAGGACCGCGGCGTACAGGTGATGGTCGAGGGCCCCGGGCACGTCCCGATGGACGAGATCGCCGAGAACGTCGACCGCCAGCAGGAGGTCTGCGACGGCGCGCCGTTCTACGTCCTCGGGCCGCTCGTCACCGACGTCGCGCCCGGCTACGACCACATCACGAGCGCCATCGGCGCGACCGAGGCCGCCCGGCACGGCGCCGCGATGCTTTGCTACGTCACGCCCAAGGAGCACCTCGGGTTGCCCGAGGCCGAGGACGTCCGCGACGGCCTCGCCGCGTACCGGATCGCCGCACACGCCGCCGACGTCGCGAACGACCGCCCCGGCGCGCGCGACTGGGACGACGCGCTCTCGGAGGCGCGATACGACTTCGACTGGCGCCGCCAGTTCGACCTCGCGCTCGACACCGAGCGCGCCCGCGACTACCACGACCAGACCCTCCCCGGTGACAACTACAAGGACGCCAGGTTCTGCTCGATGTGCGGCGTCGAGTTCTGCTCGATGCGCATCGACCAGGACGCCCGCGACGTCGCGGACGGCCAGATGAGCGACGAGCGCGAGCACACCGACCTCGCCGCGAGCGACGCCGCCGCCGTCAACCGACCGCCCGTCGGCGCGCACGACACCAGTCGCGTCCCCGACCTCCCCGACGAGGTCGACGCCCACGCGGTCGTCGGCGAGGACGCGGACGGGAACGCGGACGCTGGCGTCGAGAGCGACGACTGAGGACGCCGCACGTGACCGCTGGGGCGGGCTCGACCGCCGGAACGCCCCGGCTCAGCGTCGGCGCGACAGCGAGTACGCGATGCAGAGGAGTCCGGCGAGCTGACAGAGCCGCACCACGAGCCGGAACGCGTCCTGCGCGGGGAGTGCGAGCAACTCCAGTCGGAAGGCGAGCGTCCCCGCGAACGCCGTCGAGTACGTCACGGCCGTCAGGAGGATGAGGCCGACCGCGAGGTAGAACATCGACCGGTCGTCGTACAGTTCGAGCGCTCGATACGCCTGATACCCGATGTAGAGGCCGACGAGCGTCGACGCGCCCGCGGCCGCTATCACGGCGAGCTCCACGAGACTGAATCCGTACACGTACGTCATCGTTTCAGGTCCTCCCAGCGGCGCGCGAGCCGTCCCGCGGCGTCCTCGCGTCGCCGCCGTAGCTCGCAGTCCAGTTCCCCGTCCGCGAGCGAGACCGTGAACTCGTCGAGGTCCGCGCTGTACACGGTGTCGTGGTGGCCGTCGGCGCGCGGTCGCGTCCCTTCGACGACGAGTCCGGCGTCGTCCAGTCGTTCCAGTCGCCGGTACACCGTCGAGAGCGAGGCGTCGAGTCGTTCGCCGAGCTCCGTCGCCGACAGCGACGCGGTGCTCGTCGCCAGCAGGATGGCACGCGCGTACTCGTCGTCCAGCAGCGAGACGACGGTCGGCAGGTCCACGTCCTCACTCACGGTTTCTTGCTGATACGTCGATTGTTGTAAACTGTCCGGAACCACCCGAAACCATCCCTCGGTCGCTGCACAGACGGCGCTCGCGGTCCCGTGCAGCGCGGTGCTCGTCGCGCTCACGCATCCTCTCGGTCGAGTCGCACCGACAGCAACATGCTCGTCGAGTCGTCCTCCGGCGGTGACGCCTTGACGTACAACCGCCGGGTATCCGCCGGCACGTCGTCGCGGTCGAGCGTCGCCACGTCGCCGGCCCCGACCGTCCCCGACTCGAACAGCGTCGGCGGCGACTCCACCTCGGGGAAGAACCCGACGTCGAGCCACTCGGCGTCCACGGGGTCGCCCGCCGCGTGCCGCACGCTCACCGACCGCTCGTCCCGCGTCACGCCCCACGTTATCTGCGGCCAGTCGTCGAGCGCGACGGGGATCTCTCGACGGTACTCCGTCCACGAATGCTGTATCTCCACCTCGACGAGCGCGTCCTCGACCGACACCTCCGTCGCCTCCGACGCCAGCGCTCGGTCGCGCTTCTCGACCTCGTCTCGCGCCGCCCCGATCGACGGCGTCCCACCGTCGCCGAAGTGATAGGTCAGCACGAAGTACACGCCGTCGTCGTCGGCGGTCGTTCCCATCCCGACGTGCGTCGCCTTCGGGAACGTCCGCTCGATGTTGTTCGACGACTGCTCGAACAGCCACGTCGAGGGGTAGCCGCCGGTCGCGTCGACCGCGTTCGCGAAGTCCTCGTCGCGCTCGTACCGGTTCGGGACCCGACCGTCGCGCGCGTCCAGCACCGCCCGGACGTCCGTCCGCGAGGTCGACCCCTGCGCCCACGCGACGACGTCGTCGCCGACGAACGTCGTCCGCGCCGGGTCGTCGCGCTCGAACACGTCGTAGGACTCGTAGCCGTCGGCCGCCGTGTACCCGCTGTCGGTCGCGGTGCGCGCGGCCAGTTCGCGGTCGACGTCGCCGACGAGCGCGACGACGGGCCCGTAACTGAACGCCTCGCGGTAGCGCTCGAACCCGTGCCCGAAGTAGTCGACGCGACTCTTCAGGAACGTCGCCGGGAACGACGCCTGCCGTCCGAGCTCGGACTCGTGGAGCGCCGACGGCGCGACGTACATGACGTCGTGCGTCTCCTCGAACGCCGTCTCGGCGTCGATACCGCTCGCGTCAGGCACCCACGTCGCGTACGTCGCCTCGTCGGCCGCCGGCGCGTCGACGCGACCGAACTGCACGCGTTCACCGAGCGGCGGAAGCGTCGCCAGACACCCCGCGCTCGCACCGAGTCCACTCGCTGCGACGGTCGCCGCGGCCGTCCGGAGGACGTCCCGCCGCGACCGCGTCCCGTCGTCGTGCCCACCAGCCATGCGTGTCCTTCCATCGGGTCCCCGACAGTTAATAACGCGGTCGCGTTCGTCACCGCCGACAAGCCGCCGGAAGATTCAAATACGGAACTCGAAGCGGGCGCCGCCGGACTCGCTCTCCGTCACCGCGACCGTCCAGCCGTGTGCGTCCGCGACGCCAGCGACGATGCGGAGCCCGAACCCCGAACGCTCTCCGCCAGCATCGAGCACTCGCCGTCGGTCGCGACCGCTTTCCGGAACCGCCGATTCGTCCGCACTGTGGTCGCTAGCCGCCGACGGGACCGCCGCTGGTGCTTTCCGGAAGTTTCCGGAAACGACACGCCTCGCGTTAACACCGTCGCGGTCGTCGCCTCGCGCATGCAGGACTCGACCCAGGGAGACGCGCCGACGCGCCCCGAGCGCGGCGCCGACCGGAACGAGCGCGCACTGGCGACCGACGACCACCTCGACCCCGTGCTCCCGTCGCTCGACGACGGCGTCACGCTCCTCGACGTCGCCGGCCGCGGCGTTCCCGTCGTCCAGTCGCTCGCGCTCGACCACCTCCTCACGCACGACGGCCCCGCGCTCTGGGTGGACACCGCCGGCTGCGCACGCACCACCACGCTCGCTCGCGTCGCGCCGACGTGGCGGCTCCTCGAACGCGTCCACGTCGCCCGTGGGTTCACGCCCTACCAGCATCACGCCGCCGTCGCCGACGTCCCCGACGCCGTCGAGCGGGCCGCTGCCGACACCGCCGCGGACGCGCCAGCGCTCCTCGTCGCGCCCGTCGTCGACGGCCGCTACCGCGACGCCGACGACCTCCCCCGCGAGCATGCCCGCCAGCTGCTCGCGCGAACGCTCGCCCGCCTCCGCCGGTACGCCGACGCGTACGACGCCCCCGTCCTCCTCACGCGGGCTGGCGGGGGGAACGCTACCGACTCCACCGCTACCGCCGACGCTACTACCGGCGCGTTCGCCGAGATAGTCGACCGCGCCGCCGACCACCGGCTGCGCTGCGAGCGAACCTCACAGGGGCCGCGGTTCGTCGGCGACGACACCGAGACGCTCGTCTACCCGCAGGCCGACGGCACGCTCCAGACGACGCTCTCGTACTGGCGGACCGTCCTCGACCAGCGCGCGACCGCCGCCGGCGTCCAGTCGGCGGGTGCGGCGCCGACCGCGGACGCCGCCGCCAGCCCGCCCGCGGCGAGCGAGGACGGGAACCGGTTCGGCGACGCCGACGGCGCCCTCGCCGCCAGCCCCCGCGGCCACCGCGCCGCACACGAACACCTCCTCTCGCCGTGGCAGCACGGCCGCTGAACGCGCCACGCCGACGCGCCCGTCGACGACGAGTCGGCGACCGACGGGTGACCTCGGCGTTCGTTCCTCGTAGTACCGTTCCCGGAAAACCCCGGAATCGACCGTAGAGCACGTAGCGACCGCGTTGTCGCCGGAAGCCCGCTTTCCGGAAGTTTCCGGAAACGACACGCCGTCGGTTACGTGCGTGGTGGGCGTCGGCTCGCGTATGCAGCACTTCCGCATCGACGACCGTCTCGGCTTCGCGTCTCGCATCGCTCGTACAACCGTCCGCGGCGCTCGCGGGGGTGGTGCGTGATGGGTCGCACGAACCCGACGTACCGCGACGCGCTCGCGGCCATCGAGGAGCGCTGGTCGCCGTACCGGCGTGCGCTCCGCCGTCGGGACCGCGAGCGCTTCGACCGCCTGTTCGGGTACGCTCGCGAGCACGCCGACGCGGCCGGCGCGCGCAACCACCGGAACCCGCTCGTCGCAGCGCTGCTCGGCATCGCGCTCGAACAGGAACGCCGGCACGACGAGGCCGCGAGCGAGCGCGAGGGGTTGGCGGACGAACTCGCGGCGGTCGCCGACCGCCTGGACCGCATCGACGGCCGACTCGAGCGTCTCGAGGACCGGTTCGACGACGTCGAGGGGGCGGTGGACGCGGCGGCGCTCGACCACCAGCTCGACGCCGCCGACTATCCGCCGGCGGTGAACGCGCTCGCGAACCGCCTCGGTGACGCCGAACTCCCGGACGCGCCGACCGACGAATTCGCCGGGTCGGACGACGTCAACGGAGTGGACGACGCCGACGGCGCGGGCGACGCGACCGACGCCGACGGAGGTGCGTAGGCGTGGCGTTCGTCACGGACTTCCGCGACGACGGCCGGGTTCGAGCGTGGACGCTCGACGCCGACGGGGGCGCGTCGGCGGTGACGCGACCGTACGCGCCGCGGTTCTACGTGGGCGCTCGCGGCCGTCGCGATGGCCAGGGGCGGCTCCGCGACGGCGCGGACGACCGCGGGCGGTTCGTGGACCTGCGCGCGCACTACGAGGCGCACCCGGACGTCCTCGGGACGTCGTTCGTCCACAAGCGCACGTCCTTCGGGCGACCGCCGGAGCGCCTGCTGGCGGTGGACGCGACGCACGTCGACCGCGTGCGCTCGCTCGCGCGGCAAGCCCACGAGGTCGAGCCGACCGGAGACTTCGCGTGCTACGACGTCGACCTCTCTCCCGGGTTCCGGTATCATCTGGACGCGCTCGGCGAGGGCGGCGGGCGCGTCGCCGGCGGTGCTGGCTCCAGCCGTCGCGTCCGCAACGACGACGGCGAGTTCGCGACGTCGCCGACGGCCCCGACGCCCGCTCGCGACCCCGAGACGTTCACCGTCGCGGTCCCCGAGGGCGAGCGCGGGAACGACGCGTACGAGGCGCTCGTCGTCGACAGCGTCGCGTCGTCGACGCGACGAGCGGACGGAACCACGAGCGGCGGTTCCGCCGACGGCGACCGCGTCTCCGGCGACCCTCCCGCGGTCGCGGCCGCGGTCGACTCCCGCGTCGCGGCCGCGGACCCGGACGTGCTCGTGCTCGACACCGCGAAACTCGTTCCGCGGCTCGCGGCCGCGAGCGAGAAGCCGGCGAGCGAGTACGCGCTCGGCCGGGAGCCGGGGTATCGCGAACTGGCGGGCGAGTCGACGTACACGAGCTACGGCGCGGTCGGGCACTCGCCGGCGCGGTACGCGGTCCCGGGGCGCGCCATCGTCGACCTGTCGAACACGTTCTTCGTGAACGAGACGAGCGTCGCGGGCGTCCTCGACCTCGTCGCGCGCTCGCACAAACCCCTCCAGGAGGCGGCGTGGGCGAGCATCGGGAACGTCCTCACCGCCATCCAGATACGCGAGGCCCGCGAGCGCGGCGTCGTCGTCCCGTGGCACGCGTGGCGCCACGAGGCGTTCGCGTCCCTGCGGTCGCTCCACGACGCCGACCGCGGCGGCCTCACGCTCTCGCCCGCCGTCGGCCGCCACCGCGACGTCCACGAGCTCGACTTCTCGAGCCTCTACCCGAACGTCATCTGCACGCGGAACGTCAGCCCGGACACCGTCCGCTGTGCGTGTCACCGCCACCGCGAGGACGTCCCCGGGCTCGGGTACGCGGTCTGCGACGCGGACGGCTACCTCCCGGACGTCCTCCGACCCATCGTCGACGACCGCGACGACTACAAGGCCGCCATCGCCGCCGAACGCGCGAGCGACGACCCCGACCCGGAACGCATCCGCGAACTCGAGGGACGGTCGTCGGCGCTGAAGTGGATCCTCGTCTCCTGCTTCGGCTACCAGGGGTTCTCGAACGCGAAGTTCGGGCGCATCGAGTGCCACGAGGCCATCAACGCGTACGCCAGAGAGATACTGCTCTCCGCGAAGGAACGCCTCGAAGCGGGCGGCTGGCGCGTTCTCCACGGCATCGTCGACTCCATCTGGGTGACGCCCGCGCCCGACGTCGACGACGCCGCCCGCGAACCGCTCGACGCGCTCGCGAGCGAGATAACCGACGACGTCGGCATCCGCCTCGAACACGAGGCGCGCTACGACTGGGTGGCGTTCTGTCCGCTCGCCGAGAAGGAGGGCGGTGCGCTCACGAAGTACGTCGCGAAGCGCGCGGACGCCCCCGACGAGGTGCTAGCGGGCGATACGGGCGCCTTCGGTGATTCGTTCAAACTCCGCGGCGTCGCGGCGCGCCGCCGGAACACCCCCGAGTTCGTCGCCGACGTCCAGCGCGAGTGCCTGCGCGTCCTCGACGCGACCGACGACCCCCGGGCGGTCGCCGAGCGCGCACGCGAAGCGGTCGACCGCCTCCGCCGCGGCGACGTCGACCCGGACCGGCTCGTCGCGCGCCGCCGCACCGGCAAGCCCGCGGACGCCTACCAGCGGTACACGGACGCGACCGCCGCGCTCGACCGCGCCCGCGACCGGGGCGTCCCCGCCGGCCCCGGCCGCGACGTCGCGTACGTCGTCGTCGACGCCGACAAGACGACCAGAGCGCGCGTCCGACTCGCGAGCGAGCCCGTCGACCGGTACGACGCCGACCACTACGCCACCCGGATAGTGCGCGCCGTCGCGGACGTCCTCGGGCCGCTCGACTGGAGCAGGGGGGACGTCCGCGACGCCATCCGCGGGCACCGCGACGCGAGCGTCCAGGGATTTAGCGAGGACTGACGCGATGCGTGTCTCGAGAGCCTGAGGCCACCGTACGCGCGGCGACTCCACGGCGACGGGGTTCGACTGTCCGGTGAGAGACGTAGGCGACGGGAATCGAAGCGCGGCGTGACGTCGCTCCGTCCTCGCCGCTCGTGTCTCGGTGGCGAACGACCAGGGGGGTCGCTCGCGAGCCTCGGTGTGGGCTAGGGGGGTTCCGAGGGAAGGTAGGGAGTGGGTCCCGGCAACTTCCAGCGGAAGCAGAACCGTGCTACCCGGATGGACGAAGCGACGAACGAGCCGAAACGTGACCGGCAATGCGTTTCGGGCGAGCTACTCTCGGCGCCTTCGATATTAGGTCGGTGACGTCGACGCCTCAGTTCTCCGACCGTCGGTTGGCCGTGGTGGCGTCGAGCGCGAGTTCGAAGATGCGATCGGTCGCCTTCCGAATGTGCTGGTGGAAGGTCGGCGCGGATATGTCGAGCGACCGCGCCACCTCCTTCCCGGTGCTTCCGCGGGGCCAGGCGAAGAACCCGCGGTTGTACGCGACCTTGAGGACTTCGAGCTGGCGGTCCGTGAGCTCGCGCTCCAGGTCGAGTGCCTCGAACGCGCGGTCACCGTCGGTCACGGCCTCCTTGCGTGTCAGTTCGGCGCTGTCGGCGATGGCGGCCAGGTCGTCGACGAACGACCGAAGGTCGACGCGAGCGGGGAACTGCGCGACGAGGGCGTCGCCGTCCGCGGCGAGTTCGAACTGCCGGAACTCGCCGGCGTGCTCGGCGAGCGGGTCCATGAGCGGGAACTCGGAGACCGCGACCTCGAGTCGGTCGTCGGCGAGCTCGCTGACGCGGTCGACGGCCCGCTCGTCGACGAGTCGGTCGGCGAGCGCGTCGACCGCCGTGGCCTCGATGTAGACGAGGTACTGGTCGGTCTTCGAGACGACGTCGGTGACGACGACCGACGGATTGACGCACGACGCGGCGCGGTACAGCGGGTCGTCGACGCCCCCGACCGACACCTCGACCTCGACGAGGGCGTCCGTGACGTGGGCTTCGCGCTGGTCGATGGCGCTACAGGCGTACCCGGTGGTGTCCCCGAGTTCGTCGAACATGGCGACGTCGTCCTCGCTGAACGACCGTTTCGCGTACAGTTCGAGGACGCCGTGAACCATGCCGCGATGCACGATGGGGACGCTGAGGAGGCTGCGACAGCCGCGGTTGAGTGCGGCGCGCTTGACGCCCTTGCAGCGCTCGTCGTCGAGGATGCTCGCGACGTGTACGGACTCCTGGGTGTCGAGCGCGAGTCGGGATGGCGCGCGGTCGTCGTCGGCGGCGTGCGCGAGCACGCGGTGCAGGAACTCCCCGTCGCCGCCCGCCCAGTCGAGCGCGTCGACGCCGCCGTCGGTCTCGACACCGAACCACGCCATCTCGACGAAGTCGGTGTCCGCGAGCTCGCGACAGACCGACCGCGCGACCTCGCGTTTGTCCGTCGACCGCACCACGACCTGGTCGATGCTGCGGACGACGTCGTTGATCCGCATCGCCCGCTCGAGCCGTTCCTCTTTCTCCGATAACTCGGACTCCTTGCGTTCGAGGGCGGCCACGTACTCGGTGCGTTCGAGTGCCGCCCGACAGCCGGCGACGAGCATCTCCGTGATGTGGACGTCGTCGCGGTCGAACGCCTCCGCGCTCGCGCACAGGAGCACGCCGTCGCGGTCGACGGGAACGACGAGGGCGTTACCGGCGTCGACGGGGAGTGCGGTCGCGTGCTCGGGGTCGTTCGAGACGCGTTCGGTCGCGCCGTCAACGAACCCGTCGCAGACGGCGGAGTCGCCGGTGATCCGGTCCGGGAGCGCGTTCGACTCCCACGTATGCTGGCGGAGCTGGAGCGCGCCGACGTCCTCACACCACGCGTAGTACGCGGCGTTCGTCGCCGCCGAGACGCGAGCGGGAGTCTCGACGAGGGTCTCGGCGATGTCGCGGTTCGTGTCGGCGGTGATGAGGTCGCGCATCGCGTCGTTGAGCGCTTCGAGCGCGTTCTCGCGGCGCTTGCGCTCGGTGATATCGCGGGTGTTGATAACGTAGCCGCCGACCGCGGAGCGTTCGAGGGTCTCGCCGGTGGACTCGAACCACCGGTACTCGCCGTCGCCGGTCATGAGTCGGTACTCGAGCGACTCGACGGTGTCGGCCTCGGCGTCGACGAGTTCGTTGAACCGATTGAAGAGCCACTCGCGGTCGTCGGGATGGGCGTGACCGAACGCGTTCTCGCCGAGGAGTTCGTCGGGCTCGTACCCGAACACTTGCTCGGCGGCGGGACTGACGTACTGGTACTGCCCGTTCTCGTCGAGTATCGTGATGAGGTCCGTGGACGCTTCGATGAGCGTCTGGAACCGTTCGCGTTCCCGTTCGAGCGCTCGCTGCGCGTCGCGTTGCTCGACGAGGTTCTCGACGCGCCGGACGAGCACGCGGTAGTTCGACGCGCCGGCTTCCTTCCGGAAGTAGTCGTCCGCGCCGGCGTCGAACGCGGCGTCGACGACGTCGTCGTTCCCCTTCCCGGTCAGGAGGACGAACGGGAGGTCGTCGCTGGTGATGGAGCGCGCGAACTCGACGCCGGACTCGTCGGGGAGGACGTAGTCGCTGACGACGCACTTGACGTCGTCGTCCTCGTCGAGAATCGCTCGCGCTGCTGCGACGTCCGGGGCGGTGTAGACGGAGAGCGCGGAGAACTCCGTGAAGAGTCGCTCGCAGAGGGTTCGGATGCTCTCGTCGTCGTCGACGACGAGGACGGCCGCGTCGCGGTCAGTCATGGTGTACAGCGTTCGTGCCGGTCGGTCATGACGAACACGGTTCGAGCCGATTCGAAGCGTCCATCTGCGATTGAGTGTAGTCGTGGCCGTGGCGGCCTAAGCCCGGCGCCTCGATACTGAGGCGTGGGGTGCGCGTTCGCGTCGAGGACGCATCGGGGCTGGACGGTGCTGTCGTGGACGTGGAAGCGGAAACGCGCGTGAGCGAGTGATGCATGCTCCGTGAGGTCAGTCTATGGCGTCTTTGGGGTCGTGTTCGGTCCAGAACTCCTCGTAGTAGTAGACGACGTCAGCGTCGAAGACGACGTACGCCTGCCGGGAGTCGTCGAAGACGACGCGTCGCTGTCGGTCGATCGCGAGCTCGGCGAGGTCGGCGAGCGACGCCATCGTGACGACGCGCCGGTCGAACGACGCGGGGACGTGCCCCGCGGAGATCCAGTCGTCGTACCGGCGTTCGTGGACGCGATGGCGGAGCGCGTCCTCGTCGCCGGGGTCGAAGCGGCGTTTCGCGACGCCGCCGAGGACGCCGACGGCGAGGAGGGCGCCACCCGCGATGGCGAGCGCCCAGGCGTCGGTGCTCGCGTCGTCGACGGGCACGCGCCGCTTCTCGGTCGTGCTGTGCTGTCGGTCGGCGTCGACGGACTCGACGCTGTACCATCGGTCGCCGAGCCCGAGGGCGGTCGTGCGCGTGAGCCTGCCGCGGTAGCGGTCGGTCTCGTACGCGGTCCGCACGACGAGCGTCACGGAGACGCGGGCGCGACTGCCGGCTTCGGTCCGGAGCTCCGCGAGCCGGTCGCGGACGTCCCGGACGGAGACCGTGGCGGTCGTGCGGGCGCGGTCGTCGACGGACCCGTTCTCGGCCGCGACGACCCGCGTCTCGGACCAGACGCGTTCCTCGCCTCGGGTTATCTCGTAGCGGAGTGCGAGGCTGTGATTGTAGTAGAGGCGTGTGGCGGCGCTCGTCTCGGTGACGACGACGACGGCGGCGTTCGGCGCGCTGTCGATGGGATAGGGACGGTCGACGAGTTCGGTGCCTCGCGCGAAGAGCGTGCTGTTCCCGGTGACGGTCGCCGAACTCGACGCGTTCAGCGACACCGTCTGGAGGTTCTCGTGGTCGGTAACGGTCGTTCGCTCGGTGTGCGCGAGGTCGCTCGCGCCGAGACCCACGCCGGCGACGCCGAGGACGACGACGACGGCGACGACTTTCCACCCGTGCGTCTCGAACGCGAGCGCCAGCCGCGGCGGAAGTCGGGTCACGACGACGTCACCGGCACGGACCGATTCGATGCGTTCACCCAGAGGCCGACGTCGTCGGCAGTCACGTCGAAGACGACGTCCCGGCCGTCGAGGGACCCGTCGTCGGGGACGTCGATCGATACCTGCTCGGAAGCGCCCGCGGCGAGGGCGAACGTCGCCGTGTCGCCCGCGCTGGCGCCGTCGCGGACGAGTTCGCCGACGTCCCGAGAGTCGGGGTCGAGTGCGACGGTGACCGTGACCTCCCGACCGAGACGGTTCGTGACCGTGACGAGCCTGTCGCTCGCGTTGACGCTGACGGAGTCGTTCACCGCGAGACCATGCGCTGCGCCGTCGTCCGCCGTGACGGCCGCATCGGAGTGCCTGGCTGCGTCGCCGGACGTGTATCCGCTCGCGACGACGCCCTGCCAGCCCGCGAGCGCGACGACGAGCCAGCAGGCGACGACGAACACGCCCTCGCTCGACTGGAGGCGCGGCGCTCTCATCGTCGCCTCGCGAGCCAGTCGGGCGCACGGAGCGGTCGTCGGAGGTCGGCGAGCGCGCCCGCGAGCACGAAGGGAATCGAGAGCGCGACGCTCACGCTCACGGCCACCGCGGCGAGCGGGTGAACGGCGCGGAGCGCGTCGAGGACCGCTCGCGGGAGCACCGCCGGATACCGGTACGTGGTCGCGGCGACGGACCGGACGCCCGTGCTCGACCGCGCAGGGACCGTCCCCGTGACTTCGAACGCCGTCGGCGTCGACGCGACGCTCGCCGACGCGAGCCCCCGGACGTGCACGAACGAGTCGACGAACGCGTTCCCGGGCCTGGCGACGGACTCCTGGAACGCGAGCGATTCGCCGACCGCCTGGCCGCTCGTGGACCCGCTCGCGGTGACGACGAACTCCCAGCGATGAATCATCGAGGTCGTGACGAACAACGCGGTGACGACGCCGCAGGCGAGAACGAACGCGCCGACGTACGCGTGGCCGACGCGGAGTCGTCGACCGCGCTCGTCCCGACCGGTGTCGCGTCCTCGGAGCACGGACAGCGCGCTCGCGACGACGGCCGCACCGACCGCGTACTCGCGGTTGGACCGGAGTGCTTCGACGCCCAGACCGAATCCGGGGAGCGCGAGCACCGAACCGCCGACCGTGACTGCCTCCCCGACGACCGCGTCGCGGTCGACTGGCGGATGCCCCGCCGCCTGGTCGGTCGCGTCGTTCGCGTCACCTTTCGTCACGAGCCCTCGCTCGGTGACTGCGACGACGCGATGCGTGACGAACTCGTCCTTCGAACCGGACCAGAACGTCACGACGTCGCCGGCGGCCACGTCGTCGGTCGCACGCAGCACGTACCCGTCTCCCGGCGACAGCGTCGGCTCCATGCTGTCGGAGTAGACGTACGACACGCTCACCGGCGCGTGCGCCGGGAGCAACAGGAGCACGCCGACGCCGACCATGCTAGCCAGGACGACCGAGCGAAGGACGTTCATCGAGGGAACGCGGGCTTAGACGGAGACGTTCAGCGTCCCGGAGAGGTCCGCGTTCGTGTCCAGTCCGTACGTGTCGACGACGACGACGACGTGGTACGTCGACCCGGCCGCGGCGTTCGTGATCGTCGCCGAGGTCGACTCCTCGCTGAGGGTGCCGACGCTCGAGCCGCTGCTGTCGTATATCTGGAACTGGATGTTCGCGTCGGTGTCGCTGGACTCGGTGACGCCCGTGTACTCGACGGTGATGTCGTGTTCGGAAGCGTCGTTGTTCGTGATGTTGAACGCGGACTGGTTGGTCGCGTCCGTCGGGTTCCCGAGCTCGAAGTGCGCCGCGGTGTTCACGCCGGACCCGCCGCCCTGCGAGAAGTCGATTTCGAGCGCGTTGGTGCTGTTCGTGTACACGAGGTCGCCGGACGTGCCGTCCTCTAGCCCGATGAGACCGGAGTTGTCAGCGACCACGTCCACCGAACTGGAACGTTCGACGGACCCGGTCGTGAACGCACTTGCACCGACTATCAGGCTCGCCACGACGACGAGCACGGTCAGCAACTGTATTTCGCGGTTCATCTACACCGCTTCTCGGGGCCGTGTCGGTCTGAGGCTGACCGCTATCAAGATAGGTTCCGCGACGACACTAACCTAATGCGTTAGGTAAGCAGGCGTCGTCAAGCGACGGCAGGTGTCTGCACCCGGATGCGTTCTGGCGCGATCGATTCGACGATGGTCGCTCTATACCGAGTGGTAGCGCACGGAAATGCGGGTGTGACACGGTAGGCGCGCGGTTAGAGTGGGGACGTGGCAGCGGCCGGACCGAGCGCAGTGTGGGACGGTCGTTGCGGTGGTCGGGCACGTCGGGCACGGACCGGAGAGGCGACGAACGAGAAGCCGGCAGTTCGGGACGTCCGGTGCTTGTCAGTCCTCCCGTCGGGCGACGACGGCGTAGAACGGGTCGGTTTGGGGGCGTTCGCGGACGACGTCCGCGACGGCGAGGTCGGCGGCGGCGCAGTACGTTTCGACGAGGTCGGCGCGCTCGTCCATGCTCGCGTGGCGCCACGCGCGGACGGCCTTCGTCGGGAACATCCGGTTCGTGAAGCTGACGACGAGGACGCCGTCGGGCGCGAGGACGCGCTCGAACTCGCGGAAGACCGCGCCGGGGTACTGGAGGTACTGCACGGAGAGCGCGCAGGCGACGACGTCGAACCCGCCGTCGTCGAGCGGGAGCGTCTGGTCGTCGTTGAGGTCCTGGACGAACCACTCGTCGAGCGCGTCGTTCGCGTCGAGCTCCGCCGCGTTGAGGCCGTGCCCGACGACGCGCTCGTACTCGCGCGCCGGCAGGTGGGATACCCAGCTGCTCATCGCGTCGAAGACGCGGTCGCCGTCCGCGGTCAGCGACGCGTACAGCGCTGTGAGGCGGTCGAGGAAGCCGTCGTCGGCGTGCGTGACGAACTGCGGCTGGCCGTAGAACGCGCCGTCGTCGCCCGCGTCGACCTTCGCGCGCTCCACGTCGGAGAGGACGTCGTTCACGGCGACTGCTACGGCCGGATTCGGCAAAGCGGTTGCGCCGGCGTCGGTGCGGAGATGGCGGCCGTCGCGAAGGGACAAGACACTTTGCGCGGATGCGCGCAGGTCTGGGACGATGCCCTCCAGACGCGACCTCCTCGCGACGAGCGGTGCGGTTCTCGCGGCGACGACCGCGGGCTGCCTCGGCGACGTCGACGGCGGTTCGACCCAGGACCCAGGGACCGACGACGACACGGACTGGCCGATGCCCGACCACGACGCGAGGGGCTCCAGCTACGCGGAGAACGCCGTCGCGCCGCGGTCGAGTCCGAGCGAGCGGTTCGCGGTCGAGACGTCCTGGCCGATCGACCGGCCGGTGGTCGCCGACGGCACCGTCTACCTCCCGACGATGCCGGGACTCATGGCGTTCGACGCGAGCGACGGGACCGAGCGCTGGCGGTTCTCGACGGACGGGGACGGCGGCGAGCGGTTCCGGTCGCCCGCGGTCCACGGCGGCACGGTCTACGTCACGGCCGAACCGGGGCTGCTGGCGCTCGACGCGAGCGACGGGACCGAGCGCTGGCGCGTGGAGACGCCCGGCCGCGTGCAGGCGGCGGTCGCGGTGTCCCGTGACTGGAAGACGCTGTACGTCGGCGACGACACCGGCGCCGTCTACCGGGTCGCGCTCGACGGCACGGTCGAGTGGCGGACAGAGGTGTTCGGACCGGTGACGCGAATCGTCGTCGACGTCATCGGGGGCGCGTACGTCGGCACGGGTGGCGGCGAGGTGTACCGGGTGTACGACGGAGACGGATTGTGGCGCAAGCGCGTCCCGGGGAAGGTCACGGCGCTCGCGCTCGACGACGGCGGTGGGCCGTACGTCAGTACGTTCGGCGGTGGCGTCCTCCGACTGCAGGACGGGGCGCACGCGGGCCGGCCGCGCTGGCACGCCGAGGACGGCCCGGTCGCCCATCGGTCGTTCGCACTCGCCGGGGACGGCGTGTTCGGCTCGGACATGGCCGGTATCACGCGACTGGACCGGCGGACGGGCGAGCGCGACTGGCGGCTCGACGGCGACCACGGTGCGGGGCCCGCCGCTGCCGGGGACACGGTGTACGTCGGCGGCGATGGGGCGGTCACGGCGTACAAACTCGGTGGCGGCGTCGGCCAGGGCGGGAGCCGTATCGACCCCCGTCGGTGGACGTACGACCTCGGCGAGCGCGGGGCCAGGTCGGTCGCGGTGGCCGACGGCGCGCTGTTCGTTCCCGTCCTGGGTGGCGAGGAGGGGCCGACCGAACTCGTCGCGCTGGAATGACCGCGCTGGAGTGAGCGCCACGGAGCGAGCGCGCTGGCGGTCGACGGAAGCGATGCGGGCGCGTTCGCGGTGCCGAATCGTTATCCGGTCGCGTCGCCGAGTCCCCAGTATGGAGCTGTCTTTCGTGGATCTGTCGCCGGTGCCCGAGGGTGGGACGGCGACGGACGCCTTCGCGAACACGGTCGACGTTGCACAGCAGGCGGAGCGACTGGGGTTCGAGCGCTTCTGGGTGGCCGAACACCACAGTCGGGAGTCGCTCGCGGGCACGACCCCGGAGGTACTGCTCGGGCATCTCGCGGCGGAGACGGAGTCGATACGGCTCGGGTCGGGCGCGGTGCTCCTGAACCACTACAGTCCGTTCAAGGTCGCGGAGTCGTTCGCGGCGCTCGACGCGCTCGCGCCGGGTCGCGTCGACCTGGGGCTCGGTCGGGCGAACGAGTCGCCGGCGGTCGACCGGGCGCTCGGGACGGAACGCCACGTGAAGGACCCCGACGGCGACCACCGGGCGCGCGTCGAGGCGGTCGCGAACCACCTCGCGGACGCGTACCCCGACGACCACGAGTACGCCGACGTCTCGATACCGCGCTCCGGCGAGGGACCGCCGGCGCCGTGGCTGCTCGGCTCCAGTCCGTCGAGCGCGCAGCTCGCGGGCGAACTCGGCCTGCCGTACTGCTTCGCGGCGTTCATCCGGCCGACCTTCGCCGAGCACGCGTTCGACGCGTACCGCGAGCACTTCCGGCCGTCGGCGTACCCGATGGGGGTCGACGAACCCACGGGGGCGGTGGCGGTGAACGCGGTGTGCGCGCCGACGGACGAGGACGCCGCTCGATTGCGCGCCGTCGCGGAGGCGACCTACCGGCGCCTGAAGCAGGGCCGTGCGACCGGGCGGCCGAGCGTCGATGAGGCGGTCGCGGAACTCGGTGGCGTCCCCGAGCCGACGCCGGCGACGCTCGACGACGACGAGTGGCCGCGCTCGCTGTCGGGAAGCCCGGAGACGCTCGCGGGCCTGCTGGAGCAACTCGCCGACCGCGTCGGCGTGGACGAGGTGATGATCCAGCACTCGGTCCCCGACCACGACGACGCGCTGCGCTCGCATCGCCTGCTCGCGGAGGGCGTCGGCCTGGACGGCCGCTGACCGACGGGCCGCTCCGGCGGACGTCCCTGCAGAAGACACTTCACGCGCCCGTCCGCAGCGGCGACCATGCTCTCCAGACGCGACGTGCTGCGAGCGACGGCGAGCGCCGGTAGCGCCGGTATCGTCGGCGGCCTCGCGGGCTGTCTCGGCTTCGGCGACGGCGGCCCCGAGGCGGCGGTGTGGCGTGCGTCGACGACCGCGGGCGTCGGTCGCGCGTCGCCGGTGGTCGCCTCGGACGTCGTCGCGACGCTCGGCCACCGCGAGGACGGGGACGGCGGTCGCGTCGAGGCGTTCGACGCGGAGGACGGCGAACGGCGGTGGACCGCCGACGTCGGGCGACCGACCGGGCTCGCCGCCGACGGCGCTCGCGTCTACGTCGGTTCGAAATCCGACGGCGGCGTCGGTCGAGTCACCGCGTTCGGCGTCGCGGACGGCGAGCGCGCGTGGACCGCACCCGTCGAGAATCTCGCGTCCGCGCTGACGGCGACCGGCGACACCGTGTACGCGGCCAACGGAACGCTCGCGGCCATCGACGCCAGCGACGGCGCGGTGCGCTGGGAGGTCGAGGAGCGGGCGGGGGTCGAGTTTGCCGTGCTCGCCGCGCCGGACGACCAGCTCGCTGCGACCGACGACGCGGCCGTGTTCGCGGGCGTCGACCGCGCGATGGCGCTGTCGTCGAGCGACGGAACGACCGCGTGGGACCACGCCCTCGAGGACTGGGAGTCCTCGACCGTGGGACCGTACGTGGACGACGACCGCGTCTACGTCGGGAGCAGCGAGGCCCAGCGGGTCGTGGCGCTCGACCGCGACCGCGGCGCGCCGGTCTGGCGTCGGGAGTACGCGAGCGCCGGGGCCGTCGTCGGGTTCCACGCCCAGAATCGGTCGGTCGTCGTCGCGGCGCGGACGCGCCCGAGCGCGGACGACGGCACCGGGACGGTCCGCGTCGTCGACCCGGACGACGGCACGGTGAATCGCACGGTCGCGCTCGACGCGCCACCCGAGCGGACGGCGAGCGCGCACGACCGGTTCGTCGTCGCGACCGGCGACGGCACCGTCCGCGGCTACGACGTCGGGTGGGAGGACCCCGAACTGTGGCGCGCGTCGCCGTCCGGCGACGACGTCCGCGTCGTCGACCGACGGCCGGACCGGGTACGCGCACGCCGACGACGGCACCCTCTGGGCGCTCGAACGACCCTGAGACCGGTCCGCTGGACGTCGTGGAACGTGTCGGCGTCCGAGTCCCTCTCCTGCTCGCCAGAGGCGCCGATGGGTGGTGCCCGCCGACGGACGATAGAGACATTCGGAAACTGGCGTATACGGCGGGTAGGACCGATGTAATCCCCGGATGTGGACGTTCCAGCTAGCACCTATCAGTGCTAGGGTAACCCCGACGAGTCGTCTATCGTAGTGCTACGTCCTCTCACATCCGAACTGACGTTCACGGCACCGACGGCGAGCGTGGTCCGGACCGGCGCCCTCGCCGGGTACCTCGGCGACCTCGTCCTCGCCGGTCGTACCACCGCCTGAGCCCCTCCTTCTCGGTTCGACGCGGCCGTCGACCGACCGGTCCGCCGCGCGTCGCCACCCGATCGCTCGGTGGGTCCTCTCGGGCCTCGGGGGCGAGCGGTACTTGTCCGTCGAGTCCTGACCGACGCGTATGGCTAGCACACCGCCCGGGCCGCGGGGCGAACCGCTGTTCGGGGACGCGCGCCGGTACGCGGACGACCCGTTCGCGTTCGTGACCGCACTGGAGGAGAGCTATCGCGGGATCGCCGCGTTCGACATGGGCCCGATGGAGACGTACGTCGTCACGGACCCGACGGCCATCGAGCGCGTGCTCGTCTCCGACGCCGACCGGTTCGAGAAGCCGGACTTCCAGGACGACGCGCTCGGCGACCTCCTCGGCGACGGCCTGCTGCTGAGCGAGGGCGAGACGTGGCGCGAGCAGCGCCGCCTCGCGAGCCCGGCGTTCGCGATGGACCGCCTCTCCGGGATGGCGGGCCGCATCACCGAGCACGCCGACGACATGGTCGCGGACTGGGCGGACGGCGAGCGCGTGGACGTGGAGGCGGAGATGACGCGCGTGACGCTCGACGTCATCCTCGACCTCATGATGGGCGTCCGCGTGGACGACGCGACCGTCGAGACGGTGCGCGAGCAGATGGTGCCGCTCGGCCGGCGGTTCGAACCGGACCCGCTCCGGTTCGCGATGCCGGAGTGGGTGCCGGCCCCGGACGACGCCGAGTACGAGCGCGCGGTCGCGACGCTCGACGGCGTCCTCGACGACGTGCTGGCAGCCAGGAAGGGCACGGAGGGGACCGACGAGGACGGGCCGATGGACTTCCTGTCCGTGCTCCGTCGAGCGCAGGACCGCGGCGAGCAGTCGAGCGAGCAGCTGCGCGACGAGCTGATGACGATGCTGCTCGCGGGCCACGACACGACCGCGCTGACGCTCACGTACACGCTGTACCTCCTCTCGGAGCATCCGGAGGCGGCCGAGCGCGTTCGCGCGGAGGTCGACGACGTCGTCGGCGGCGACGACCCGGGCATGGAACACGTCCGCGAGCTCGAGTTCGTCGAGTGGACGGTCCAGGAGGCGATGCGGCTGTATCCGCCGGTGTTCACGATGTTCCGTGCGCCGACCGAATCCGTGGAGCTGTGCGGGTACGAGGTCCCGGAGGACGTCGCGGTCATGCTCCCGCAGTACGCGGTGCATCGGTCGGGGCGGTACTGGGACGCCCCCGAGTCGTTCGACCCGGAGCGGTTCTCGGCGGCGCGGAGCGAGGACCGACCGCGGTTCGCGTACTTCCCCTTCGGTGGCGGCCCGCGGCACTGCATCGGCAAGCACCTCGCGATGCTGGAGGCGCAGCTCATCTTGGCGCGCGTCGTCCAGGAGTACGAACTCGCGTACGAGGGCGACGGACTGGAACTCCTGCCGTCGCTGACCGCGCATCCGAAGGACGGCATGCCGATGCGCGTCGTCGAGCGCTGACGCTCGACCCGGCGGACGTTCCAGAACTCGCCTATCCCCCTCAAATGCCATTACTGGCCGGTAGAACGCGCTGATACTGGCGCTTGAGCCGTGGCGTATTTATACTTCTAACTCTCAGTTATCGATGGCGCCAGGGCGAGACCGTCTGGGTGGGCGGTCGCTGTGCCGACGGCAGCTCCCCCCGAGGTGGCGGTCGAGGCAACGTTCCCCCATTCCTTTCCGTTCGTTCCATTCCTTCGCCGACGAGCTAACGAGAGCCATCCGCTGATAGGTTGCGGTGCGTCGTTCGACCGGCACGGGTCGGGTCGAGGCAGGTCCGTTCTCGAACTTCGAGACCGGGCACCAACGCTGAAGCCGTCCCTCCGCCGACGTCCAGTATGGCAGATACTTCCGACGCGGACCTGACCGAGTACGAACTGACCGCGACCCGAATGAGTCCGAAGCGAACGCGCGTGGACACCGGCGACGCCGAGTTCGTCGTCGGCCGGGACGTCAATCCCGTCGAGTACTTCCTCGGGGCCGTGGTCGCGTGCCTGAACTCCACGGGGACGATGGTCGCGCGAGACATGGACGTCGACATCGAGTCGCTGGACGCGACCATCCGCGGGGGCGTCGACTACTCGCGGTACATGGGGAAGCCGTCGGAGAACCGTCCCGGACTGCAGGACGTCACGGTCGAGATCGACGTCGAGTCCGACGCGGACCCGGAGACGCTGGCCGCGTGGCTCGACGCCGTGAAGGACCGCTGTCCCGTGACGGACAACGTCGAGAACGAATCCTCGCTGTCCGTCGTGTTCGGCGACTGACCCGACCCGGACCGGAGCCCGCAGTCACTCGCCAACGTCCGCGGTAAGCTACTAGCGTCCGCGAGCGAGTCCTCGTGCGCCCGGCTCGGTCAGCCCTGGCGGGTCGGTGGCACGAGCAGGACGTTGCTGTCGCTGCGAGCGGCGACCGACTCGGACGTGCTGCCGACGAGGAGGCGACGGATGCGACCGCGGCCGCGAGCGCCCATGAGGACCGTCGTCGGCTTCACTTCTGCTTCCGCGGCGAGGATCTCCTCCGTCGACTCGCCGGTGCGGACCATCGTCCGCACGTCGTCGATGCCCTTCCCTTCGAGTTCGTCCGCCAGTTCCTCGAGACGCCCGCTGGCGTCGTCGACCGCCTCCGGGTCAGCGCGACGGTCCGGCGGTGCGACGTGCAGGAGCGTCGCTTCCCGCGCCGCATGCTTCAGGTGCCGGAACTGGTCGAACGCGCGTTCGGCGTTCTCCGAGAAGTCGGTGGCGTACAGGACCCGCCGGAACAGGTGCTCGTAGGCGACCTCGTAGTCGTCCTCGGACTCGCGGCGGATGCGTTCGAGCAGGAGCGGGCGGGTCGCGGTTCGGATCATGTCCCTGGTGGTCCCGCCGATGAACCGTTCTTCGAGCGGGCTCTTCCCGCGGGAGCCGACGACGACGAGGTCGGCGTGCACGCGGTCGGCGAGTCCGTTGACGCGTCGGTGCGGGGTGCCGCGGACGACGTGGACGGCCACGTCGAACCCTTCGGCTTCGAGGGCTGCCTGGTGGCGTTCCAGCACGCGCTTGGTGCGCGAACCGACGTCGCTCCCGGGCATCCCCGTGGTGACGTTCGGGCTGGTGACGGTGACGAGGTCGACGCCGTCGATCCCGTACCGTGCGAGACATTCGAGGCACACGCGCGACTCGATGGCGGTGTCCATGGCGTCGGAGAGGTCGGTGGCGATGACGGCGCGCATACGTCGTCTCGGTGCGCCAGCGCTATAGTATCGTCTCTGATTCCCAATACTCTCTCCTGCTCTACTCTACGCTACTCCGGGGGCTCCTCTCGCCGTCCGAACCCGTCGCGACGGTGCGTCGGCGCGACGACGTCCGCGCCGATAAGTACACCGAGGGCGTCGGTGGTCGCATGACGGTGGTCCTCTGTGGCGTCGGTGCCGACACCGGGAACGTCCGACCCGTCCCGCGCGTCGACGAGACCGGCCGGTTCGAGTACGTCCCCATCCCCGAGAAGGGCGAGACGACCGAGACGGCGACGTACGGCTCGCTCCGGCGTCGCCACGCCGACGAGTCGCTCGCGTCGCTCCTCGACGCCGTCCGTCCGGGGAGCGACGGCGACTGGGTGACCGACCCGGACGCCATCGCGAACCACGCGGTCCATCGCGACCCGAACCTCGACGCGCTCACGTACGGCGAGCATCGACCGCCGTACGTCGCCGCGCTCGCCGACCTCGACCCCGGCGACGTCGTCGGATTCTACGCGGGCTTCCGCGGCCCCGAGAACGACCTGAAGCACCGGTACCTCTTCGGGTACCTCACGGTCGCGGAGCCGCCGACCGTCCTCGACCCCGCGATGGACGACGACGCCGTCGCGAACGCGCTCGAAGCGCACCCGGCGAACGCGCACGCCAGACGCCACGCGGCCCACGGCAGCCTCTACTACCACGACCCGGCGTTCACGGACCACACGGAGTCGGTCGTCGTCGTCCCCGGCCGCGAACCCGGCGGTCGCCTCGACCGCGCCATCCGACTGAGCGACCATCGCGTCGGCCCGAACTACTACATGGCGGACGACGTCGCTCGCGTCCTCCAACCCGCCCGTGGCGGCGCGCACGGCACGCACCTCGGCGGATTCAAGCCAGCGGTCGAGTGCGACGTCGACCCCGCTCGGTTCGAGACGTTCGTCGCGGACCGCGTCGCCGACGCGGCCGACTGACGACGCACTCGACGTGCGAACGCGGCGACTGCGCCGCGGAACGACGGGGAGAAAGCGGGGTCTGGCGGGAAGCGTGACTGCACGGGAAGAGCGACGGCACGGATAACGTGACTAGAGCGGACGGAACAAAGTGCGGCGCCCGGCGAGGGCGCCGATGTGGCACGGAGTCGCTCGTTCGACGATACCCGTCGACGCTTCGCTGTCGCCCCGGTCCCCCACCACGGGTCCGGGAACGAACGGTCGGTGTCTCCGGCGTCGGTACCGTCGTCGAGATGGGGTGGAGCGGACGAAGGGTCGTCCGAACGTTCCGTCCCGATGACCGGCGGCGCTCCCGACACGACCGGCGACGGGGTTCGCTGACCAGGCGATGGAACGTCGTCCGCCTCCCCACGTGTGAGTCGGCGTGGGAGGAACGTAGGTATCCGGGGTCGTTCCAGCGCCGTGGGAACGGCCACCGACACGTTCGGGTTCCCGAGCGCCCGAGCCGTTGACCGTCACCGGTCGCGGACGCGAGTGGCGGCGGCAGCACGTGAACGCGGGCGTCGAGAAGGTGACCCTTCTCGGGGTGTCGTGAACGACGAAACGAAAGTGGGGTGGGGTGTGCCGCGTCGGCGAGACGCCGGCGCGGCCGTAGATGGCGTCCGACCGATGGACGCCGGGGGTGGATGGGGTGGGGTGAGGCACCGACGGGGTGGGGTCGATGCCTCGGCAGGCTTGGCACTCCGACCGGCTGCGCGACGAGAGTGGGGTGCCCGTCGCGCGAACACGGGCGACTCGGAGTACCGTCTACGAGTAGCGGGCGGAGGGGCAAAAGTCAATCGCTTGTTCTGACCTCTCGAAGTCGTCGGAAGGTGGGCGCGTCACGGCGATTCGCGGTGAATGGGATGTCAAATGTTAACATGGCTGCGTCCGTACCGGCGCGCATGAGTGGGGAAGGGAGCAGCCGGGACGGCGGCGGCGAGGGTGAGGTCGTCAGCGGCGGGAACGGCGAGGGTGGCGATGAGAGCGTGGATGAGCGGCTGCCGGTCGGATGCGCCGGCGAGGAGTGGTGTCCGGTGACGACGACGGCGACGCTCATCGGGAGGAAGTGGCATCCGGTCATCCTCCATCGCCTCGTGGAGGACGGACCGGCGGGGTTCAACGAGCTCGAGGGCCGCGTCGACGGTATCTCCAGCAAGGTGCTCTCGGAGAGCCTCGACGACCTGGAGGAGAACGGGCTCGTGGACCGCGAGAGGGTCAGCGAGAAGCCGGTTCGCGTCCGGTACTCGCTGACGGACGCCGGGGCGTCGCTGGACGAGGTCGTGTACGCGATGCGCGACTGGGGGACCGAGCATCTCGTCGACCCCGCGGACGCCGACGTGGACGGGACGTAGCAGACGGCAGGCTACCAGTCGAAGTCCGCGTGTATCGCGCGCCCGTCGGCGTTCAGCACCGGGCCCTCGACGGGCGTACGGTCGCCGAGGACGGCCGCGGCTCGGACGGGCGAGTCCGCACCCGTGAACTCGGAGAGCTCGTCGCCGGCGACGCTGTAGACGACGCGAGCGAACCCGGCCGAGCGCAGGCCGCCGGCGCACATCGGGCACGGTTCCGTGCTCGTGTACAGCACCGTCGCCGCGCGCTCGCTGGCGTCCAGCTCGCGGCACGCCCGGTACGCGAGGTGGAGTTCGGGGTGGCGACGCACGTCGTCGGCGGTATGGATGCGGTTCGATCCGCGCATCACGACCGCGTCGTCGCGAACGAGGACGCTCCCGAACGGCTCGTCGCCGCGCTCGGCGGCCTCGCGCGCCAGGTCGAACGCCTCGCGCATGTGTCGCTCGTGGTCGAAGTCGTCGATGGCCGTCATGACCGTGGTTAGGGCGCGAACCCCGAAAACGGTTCTCGAACGTCGACGCGGCGTGACGCCTACAGCCCGAGGAGGCCACCGAGGACGAGGTAGCCGCCGCCGACGACCGCGAGGGCGCCGACGAGCGACCAGACCACGGTGCCGAGCGCCTGCCGGAGCCAGCTCCGGGTGCCGGTCGCGTCGGAGACGACGAAGTCGACCGTGTCGGCGGTCCGGGTCACAACGAGCTCGTCCCGAGCGACGGCGTCCGCGGTCTGACTCACACCGCCCTTGAGGAACTCGACGACGCTCCGGACCGGGCCGCTCGGCGCGGTCGCGCGCTCGTCGTACTCGCTCGCCGGAACCGCCTCGCCGAGCACGTACACGCCGTCGCCGGGTTCGAGCCACGCCTCGACGCGCCGAGAGTCGCTCAGCTCGTCGTGGCGAGCGTAGTCCGATTCGAGACGCACGTCGGCGTACGCGGGGTCGACGAGGATGCGGCCGGTGTCGTCCGCGACGTAGAACGGCACCGACCCCGTCTTGCTCAGGACGTCCGGGACGAGTTGCTGCGGGAGCGGCACGAAGAACCCGCCGTCGTCGTCGTTCCCGTGGTCGCCGTCGTGCTGTCGGGACTGCGAGACGACCGCTTCGGCCTTCTTCGCGCCCGCCGAGACGTCGAGGGTCTCCGCCGCTGGTTCGACGGTCCCCTCGACCTCGACGCGCCCCGGCGTCGCCTCGGCTACCGGGACGGTCTCCGTCTCGAACATCGCCCGCAACCGTCGTGCGCTCGGTGCCGCGAACAGCACGAGGACGGCGACCCCGGCGCCGACGAGCGCGAGCCCAACGAGCGGGCTCGCGGCCCCGCCGCCACCCGACTGGAGGGGCTGTTTCGGGAGCTGAACTGTGCTCGCGACCGCTCGCCAAGGGGGAATCACGAGTGCACCTCCGCGCCACCAGCACGGGTGCGGGGCGGATCGACTCTTGCAGGGGCGCGGGGCGGGCCGACTCTCGGAAGGACGTGGGACCGACCGACCCGTCGCGTCGGGTGCGCCGGCGTGCGTGCTGGCGAGTGCCCCCGGCGAGTCGTTCGCACCATTCGTGCGCCGCGACGTGCTCGCACCATACCGTTCGAGCGGAGTCAGCGCTCGTAGTTATAAGGCGACTAGCGCGTCGGTCGACGCCGACCGAGTGCGACCGCGACCGCTCGGATGGCCGCGAGAGCCTGGACGGACGCGAGCGCTCGCGACGACCCGGTCCGCACAGAAGACTTATCCGGAACTCGTCACGAGTTGGCGTGAATGCCCTCCTCACACGACGACGCGGCGACGAGCGACGACGACGGCTCGTCGCCGAACGACCCAGCGGCGGCGCCCGCCGAGGCCGGTTCGGCCGCGTCTCGACGCGGCCTCCTCCGGACCGGTGGTGCGCTCGCGCTCGCGGCGCTCGCGGGCTGTAGCACGACGCGCTCGCCGACCGGTTCGACGGCTTCCGGGACGGACCCGGTGGTCGAGACGGAGACGAGCCCGACGACGGACGACCCGGGCGCTGGTCCGTCAGCGCCCGCGCTCCGCGGTCCCTGGCCGACCGCTCACGCGGACGCCCGGAACACGGGCGCGGTCGACGCCCCCGGACCACAGGGACCGCCGGCGCTCCAGTGGCAGGGTGGCGTTCGGCTCGGCACCGAGCTCTCGGCCGAGAGCGGCCCGGACGGTCCGGTCGTCACCCAACGAAACGGGACCGTCGTGGCGTACGACCACGACGGCGCGGTCCGCTGGCGGGACCGCCACGACGACGACTTCGTCGCTGCGCCCGTCGTCGCCGCGGACGGGACGGTCGTCGTCGGAACGCGCGACGGACGGGTGACGGCGTACGACGCCGACGGCGACCGACGCTGGGAGCGCTCGACGCCGGACGGGCTCTACGCGCCACACGCCAACGACGCGACGCCGTTCTCGGTCGACGGCGACGTCGTCCTCCTCGCCCACCCCAGGGGGAGCGCGTACGCGTTCTCGCTCGCTGACGGCACCGAGCGATGGCGGACGAGCGTCCCGCGGCGCTGCCATCGGCCCGCGGTCGCCGACGGCACGGTCGTCCTGACGTCTCGCGGCCGCAGATCGGGGGGCGACGACGAGAGCCCGCTGCTCGCGCTCGACGCGACCGACGGGAGCGAGGTGTGGCGGACGACCGTTCCCGGAACGGTGTCCATCGGTGCGGGCGTCGACGGCGACGCGGCGTACGTCGGCACGATCGGCGGCCGGGTCTCGGCGCACGCCGTCGGGGACGGCGGAGAGCGCTGGGTCGTCCACCTCGACCGGGAGGAGCGCCCGTGGATCAGCTCGATACCGACCGCCTTCGCCGACCAGGTGTGGGTCGGGACGCTCGGTGATGGCCTGTACGCGGTCGACGCGGACGGCGTCCGCGCGCACGTCGACGTCGACGCGGGTACCACGCCGGCGGTCGGCGATGGCCGGCTCTACGTCGGGAGCGCCGACCGCGACTCCGGGGACGCGGCCGCGAACGGCTCGGTCGTCGCCGTCGAGCAGGACGGGAGCGTCGCGTGGCGAACCGACATCCGCGGGCAACCCGACGGCCAGGTCCGGTACCGCGACGGCCGGGTCGTCGTCGGGACGCACAGCGGCGTGGTCGCGACGCTCGACGCGACCGGCACCGAGCGCTGGCGGGCGTTCGAACGGCCCGCGTCGCTCCCGTCACCGGTCGTCGGCGACGGCGCGCTCTACTGCGGGAACCTCCACGACGCCGTCAGCGGCTACGACGTCCGGAAGGGCCGGAGTCACCTCTGGCACGTCGATCTCGACGGGCCGACGCCGGGCGCGCCGGTCTCGGCCGGCGGGACCATCCTCGCCGGTAGCTGGAGCGGCGAGGTCGCTGGGACGCCGCCGCACGAGCACGCCGACCCGCCGATGGGGCCGATGACGAAGCCCGAGCGGACGACGACGGCCGTGCACGTGGACGCGCCGAGCCCGGAGCCGCGCTGGACCGTCGACCTGGACGGCCCCGTCGGCGACTTCGGGTACGGAACGCCCGGCGACTCGGAGACGGCGGCCGGGACGACCGTCGGAGGTGCGTTCGTCGGCGCGGGCTCGCGCGTCGTCGCGCTCACCGCGTCCGGCGACGTCCGCTGGGAGACCGACGTCGGCGCCCGGGTCGCCACCAGCCCGGCGGTGTTCGCCGGCGCCGTGTTCGCGACGACGACGGCCGGCGACCTCCTCTCGCTCGGCGACAGCGACGGCGACGTCGGCTGGCAGGCGACCGTCGGCGACGCGGCGACCGCACCGGTCGTCGTCACGGAGACTGCCCCGAAACTCGTCGTCGTCGGGACCGACGATGGCGTCGTCGCCCGGCACGCCGCGGACGGCCACGACGCCTGGAACGCCCCCGGTCCCGGCCGCGTGCGAGGTGCGCCCGCACTCGCCGCCGACGGCACGCTGGTCGTGGCCGACGACGCGGGCGTCGTCCGAGGCCTGACGGTCGCGTCCGGCGAGGAACGGTGGCGGGTCGAGGCCGACGGCGCCGTCCACGGCGCACCCGCCATCGCCGACGGCGTCGCGTACGTCGGCACCCGCGGCAGCCGACTGCTCGCCATCGACGTCGAGCGCGGCACCCTCGACTGGTCGTACGACGCGGCCGACTGGGTCGACGGCTCGCCGGTCGTCGCGTACGGCGCCGTCTTCGCGCCGACGCAGGCCGGCACCATCGACGCCGTCGTCGCCGACCCCGAGTGACGCGACGCCGGCCGCGCGGTCAGCTCTCGGCGGGTCGCGAGTGCGCGGTCAGTTCTCTGCGAGTCGCGGGGTCGCGGTCAGTTCTCGTCGACGTCGGTCTTGACGATGGTGACCGGGCGGTCGCTCATCCGCGCGACGCGCTCCGCGACGCTCCCGAGGAGCCGCCGGTACTCGCCGGACCGCTGCTTCGTCCCGAGCACCGTCACGTCGACGTCCACGTCGTCGGCGTACGCGAGTATCTCCTCGTGCGGGACGCCGTGGTGGACGACCGTCTCGACGTCGACGCCCGCCGCTCGCGCGCGCTCGGCGATGGCGTCGACCGCGTCGCCGCCGGCCTCCTCGAGCGCGTGCTCGAGCCCCTCGTCCTCGTGGACGTACTCGTCGCCAGGATACGAACTGACCGTGTCCGCGTCGACGACGTAGAGCACGTGCAGGGTCGCGTCGTACTGGCTCGCGAGGTCGATGGCGTGCTCGATGGCGTCGTCGACGCCGGCGCTGCTGTCGGTCGGCAGGAGTACGTTCTCGTACATACTCGGACAGACGCTCGGACGAATCGTATACCTTGCTCTCGATTCCACGCCAGTGAGAACGGGCAAAAGCCATCCACGTCGACACGACGGGGCGCGATGCGGTACCGGCTCGACGCGCCACCGACCGAACGGTGAATCGCGGCCGTGCGGACCGCCCAAGCCCCCGCAGCCCTCGTCGCAGCCGTCGCAGCCGTCGTTGCCGCCGCAACTGCTGCGTCAGTCGTCGCCGTTGCGCGTGTTCACCGCGAGGACGGGCGCGTCGGCGTGCCGGACGACGCGCTCCGTCGTGCTCCCGAGGAGATAGCGGTCCAGGCCCGTCCGGCCCGTCGTCCCCATCGTGACGAGGTCGACGTCCTCGTCCTCGACGTACTCCAGGAGCGCGTGCCCCGGCGAGCCCTTCAGGACCGCGGTCTCGGCGGCGAGCCCCGCCTCGCGAGCGCGCCTGGCGACCTCCGTCGTCGCGTCCTCGCCCGCGGCCTCGAACTGCTCTAAGAGCTCCGTCGCGGGCGCCTCGCCCGCCGACGCGGCGAGCGAGGAGACGTCGACGACGTTCACCGCGTGCACCGTCGCACCACCGACGGCGGCGAGCGCGAGCGCGTGCTCGACGGCGACGTTCGCGTCCTCGCTCCCGTCCGTCGGCACCAGGACGTGCTCGTACTCCTCGAGCGTGCGCGCCGCTTCGAGGTCTCGAACCGTCAGTACCGGGACGTGCGTCCGCCGAAGCACGCGCTCGGTGACGCTCCCGGCGACGTACCGGTCCACGCCCGTCCGCCCGTGGGTCCCCATCACGAGGAGGTCCGCGTTCACCTCGTCGGCGTACCCGACGATGGACTCCGTCGCGTGCCCCTCCACGAGCGCCGTCTCCACGCGCTCGACGTCGTCGAGCGCCGACTCCGTCGTCCGGAGGGCTTGCTCGCCCTCCTCGCGGAGACGCTCGCGGGTCTCGTCGTCCACGCCACCGCGCTCGAAGACGCTCGACGCCGCGTCCTCGTCGACGACCGACACGACGTGTACCGTCGCGTCGAACGCCGCCGCGACCGCGGCCGCGTGACCCGCCGCTCGCTTCGCGTACTCGCTCCCGTCCGTCGGCACAACGATGGTCTCGTACATGTTCGTGTCTAGGGGTTCGACGACCAGGGAAATAACCCGGTCGTCCGTCCCCATCGACTGAGAACGTTCCCCGGGTCGGGCCCACGGACGCGAGTGCCCGACGACGACTCCCTCCGCGACGACAACCCTCCCCGGGGAGTGACTCCCTCGGCGACGACGACCCCCCAGCGGGTCTCGACCGCGAGCGCGGACCGACGACGCCTTGGGGGCGCGAGTCCGAGTGCGGGTACGACCGATGGCCGACTCCCCCTCGCCACCGCCGGCAGACTCGACGCCCGAGCCGACCGCGCGACAGGAACGCGTGTTCGACCGTATCTGGACGCAGCTCCCCGAGCAACAGAACCCGACGTCGTCCTCGTGGTGGTTCTTCATCCTCTTCCCCGAGGGCGACACCGGGTACGGCCCCCGCCAGCTCATGTTCTCCATCGCGGCGCGCGTCGGCGACCGCATCCGCGTGAACGACGTCACGCTCCCCGGGATGGACCTCGACCGCGAGATCGAGAGCGGCGTCGACGAGTTCGACGTCATCTCCGTCGGGTGGGACGGCGACGACGAACGCATCGACGAACGCATCGTGAACCAGCCGGCGCGAGCGACGCTCTCCGCCGACGGCAGCATCGAAGCGTGGACCGAGACCGACGACGGCGAACGCCGCGGGAGCGCCGTCCGCGCCTCGACGGACCGCCCCCTCGGCATCGAAGCTGAGTTCGCCGGCGAGAAGGGCAGCGTCTCGTTCGAGGCGTGGGGCGACCTGGACTCGCCGACGACCGCGCCCGTCCAGTCGATGGACATGGACACCCCCCTGGGTGGCGTGGACGTCGTCGCGTTCCGCCAGATGAACTTCGAGGGCGAATTCGACCTGCCGGCGGGCACCGAGACGCTCGAAGGTTCGTGTTACTTCCAGCGCGTCTGCTTCAACGTCCCCCTGTACCCCTGGAAGTGGGTGTGGGCGGTGTTCCCGAACGGGGCGGCGTTCTCCGCGATAATCCCGTTCGTCGGCCCGCACGTCCTCCGCGAGGGCTACGACTTCTACGAGTCCGACGCGCTCGAACGCGCCACCCTTCCCTTCCGGACCTCGGGCTTCTTCAGTCCCGCCGATGGGGGCGACATCGTCCGGTTCGACGACATCTCGATCGAACCCGTCCTCGAGGACGACACCGCCACGGTCGCGCCCGACGCCGACCACGCCGACGGCGACGCCCACCCCGATTTCGTCGTCGAGGTCTCGACCGACGACGGCGACTTCGTCGAGTTCACCGCGTCGACGTACGGGCACGCCCGGAACCACATCGACCGCCCCGTCCTCGGCGGCCGGCTCGAATCGCACTGGAGCTACAACGAGTTCCTCTTCGAGATGACGGACCTCGACGGCCGCGTCGGCGACCAGCACCTCTCCGCGGACACGATGGGTGACGCGTACGGCACCCTCGAGTACAGCACCGGGCTCGGACTGTAGGCGGTCAACGCACAGCAGCCGATGGCTACGTGGCGGTCGCGGGGACGCCCCGCGAGACGACGCCCTTAAACCACCGCGCGTCGAACGGATGAACGGAGCCGTCGGGGTGGAGACGTAGGATACCTTGACCCCGACTGCTCCACTTTCAACACCCGCGAGCCACAGCGCCGCCACCGCTTCTGCCTGTGCCTGTAGTGCACGACGTCGTCGAGCCCTGCGGCCGCGACCGGTCGTCTTATCCCGCTCGCGCGCCCCGTCCCGCACGTGACATCGTGGCCGCCAGCGGACCCCGAGGACGCGTCGACGATAGCCGAGCACCGCGACGAGGTCGTCGCCGCGGTCCGCGACCACGCCGGACGGCTCGCGTACCAGCTCGCGCGCCTCGAAGGCGGCGACTACGGCGACTGGTCGACCGACGGCGAGCACGGCGAGTGGACGGTGAAGTACGAGGGCGGGGACCTCGACTACCTCAAGTACGCGCCCGACGGCGGGAGCGACGTCTACGTCGTCTCCACGAAACGCGACCCCGAGCCGGAGGCGCTCGCGACCGCGCTCCGGGATTACGACGCGCTCGTCGAGGGCTTCGCGGCGTACGTCGACTCGGTGTCGGGCGTCCTCGACGACGTCTCCACGGACTTCCCCGCGGTCGCGTCCACGGACGGCGTCGTCGCGGAACGCGACCGCGTCCTCGACCGCGTCCGCGAGGTCTGCGACCGCATCGCCGCGGAACTCCGCCGCTACGAGGGCGGCGACTACGGGACGTTCACCGCGCGCGTCGACGGCACGCGCTGGGAGCTCAAGTGGGACGAGGACGGCGCGTCGTACCTCCGCGTGAACGGCTCGAACGGCGTCTACGTGCTCTCGCAGTACTCCCCGCCGTCGGCCGAGGACGTCCGCGAGTACGCCCCGGGATTCCGCGGGTTCGTCAGGGCGTACAACGAGGAGGTCGAGGCGCTCGAATCCGACCTCGCGACCGTCGAACTGTAGCGCGCCCGCTACCGACGGCGGTCGGGCGCCATCAGCGGCGGCCGTGTTCGCGGTACCAGACGGTCTCGCCGACCGGTGACTCGCCGTCGCCGACGTCGAGTCGGCCGACGAAGAGGTCGCGGACCGCGAACGTGACGACGAGCTCGACCTCGCTCACGTCACCGCCCTCTGCGGGTTCGACGGTGACGACGCAGTGCCCGTCGCGCTCCTCGGTACGGCGGACGACGCCCCGCGTCCACCGGTCGACGTGATGCGTCGGTTCGCGAGCGTGGATGCGGTCGTGCGTCACGACCGGCGCCCTCGCGTCGCGCTCTGGCCGCTTCTCTCGTAGCGACCGCGCGTCACCTGGCGGTCTCGGCTCACGCGTCTCCCTCGTGGAGCGCGCCCCGGAGGTCCGCGGCGGCGTCCGCGAGCACGCGATGCGCGCCCTCGACGTCCATCGGGTCCTGAACCATGTTCACGACGCCGTGGATGAGGTCGTCGTACTCGCGGTGCGTGACGGGCGTGCCGGCGGCGTCGAGCGCGTCGGCGTACGCGCGGCCCTCGTCCCGGAGCGGGTCGAACCCGCACGTGACGACGGTCGCGGGCGGGAGGTCGGCGTGACTCGCCGCCTCGACGGGCGCGAGGTAGGGGTTCGCGGCGTGCACCCACGACGGCGCGTAGTGGTCGCTGAAGTACGTCATGTCCGCCGCTTCGAGGAAGTACCCCTCGGCGTTCTCGCGACGCGACGGGTAGTCGGCGTCCGCACGGAAGTCGACCGCCGGATAGAACAGCGTCTGGTGCGCGATCTCCGGGCCGTCCCGGTCGCGAGCGGCGAGCGAGACGACCGCGGCGAGGTTCCCGCCCGCCGAGTCGCCGGCCACCGCGAGCCGGTCCGCGTCCCCGTCCACCTCCTCGGCGTTCGCCGCGACCCACTCGGTCGCCGCGTACGCGTCATCGACCGCGGCGGGGAACGGGTGCTCGGGCGCGAGCCGGTACTCGACGGAGACGACGGCGACGTCGGCGGCGTTCGCGAGGATGCGACACGGCGCGTCGTGCCCGTCCAGGTCCCCGAACACGAACCCGCCACCGTGGAAGAACACGACCACGGGATGCGGGCCGTCGCCGTCCGGGACGTACGTCCGGACGGGAATCGGGCCGGCGGGCCCGGGTATCTCGCGGTCGGCGACGCGACCGACCGGCTCGACCGGTGGGGCGTCCGCGAACGCGCCGTGCATGACCTCGCGGACCATCTCCGGCGACATCTCGCGGACCGCCGGGACGTCCATCGCCGCTATCGCGTCGAGAACCGCCTGTACGTCCTCGCTGGGTGAGTCCGTCATACCGGTAGCCTGGGCGGCCGACGGCAAAAGCAGGTGCCCTGACGACCGACGCCTCGCGCGGACGCGACGCCACCGACGGCTGCGACGCGGTCGCCGCGGTCGTCTCTCCGAGTGCCAACTACGTGCAGAAATACCATACCGCCCAGGGATTCATACGGTCTCGCCCGGTACCCGAACTGGACGACCGCCGCCGCCAGCCGTCGCGGTCGCAACGAGGTGGACGACATGCACGTCGACGAACTCGAACTACCGTACGACGAGGAAGCGATACGGGACTACGTCACGGACGCCGTCGCCGCGACTGGCACCCGCCGACAGCCGCGGTTCTACGCGGTCGCCGGCAGTCACCTGTTCGGGTTCGCGGACGCGGACAGCGACGTCGACGTCCGCGGCGTGCACGTCGTCCCCGCGGCGGAGTACGCGTACCTCCGCGAGCCCGACCCGGACGTCACGGTGAACATGCACGGGACGACCGAGGGGTTCGAGGCGTACGCCGACTGCGACCTCCGGAGCAACGAGCTCAAGCACTTCGGATCGCTGCTCGTGGACGCGAACTTCAACGTCGTCGAGCTCGTCCTCGCGGCGCCCGCCGTGATGAACGGGATGCCGCTGGAGATGGACGCACTCCGCGCGCTCGTCCGCGAGCACCTCCCGATGAACGTCCCGCACTCGTACCTCGGGATGGCGAAGTCGAACTACTACAAGTACCTCGACCCGGACAAGAGCGACGGGTACGACCCGAGCGCGAAGCGGTTCCTCCACGTCTACCGCGGGCTGCTCGGCGCGCAGTACGTCCTCGAGCGGGAGGCCGTGGAGCCGAACGTGCGCGCGCTCGCCGACGCCGTCGACGCCGCCGACTCCGGGCTCGTCGACGAACTCGTCGCGCACAAGCGCGACCCCGACGTGGAGCACGTCCCGGACGCCCTCGCGGAGCGCGCTCGCGACGCCATCCTCGCGCAGTTCAACGCGCTCGACCCGCTCCCGTCGGTCGACAAGCACGGGTACCGGGACGCGATCGACGACTGGATGCGGAAGGTCCGCGGCTGACCGCCACAGCGCCCGCGGTCGCCGACCGGAGCACGCGGTCGGCGGCTACGGTGAGACTCGCTGTCGTCGACTACGGCGCGGGTTCGTGGTCCCGGCCTTCCAGGGCGCCGAGTTCGGGGACGTCCCGGCCGGCGAGTTCCGCGTTCAGCTTCGCCGCTGCCGGCGATTCGCGGACGTCGGCGCGGTCGTACCCGGCGTCGTCGAACGCGTCGGTCGCCCAGCGCTTCCCGCGGAGGTTGAACTTCTGATGATAGGGTTCCGCGAGCGTGAACGACGCGAGCGGTTCGACCCGCGTCTCGACCGACGGGACCGCGAGCGCGTCGAGTGCAGCCTCGATGGTCTCGCGCTCCCCGTCGGTCTCGTGGAACAGCACGTGGTGGTACTGGCGCTTCGCGGGCTGGCGCGTCGGGTCGTGCATCCCGACCGCGTCGTCGACGAGCGCCGGGAACGTCGTCTCCTCGGGGTCGTAGTCCACCTGGACGACCTCGCTGTGGTCGCCGATGCGCTCGTAGGTCGGTTCAGACTCGGTTCCGCCGGCGTACCCGACGCGCGTCCGGACCACGCCCGGGAGCGCGCCGAACGTCGCGTCGGGACCCCAGAAGCACCCGAGTGCTGCGGTGAACGTCCGCGTCTCCTCGGACGCGGGTGCTCGCTCGTCGTACGCCGTCACGTCCGCCGCAGTCCATCTGCTCACGTCGTCCGGTAGGACCCGCGGACGCTTGAGGACTCGGTCCGGCGAGGAACAGGCGGGACGCCAGCCGTGCGAACGCGTCGCACTCTCACGATACCCTCTTGTGGCCGACGGCGAAAGGACGGGGCGAGAAGGATGCCCATCGAGATAGCCGGCGAGCACACCACCGCTCGCGTGATGGTCGACGACGAGTCGCTGCTCGAGGCGAACTGCCGCGAGCAGATACAGGAACTCGTGGACCACCCCGCGTTCACCGAGCCCGTTCGCGTCATGCCGGACACGCACTGGGGCGCGGGTGCGCCAGTCGGGTTCACGATGCCGCTCGGCGAACGCATCGTCCCGAACGTCGTCGGCGTCGACGTCGGCTGCGGGATGGCCGCCGCGAACCTCGGCGACGACCTCCCGCTCTCGGGCGAGGAGCGCGAGCGCCGCGTCCGCGACGCCGTCCCGATGGGGCGCGACGTCCACGACTACGACGACTCGGTGCACCTCGTCGACGAGTTCCCGTTCGACCGCGCGAACCGCGTCTTCGAGTCGTTCGACGACGCGTACGCCGACCGGTTCGGCGAGCGCGTCGACCCGCTGGAGTTCGAGTTCGACGGCTACGACGGCGACTACTTCGAGGGGCTCTGCCAGCGCGTGCTCTCCCGGAAACGACAGGGCATGGGGTACGTCATCCGTGGCGTCGGGACGCTCGGCGGCGGGAACCACTTCGTCGAGTTCGCTCGCGGTCGCGACTCCGGCGACAACTGGGTCATCGTTCACTCCGGGTCGCGGTACCTCGGGCTCGCCGTCGCGGAGTACTGGCAGGCGAGAGCGACCGAGCGTCGCGACCACGCCGGCCTCCGCGCCGGTATCGACGACGACCTCGTCCCGTACCTGAAGTTCGACCCCGACGAGGTCTCGGACACCGACCTCTACGAGTGGCTGACCGGCGGGAAGGGCGAGTCCGCTATCCGGAAGGCGAAGGTCCGCGAGGACTTCGACGGGAAGGCCATCGAGGAGACGTTCGACCGGCTCGCGGCGCTCCGCCCGGGCGAGACGGCGCCCGACGCGGACGCGGAAGCGGACGGCGACGAGCGCGCTGCCGACCGGAACGAGGACCTCGACTACCTCGAAGGCCGGGAGGCCCACGGCTACTTCGTGGACATGCTGTTCGCCCAGCAGTACGCCCGCTGGAACCGCGAGGTGATGGTCGACCGGATCTGCGACGCGCTCGACGTCGACCCCGTGGAGCGCTTCCAGTCCATCCACAACTACGTCGACTTCCGGGACCTCACCGTCCGGAAGGGTGCGACGCCCGCTCGCGACGACCAGCGCCTCGTCGTCCCGTTCAACATGGCCGACGGGTCGGTCATCGCCCGCGGGAAGGGCAACGATGAGTACCACCAGACGGCGCCCCACGGCGCGGGCCGCGTGATGGGTCGTGGCGACGCCTTCGACCGCCTGTCGATGGACGAGTTCGAGGCGGCCATGGACGGCATCTACTCCGAGAGCGTCGTCGAGGACGTCAAGGACGAAGCGCCGATGGCGTACAAGGAAGCGACCCGCATCAAGGACGCGCTCGAACCGACCGCCGAGGTCGAGGAGCACCTCGACGTCGTGCACAACCTCAAGGCGACGGACTGACGGTCACTCCGCGACCCCGAGTCGACGGACTGGCCGACTCCGCTGCGGTAGCTGTCGAGAGTGCCGCTGGCGAAGCGCATCCTTAACACTCGTCGACGACCAACGGGCGACGTATGCTAGCGCAGCACGTCGCGTTCCTCCTGCTGGTGGTCGGCACCGACGTCTTCTTCGGGTGGCTCTCGGCCGTCAACGTCCGTCACGGTGCGACCGCGGTCCGCGAGCGCCGGGAGTGGGTCGACGAGCGACTCGCCGTGGACGACGTCGACGAGCTCCTCGAGTACCAGCGCGCGAAGACCGGGTTCTCGCTCCTCCGGAGCGCGGTGGGGCTCGTCGTCCTCCTGGGCGTCCTCTACTCGGGGCTGTTCGCGGACGCCGTCGCCGCCGTCGACGCGCTCGACCCGAGCGTCCCCGCCCTCGACGCGACGCTCGTCGAGGGCGTGGTGCTCGTCGCGGGCGGCGCACTCGCCATGCAGGCATACAGTGCGCCGTTCGACGCGTTCGACACGTTCGTCCTCGAGGACCTGTTCGGGTTCAACAACCAGACGCCACGCCTGTGGGTGCGCGACAAGCTCGTCGGCGCCGCCATCACCGTCGTCCTCGTCACCGCCATCGCACTCCCCGTCCTCTGGGCCATCGAGGCGTTCCCGACGTACTGGTGGGCCGTCGGCGTCGCGCTCTACCTCGCGTTCGCCGTCGTCATGCAGGTGCTGCTCCCGCGCGTCCTGATGCCGCTGTTCTACGAGTTCGACCCCGTCGAGTCCGGCGAACTCCGCGACGCTATCGACGACGTCTTCGACCGCGCGGGCTTCGAGTGCGAGCAGATCTACGAGATGGACGCGAGCCGCCGGTCGAGCCACTCGAACGCCTTCTTCTCCGGGTTCGGACGGACGAAACGCGTCGTACTGTTCGACACGCTCGTCGACCAGATGTCGATCCCGGAGATCCAGAGCGTGCTCGCGCACGAACTCGCGCACTGGAAGCGCTCGCACATCTGGAAGCAACTCCTCGCCAGCACCGTCCCGGTCGCGCTCACGCTCGCCGCGCTCTGGTGGTTCGCGACGCAGCCGTGGCTCTACGCGATGTTCGGCGTCGCGGGGAGCGTCCAGACCACGCCCGCCGCCGGCCTCCTCCTCGGCGTCCTCTGGGTCGGCCCCCTCAACCAGTTCCTCTCGCCGCTCTCGAACCGACTCTCGCTCGCCCACGAGCGCGAAGCCGACACGTTCGCCGTCGACGTCATGGGGGACGGCCAACCGATGGTGAACGCGCTCGGCGCGCTCGCCAGCGAGAACCTCTCGAACCCGTTCCCGCACCCGCTCTACGAGACGTTCCACTACGACCACCCGCCGATTCCCGAACGCATGCAGTACATCGAGACGTACGCCGCCGAACGCGCGACCGGCGAGGAGCCGACAGACACGGACCGCACCGCGGCCTCGGACTGAGGACGGACCGATTCGGACCGCACCGCGGCCTCGGACTGAGGACGGACCGATTCGGACCGCACCGCGGCCTCGGACTGACCGGACGCCCAACTTCTCGTCTACTGGACCAGTCCGAGCGACACGTCCGCCTCGACGGTCACGTCGCGGTCGTCGGGCTGGGCGAACCCGGCCGTCGTGTTGTCGAACACGAGCCAGTACTCGGTGTTCTCCTCCAACTGGACGGTGACCGCGTCGCTCCCCGCTCGATACACCTCCCAGACGTCCGGACTGCCGAACTCCCCGTCCCGCTCGTACTGCTCGAAGCCCGCCGCGTCGAAGATGCACGCGTCTATCGGGGTTCCGAACCGCGTCTCGAAGCGAACCTCCAGGTCGGTGTAGACGCCCGTCTCGATTCTGTAGCCACCGTACCAGCCCGGCGACAGAGAGAAGCTGTCCGTCCGTTCCTCGTCACTCAGCATCGACTCGAGGCGTTCCCGCCGATAGTATCGTTTCCCGGCACTCACCAACTCGTCGGCCTTCGAGGCAGCGGACCCGCCCTCGTCGGCGGACCGCCCCCCGCTTGCGAGCAACTCGTCGGCGCCTCGGGCGAGCAACCGCGCCGCTTCGTCGCTCCCCCTCAGCACCACCACGAGAGCGCCGGCGAAGAGCGTCAGAATCCCCCGTCGTTTCGACCCCATACGTCCACGACTTGCACTATCAGTATAATAGGTGCGTTACTCGTCGCCGTCGACGAGACGCGGTCCGCGACACCCGGTCGCCCTGCTATCGCGGCGGTGGGCCCCGCCCCACGTTCATCCGTCGCCGCGCGGCGCGAGCACGACGAGCGCGCTGGCGTCCGTGACGGCGGTCGGGGCGACCTCGCGTTCGCCGTCGAACCGCAAGACGTCGCCCGCGGAGACCGCGGTCGGGTCGCCGTCGAGCGCGACCTCCATCTCGCCGTCGAGGACGAAGAAGAGCACGTCCTTGCCGGGGTGGGTGTGGGTGGCGACGCCGTCGCCGGCGTCGAGCGCGAGGCGGACGGTCTTCGGGCCGGATTCGAACACGGCGGCGTGCGGTCGCGCGTCGAGTTCGTCGAGTGTGACCTGCTCCATGGTCGACGGGACGCGACCAGCGGCCGTGGGCGTTCTCGCGAACATGTTCGTCGAACGCCGCCGTTCGCGAGCCGGTTCGGTCGCGTGACCGGTCCTGCTCGCGTTCGGGTGCGTTCCAGCGTCGTGGGAACGACCGAGAGGCAAGTGTGGGTGGCGTTCCGAGCCACCGGTATGGAATCGCCAGCCGAGCGCGTGACCGTCGCGAAGCGGCCGCGCGCCGACGACGGGACCGCATTCGAGGTGTTCGTGCGCGACGACGCCGACGGACCGCTCCGGCACGTCGGGAGCGTCACCGCCGACGACGCAGAGACCGCCTACGAGCGCGCCACGCGGCTGTTCGCGTGGTACGCGGACGACGTCTGGGTGTGTCCCGCCGGCGAGTTCACGCGGTTCTCGACGCACGACCTCGACGCGGACGCCGAGGACGCGCCGTCGGACGTCTCCGGGTTCGACGGCGGCGAGGACTACGAGGAACCGCGGCAGCGGGAGCTATAGATGATCTCGGTGAGCAAGCTCCTCTGCGGGCTCGACGCCGAAGGGGACGGCCTCCGGTACGACGCCGCCGACGAGGCGGACAAACCACAGATATCCGAGGAGAAACAGCGGCGGCCGGTCGTGGTGTGGAACACGACGAAGCAGTGCAACCTGTACTGCGAGCACTGTTACGCGGGCGCCGACGACGGCTGCGCGCCCGCGGAGCTCTCGACGGAAGAAGGTGAACGGCTCCTGGAGGACCTCGCCGACTTCGGCGTCCCCGTCGTCCTCTTCTCGGGTGGCGAACCGCTCGCGCGACCGGACCTCGAACACCTGGTCGCGTACGCCGACGACCTCGGCATCAGACCAGTCCTCTCGACGAACGGCACGCTCGTCACCGAGGACCGCGCCGAGGCGCTCCGCGACGCCGGCCTCAAGTACGCCGGCGTGAGCGTCGACGGGACCCGCGAGGTGAACGACGCCTTCCGCGGCCAGGAGGGCGCGTTCGACGCCGCCATCCGCGGCATCCACTGCTTCAAGGACGCCGGCGTGAAGACCGGCCTCCGGTACACCATCACCGAACGCACCGCGCCCGTCCTCGAGGACGTCGTCGACCTGCTCTACGACCAGGGCGTCGACCGCTTCTGCTTCTACCACCTCGACTACGGCGGCCGCGGGGTCCCCGACGCGGACCTCGACCCGGTCGACAAACGCGAGGCCGTCCGTCGCGTCTGCGATATGACCCGCGAGTACCACGCCGACGGCGAGGACATCGAGACGCTCCTCGTCGGGAACTACGCCGACGCCGGCTTCCTCGTCGAGTACGCGCGCGAGGAACTCGGCGCGGCGCACGCGAGCGCGGTCCGCGAGTACCTCCGGCGGAACGGCGGCGACCCCGCTGGCGACCGCGTCGCTGACGTGGACTACCAGGGGAACGTCCACCTCACGCAGTTCTGGCAGGACTACAGCGCCGGGAACGTCCGCGACCGCGCGTTCGGCGACATCTGGACGGACGAGACCAACCCCCTGCTGGGCGCGCTCCGCGACCGCGAACGCCACCTCCCCGACCGCTGCCGGTCCTGCGACTACGTCGACGTCTGCCGGGGCGGCTCCCGGCTGCGCGCACTCGCCGACACCGGCGACCTCTGGGGCGAGGACCCCCAGTGCTACCTCACCGACGAAGAGATTGGCGTGGACACCTCCGGACCGGCGGCACCGGTGGACGCAGACTGAACAGCGCCGGCAGCGCACGCTCGACAGCGGACGGACGCGAACCTGACCGACCCCGGTCGTCTCCTCCCGAACCGTGCGGCGGGCATCACGGGACCGAACACGCGGTCTCTCGACGCGCTCGCCCACGACGTGACCGGCTTCGAGGGTATCTTGTAGCCCGCGCCACTACGAATCCAATATCTCCGAGAACGACGACGACCGACGGCTGCTGACGCGTCGACGACTCCTCGTCGGCGCCGGCGGCACGGTCGGACTGGTCGGCGGTGGCGCATGGTACGTCCAGCGGTCGCTCCGGGGCGACGACGGCGACTACGCCGCGCCCGACGACTATCCAATCCTCTCGACGCGCGGCGCGTTCGACGAGGACGGCACCGTGCGCGCGGACGTCGAGGACGGCACGCCGAGGCGAGCGGGCGACTGGTCGGTCGTGGACGAGACCGCGGACGCGCTCGTCGTGTACGTCCACGGACTGGGCGCACCGGAAGTCGAGGCACTGAACCAGGCGTACACGACGCGCACGGCGTTGCGGAACGACGACGTGCGTCATCCCGTGGTCGGGTACTCGTGGGACTCCGACCGCGACTGGGGGCCCGCGAAACGGACCGCGGACGCGAACGGGCCGGCGCTCGCGAACTGGCTCGCCCGGTGGGCGGCCGAGGACGGCCGCCCCGTGCACGTCGTCGCGCACTCCCTGGGTGCGCGCGTCGTCTGCGAGTGCCTGCGAGCGCTCGCCGCGGACGGCGAGACCGACGCGCTCGCCACCGTGTCCCTCCTCGGCGGCGCCATCCCGCGCGGGAGCGTCGAGACCGGCGCCCGGTACGGGGACGCGATCGAGGCGGCCGCGCCGCAGTTCACGAACTTCTACAGCCGCAAGGACAACGTCCTCGGGTGGATCTACCGGGCGTCCGACGGCACGAACGCGGTCGGCCACGGCGGCATCGCCGACCCGGACCACGCACCCGACTCGTACGAGGACGTGGACGTCAGCGACCGCGTGAACGACCACTACTCGTACTACGAACCCGATGAGGGCTGTACGGCCGCCGTCGCGTCGAGACTCTCCTGACGCGAACGACCGGTGCCGCGTCGCCAGGAGAGCGAACCGGGCGGTTTGCCGGCCGACAACCGACCGACTTCGGAAGAGGCCCGCGGAGCCGTTCGAGACTGCCGCGAGGGACGCGACGTCGCGTCGGAAGCGGTACTTACATCTAACTGACTCGTGGACGGTGAGAGGACAAGCATGGCGGACGATTCCAGCAGACGACGGTTACTCGGGATGGGGGGACTCGCCGCGCTCGCGGGACTCGGTGGCTGCCTTCGGCTTACGGATAGCGAGACGACGACCGACTCCACCGCGACGACCGCGAGCGACGCGACGACCGCCCAGACGGCCACCGACCGCCCGACGGACGACGACGGCGAGCCCGACGAGACGGAGACGGCGTCCGATCCGTCGACGCGGGACATCAGTGGGCCCGGCGCCGTCGACAACGCGTTCGTCGACGCCCGGAACGGGATGGCGCAACCGGACGCGAGTGCGCCAGCGACCGCGCCGGTCGTCGACTGGGAGCACGCGATTGACAGTGGACTGAACACGCGGATATTCAGCGGGCCGATCGTCGCGGCCGACGCGATCGTCGTCTCGACGTACCGGGACGTCGTCGCGTACGACCGCGAGGGCGGCGGCGTGCGATGGCGGCTCTCCGAGTCCGCAATCGACGACTATCGGACCGTGACGCGGCCGAACCACCGCGACGACGCCGTCGTTCTCGCGGGATCGAACGACCGCACCGGCGACTGGGAACTCGTCGCGTTCGAGGCCGAGGACGGGACGAAACGATGGTCGATGACGCTCCCGATCGCGTCGGCGGAACAGCCGCGAACGAGCCTGGTCGATGGAAGTCGAGCGATCGTCGTGACCGGCTCGATGCACGACGCGACGACCCAGTACGCCGACCTCCTCGTCGTCGATCTCGACTCGCAGACGGTGACCGTCGAGACCAGGCTGGCGGCCGGCCAGCTCAACCCGGAGGACCTGGCGGTCGACGGCGACACGCTCCTGGTCACGACGGACGAAGCCGAGTCCGGCGTGGAGAACGTCGTCGCGTTCGACCTCGACGAACGCGAGCGACGGTGGGCGAAGCGCCTCCCCATCGGCGAGAGCATACCGGTGCTCGGCGACGACAGCGTCTACCTCGCCACGGAGTCCGGCACGAGAACCGCCGCGATTCGCGCGCTCTCGCTCACGGACGGATCCGAGCGCTGGCAGTTCGAACTCCGCGACGCCCCTCGGACCGGCGTCACCCTCGCGCACGGCCGCGTCTACGCCGTCAGCAATAGCACGCTGTACGCGCTCGACGAGAACGACGGCACGCCGAAGTGGTCGTACTCGCCTTCGGAGGACCCCAAGATCCGCGGTAGCTCGAGCGAGCTCCCCGTCGCGACGAGCGAACACCTCCTCCTCGGAAGTAACTTCGGCGACGGCGGCGGCGCCGTCCGCGCGGTAACTGCTGCGGACGGTGAACTCGCGTGGAGCGTCGACCTCCCGCACCAGGAGGTCTACAGCCCGTTCGTCGTCGACGAGCACCTCTACGCATTGGGTCGCGACCGCGACGACGGGGCCGGCGGGATCTACGCCCTCCACTGACGTCGAACGAAGCTCGTGGTGGTCGACTCGAGGCGGACGTCGTGATCTGGGAACACCGGATTCGGGGCGGCCGTCGAGTCAGCCGAGTTCAGCGACGCGGAACTTCGCGTAACTCACCCCGAGCGCGAGGACGCCCCACGCTCCCATCGTCGCGTAGTTGAACCAGTTCTCCTGGTAGAGCGCTCTGCTGCCTTCGACCGCGTAGTTCCGCGTGACGCGCGGGTACTCGCCGCTCCCGACGACGCCGTCGTACACGGGTTCGAGGCCGGAGAGGTACGCGGTCGTCGGCGAGGCGAGCGAGATGTACCCGCGCGTGGTGTCGGAGAGCGTCGTCCCGAAGAGGTCCGCGATGGTGGTGACGATTGTCTGGAGGCTGACGACGGGGAGGAACCCGAGCCAGAACGGCCCGAGGAGGAAGTACAGGCCGATGACGCCGAACATCGCGCGGGAGCGACGGCTCGTAAGCGTCGAGCACGCGACGAAGATCGCGGTTATGGACGCGACGAACAGCCCGGTGATGGCGGCGAACGTCGCGAACCGCGCCACGTCGACGCCCCCGTCGTACATCCCGAGGCCGATGCAGAGCGCCGCGACGACGGACGCGAGCACCGCAACGAGCGCGACCGCCGTCCGGGAGACGTACTTCCCGAGGACGTACTCGGCGCGCGTGTTCGGCAACCCGAGCGTGTGCTTTATCGACCCGCGCTCCCGGTCGCCGGCGACCGAGAGGTACGTCAGCGGGACGAGGATGAGCGGGAACACGAGGAAGAAGAAGAACGACACGTCGAACAGCGCGCGGAACGCGTCGTCGTGGAACTCGGCGACCGAGTACGTGATGAGCGAGACGAACCCGGTGAGGGTCGCGATGACGCCGAGGACGACGTAGGACCGACGCGTGTTCTTGAAGTCGTCGCGGAAGACGGTCGCGAAGCTCACGCGGACTCACCTCCCTCGGTCGCCGCCGGCTGCTCGACGGCCGCGCCTCCCGAGGACCCGTCGTCGGCGGCGTCCGATGCGGCCGCTTCGCGAGTCCCGGTGTACTCGTCGAAGAGCGCTTCGAGGGAGGCGTCGTCGATGCGGACGTCCTCGACGGTCGCGCGGTCGTCGAGGTACCGGAGCGCGGCCATCTTCGCGCCCGGCGACGTCACCTCGACGTCGACGGTCCGGTCGTTCACGGCCGCCGTCCGGACGCCGTCGACGCTCGCGACGTCGAGCGCGTCGGGGACGGCGTCGAGCTCCGCGGAGACGGTCGCCCCGGTCTGTAACTCGTCGCGGAGGTTGTCGATGGTGTCGAGTGCGACGAGCTCGCCCTGGTTGAGGATGCCGACGCGGTCGCAGACCTTCTCGACCTCCTCGAGGATGTGACTGCAGAAGAAGATGGCCGCGCCGCGCTCGGTCTCCTCTTGGATGATGCGACGGAGGAGACTGACGCCGTCGGGGTCCAGGCCCGTGGACGGCTCGTCGAGGATGATGAGCTCGGGGTCGTCGACGAGTGCGACCGCGAGGCTCATCCGCTTCGCCATCCCGGTCGAGTACTCGCTCGCGGGCCGTCGGGCGTCGTCGGGGTCGAGGCCGACGCGTTCGAGGAGCTCGTCCGGGTCGTCGTCCGCGTCCTTCGCGTGGATGGCGGATTCGACGTGCTCGCGGCCGGTCAGGTTCTCGTACGGCTCGTATCCCTCTGGGAGGAGGCCGATGCGCTGGCGGATGGCGAGGGACTCGCGGGTCACGTCCATCCCGAGGACGGAGACGGACCCGGCGGTCGGGCGGAGGAACCCGAGTATCATGTTGATGGTCGTGGACTTCCCGGCGCCGTTCGGGCCGAGGAACCCGAACACCTCGCCCTCGGCGACTTCGAGGTCGAGGCCGTCGACGGCGAGGACGTCCTCGCCGAAGCGCTTGGTCAGGGCGTCTGTTTGGATAGCTGTCATCAACGGAGTCGTCACCTGCGGGGCGTATTAAATCAAGGGGACAGTTGCTGGCGTGGCAACTGCGGCGAACTCTCCCGCGGAGTCGTTACGCATGGCGATTTCCGAACGCGCCGGGGGCATCGAATCCGCAGGGGAACCGAGTTCGCTCCGGAGCGCAACCTCCCTCTGTCGGTGGACTCCTCGGGTCGTGGGACGTGCCGGCGCGCCGAAGTCGTGGAACGGGCCGTCGCGCCGATCGCCATCGCTCCGGCGTCGACTCCGGAGCGGGCTCCGACGGCGAGGACGGCCACGCATAGCCTTTTCTCCGGTCCGACCGTGAGAGTGGGCATGGAACTCGCAGCGGCGATCACCGCGACGGTCCTCCAGATGGGTCCGCCGTTCGACCCGGTCGGCGTGGACCCAGCTGTCGGTCTCGGCGGCGGTGCGTTCGGGACGTTCGTCTCGACGCTCGTCGTCGGCGCGATATTGCTCGTGCTCGCTCCGAGGTGGACGCGAACGCGGATTCGTCGCGTGACACGGTCACCGGTCGGGAACTTCGCGTACGGCTTCGCCGTCCTCCTGCTCGCGATATTCGTCATCGTCCTGCTCGCCATCACGCTCGTCGGGCTGTTCGTCGCGATTCCGCTTGCGTTCCTCCTGTACCTCGCGTGGACCGTCGGCGCGGTCATCGCGTACCTCGCCATCGCCGACCGCTTCGTCGACGTCGACGACGACTGGGTGGTCGCGCTCGTCGCCGCCGCCGCCCTCAACGGCGTCCTGACGCTCACGGGCATCGGTGCGCTCCTCTCGTTCTGTATCGGCGCCGCCGGCTTCGGAACGCTCCTGCGGGGCTGACGGGCTCTCCCGACGCAAATCTGACGACGACCACGACGTCACCTCCGGTCGCCGGCGCGTCGGCCGGGGGGCGGGCGTCCCACGCACTCACCACCGGTAGCACTAACATGCCGACTGGCGAATGATATCACATGGCACACGTCCCCGAGTCGGTCGAGCTGTTCGTCTGCGAGAGCTGTCAGGTGACCCACGCCGGCACCCCGATCCACGTCGAGGCCGGCCAGCACACGTTCGAAGCCCCAGACGCCTGCGGTTCGTGCGGCGAGGCCGACTTCGTCGAACTCAGCGACTGGGTCCACTACCACGACTGACGCGGCCGGCCGCCGACCGGCGTCCCGACGACCGGACCGCGACGCCACAACCTGTTTAACCCGCGGCAGCCCTACCTATCGACCAACGTGGAAATCGGGCTCGTCGTCGCGTGGACGTCCGTCGTCGTCGGCGCCGCGAACCTCGGCCTGCTCGCGTACCTCCGCCGGCTCCCCGACCGACCGGGACTGACGTGGTTCCAGGGCGTCATCGCCGCCCAGACCGTCTTCTGCACGGCGTACGGCGTCGGGCTCCTCAGCGGCGACAACCCGCTCCGAGAGCCACTGCTCGTCGCCTACTGGACGGCCGCCATCTGGATCGGCGTCGCCTACCTCGGGTTCGCGCTCGTCTACACGGGTCGCGCGAGGTACGTCCGCTCCCGCGCCTTCCGGGGCGTCGTCGCCCTCCAGTCCCTCGGCACGCTCGTCGTCCTCACCTACCCGTTCCACGAGTACGGCCCCACGAACATCGAACCCGTCGAGTACGGCGGCGTGCTCGTCCTCGAGTACACGCACTCCGCGTTCGTCGTCTTCGAGTTCCTCGCCGTCGTCTCGCTCGCCACGCTCGGCGTCGTCCTCCTCATCGACACCGTCGTCAGCTACGGGCCGCTCTACCGGAAGCACGCGCTCGCCATCGCCATCACGCCACTCCCGCCGACGGCCGCGTTCCTCGCGTGGCTCCTCGAAATCGGCCCGCTCTACCCGCTGAACCTCACCGCGATCGCGTTCTTCCCGCACCTCGCCCTCGACCTGTACGCGCTGTTCGGCGAGGACATGTTCGAGTTCCCGCCCGCGACCCGACGGCGCGCGGAACGCGCCGCCGTCGAGGACCTCGGGAACCCCGTCGTCGTCGTCGACCCGGACGACCGCATCGTCCGCCTGAACGCCGCGGCCGCGGACGCACTCGGCGTCGACGACACCGACGCGCTCGCGACCGACCTCGCGAGGTACCTCGAACCGGTCGAGGACGGGTTCGACGGCGACCACGTCCGCGTCGCCGGCGACACGCTGGCGCGGACGTACGCTCGCACCCGGAACCCGCTCGACGACGGCGCCGGCGGCGTCGTCGGGCACACGGTCGTCCTCCAGGACGTCACCGCCGAACGCCGCCGCGAGCAACGCGTCGGCGTCCTCAACCGCGTCCTCCGGCACAACCTCCGGAACGACCTCACGGTCGTCCTCGGGAACGTCACCGCGGCCGCCGAGGCGACCGACGACCCGGCCGTCGGCGACCTCCTGGAGACCGCCGCCGACCAGACCCGCGAGCTGTCCGCGCTCGGCGAACGCGCTCGCGACGTCGAAGCCACGATGTCCACGTCGGTCGTCGCCGACCGGACCGTCGACGTCCGCGCCGTCCTCGAAGCCGTCCGCGACGACGTCACCGGCCGTCACCCCACCGCGACCGTCGACGTCGACGTCCCACGGGACTGTCGGGTGACCGCGGACGCGGACGTCCTCCGCGTCGTCTTCGAGAACCTCGTCGAGAACGGCGTCGTGCACGACGCCGGCGACGACCCGCGCGTATCGGTCGACGTCGTCGACCGGCGCGACGCCGTCGCCGACGGTATCGAGCGGGACGGCACCGTTCCGTCCACGACCGACGGCGGCACGGTCACGTTCGCGATCACGGACACCGGCCCGGGGGTCCCCGACCACGAACTCGACGTGCTGGACGCGCGCGAATCGTCCCTCGAACACGGCAGCGGCCTGGGTCTCTTCGTCGTCAACTGGGGCGTCACCAGCCTCGGCGGCGACGTCGCGTTCGACACGGACGGCGACGGAACGCGCGTCCTCGTCACGCTCCCCAGCGCTTGACTGACTTGCGCTCCACATCCCCGCCGCTCGATCGATTCGCGCTCGAGCGGTCGGCCCGAACGCCACGCTCCGGTCCTGCCCTGGCCCCGGTCGTCTCTCGCCACCGACGTCTCCGGCGCACTATATATCGCCGTTACCGACAATAGCGAACGGTAGACTACCGCACGACTGCGTCCGGTTACGGACCGATATCGACACGTCAGGGTAGGTATTACAAAACGACTTTGACCGACGGTCCTCGGGTCCAGTCGAACCATGGAGTTCACACGACGACGATTGATGGAGACGTCGGTCGCAGCGACACTGGGGGCGAGCGTGACCGCGGGGACCGCTGCAGCGGAGGACGACGACACCGACGGCGCGCCGAGCGTCGACGGCGACCTCCGACGCTTCGCGTCCACCGCACTCGGCGCCGAGGTGACCGGACCGTGCGTGCTCGACGACGGCACGCTGCTGATGAGCCTCCAGCATCCGAGCCGCGACAACGCACACCTGTACGACCGCGCCGGCGTGGGCTACTTCCGCGGGTTCCGGTTCGACCTGGACGGCGACGGCGACGACTTCGACGAACTGTCCGCACCGACGACCGAAGCGCACCGACGCACCGTCCGCGGGAGCGAAGGCGTCTTCGTGCCGCTCGTCGAGGAAGCCGACCCGATTCGCGGCGGCGAGGAACGCCTCGGCGTCGTCCAGACGCCGGACGGCGTCGACGTCACGACCGACGCATTCGTCGGCACGCAGTACGGGAACGCCGCGTACAACCCCGACTGCAACCAGTTCGTTCCGACGCCCGACGGCGAGTACGCCGGCTACCTCTTCACGAACTGGGAGAACAGTCCCGGGAACGTCTCGCGGGTCCCGATCGAGCGAACCGGCGACGGCCGCCTCGACGCCGTCCTCGAGGACGCCCTGAACCTCGCGAACACCGACGCGCTCCGCGACCTCGGCGGGACCCGCATCAACTGCTACGGCGACCTGTCGCCGTGGGGGACGATGGTGTCCAGCGAGGAGAACTACGCCCACCCGCGCGTCAGCCTGACCGCGACCGTCGGCGACATCGACGACGCCGGCACCGGCGAGGGCCGCGTCGGCGCCTGCCAGTTCTGGAACCGCCCGAACCCCGTCGGCATCCAGGACGCCGTCGACGAGTACTACGGCGACGACTCGTGGTCCGTCCAGGGCTACTGGGCGCTCACCGGCGTCGAGTTCCTCGCGTACTACCTCGGCGCCGACCCCGTCGAACGCGAGGGCGAGGACGACGCGAACCCGACCACTCCCATCGACGACGTCTACCCGAACCCGTACCGGTACGGGTACCACGTCGACGTCCGCGAACCGACCGCCGACGAACCGCAGCCGGTGAAGTACTACGTGATGGGTCGCGCCGCCTGGGAGGCTCCGGACTTCCAGCAGGATCGGAAGACGGTCTACGGCTGCTCGGACGGCGACAGCAAGGGCATCTACAAGTTCGTCGCCGACCGCCCGATCCCGAGCTACGACGACCCGATGGACCTCGCCGGGACGCTGTACGCTCCGACGGTCACGCCCCGGAACGACGACCAGGGCGCCTCACCGGCGACCACCGCGCTCGACGTGGAGTGGATGGAACTCGGGCACGCGTCGAACCGCGAGGTCGAATCGTGGATCGCGGCGTACGACGACGTCACCCAGGTCGACTACCTGGAGACCCACGCCGACACCGACTGGGAGGACGATCTCGAGACCGCGCTCCGGGAGGCCGACGAGACCGTCGTCGAGGCCGGGAACCGGAACTACGTCACGAACGCGGAGATACTCGAGTGGGCGTCGCAGTACGAGGCCGACGGGCCGGACGGCGTCGACGAGGACCTCCGGAAGGTCCCGTTCCTGGAGACGCGCGCCGCCGCGAAGGAGGTCGGCGCGTCCATCGAGTTCAACAAGGCCGAGGGCGTCGACAGCGTCGACGGGGCGACGCCCGGCGACCCCATCTACTTCGGCGTCTCCGAGTTCAACGATGCGCTCGCGGACGACGAGGGCGACCTCCGACTGAGTCGCGTCGACGGCGGCGTCGTCTACCGCGGCACGCTCGAATCCGACTACGACGTCTCGACGCTCGAACCCGTCATCACCGGTCCCGACGCGTCGGACCCCGCGAGCGTCGCCGACGACGCGCTCGTGAACGTCGACAACGTGTACGTCATGGACGACGGCCGCGTCCTCTGTTGCGAGGACGCCGACCAGTTCGGCCGCAGCTACAAGAACGACTGTCTCTACGTCTACGACCCCGCCGCGGACGCTCCAGGGTCCCGCCCGGACGTGCTCGGCAACGGCGGGAACGCGCACGGAGACACCGACGGCTCGCGAGCGGAGCCCGAGTCCGCGCCGTCGCCGAGATACGCGAGTCGGTCGACCGACGACCGCCCGCACCTCGACGAGAACCCGAGCCACGAGCCTTGACGAGCGCGTAACCGCACCCGAACCTACCACGTGAACTCCATGGGACGACACTCACCACGCACGCGACACGCACCGAGCGACGACCCGAGCGAGACCGCGGACGGACGCGAGGAACCGACGCCAGAACCGGGAGTCCACCGCGACTACGTCCTCGACGTCCGCATCGTCGAGACCGACCCGGCGGAGGCCACCGTCGGAGGTGACGCGACGGACCGGGGTCGCTACCGGTTCGAGGCCCCCAACCACGACGGCCGCACCTTCGACGACCCCGAGACGGCGGAGGTCTACGCGGCCGTCTACTTCGACGCGAACGGGTTCGTCGAGGCGGGCACCGGCGACCGCGGCGTTCCCCCGGAGGTCGTCCAGGCCGGCCGGGACACGCTCGCTGCGTACCTCCTCACCCAACCGTACGCCGACCGCCACTGGGTCGCGTCGTTCTACGGGAAGGCGCCGGAGTACGTCGAGCGGTACGTCGAGAGCGTCCGACATCGCGCCCGCGAGGTCCGACGCGGCGTCCGGGAACGCGACGACGAGGCCATCCGGGACGCAGAGCCCTGACCACGCGAACTGCCATCGTCGCCGGCATCGACCACGCGACCTGCCCATCGTTGCCGGTCGCGCCGGTATCCCTTTCGTCGCGCGCTCCATAGGGACGGCAATGTCATCGCCGCGCGTCGTCGTCTGTCGGAACGAGGTCGATCCAGCGCACGCGTATCACTGCGACGCGCTGGCAGCGTCCATCCCGGAGGCGGTCGAACTCGACTACGCTGCCGGTGAACGCCCGGACCTCGCGGAGCTCGACGCGGTCGTCCTCACCGGGAGCACCGCCGGCGTCTACGAGGCCGACGCGCACCCGTGGATGCACTCGCAGATGGCGCTCGTCGAGACGCTCGTCGAACACGAGATCCCGACGCTCGCCGTCTGCTTCGGGCACCAGCTCGTGAACGCCGCGCTCGGCGGGCGCGTCGAGGCGGACGAGACGACCGCACGCCTCGTCGACGTCGAGTTCGCGGCCGACCCGCTCTTCGAGGGCGTCACGCCCGTCGTCCCCGCGGTCCACGGCGACGCGGTCGTCGAGCCCGCACCCGCGATGGACGTCGTCGCCTCGACCGACTACTACGACGCGTTCGCGACCAGGCATCGGTCGGCGCCGCTGTGGACCACGCAGTTCCACCCCGAGTTCACCGCCGCGCACCGCGACCGCCTCGCCGCGGACTACGGGTGGACGGACGGCGAGCACTCGTTCGCGGACGTGAACGCCGGCCGCGTGTACGCGAACTTCACGCGCATCGTCGCCGACGGCGACCACTGAACGGACTCGACAGAGACGACCACTGAGCTGACTCGACACCCCCCAGAGGGGACTGACCGGCTGGTGTTACCGACGAGTTACACCGGCTCGACGAAGCCCTCCGGGACGTCCGCGACGCGCCCGGCCTCGAACAGCGCCACGACCGCCTCGTACTGGTCGGCGCCCTGCGCGAGCAGATGCCGGCGGTCGACCGCCGGGAACTCGTCACCCTCGAGGACGTACGTGTTCGTCCCGACGACGTAGTCCCGACTCCCGTCGACGGGGTCGCCGTCCACGCGCACCGAATCGACGGTGCCGTCGTCGGCGACCCGGAGCGACGCGCCGGCGACCTGCAGCCAGCACGCGTACGCGCCCGGGCCGCGGGTCGCGCGGTCGTCGGTCACCACGCTCTCGCGGAGCAGGCGTTCGAGCGTCCGCCCGGACACCTCCAGGCGACACAGCGGCGCCGCGAACGGCACGAGTCCGACGACGTCGCCGCGCGACACCATCCCCGACAGCCGCGGCCCCTCGCGGATCGCGAGCGAGTCGACGACGCCGACGTCCGCGCTCGCGCCCTCCCGGTACGCGGTCGCCACCACCGACCCGGCGCGCTCACGGCCGAGCAACCGCCGGTCCGCGTCGCGGACCAACGGCGCCTCCAGGTAGCCGACCGTGTCCTCCAAGCCGACGCGGTACCGTTCGGCCTGCAGTATCTCCGCGACCGACTCGTCCACCGCGGCGCGCTCGACGTCGTGGTCGTCGGTCGTCACGCGCTCCCCGTCGAAGTCCAGCTCCCAGACGACCTCGCCGTTCACGCCCGGACGCACGATGGGCGTCCCGGAGATGCGCTCCCGGCCGACGCGATGCACGTGCCCGGCGGCGATGGCGTCCACGCCCTGCTGGCGTGCGACCGTGCGAACGACGTCGTCGCCCGCGTGCGCGAGCACGAGCACCGCGCGGACGCCGTGGTCGCGCAGGTCGGAGACCGCGGACCGCACCGCCCGCACCGGGTCCTCGACCGCGAGCGCGTCCGGGAGCGACGACTCCGGGTCCGTGATACCCACCACGCCCAGTGCGCCGTCCGCTCGGTCGACGATCGTCCACGGCGCCGCGTCCCCGAACGGTTGCCCGCCCTCCATGACGTTCCCCGTGACGTACCGCGCCGGCGACTCCCACGTCACCTCGCGCGCCGCCGTCCGCCCGTGGTCGAAGTCGTGGTTCCCGAACGTGGCGACGTCCGGCGACACCGCGTCCTGGAACGCGAGCGCGTGCTTCCCGTTCGTCGACAACGCGAGCACGCCCGGCGCGAGCGTATCGCCGCCGTCGGTGACGACCGGGTCGTCGCCGCCCTCCCGACGCAGGACGGTCGCGAGCCGGCCCGCGCGCTCCGGGCGGTCGAGTCCAGCCTCCACGTCAGCGTAATGCAGTACCCGCACGTGTTCGTCTCACAGACCCGTACCCGGCGGGGGGCCGTAAGCCGTGCGGTCGCGCAGCCCCGCCGGCGTCGGGGCGTCAGGCCTCGGCGGCGTCCTCGCGCGGCCGCGTCCCGACGACCTCGAGGTCATCGCCGACGGCGAGTTCCCCGCCGTCCTCGGTGGCGTGGACGCGACTGAGCGCCATCACCTGGTAGTAGTGGTCGAGGGCGTCGGCGTCGGCCCAGTCGGGCATCGTCGCCTCGCGGCGCGCGACGAACCGCTCCCGGAAGTCCTCGAGCGCGTCGCCGGTGTCGGGGTCGCGGCTCGGGACGACGCAGCGCGCACAGCACCCGACACCCTCGAACTCGACGCCGCCGACCTCGAAGGCGACGACCTCGTCCCCGCCCGTCCAGAGGCGGTCCTCCCAGAACGGCTCGGCGTCGACGACGACGTTCGCGCGGAACCGCCGGCGGACGTTCTCCGGTGCGAGGTCGAACCAGTCGCCGATGGCCTCAAGCGTGCCCGTGGAGATGACCGCGGGGCCCTTCGCGTAGTCGCGGTCGACGAACCCGCTCCCGGCGTCGCGGACGAGCGCGACCGGGTACCCGAGGACGTCGCTGAACCACGCGTTCGCGTCGCCGCGCTCGCTGTCGAGCGCGAACGACACCGCCGCGTCCGCGGGGTCGCCCTGCTCCCTGACGGTGAGCGTGCGGGTCTCGGAGTCGAAGGAACTGCGGACGCGGTGGAGGGCGGGTTCGCCCGTCGCGTTCACGAGATCGCGGTCGTCGTCGAACAGCGCGTACTCGCGGTCGTACCGCAGGCGACCACCGACGAGGTCGGTGCTCTCGACGGTCATCGGGTCCAGGGACTTCACGGGATAGGTTACGAGCGCGTCGACGGTCGGCATACGAGTAGCCGCGGGCGCCGGCGGCGTGAACGCTTCGGTCGCCGACGTCGCCCAGCGGGATTCGCCTTCGGTCGCCGACGCCGTGCAGCGGGATTCCTTCAGTTGCCGCCGTCGTACGCGTTTGCTTCGAGCGTCTCCAGGCTCACCTCGTCCAGCACGGACTCGTTCGTCGCCTTGAGCACGACCGGTGGTGCCGCGCGGGCGTCCAGCGCCTCCAGCCAGCGCGGCAGACACACGCACCACCTGTCGCCCGTCTCCAGCCCCGGGAACGACAGCTCGGGCCGTGGCGTCCGCAGGTCGTTCCCCATCACGTCCGTGAACTCCAGGAACCGTTCGGTCATCACCGCGCACACCTCGTGGCGGCCCGGGTCCCGTGCCGGGAGCGCGTGACAGACGCCGTCTCGCTGCACGCCCGTCTCCGGGTCCGTCCCGCACGACGCGAGCGGCTCGCCGTGCACGTTCGACTCCGTGGTCGTCTCGTCCGGCGCGTTCATACCAGCTGGTTACGACCGCGCACGGAAAACGCCCGGCGGTCCGGCGTCGCTCCGCCAGCGAACCACCGCGCGCTCCAGTCATCGCGCCGGCACCGTCAGTCACCCCGTCTCGTCGCGGCATTCGCTCGAAGGAACGCCGCACTTCGCGCTAGACCTCCGTCTCTGGTCAGCGCTCGAAACGAACCCCGAGCCCAATCCATGCTGCACGGTACCACGCATCCCATAGTTTTTTGTCATTCCCGGATTTTGTTATCGGTACCCTGTGACGCCGACCCCTCAGTCGGCGTCCAGAGCGACACCAGCCATGTACATCGACCACATGAAGTCGGCGTCCACTCGCGGTGCGAGTGGCAACGCCGTCGCCGGGGAAGGTGACGACACCTACCCGGTCGACGGCGCCGACGAACAGTGGTCCGATGTGCGGGCGAACCAACGGGGTCGCTCTCTCGCTCGGTCCGCTCTCGTCGGCGCCACGTGACGACGTTCGTGACGTGAGCCCGGCTCGACGCTGATACCGTCGAGGCGACGCCACGTCCGTCGCCGACCCCGGACCGAGACTCGTTTCTCGTCCCTCAGTCGCCGACGGGCAGACTCCGCCGCGCACGTCCTCACGCTCCGACGCACCACCGAGCCAGGGGTCCGCCCTCGGCCGGGTCGACCGCTCGCCTCGTCCGTTCGAGCACGGCGGTGCTCGCTGCGGTCGCTTCCACCCGGCTCGACCGGGGTCGAAGAGTCGCATCGCTCGCCATCGACCAGCCACGGCATCGTCCACCCGCGCGGTTCGCTCACGCGAATCCGTGGACGGACCACCCTAGCACCGCGGGGAACCGGCGGCCTGGTGGCCGCCGGACGCCCCCAACGACCGGAAAGCCCCAACACGCCGCGCCCGTGGATGATTCGGCATCCCGCGACCCCAGTCGGGTCGTGCGCGTTCGACTCGCGACGGGCGCCTATGGTAGCTCAAACCATCCAGCGTCGGTTCGAGACGACAGCTCACCTCGCCGTCCGCGTCCCCCACGGCGCCGACGGCGACATGACCACCGGTGCGCGGACGGTCCTCCGACGCCTCGACGCGCTCGACGGCGTCGAGATCGACCGCGTCACCGGTATCAAGCCCGGGCTGAACGCGCTCGAGGTCGACGTCGAGGTCACCGCGACGCTCGTCGTCACCGAAGCCGTCGACGACGACACCGCCCGTGCGACGCTCGAGGACGGAACCGGTATCGAGGCCGTCCACGACGTCGCCGTCGAACCGACCGCAAGCGCGTGAACGACTCGTGACTGATCGCCCGCCGCCGGGACCGTCCCGGTCTCTTTGACCGTCCGTGGTAGCGGATTCGACCGCGGTTCAGCGTGACGTGACCGGGAGCGCCGCGCGGGACCCTGCGTCGTACGTGAGCGCCTCCTGCTGGGTCGTTCCGGGCGGCGTGAGGCCTACGTCGGGACGCCCGTGGAGACGCCGACGGTGGCGTCGACGCGCCCGTCGGGGGGAGGTGACCGTCTGGACGCTGCCGTCTTGGTCGTCGGTGACCTGCGCGGTCGCCTCCGCTGGAACCGTCGCGTTGTACGCCGACGCGGCCAGAAGTCCGGAGAGCCCGCCGAGGACGGTATGACGAATGTGTGAGTTCATACTCGCACGAGAGTCTCCTCTCTCAAGCTATCAGCCGCGATGCCCGTGTTCGTGATGAATTCTCGTCCAGCCGTGGCGAAGGCCCCGTCGGAGCGGTCGGTTCGCCGAGCGGCCGCCCGGTCGGCGCGGCTGACCCGTCACAGTTATCGAGTCGTCGGCGCGACCGATTCGGGGGAGCGACAGCCCGCGCGAACGCCAGCGGCTTGCCGGTGGGCCCACGTCGTGGAGACGACCCGGGTCGGTCGCGGTGTAACTCCCGCCATCGGACCAACCAACTACCCAAAGATTTACTATTTATCCCCGTGAAGGTGGAGTCGTTATGGCAGACGAGCAAGACCTTCGCGAACAGATGGAAGATGCATTCGGCGGCGCCGACTACCCGATCTCGAGCCCGATGGACCTCGTCCCGGCGCTCCCCAACGGCCCGGGCACCCGCTTCGAGTCCGGCGACTTCTCCATGACGGCCATGGAGCTCCAGACGAAGCTCCCCGGCGGAGACTTCCCGTACGACGACGCCGAGTCCTTCGTCGACGACGTCATCGAGAACCTCAAGGACGAAGGCCACATCTGAACGGCCACCGACGCTGACGCATCAGGCGTGCCACTCGAACCAACTTTCTCCCGACCCACCGCCACAGCGACCGCTTCCTGCGGTCCAGCGCACCCGACCCGACACGACCCTTCCAGCGTGCCGCACCCAATCGCCAGAGCTGGCGGTTCCAGACTCACATAGCCAGCTGTCCCGGACGAACATGGCCAGCGGTCTTGGACCCGAGCGTTCAAGCACGCGACGGGCCAACGACCGGTCGTCATCGTGGATTCCGACACGCTCCCCGACGTCACGGTCGTCGACACCGAACTGTTCGGTGCGCCGGGACTGCACGCGGCGTACCTCGTCGAGTCCCCGGAACCGGTGCTCGTCGACGCTGGCGCGGCGCCGGCGGCCGACGTCGTCGAGCGCGCACTCGCCGACCGCGGCGTGGGCGCGCACGACCTCGCCGCCATCGTCCCGACGCACGTGCACCTCGACCACGCGGGCGCGGTCGGCGCTCTCGCCGACCGGTTCCCGGACGCGACCGTGTACGTCCACGAACGCGGCCGCCCCTACCTCACCGACGCGGACCGACTGTCGCGACTCGTCGAGAGCGCGCGCCGCGCGGTCGGTGACGCGGTCGCCGACCAGTACGGCACGCCGACGGTCGTCCCCGAGGCCCGCACCGAAGCGCTCGGCGACGGCGACGCGGTACCCTGTGGCGACCGCGCGCTCGACGTCGTGCACGCGCCCGGGCACGCTCCCCACCAGATAGCGCTCCACGACCGGGCGTCCGGTGCGCTGTTCGCCGGGGACGCCGCCGGGATGTCCCTCGGCGGCGACCTCCTGCCGACGACGCCAGCGCCCGACTTCGACCTCGACGCCTCGCTCGACACCGTCGCCCGCCTCCGCGACCGCGACCTGACCGCGCTCTGCTACGGGCACTTCGGCGTCCGCGAGGACGCCGCCGACGCCCTCGACGCGTACGCCGAACTCCTCCCCGAGTGGGTCGACGCCGTCGAACGCGAACTCGCCGACCCCGGCGTCGAGACCAGAAGCGACCTCGTCGCGGCCCTCCGCGACGACTGGGCCAGTCCGACGCTCGAACGCGACGTCCAGGGCGTCGTCCACGCGCTCGACGCGGACGGCTGAACGCCCGTCGACCCCACGTCCCGACAACCGCCACGCACCTTTATCGGGGCGACGAGCGCACGTTCACGCATGCACGTCCTCGTCCCCTACGACGACTCCGAAGGCTCCGACCACGCGCTCGAACACGCGCTCGACCAGCACCCCGACGCCACCATCACGCTCCTGCACGTCATCGACCTCGTCGACGCCGGCTACTCCAGTCCCGTCGACGGCACCCTCCCGGGGTTCTGGGAGGATTGGTTCGAGAACGAGCAGGACGCGTCCGAACGGCTGTTCGAGAACGCTCGCGAGAACGTCGGTGACGTCGCCGCCGACCTCCGGACCGAGACCGTCGTCGGCCGGCCGACGCGAGCGATAAACGACTACGCCGAGGAGAACGACGTCGACCACATCGTCATGGGGAGTCACGGCCGCTCGGGCGTGACGCGCGTCCTCCTCGGGAGCGTCGCCGAAGGCGTCGTCCGACGCGCACCCGTTCCGGTCACCATCGTCCGATGACGGTCCGACTCAGCGGCGACCCCGACCGCGACTGGATGGACGCGTTCCTCGACGACAACCCCATCCCGGTCCGCGTCGCCACCCGCACCCCCGGCGGCGGCCTCTGGATGCTCTCGCTGTGGTACGGCTACGACGCCGCCGACGCCACCCTCCACCTCGCGACGTCGGCCGACGCGCGCGTCGTCGAGTACCTCGGCGCCGACCCCGAGGTCGCCTTCGAGGTGTCGACGAACCACCCGCCGTACCGCGGCGTCCGCGGCCAGGGGGCCGCGACGCTCGAACCGGACGAGGACAAGGCGCTCCTGCGGACGCTCGTCGACGACTACCTCGGCGACCGCGACACCGACCTCGCCAGGTGGCTGCTGCGCGACGACCGCGAGGAGGTGCACGTCACCGTCGACGTCGAACGCGCCTACGCCTGGGACTACGGCGACCGGATGCGCGACGTCGACCCGGACGACGCCGGCGAGCGCGGCGACTGACGGAGCGCACCGACGGAGTGCGCCGACCGGTGCCGTTAGGACGGTTCGGTCCGCACGTGGACGCATGCCCGAGTTGCCGGACGCCAGTTCGCTGCCCGCGCGATTGACGCCGCGGGACTTCGACCGCTGGAACGACCTCGCCACCGCGAGCGACGACGGCGACGACCGGGAGGTCGTCGCCCCGTTCACCGGCGACGTCGTCTGCACTGCACCCGAGTCGACGCCCGACGACGTCGACCGCGCCGTCGCCGACGCGACCAGCGCGCAGGAGCGGTGGGCCGACCGCGGGTTCGACGCCCGCACCGACGTCCTCGAACGCTTCCACGACCTCGTGCTCGACCGCCGCGAGGAACTGCTCGACCTCATGCAACTCGAGACCGGGAAGGCACGCGGCGACGCCTACGAGGAGGTCATGGACGTCGCGATGACCGCCCGATACTACGCCACGCGCGTCGCCGACCAACTCGCCAGCGAACGCCGCCGCGGCGCCCTCCCCCTCCTCTCCACGGCGCGCGTCCACCACGACCCCGTCGGCGTCGTCGGCATCATCTCCCCCTGGAACTACCCCCTCACGCTCGCCGTCGGCGACGCCATCCCCGCGCTGCTCGCCGGGAACAGCGTCGTCCTCAAGCCCGCCGAGGAGACGCCGTACACGGCGCTCGCGACCGTCTCTCTCCTCCGCGAAGCTGGCCTGCCCCACGACGCATTCCAGGTCGTCACGGGCGACGGCGAGGCGCTCGGCGACCCGCTCATCGAGCGCGTCGACTACGTCGCGTTCACCGGGAGCACCGCCGTCGGCCGGAAGATAGCCGCGAAGGCCGGCGAGGAACTCGTCGACTGCTCGCTCGAACTCGGCGGGAAGAACCCCGTGTACGTCCGGCCGGACGTCGACGTCGACACCGCGGTCGACCGCGCCATCGGCGCGTGCTACACGAACGCCGGCCAGCTCTGCATCAGCGCGGAACGCCTCTACGTCCACGAGGACGTCTACGACGAGTTCTCCACGCGGTTCGTCGACGCCGTCGCGGACCTCGAACCCGGCGCCGAGTACGCGTACGGCGTCTCCGTCGGCTCGCTCATCTCCGACTCCCAACTGGAGCGCGTTCAGTCCCACGTCGCGGACGCCCGCGACCGCGGCGCCACCGTCGAGACCGGCGGTCGAGTCCGCGACGACGTCGGCCCGTACTTCTACGCGCCCACCGTCCTCACGGACCTCCCCGCGGACGCGACCGCGGCGTGCGAGGAGACGTTCGGTCCCGTCGTCGGCATGGAACCGGTCGCGAGCGACGCGGAGGCCGTCCGGAAGGCCAACGACACCGACTACGGCCTGCACGCGTGCGTCCTCTCCGGCGACGTCGACGTCGCCCGCGCCATCGCTCGCGACATCGACGCCGGCACCGTCTCCATCAACGACGGATACATCACCTCGTGGGCCGCCCACGACGCCCCGATGGGCGGCACGAAGGACTCCGGGCTCGGCCGCCGTCACGGACCCGACGGCGTCGTCCGGTTCACCGAGAAGAAAGCCATCTCGACGTCCAGAGGACTTCCGTTCGACCCCGTCACCGGCCCGAGCGACCTCGAAGCGAAGGTCCTTGCCGCCGGCCTCAAACTCTGGCGGCACGTCCCGTTCCTGCGCTGACGGGTCGCTTCCGCCGACACCGCGTCCTCCGTCGCGACCCAACCGCCCGGGCCGACGCTCCGCCGCCGCGAGCGCAGCGGTCGCGTCCACCGCTAGTCATGAGTTCTATATGCCGTCGCTACGTGGCTCCGACAAGTCGCGGCGCGGTCGCGACCCTCTGACGCGGACACTCACCGTAGCCATGACAGAGAGCACCTACGACGCCGACGCGGAGGAGTCGACGACCGTCTCGGGGGAGACAGCCGAACGCACGCGCGAGGAGTGGACGTCCTTCGAGTTCGAGGGGGAGGCGAAGCTCTCGGTGGAGGACCTGAACGTGTGGTACGGCGACGATCACGCGCTGAAGGACGTGTCGATGGACATCCCCGAGAACTCCGTCACCGCGCTCATCGGCCCCTCGGGATGTGGGAAATCCACCTATCTGCGGTGTCTGAACCGGATGAACGACCGCATCAAGGCCGCCCGCATCGAGGGCAGCGTCGAGCTCGGCGGCACCGAGATCTACGACGCGAACGCGAACCTCGTCGAGTTACGCAAGCGCATCGGGATGGTGTTCCAGGCCCCCAACCCCTTCCCGAAGAGCATCAGGGAGAACATCTCCTACGGCCCGCGCAAGCACGGCGACCTGGACACCGGGCTGCTCGCGCGGCTGTTCGGGCGCGACGACACCGACGAGGAGCTCGAGCTCGTCGAGCGCGCGCTCAGGCAGGCCGCCCTCTGGGACGAGGTCTCGGACCGCCTCGACGACAACGCCCTCGGGCTGTCGGGCGGCCAACAGCAGCGGCTGTGCATCGCGCGAGCGCTGGCGGTCGACCCCGAGGTCATCCTCATGGACGAACCGGCGTCGGCGCTGGACCCCATCGCCACGAGCAAGATCGAGGACCTCGTGGACGAGCTCAGCGAGGAGTACACCGTCGTCATCGTCACGCACAACATGCAGCAGGCCGCCCGCATCAGCGACCAGACCGCCGTCTTCCTCACCGGCGGCGAACTCGTCGAGTACGACGACACCGACAAGATCTTCGAGAACCCCGAGAGCCAGCGCGTCGAGGACTACATCACCGGCAAGTTCGGATGACGTCGGTCGACGACCGCGTCCACGACCTCCACGCGAGCGTCCGAACGATGAGCGAGGTCGCACGCGAACAACTCGACCTCGCGCTCGCCGCGTACCGGAGCGCCGACGCCGGCCTCGCGCGGACGGTCGTCGACGGCGACGCAGTCCTCGACAGCCTCCATCGCGAGGTCGAACGGGACTGCATCAACCTCATCGCGCGCCATCACCCGGTCGCGACCGACCTCCGGTTCGTCGTCGCGACGTTCAAGGTCGCGACGGACCTGGAGCGCGTCGGCGACCTCGCCGTGAAGATAGCCAGGCGCGCGACCGCCGAGGACTGGGCGCCGACGCTCGGCGACGACCTCCAGGACGTCGCCGACCTCGCGGCCGACATCGTCGAGGACGCCGTGCACGCGTACCTCGACCGGGACGCCGACACGGCTCGCGCCGTCGCCGCGCGCGACGACGACCTCGACGCCGCGTGCGAGGCGCGAACCGAAGCGCTGTTCCGGGAACTCGTCGGCTCTGGCGGCCCGTCGATGACCGACGTCACCTCGTACCTCCTGACGGTCCGAGACTTGGAGCGCGTCGGCGACCACGGCGAGAACGTCGCCGCGCGAACCGTGTACGCGGTCGAGAACGACCCCGCACTCCTCTACTAGACGCAATCGGTGGCGTCCGCAGCGCTCGCAGCCGCCTCAGTCGGTGAGGTCCGCACCGCTCTCAGACCCCTCCTCAGTGGCGTCCTCGCTCCCGGTGTCGGCGAGATACGCGAACGCGACGAGCGCCACCGCGAGGAGCGCGAGCGCCGTCATCGCACGGTCCTGGGGGACGGCCGTCATGAGGGGGACGAAGAAGTGCGTCGCGAGCGACGCGAGGAGGACCGCGCCGAGACCGACGCCGACGGTCGCGATGACGTGCACGGCCTCCACCGAGCGCGTCGACGCGGCCTGCCCGACCTCCTCGCCGAACTCGACGGCGTACTCGCCGACGTCCCAGACCGCGATAGCCGCCGCCATCGCGACGAACACCGCCGGTGCGGGTGCGCCGGCGAACGCGCCGGCGACCGCGGCGACGAACAGCGTCGCCGCGCCGAACACGAACCCGCTCGCGTGCTCCGGGACGAACGGCAGTCCGAACGCCGCAATGTAGAAGAACAACCCGATACCCATCACGACGAGGACGCCCGAGACGCCACCGAGGACGCCCGGCCCGAACCCGTAGAGATCGACGGCGGCGGTCACCGCGCTCTCGCTGCCGGCCAGCCACTTCACGAACCCGTCGAATCCGGGGATGCTCGACACGAGGATGACGATGACCGAGAGTGCGACGCCACCGGTCGCGAACGCGAGCGTCTTCGGCGCACGATTCCCGAAGACCGCCACCGCGGACCGCCGGACCGCTGCGACGACCGGGAGCACCACGAGCACCGCGAGGACGACGAGGATAGCGCCGTGCAGGTACACGCTCGAGAGCAGTGCTCCGGCGATGGTGCCGGCGGGACCGGCGACCGCGAGCAGGTACTCGAACGGCCCGGCCCCACCGGGGAACGTGAGCAGGACGACCTCGACGCCGAGCAGGACCCAGAGCGCCCTCGGGACGTCACGGACGTCGACGACGTCGACGTCCTCGGGGTTCCCGGACGGTTCGAGCGTCGCCGCCGCCCGGCCGGCGCGCCCCGCGAACAGGCCGAGCAGGACGAACTCGAACTGGAGGGCGACGAACCCCGCCATCGGCGTGGTCGCGAGCATCACGGTGAACAGCGTCCACGACCCGAACACGACCGTCGAGAAGACGTTCGCGTACAGCGCAGCGGCGAGTATCGTCCCGGCGATGGTCGCGACGAACGACCGGGCGAGCGCCGCGAACACCGGCTTCACCGCCTCGTCGGGGTCCATGAGTGCGGCGAGGGTCGTCACGCCCATCGTCGCCGTGATCGCGCCGACGAGGACGGCGTCGACCGCGTTCGCCTTCTCGAGCGCGAGCGCCGCGACGACGAACACCGACGCGACCATGAGCAGCGAACTTCCACGGATGCGAGCGCGGAGCTCCTCCTGCGAGACGTCGCGGGCGGCGTACCCGAACGCGATACCGCCGACGACACCGAGGAGCGTCTGGAGCGCGTACCCCGCGCTCACGCCGAGGACCGTCGCCGCGACCGTCGCGACGACGACCGCCGCCGTCGACCCGAACGCGGTCCGCGAACCGTCGAAGGTGTACGCGTCGGTCACTTCGACCACCTCCGGCGCGCCCGATCGAACGCCGACCGTAACGGCTCGTCGGGCGACCACGCGACGACCTTCACGCCGGCTTCGCGGACCGTCCCGATGCGGTCGAGCCACTGGATGCGGTCGACTGTCGACCCCGGCGTCTCCGTGCTCGTCACGTCGGGCGCGAGCATCCGGACCTGATGCCCGGACGCCTGCAGGCGACGCGCGGTCTCCGCGGGCTCGTCGTCGGGGACCGCGGACACGAACATGACCTGCGCACCGTCCGGGAGCCGTCGCCGCAGCCAGTCGACGCGCCGGTCGTCGTTGTACGTCCGGAACCCGCCGTCAGTCACCACCGGGAACGACGATTCGGTGCTCGTGTCGAGGGCGTTCCGGATGCGGATGGCGTGCCCGTCGCCGACGCCCGGCGGGACGTACTCGCCGTCGTGCCCGTAGAACGCCAGCCCGACCTGGTTCCCCTCGTCGAGGAGGTACGACACGAGGCGTGCGGCCGCGAACTTCGACAGCGTCACCGCGTCCGGTTCGTCCTCGCGTCGAGCCACCCGGCATTCGTTCCGGACGTCCACGAGCACGACGACGTTCGCGGCGCGTTCCTCGCGGAACTCGACGGTCGTCAGCTCCCGCGTCCGTGCGTACCGCTTCCAGTCGACGCGGTTCATCGGGTCGCTGTGATGGTAGTCCCTGGACTGATAGAACTCCACGCCCTCGCCGCCGACGTCCGTCGGCACCATCCCCGTCTGGGATATCGTCTGCTGGGCGAGCGGGACGTCACCGACGTCGGCGCTCACCGAGAGCGTCGTCTCGGTGCTCGCCGTCGACCGCGCTTCGACGTCCCCGCTGACGTTCCGCGCGACGAGCGTCGTGTCGCCGAACTCGTGGCGGCCGCGACGCGCCCGGACGACGTACGAGAACGTCGTCGACTCGCCCGCCTGGAGCGTCGCCGAATGCCGCGGCGACCCGTCGACGACACCGATCCGGTCCGGGACGCCGTCGACGACGCGCACGTCCGGGACCAGCGAATCGCTCGCGTTCCGCACCGTCACCGTCACCTCGACGTCCTGTCCCGCGGTCGGCGTGTCGTCCGAGAGCGCGCGCTCGACCGCGAACGACGGTTCCACGGGCGACGTCGCGAACCCGTACGCGGCGTACGCGAGTCCGACGGTCGCCGCCATGAACAGCACGGTGTTGTTCCCGACGATGCCGAGCGCACCCGCGACGAGCGCGACGAGCAACCCAACCTGCCAGCGGTCGTTCCGTATCACGTCGTTCATGTGGTCTCACCTCCGCCCTCCGCGGCGAGCTCGACGCTCGCGTCCGCATCCTCGCCGTCAGTTGACGAGCCGCCCGCGTCTTCGCCGCCGGCCGACGAGCCGTCCGCGTCCGCGTCGTCGGTCGACGCGCCGTCGAGAGTCTCGTCGTCGGCCGCGACCCCGTGGTCGGCCGCGTCCGATGCGTTCGCGGTCGACGCGGTCGATGTCCCCGCGTCGGCCGCCGCTCCGGGAGGGCCGTCGAGGCGCACGTCAGCCATCGACGAGGGCCCGCCGTCGCTGGTCGACGGCTCGTCCGGTGCGAGCTCCGCGGCGGCCGCTCTGATGCGCTCGGTCTCCGTCGCGGTATGGACGGGGAGCGCCGACCCGGTCGCCGTCCGGCCGTCGCCCGCCTCGGCGTCGCCGCCAGTGGCGACGCCCGCGTGCCGAGCGATCGCTTCGACGGTCGCCTCGACGCGACGCTGGTACGCCTCGCCGCTCAACCAATCGAAGAACTGGAGCTTCAGCGGGAGGTCCGGCGTGTCCGTCCCGAGGAACGCGCTCGCTCGCGGGTCGTCCGTCCACTCGCCGGTCTCCAGGAGTCGCGTCGCCGCCTCCCGACCGACGTCGTGTTCGTTCGCGAGGACGCGTCCCGCGACCGCCTCGAGCGACGACCGGACGTCGTTCTTCTCGCGGTACGTCCACCAGTCCTTCGCGTCGGACTCCGGGAGCTCCCCGCCGACCGCCTCGACGGACTTGTCGATGTCGTCCCCGGTTATCGCGTTCTCGTCGTAGTGCGCTCGCTCGGGGGCCAGTCCCACGAGCGGGTTCGGCTCGGACTCGTCGGCGCCGGTCCGGTAGAGCTGGAGGAGGCCGTACGCGCCGCCGCCCATGGCGATGAGGACGACGAGCACGGGACTGCCGACGAAGACGCCGACGGTGTTCGCGACGACGTCCCCGACCCCGGGGACCAACGCCGCGACCAGTCCCAGGACGAGTGCGACCGCCGCGACGGCGGCGACGAGCGGTCGGAGCACGCCCTCGTTCCCCTCCTGCCGGAGGAACGACGGTCGGTTCACGACGACTCACCCTCCAGCGCACGCCGGACGCGTTCGTATGCGTCTCGGGCGACGGTCACGCGCTCGCCGTCGTCGGGACGCCCGCCGTAGCGGACGTCGCGGAACGCGGTCGTCAGCGACCGGATGGCGTCCGTGGGGAGCCCTCGGTCGATGGCGCGGCGAGCGATCTCGCCGGGCGTCTCCCCGTCGTCGCCGGAGACGCCGAGGTCCTCTTGGAGTCGTTCGAACGCTTCGCGCACCGACGCCGGCGGTTCCGGCGGTTCCGGGTCGGGGTTCGCGTCGGGCGTGGCGCTCGCGCCGCTGCGTGGGTCGTCGTCCGGTCGGTCGTCGCTCCGGCCGAGGAAGCTCCCGGAGCCGATGGACGAGAGCGCGCCGAACCCGAGCGTGATAGAGCCGAGGCCGCGGCCGAGGCTCCCGATGCCTCTCAGGACGCCACCGGGGACGGTCGCGAGTCCGCGACCGAGACTGGCGGCGAGCGTCCCGATGCCGGCCGTCATCGCGCCGAGACCGGACGTCGCGCTGCCGATGCCGTCCGCGAGTCCGTCGAGGATGCCGGGTGCGTTCGCGCCGGCGAACATCACGAACGACAGCGACGTCTGCGGGATGCGTCGGAGGTACTCGACGACGCGGAGATGCGGGGCCGATGGGAGGTCCCACTCGTCGGGATGGCGGCGTCGATGGTGACGACCCAGGCCGACGCTGGCCAGGACGACCGTCGCGCCGGCACCGAAGACGATGGTGGCGAGCGCGAGCAGGCTCCCCTGGAGGCCGCCGTCGGCGGCGGCGCCGCTCGCGGGAGTCGCGGTCGTAGTGGTCGTCGTGGTGTCGGTCGATGCGTCGGACCCGTCCGAGCCGTCGGTGGCGGTGGTCGTCGTCGATCCGTCCGCGGACGTGGTGTCGTCGGGCGTCGACGACGTGGTCGCCGACTCGCCGCTGGTGGTCTCCGCGACGGTCGCGGTCCCGGCGTCACCGGGGCCGCCACCGCCGGAGCCCGGGCCGCTCCCGTTGGCGATGCCGCCGGCCGGCACGGGGTTCGTGCCGAAGCCGCTGGCGGGGAACAGGCTGGCTCCGAGGACGACCGCGAACACGCACGCGATGGCGAGCGCCGCTCGGTACAGGTCGTGGTCCACATCTTGGCCTACACACGAACGGTTAAATATATTACCTTTGATACGTGCAAGGAGGGAACGAAATCACCGCGGCGCGCGTGTCAGGACGGAAACCCTTTTGGTGCCTACCTTCATTTCCACGACGTACGGCATGGAACGCGACAGGAAACTCATGCGGGACATCCTCCTCACGCTCGCCCTGATACTCGCCATCGACGGCGTCGTCGTCGGCGTGTTCGCACTCATCGCGTACCCCTGGCTGACGTTCCTCCACGACCCCATCGCCGCCGTGGTCGGCGCGACCGCAGCGCCGGTCGCTCGATGGCTCGTCGTCTTCCTCCCCGTCCTCGCGCTGTTCGTGTGGGCGCAACTCCGGTTCACTCGCCAGGAACTCCTCGCGGACGTCCCCTCGGACGACGACACCCGCGACACCCACCCCGACCTCCACGCGCGGTTCGCTCGACTCTGTAAGCAAGCGGACATGCGACCCCCGGACCTCGCGGTCGTCGACAGCGACGTCCCGAACAGCTTCGCCGTCGGCGGCGTCACGAACGCCACCGTCGTCGTCTCCGAAGGCCTCCTGGATGCGCTCTCCGACGACGAACTCGACGCCGTCCTCGCCCACGAGATCGCGCACGTCAAGAACCGCGACGCGACCGTGATGACGCTCGCGAGCTTCCTCCCCGCGCTCGTCAGCGACGACCGCGAGGTCCTGAACGTCGACGGCGGCGCGAACCTCCTCGTCTGGTTCGCCATCACGTTCGTCCTCTACCTCCTCGCCTCCGCCCCGCTCCCCGGAGCGCTCTTCTCCATGTCGTCGGTCCTCGGCTTCGTCGCGCTCGTCGCCATCAGCGTCCTCGGCGGCGGCATCCTCCTCGGCGTCCTCACCGCTCCGGTCGTGGTGCTCTCCCGTCGCCTCTCCGAGAGCCGCGAGTTCGTCGCCGACCGCGCCGGCGCGGTCCTCGTCGGCGACCCGAGCGCGCTCGTCACCGCGCTCGAGAAGCTCAGCGACCGCGGCCTCGAACTCCCCGAGACCGACGCGAGAGGACACTACAACGGCGTCGACGGCCTCTGCTTCCTCCCTTACGGGCTCGACGACGCGGACGACGGGACGGACGACGACACGTTCACCGTCGAGACGCGCTCGCATCCGCCGACGCACGAACGCGTCGCGAACCTCCGCGCGCTCGTCGACGAACTCTGACTCCCGATCATCGCACTCACCACCCCAGCCGGCATCTATCCCAGTCAGCATCCACCTCGGCCAGCGTCCACCTCAGTCAGCGTCCAGCCCAGCCAGCGTCCAGCCCAGCCAGCATCGTTAACTCGACCGCGGCGGTACTCGTTTCCGTGCGAAGCTCTCTCGTCCTCCTGGTCGCACTTCTGGTCGCACTCCCGGCCGTGGGGGTCTCTGGAGGGGCGACGGCGACGCCGGCGTCCGGTGCCCCGACCACGGTCGACGTCGAGTCCGACGCTCACGGCGACCGCGACGTCGGGCCCAGCGGTCACGACGGCGGGGTCGACCCTGCAGGGAGCGAAAGCGCTGAATCGAGCATCGTCGAACGCATCTCGCTCGACCGGACGCCCGACAGAGCCGGGTCCGTCCGCGTGAACGTCACGTACGACCTGCCGGACGACGTCGTGTCCCTGACCGCGGAGTCGCGGTACATCCGCTACGACGCGGTGACCCTCGCCGGCACGGAGGGCTTCGAACGGCAGTCCGACGGGTCGTTCGCGTGGGACGAGCGAACGACGGCGCCGACGCTCTCGTTCGCGTTCGAGGTCCCGGACACGCTCGAATCCGGCTCGCTCGGCGTCGAACGCGAGGACTACGCGTTCGTCTCGCTCCCGAACCCGTCCGTCTCCTGGCGGTACCGCGGGACGCCGCCCGCGTTCGAGAGCGAACGTCGAACCGCCGGTCCGGGCTACGCGACCGACGCGTACGCGCTCGACGGCGCCACGTCCATCACCTCGCGGTCGGTCCGTGACGTCGACCTCACCGTCGTGGTCCCGCCGACCGCACGCCCCGAGGCGACCGCGGACGCGTACGCGTCGCTGTACCGCTTCGGCCTCCGCGAGCTCGACGTCGGGTACGACTACGCGTCGAGCGGACTGTACGTGCTCCCCGACCAGCACGTCGACGACGACCTGGCGCTCGGGACGTCCACGCAGTACAGCTTCTGGGTGCAGGACGCGTACTCGGGGCTCGACGGCGTCCAGAGCACGTCGGCTCACGAGTTCGTGCACACGCGACTCGGGTCGTTCGACGACGGGTCGTCGCGCTGGCTGACGGAGGCGAGCGCGGAGTACTACGGGCACGTGCTCTCGATGAACGCCGGGTACGGGTCCTGGAGCGAGTTCCGGGCGGCGGTCGCCGTGGAGCGCGACGCGTTCAGGGATGCGACGCTCGCGGAGTCGTCGACGTGGCGGGACGAACTCGTCCCCTACGAGAAGGGCGCGCTCGTCCTCGCGGCGCTCGACGCCGAGATAATCGAACGAACGGGCGGCGTACGTTCGCTCCAGGACGTGCTCGCCTACCGGTTCACGGAGGGCGACCCGTACGGCGACCTGGAGACCTACGAGAACCTCTCGGCGGCGGTGGTCGCGACGACGGGCGACGAGTCGATGCGGGAGTGGCTCGACCGGTACGTCGCGGGTGGTGAGACGCCACCGGTCCCGTCGGACCCGGACGCGTTCGTGCTGAACGACTCGATGGATTCGGACGACGACGGCGTCCCGAACGGCGAGGAGGTACGGACGAACCCGTTCGACGCGGACACCGACGGTGACGGGGTCGACGACGCGGCGGACCCGTCCCCGACCGACGACTCCCGGCCGGAGGACGCGGGAACGACGACCACGGCCACCACTGCCACCACGACGACCACGGACACCACTGCCACCACGACGACCACGGACACCACTGCCACCACGACGACCACGGACACCACTGCCACCACGACCACCGTTCCGTCACTCACTGGCTCGGGGACGACGACCGCGTCCGAGACGCGGTCGCCAGTCACGTCGTCGAGGGCGCCGACCGACGGCGCGTCCGCCGGTGGGTCGGGGGGCGACGTGGACTCGATACCCGGGTTCGGGCCGGCGCTCGCCGCGCTCGCGATGCTGGTGGTCGTCGTCGCGATGCGAGACTGACCGCGACCAGCTCACCGTCCCCCGTCCGCGGGTTCTGAACACCACCTCGTCCGCTGTAATCTTGCTCGACGACCGGCCACGAGCCCGTCCCGTCCGGTCCCACGACGACCACCGACCCCACCGTGTCCGCAGTAACCGGCATCGCCTGCCGGCGAGGCCACGACGGGTGGCCTGCGCCGAGTTCAGTACGAGAAGAGGTCCGCGCCACCGGTCACGCCGATGACCTGCCCGGTCACGTACCGCGCCTGCTCGCTCGAGAGGTAACAGACGAGCGGGGCGACGTCGTCCTCGCGACCGAGCTCCTGCATCGGCGTCGCCTGTCGGATGCGCTCGAACTGCGGGTCGAACGCCTCCAGCTGCTCGGGCTCCATCTCCGCGAGGTCCTCGACGACGATGTTCGGCGTCAGCACGTTCGACGTCACGCCGTACTTTGCCCCTTCGAGCGCGAGGGTCTTCCCGAACCCGATGAGGCCCGCCTTCGTCGTCGAGTACGAGATCTGCGCGAAGCTCCCGCGCCACCCCGCGATGCTCGCCATCGTCACGATGCGCCCCCACCCGCGTTCTTTCATCCCCGGATAGACCGCCTTCGTCACGTTGTACGCGCCGGTGAGGTTCAGTTCGACGTCGCGGTCCCAGAGGCCGTCGTCGAAGTCCTCGAGCTTCGCGACCGCGTCCACGAACCCGGCGTTGTTCACGAGCACGTCGATGCCGCCGGTCTCCTCCTCGACCGCTTCGATGGTCGCGGCGACGTCCTCGCGGTCCGTGAGGTCGCACTCGACCGCCATCCCCGACCCCGACGCCTCGGGGTCGTCGGCTATCTCCTCGACGACGCGTTCCGCGCCGTCGCGGTCGACGTCAAGGACGACGACGTCCGCGCCCTCCCGGGCGAGGTGCTTGCAGTCTTCGCTCCCGAGCCGACCAGCCCCGCCCGTCACGAGGGCGGTCCGGCCGTCCAGTCCGAAGTCCATGTTACCAGGCCACGGACCCGGCGTTCATAGTTGTTGGCGTCGCGGCACCACGTCACGTTACGGACATCGGCGAACGATTAGACGATACACACGACGGCGATAGGTCGGGTCAGTCGTCGGTTTCGTCTCCCGTAAGGAACGCGTGACCGACAGTGTAGACGCACGTCACGAGCATGGAGAGCCAAAGTAAGATCCCTTCGAACCCGGAGAGCATCACGAGGACGAACCCCACCGCGAACCCGACGGACCCACCGACGGTCGACAATAGGAGTATCCGCCCGCTTATGTTCGGGCGCCACTCTCGGACGGTCTCCGGAGCCCAGGCGTTCACCGCCACAGTCGCTGCGAGATAGCACGGCACCAGACCGATGGCGTGATTCACGAAGAGGGCCTGGAACTGGAACCTGGCACCTGGTCCAAGGTCCCCGATGCTGTAGGACGCCCGGTACGTCGGCCAGAGGAACACGTCGATGCGACCGCCCTGGCCGGACTGGACGACCGTCTCGCGCAGTAGGACGAGGACGATCAGGTACAGCACAGCGTTCGCCAGCGGGAACGCGACGTATCTCGGCGTTAGGAGTCGGCGCACAGTCCCCGACGACGGGTCGTCGACCGGCATCTACCCCACACCTTTCGGAGCACGACAGTCAGCCTTCCGGCGTCCCGCCGCGGACCGAGCCACCGCGGACTGCGTGCGTTCGGACGGGTCGTGCGTCCGCGGACCGACGCCACCTCCCCCTGGTCGCCGGATGCGACCGCATCGGGATTAGTTCCGCTCGGCACCAAACGAGCGTTTTTTAGTACTCGCAAAGCGTGGCAGTTCGTCCAGTCTATGCGCTCTTTACTCGACGCCGTATGGAAGGAATACTAGGTGTGCGGGGGGATATGGTCATCAATACTAAGTAAGAGTCCGTGCTTGCCAGTGACATACCTCGGTGCGTTCACCGCCGTCGCCGCCCGTGCCGCGAGGATCGAATCGCACGCCTCGGCCCGTCCCACGACGACTGGTCGTGGTTCAGCGGACGCGGCGCGGACCGAACCCTGCCGTACCCGTCGACGACACCAGAACCGACCCATCATGTCACAGCGCAACCGTCCCGTTCCGTCCACCGACGCCGTCTCGCTAGATGACTCGACTCCAGAGCCGTCCGCGGCGACGCCGCGGCCGACGGTTCCGGAGAGCACAGCGACCGGTCATCCCGCCGCCACGACGTCCTCGCGGAAGGTCTGCGCGTACGTCACGCGGAACGACGAGGAACTCCTCGTCTTCGAGGGGCCCGGTCACGAGGGACTCCAGGTACCGAAGGGGACCGTCGAAGGGACCGAACCACTGCGGCGTGCGCTCTCGCGGGAGGTCCACGAGGAGAGTGGCCTTCGCCCCTGCGGGACGCCAACGCCGCTCGCGAGCGACGTCTGGATGCGCCGTAACCACCCGCCGCGCTACTACGTCCGGCACTTCTTCCACGTCACCGTCGACGATCCCCGCGACGCGTGGACGCACACCGTCACCGGCACCGGCGAGGAGGTTGGCACCGAGTTCGCGTACTCGTGGATCGACCTCGACGACCCGACGGAGCTCGCGGCCGATTTCGACGCTCCGACCGAGTTCGCGCTCGACCTCGACGACTACGTCCCGCTCCTCCAGGAGCGACTCTGAGGCACGTTCGATCACGGCCAGTCTCACGTCGGCGCCGCCCCGAACGCGTCCGCCGGCGGTACCCCCGACCCGTCACCACTCTCCGTCATAGCACGCGGTTCGCGCCCGGCCGCAAAGTGCCTACTGCCCCACCCACTCGAACTCGTCGAGCGTCGCGTTCCCCCCGGCGTCGTCGGCCTCGACGTCACTCGGGTCCTCGTCGCCGAGTCGTCTGTCGAGCGCGTCCGGCGTCGGTGCGGGGAACGAGAGCGCCGGGAACGGGCCCGTCGCCTGCTCGCGAACGCGCTCGACCTCGTCGAAGACCGCGTCGTCGACGCCGGAGAGCGACGCCCACGCCTGCGTTCGCGTGAGCGCGACGAACAGCTCGTTCCGGCGCGTGACGAGGTCTACCCGTCGGTCGTCGTCCGCGACGCGGTCGACCCCCGCGACGTGCACCGACGCGGCCTCGTTCCCCTTCGCCCGATTGATCCGGGAGACCGTCACCGCGCCGTCCTCGCGGAACGTGTCCACGTCGCCGTTCCAGACGAGGTTCGCGTCGATGCCGCGGTCCGCGAGCGCATCCCGAACCCGCTCGCCGAACCGACGGGACTCCCCGACCCCGCCGAGCGGGACGACCAGCACCTCCTCCGCGGGCAGGCCCTCGACGTCGACGTCCCGCTCGACCGCGTCGGCGACGTGCTGGACCTCGCCGGCGCGACTGTGCGCTCGCGAGACCGACAGGAACGGCCGCGCCGCTTCGCGGTCCCGGAGCGGGTGCGGCGAGTGCTCGTCGGGCCGCACGACCTCCACGGGCTCGCCGTGCCGCCGGAAGTCGCCGCGTTCGACCTCGTACCCGAGGGACTCCCAGCCGCGCTGCGTCGTCAACGCCTGCACCGCGCCGGCCTCGCGCAGGAGCCCCATCCCGAGCGCGTGCGCCGTCAACAGCACCGGCCGCGGCGTCCGGTACGCCCTCCGCATCACGACGGACTTCCGGACGCCGCCCTCGTACTGGCCGCGCAGGTTCACGACCGGCTCGCCGGCGTCGTCAGTCCCGAACACCGCCGTCGGACTGGGCGCCGAGAGCGTCTGGAGCGACTGCGCCTCGTCGTACGCCCACACCAGTCGCTTCGGCGGCTTCAGGGCCGCGTGACACAACCGCAGGAACCCCGGGTCGAAGTCCTGTGCCTCGTCGACGAGCACCGCGTCGTAGCGCTCCTGGGGTCGCCCGTCCGCCAGCACCTCCTCGCAGCAGTTCGCGAGCAGTCCACCCTCCGCGTCCGCGAACGCCGCCTTCGCGTCCGAGAACGTCCGCGGCTCCACGCCCGCGGCCTGCGCCACGTCGTAGTAGAGGCCGCGACTGGTCTTCCCACCCCACGCGTGCATCACCTGGAGGCGCGACCAGTCGACACCGTCGTCGGCGAAGTACGCGTAGTACCGCTCGACCGCCTCGCGCGCCGCGTCGTACAGCGCCCGCGTCTGGAACGTCAACACGATCCGCCACTCCGGATGCCGGGCGTGCATCTGCGCGGCCTTCTGGGCGAGCACGATGGACTTCCCGGACCCCGCGATACCCCGGACCTGCTGGGGGCCGTCCGGCACCTGGAGCGCGAACCGCTCCTGGGCCTCGTCCAACCGCTTCAGTCCCGATTCGACCTCCGCGAACAGGTCCGCGCGCGTCGCCCCCGGCGCCACGCCCTCGCGCTCGCCGCCACCGCCGTCGCCGCCGTCGTCGTCGGACGCGACCCCGGTCGTGCCGTCGTCGTCGTCCGCGTTCGCTCCCGGGAACCGCTCGCCGCTGATGGGTTGTCCGCCAGAGAGCACGGCCCTGGCGTCCGCGTACTCGCTCGCCGAGAGCCGCCGAGTGTCCGGGAGCGCGTCGAAGCGCTCGCGGAGCGTCGCCGGCGTCAACTCGTCGCCCGTGATGACGCGCGGCGCCGCCGGCAGGTCGTCGAACCCGCGGTCCACCCACTCCGACCGCGTCACGTTCGGGAGGACGACCACGGGATGCATCGCGACCACGCAGTTCGCGCGCCGGTCCATCAACGACGGCTCCTTCGTGAAGTGCGAGAGCAACCGGAACCCCTGCTCGCGGACCTGCGTGTACGGCGCCGCCGCGTCCTGGCGCGTCCCCGACAGCACCCAGCGTTCGCCCTCGATGCGACCGATCTGCTCGCTCGTGAACCCCTTCACCTCCAGGACGACGAGTCCGTGGTCGCGCGACAACACCAGGACGTCGAGCTCGCGGTCGAACCGGCCGTCCGCCTCGTCGACGACGGGATACCGGCGGAACGCGACGCCATCCGTCTCGGTCCCGAACGCGTCCTTCAGCGACCCCCATACCTCGTCCTCCGCGTCGACGCCCGCGTGCGCCGCCGCCACCCCGGACGCGACGAAATCCATACGAGAACCGAATCGCTTACGCGCGGATAAACCCACCGCCTGCGTGGGCTTCGGGAGCGAACGAGCGCTACTCCGCACCGAAGAGTCTGGCGAGCACGACGTCGCCGAGGAGGACGAACGCCATCCAGCACACAGCGAACGCGAGCAGTCCGACCATGAACGTGTTCCCGACGACGCCGCGATAGTAGGCGGCGACGGACGCGAACGACCCGACGACGAGGAGGACGGCGGCGCTCGTACTGACGAGGACGGCGATGGCGGTCGCTCGCTCCCGCGGACTCCCCGACCGGACGAGGTCCAGCAACTGACCGAGCACGACTTCGTCTCGCCGTACACTCCCGCCCCCGTCGACTTAAACCGCCGGGTCGGCTCGACGCTCGAAACCCCTTCGGGCCGCTCCGGAACTCCCGTCCCGACCGCGGACTCGTCGCCCGATTCGATGCGGAGGTTTTTATCCTTGCTCGCGGTACGACCGGCAGACACGTGACCGCCGAGAACGCGAACTCGCTCCTGGACCTGGCACGACTCCTCGTCGTCCCCTTCTTCGCGTGGGCCGCCTACACCGACGTTCGGACGCGACGCATCCCGAACCGCGTCTGGCCGCCGCTTTTCGTCGGCGGCGTCGTCCTCTTCGCGCTCACCGTCCAGCGCGCGCTCGCTGCCGGCTATCCGTACGCGTCGAACGCCCTGCCCGCGGCCGTCGTGAGCCTCGGCGTCGTCGCACCCGTCGCGTACCTCTTCTGGCTGTTCGGCGGCTTCGGCGGCGCGGACGCGAAGGCGCTGCTCGTCCTCTCGCTGCTGTTCCCCATCTACCCGTTCTACGAGGTGGCTGGCGTCGTGCTGCCGCTCCCGGGGAACGAGAACCCGCTCGGGAGCTTCGCGTTCACCATCCTGACGAACACGGTCCTCGCGGGCATCCTCTACCCGCTCGGGCTGTTCGCGCGGAACGCGCTGAACGGCGAGTTCGCGCTCCCGATGTTCCTCGGGACGCGCGTGGACGTCGACAGCGTCGACGACCGATACGGAACGCTCATGAACCGCAACGACGGCATGCAGGGCGGCAGCCTCGACCTGGACGCGCTCCGGATGTACCTCCGCTGGCGCGGCGAATCGCTCTCGTCGGTCCGGGAGCGCGCCGACGCGCTCCGCGACCCGGCGTCGCTCCCCGACGACCCGAACGACCCCGGAGACGGGAACCTCGACGCGCACGCGCCGGTGGACGAGGCCACCGTGGAGGGGTCGAACCCCGATACTGCGTCCAGTGACGACGCTACCGAGGTCGGCGACGCCGCCCACGATGGTAGCGACGGCGAGACGGAGAGGGGTGACGTCACCGACAGCGACGTCAGCGACGGCGACGCCAGCGGCGACGAGAACGGGAGCGGCGACGCCAGCGACGACGCACCGGAAGCCGACGGGCTCGAGGACGCCTGGGGCGCGGAGGCGTTCCTCGACGACATCGACGGGGACGCCTACGGGACGTCGCCGGAGTCGCTCCGCGCGGGACTGGACGTGCTCGCGAGGTCCGGGCAGGTGTGGGTGTCGCCGGGCATCCCGTTCATCGTCCCGATGTTCGTCGGACTGGTGCTCGCACTCACCGTCGGCGACCTCGTCACGGCGGCTATCTCGCTGCTGTGAGCCGCCGACTCGCGGCCGGCGAGCGCGAGCGGCAAGCGTTTTGCCGGGCACGTCCCGCGTAGACGCATGGACAAGGACGACCTCCGCCAGACGGTGTGGGACGAACTCGACGCGTCGGGCGAGGCCAGGTTCCCGTTCCCGCCCCACGGCCGCATCCCGAACTTCGCCGGCGCCGAGACCGCCGGCGACCGGCTCGCGGAGACGGACGCGTGGCGGACCGCCGACGTCGTGAAGGCGAACCCTGACGCCCCACAGTTGTCCGTCCGACGGCGAGCGCTCCACGCGGGGAAGACGGTCTACATGGCGGTGCCGCGGCTCGCGAGCGAGGAGCCGTTCTACGAGCTCGACCCCGACCGGCTCGGCGTCGACGAGTACGACGCCGCGGCGACGGTGTCGAAGGTCGAACGGTACGCGGACACCGTCGGCGTGGACGCACTCGGGCACGTCGACCTCGTGCTCTCGGGGAGCGTCGCGGTCTCCGAGGCCGGGGCGCGCGTCGGGAAGGGCGAGGGGTACAGTGACCTCGAGTGGGCGGTGCTCTCGACGGCCGGTCTCGTCGACGACGCGACGACGGTCGCGACGACCGTCCACGAACGACAGGTCCGGGAGACGCCAGCGCCGGCCGCGCACGACGTCCCGATGGACCTCGTCTGCACGCCGGACCGCGTCGTCCGCACCGAGACCCCCTACGACCGGCCGTCGGGCGTCGACGCCTCGCTCCTCGACGACGAACGCATCGAGGAGATTCCCGTGCTCCGCGACCACACGTGACGGCCAGTGCACTCCGGGCCCCTAGAACTCGGTGACGACCTCGATACCGCTCGTGTCGTAGGTCGTCATCGCGGCGAGGCGGTCGGAGACGTCCGCGAGCGCGACGCGGTTCGACACGAGCGCGCCGGGGTCCAGTCGTCCGGCGTCGAGCATCCGGATGAGCTCGTCGTAGCGCGTCGGCGGCATCCCGCGGGACCCGTGGAACGTGACGTCCCAGCGCGTCATCGCGTCGACGGGCAGCGCCACCTCGCCGCGCTCCGCGTCGGTCGTGAGCCCGAGCTGGACGTGCTCGCCGCGCGACCGCAGGCAGTCGACGCTGTTCCGGCACGTCTCGGCGCGCCCGAGCGCGTCGACGGAGACGTGCGCGCCACCGCCGGTCAGCGACTCGATGGCTCCGGGGACGTCCTCGGTGTCGCTCGCGTCCACCGTCTCCGTCGCGCCGACGTCCGACGCGTACGCGAGCGGGGCCTCGCGGACGTCCACGGCGACGACGCCCGCGCCGAGCGCCGACGCGACCTGGACCGCCGCGAGCCCGAGGCCACCGCAGCCGTGGACGGCGACCCAGTCGCCGGCGTCCACGTCGACGCGGTGCGCGAGCGCGTGGAACGCCGTGACGTACCGGCAGCCGAGCGCCGCCATCTCCTCGAACTCGACGTCCGCGGGGAGCGTTATCGCGTTGTAGTCCGCGTAGGGAACGTGCACGGCCTCGGCGAACGCGCCGGGTGCCGCGGCTTCGAACCCGAGCGCGTACCCGTCCTCGCAGACGTTCCCGTGTCCGTTCACGCACTGCGGGCACGACCCGTCGCCGAGGTTGAACGGGACGGCGACGCGATCACCCGGCGAGTGCGTGTCCACGCGCTCGCCGACGGACGCGACGACGCCCGCGGGTTCGTGCCCGAGAACCTGCCCGATGGGGACCTGGTCGTCCGCCCACTCGCCGTGCCCCTGCCAGGAGTGCCAGTCGCTCCGACAGACCCCGCACGCCTCGACGTCGACCACGACGCCGTGCGGGTCGGCCTCGGGTCGCGGGATCGAGTCGATACGCAGCGGTTCGCCGTACGCCTCGAGGACTGCGGCGCGCATACGCCAGTAGACCACCGAGAGGCACAAAGTCGTGTGGTCCCCGGCACGCTCGGGCCTCGAATCTCCCGGCACCCGCACCTACACGGATCGACCCGCCACCGTCGGCCGAATCGACTTTACGCTCGACGGGTGCGTGTGCGGACGTGACGGAGAACTCGACGCGACGACGGCTCCTGACCGTGTTGGCGGCGGCGACGAGTGCGGTCGCGGGCTGCAGTTCCGGCCCGACCCCGACCGCGTCTCGTGCGCCGACGGACGGGACGACGACCACGGCGGCGACGACCGAGTCGACCACCGCCACCGAGACGCGCACGGACGCGGAGACCGAGACGGAGACAGAGAGGCAGACGGAGACGGACGCTGGGGAGTCGGTCGACCTGGAGGGGGTTCCGGTCGGCGAGGTCGTGCGCGGCGACGCGATCGCCGCCAGCGTGCGCGCCGTCGAGCGCCGGGACGAGTACGCGCTCTACACCGCCCAGGACGGGACGACGTTCCTCGTCGTGGACGTGACGGTGAAGAACGAGAGCGACGAGTTCGTGGAGTTCAGCGCCATCAGGCGCGTGCAGGTGACCGACGGGGTGGACGAGTTCTCGCCCGGCACGGCGACCCCGCGCGGACCGCGGCTCGGCGGGTTGCTCGCGCCCGGGGGCGTCCTCCGAGGGGACGTCGTCGTACAGGTACCGGTCGACCGCGAACCGCTCTTCCTCCAGTACGACCTCGGTGCGTTCGACGGGTTCTACGACGACCCACCGACCGTCGACCTCGGGGCACGCGCCGACACCGTCACCGACCTCGAACCCGAACTCGAGGGACCCACGCACGACCCCGGCGCGACCGTCTCTCACGCGGGCACGGCCGTCACGGTTCACGGCGCACGGCGTCCGGGGAGCTACGCGGGCTCCGAGGCCGAGGACGGCCGGACGTTCGTCGTCGTCGACGTCGAGATCGCCAACGCCGCAGACGCGGAACTCACGGCGCTCGTCGACGATGCGGTCCGCGTCGAGCGGTCGGACGGCGCCGCCTACGACCACGACGCGGTCGTCGGGACCGTCGACTTCGAGGACGTCGACTTCCTGCTCTCGCTCGACCCCGGCGAGCGCGTCCGCGGCGAGTTCGCCTTCCAGGTTCCCGCCGACGTCGACGCCCTCTCGTTCTCGTACTCGTTCACGCGAACGGACTCACCGAGCAAAGCGTTCTGGACGCTGAACTGAGGCGGCCGGCGCTCCGGACACCGGTTCGGTCGACGACGGAACGACTTTCAGGCGACTAGTCGAACGCGACGCCATGGACGCCTGTTTCTTCGACGTGGACGGCGTCGTCGTGGACTCCGAGCGGCACTGGGTCCCGCTCGAGAACGACCGCATTCTCCCGTCGGTCGTCGACGCACCGGCGGGCGAGGGGCCGACGGCGAGCGAGATAACCGGGATGAACGTCCGCGACGCCTACGCGTACCTCGACCGCGAGTACGGCACGACCGTCGACCTCGACGGCTACCTCGACGTGTACGACGACGCGGCGGCGGCGCTGTACGACGACCGGGTCGCGCTCATGCCGGGGTTCGAGTCGCTCGTCGACGACCTCCGGCGCGACGGGGTCGCGGTCGCGCTCGTCTCCTCGTCCCCGCACCGGTGGCTCGACCGCGTCCTCGACCGGTTCGAACTCCGGGGCACGCTCGACGCCGTCGTCAGCGCCGAGGACGTCGACGGTCCCGGCAAGCCCGCGCCCGGCGTCTACGAGGCGGCCGCGTCGCTCGTCGACGCCGACCTGCCCAGGAGCGTCGCCGTGGAGGACTCGACGCACGGCCTCGCCGCCGCGCGGGCCGCCGGCGCGACCGCGATAGCGTACCGGGCGAACGCGAACGCCGACGAGTCGTTCCCCGACGCGGACGCCGTCGTCGACGGCCCCGACGCGCTCCGGGACTCGCTCGACGCACGCCGGAAATCGCTCGACCCCCACCGCGACGCGTGACCGGGCGGTCGCGACCCGTCCAGGCCCCACCTCGGGCGGCCGCCTCTGCGTCGCCCTGCTCCTGAAAGCCCCGATGCGCGTAATCACTGCCATCGGCGCTGCTGCAGTTGGTTTCCACTTTCACTGTACGTGGTCACTACTTATCACCATGCCGCGAGAGCGATGGGGTATGTTCGACCGACTCCGCCGAGCGTTCACAGGGACCGCACCCGAGTCCTCGTTCGTCGAGTGTCGTCGCTGCGGGACGCGCCTCCGCGACGACACCGGGACCTGCGGCTGTTGCGGGTCGACGGACGTCGCGCACTACGACCTCTGACGCGGCGACGCCGCCGGCTCAGAGTCGAGCCTGCGTCGAGACGTCAGGCGAGGTCCTCGTCGACGGCGTCCCGAACGGCCGTCGCGAGGAGCCCGGAGCGCACGAGCGTGCCGGCGTCGTCCATCTCGGGGGAGAGCTGTCGGTCCTCGTCCAACGCGGGCGCGACCTCGCGGACGGCGTCCACGGCCGCGCCGGTCCCGACGCCGGGCGACAGGTCGTCGTCGACGTACTCGAGCGCTTGCGCGCCACAGAGCAGCTCCACGCCGACGACGGTCGCCGCGTTCCCGACCGCGGTCTGGGCGTGCATCGCCGCGCCGGCGCTCATCGACACGTGATCCTCCTGGCCGCCGGAGACGGGCGTGTTGTCGGTCGCCGCACGGCCGAGGCTCCGGCATTCGTTGACGAGCGCCGCGCTCGTGTACTGCGCGATCATGTACCCCGATTCCAGGCCGGGCTCGGCGGCGAGGTACGCCGGCAGGTGGTCCTCCTGGAGCTTCGGGTTCAGGAGGCGGTCGGTGCGGCGTTCGCTGATGGCCGCGAGGTCGGTCATCGCGGCGGTCAGGTAGTCCAGGCGGTGCGCGAGCGGCGCGCCGTGGAAGTTCCCGCCGGAGAGGACGGCGGCGTGCTCGGTCCCGCTCGCCCGCGGGTCGGTCGCGTCGGCGGCGAACACGAGCGGGTTGTCGGTCGCGCTGTTCAGTTCGGTCTCCACGCCGTCGCGGACGTGCGCGACCGCGTCCCTGACGGCACCGTGGACCTGCGGGAGGCAGCGGATGGCGTACGCGTCCTGGACGCGGTCGCAGTTCCGGTGGGATTCGACGATCTCGCTTCCCGCGGTCGCGGCGCGGACGTTCTCCGCGCTCGCCGCCTGACCGTCGTGCGGTCGAACCGATTGGAGCGCGGCGTCGCAGGACGCCGTCGTCCCCATCGTCACCTCGGTCGTCAACCCGCCGGCGACGTCCGCGGCGGTCAGGATGCGCTCGGCGTCGACCACGGCCATCGCGGCGATACCGACCGTCAGCTGCGTGCCGTTGATGAGCGCGAGGCCCTCCTTCGGCGCGAGCGAGATCGAGTCGACGCCGGCCGCGTCGAGTGCGCCCGCGCCGTCGACGCGCTCGCGTTCGCCCGCCGCGCCGCCTTCGGGTGGTTCGACGTGCGCCTCGCCCTCGCCGAGGAGGACGAGCGCGAGGTGTGCGAGCGGCGCGAGGTCGCCGCTCGCGCCGAGACTGCCGCGCGAGCGCACGACCGGGTGGACGCCCTCGTTGAGGAACGCGACGAGGTCGTCGACGACGCGTTCGCGGATGCCGGAGTGCCCCTTCGCGAGCGCGTTCACTCGCGTGACGAGCATCGCGCGGACCTCCTCGCGAGTGCACTCCCGACCGGCGCCCGCGGCGTGACTCCGCAGGAGGTTCGTCTGCAGCGTCTCGACGTCCTCGCGCGGGATGCGTTCGGTGACGAGGTCACCGAACCCCGTGTTGAGACCGTAGACCGCTTCGCCGGAGTCGACGACGTCCTCGACGCGCTCCCGGGACTCGCGGATGCGGTCGCGTGCGTCGTCCGGTATCGTGACGCGCTCGCCGTCGCGGGCGACGGCGACGACGTCCTCGGGGGTCAGCGTCTCTCCGTCGAGTGCGACGGTCACGGCCGGCACCTCGCGTCGGCGGCGACGTGCGTCACCGCGGTGTGATGGGTCGGCATGGTCTGGAGTTCGAACGCCGGACGTCTTCGGCCTTTCGTCACCGGCGACCAAACGAACGCACGGACTCGTACAGTGGTGAACTGTTCCGTGCGTCGTCCGACCGGACGCACCAGACTTCCTCCCTGTCAACGGCACTCACTCACTCACTCACCAAGCGCGGTCGCTCGCCAGCCGTGGTCCCTGACGTCGTCGCGGCCGCCGTCGCCGTCGCCGTCGACGATACCGCGGCCAGTAGGGCGCCTCAGGCGGCCTCCTCGAGCGCGCCGTCGAGGCGGTCGAGACAGCGACGCGCGGCGGCGACGTGCTCGTCCGCGTCCGGACTCCCCGTGTCCTCGACCTCGGCGAGGAGGCGCTCGACCTTCGACGCGCGTTCGCGGACCGTCGACGGCGACAGGTCGTCGGCGTACCGGAGGTCCGCCGCGATGGCCTCGGCTTCGCCGAGCCACCGGCTCTCCTTCGGGGCGACCGGCTGTTCGCCGGTCGCTTCGAGGTGCGAGTGCAGCGTCGCGACGAGGTCGGTCACGTCGTCGGTGGGCATACCGGATACACGCACCATCGAACGTTAACAGTTGTCCTGGTTCGCTCCCCGGACTGCGGACCGGAGGCATGGGCGCGACCCGATCGAGCTCGGAGGACTCAGGCACGGTTTTCAAGGCCGGTCGCTGCGTACTATCGACGCACGAATGACCCGACGTAGCCCTCCCCTCAGCGTCTCCCGTCGGTGCGTGCTCGCGACCGCGGTCGGCGGCGCCACGGCGCTCGCCGGATGTAACGCACCGTTCGATACGGGGAACGACGGCGTTCGCGTCGACGCCCTGGCGGTCGAGAACCAGGACGACACCGCCCACGAGGTCTCGCTCCGGATCACGCGCGCGGACGGCTCGGACGCGTTCGAAGCGACCACATCCGTCGACGGCGGCCACGAAACAGTCTACCACGAGCCGGTCGAGGGCGTCGCCGCGTATACCGTCCACGGCGTCCTCCGTCAGAACCGCATCGACGAGGCTCTCGGGACCTACGCGACCGACGAGATGCGCTGCATCCGCCCCGTCTTCCGCATCACCACCGATGGCGAACTCAAACTGACCGCGAGGAAGTACGACGTCTGCTGACGGTCGACTCAGTCATCCGGTGTCCGGGAGGCGGCGTGAAGCCGGAAACCTCCACGGGCATCGAACGCCTTTATCAGTGACCGTGGCGTCGCTTCGACCATGGACGTGACAATCGACGACGTCTCCCTCGGTTCGACGGGACTGACGGTCAGCGAACTCCCCTTCGGCACGTGGCGGTTCGGTCGCGAGGCCGCCGACGGCTCTGTCGAGATCGACCGCGGTGCCGCGCTCGACCTCCTCGACGCGTACGACGACGCCGGCGGGTACTTCATCGACACCGCCGACGTCTACGGCGGCGGCGACAGCGAGGAGTGGATCGGCGACTGGCTCGCCGACCGCGACCGCGCCGACTACGTCATCGCCTCGAAGATCTACTGGCCGACCCGAGAGGGCCCGAACGGCCGCGGCCTCAGCCGCAAGCACATCCGGCAGAGCATCGACGAGATGCTCGACCGACTCGGCGTCGACGGCATCGACCTCCTCTACGTGCACCGCGTCGACGACGACACGCCCGTCCGCGAGTTCATGCGGACGCTCAACGGCCTCGTCGAGGACGGCAAGGTCCATTACCTCGGCGCGAGCTCGTTCGAACCCGACGCCTGGAAGATCGCGAAGGCGAACGAGATAGCAGAGCGCGAGGGCTGGGAGCCGTTCTCGGTGACGCAACCGCGGTACAACCTCGTCGACCGCGAGATCGAGGCCGGGTACAGGGAGATGTGCGAGGCGTACGGGATGGGTATCGTCCCGTGGAGCCCGCTCGGGCAGGGGTTCCTCACGGGCAAGTACGAACGCGACGACCGGACTCCCGACGACACGAAGGCGGGGCTGGGCGAGCGGTTCCAGGAGAACTACCTCACCGACGAGAACTTCGCGGTGCTCGACGAGCTCCGCGCGGTCGCGGACGAGGTCGACGCGACGATGGCGCAGACCGCGCTCGCGTGGCTCCTGCATCGCGACGGCGTCACGGCACCGATCGTCGGTGCGCGGACCGTCGAACAGCTCGAGGAGAACCTCCGCGCTGCGGAGGTCGAACTCACGGACGAGCACGTCGAGCGGCTCGCTGACGCGAAGGGCGACCCGTTCTCGCACCTGCGGTAGGGACGAGGACCACCTAGCTGGGCGACTCCTTCTGGAAGCGGACGCCGTAGTGGTACGGCGGCAGGTCGACCGTCTCTATCGGGCGGAAGGCGGCCGCGTCGGTGACGATCCGTTCGGTCGCGGCCGGCGAGAGCCGGAGGTCGGTCGGTGGGCCGCGGGCGGCGCCGTGGACGCGGGTGTCCTCGCGGGCGGCGTCGTGCCAGTTCACGACGACGAACTCGCCGTCGGGCGCGAGGACGTCGTGCGCGCTCGCGGCGAACGCGCCCGGGTCGTCGATGCCGTGGAACGTGTTCGCGTTCAGGACGACGTCGACGGGTTTCAGGAGCGCGCTGGCCATGTCGCGCGCGTCGGCGTGGGCCGTCTCCAGGTTCTCGATGCGATGCAGGGCGGCGAGTTCGTCGAGCTCGTCGAGGAGCGTGCGGTCGAGGTCGACGGCGAAGACGGTCGCGGGGTCGACGACGCGCGCCGCGGGGAGCGCGAAGTACCCGTTCCCGCAACCGACCTCCGCGAGGGCGTCGCCGCTATCGATTCCGAGGGAACGGAGCGTCGCGCCGGGCGCGGGCCAGAGCCGCGACCACCAGTCCCAGTCCGGCTGACTCGTGTTCTGGAATGGTTCCATGTGAGGCCGATAACCGACGAGCACAGAAATGTGTTTTCCACACAAGACTGACTCCCGGTGGGTTCCGGGCCTCGACCGGGGTCTCCGTCGGCGTCGAACCCAGACCGGCGGCTTCAGACGGCCAGCGCTCCGACCGCGAGCCCGAGCGCGCCGGCCGTCGCCGCGTAGTCGCGCCACCCGTACGAGAGCGGTGGGAGCGTCGGGTTGAACGCGAAACAGCGCGCCTGGAGGGCGACGGCGAGCGCGTCGGCACGCTCGAACGCGCGGTTCAGCCCGCTCGTCGCGACGATACGCATGCGGTCGCGGAGCGGGCGCTCCGACCCCAGCCGCGCTCGCATCGCGTCGCGCGACCGCTGGACGTCGTCGAGGAGCACGGGAACGAACCGGAAGACGAGCGCGACACCCACCCCGAGGAGCTGTCCGACGCGCCCGGGGACGAGCCACTGGACGGCAGCGCGCGAGTCCCGCGTCGGCGTGGTTTGCACGTACGCGGCACTGACGAAGAGCACGAGGAGGACGCGGTAGGCGGCGAGCGCCGGGAACCGCGCGTCCGCGAGCACGAACCAGGGGGCGCCGAGTCGCGCGCCCTCGACGACCGGGGCGAGCACGAGCAACGGGAGGACGACCCAGACGTCGCGGACGACCTCGACCGGCGACAGGCGAGCGCTCGCGAGGACGCCAGCGGCGACCGCGGACAGGACGGCGAGTCCCCGCGGCGTCGTGTGCGCGAACGCCGCGACGGCGAACGCGACCTGGACCGCGAGCTTCGACCGCGGGTCCAGCGCGTGCGCCAGCGTGTCACCGGGCTCGTATCGCCCCATCAGTCGACGCCCCTCACCATCCCCTGACCTCGACGTCGTCGAGCGCTCGACGAACCGCGTCCGGGGAGTCGTCGGCGACGACGCCGCCGTCGGCGAGGACGACGACGCGGTCGGCGAGCGCCGCGACCTCGGCGACGTCGTGGGTGACGACGACGACGCTCGTTCCCGCCGCGTGTCGGTCGGCGAGCCGGTCGCGGACGGCGTCGCGCGAGGGGGCGTCGAGGCTCGCGAACGGTTCGTCGAGCACGAGGTGGTCCGGGTCCATCGCGAGCGCGCCGGCGATGGCGGCCCGGGACTGCTCGCCGCCCGAGAGCTCGTCCAGTCGCTCCTCGCCGCGCCCGTCCAGGCCGACGGCAGCGAGCGCGCGCTCGACGCGCGACCGGATCTCCTCGTGGGAGAGCCCGAGGTTCTCCGGGCCGAACGCGACGTCCGCCGCGACGGTCGCCGCGACGAACTGGTCCCGCGGGTCCTGGAACACCATCCCGACCGCCGTTCTCGCGGCGACCAGGTCCTCGTCGACGGGACGACCGTTCACCGAGACCGACCCGCTATCGGGTTCGAGGAGGCCGTTGAACAGGCGGACGAGCGTCGTCTTTCCGGCGCCGTTCGCGCCCGCGAGCACGACGAACTCGCCGTCGTCGATGGCGACCGAGACCTCGTCGAGGACGAGCGCGTCCCCGCGGCGAACGGTGGCGTCGGTGACGCTCAGCATCCGACGAGGAACGCGTCGGTACGGGACGCGCTGGGACGGAACGCGCCGGTACGGGACGCGGTCATTCGACGGCGAGTGCGTCGCTGCGGACGATGCCGACCGCGGCGGCGAGCTTCACGAGCTCCGCCGGGATGAACGCGGCCGCACCGACGGCGAACGCCTTGGACAGCGAGTAACCGGCGACGACCATCAGGCCGCCCATGCCCAGCGCGTAGATGACGACGGTCCCGGCGACCATCCCGGCGACCAGGCGCCACACGGGAATCTCCGTGCGCGCCATCGGGGCGAGGCCACCGTGGGCGACGGCGCCGACGAGCGCCGCGGCGACGGGGTACGAGAGCAGGTACCCGCCGGTCGCGCCCACCAGGTGCCCGAAGCCGGCCGCGCCGCCGCTGAAGATGGGCGCGCCGAGCGCGCCGGCGACGAGGTAGAGGAGGAGCGACGCACCACCCCATAGCGGGCCGAGGAGCGCCCCCGCGAGGAACACGCCGAGGACTTGGAGGGTCACGTTCGCCGCCGGACTCACCGGGTTCGGGAAGCTCACGTACGCGAACGCGCCGACGAGCGCGGCCAGCATCGCCGCTCGCGCCACGTTCACCGCGACCTCTCCCGGGACGAGGTCGACGTTCTCCGTCTGCGTGCTCATCGAACCCACCTGCGGTTGACCGGAACCTGGAACATGCACCGACGTCTGTCGTCAACCACGTTCAAGACTTCGGTATACGGGGCGTCGTGGGGGCTCGGTTCCACGACCGTTCGAGTCACTCCGCGTTCGACTGGACTCTGTCGTCACCGACGGGCGCGGTCTCGTACACCCGCGAGTACGTCGACCGAACGCGAGCGCGGCGAGCATCGCGACGAACGCGAACGGAACCGCCTCCCAGAACCGGATGCGGTAACCGGCGGCGGGCGGGCCGAGCGCGACACCGAACCCGGTCGGCGACCCGCGGACGGACACCGCTCCCCCGGCCGCAGAGGCGTAATCACCTTGCTTGTGGAGCGCTAGAGGGAACCCATGACACCGTCTCGGGTGGTGTGCGTCGACGACGAACCGGCGTTCGCCGAACTGACGGCGACGCAACTGGAACGTCACGGTGACGTCACCGCCACCGGGTTCACCGACCCGGACGACGCACTGCCCGCTCTCGACGACGCCGACTGCGTCGTCAGCGACTACGACATGCCCGGGATGACCGGGCTCGCGTTCCTAGAAGCGGTCCGAGACGCGCACCCCGACCTCCCGTTCGTGCTCTTCACCGGGAAGGGGAGCGAGGCCGTCGCGAGCGAGGCTATCTCGAAGGGCGTCACGGAGTACCTCCAGAAGTCGACGGACGCCAGCCAGTACGAGGTGCTCGCGAACCGCGTGCTGAACGCCATCGACCGGTATCACGCCGAACGGCAACTGGACCGCGAGCGGACGCTCGTCGACCGGATCGTCGAGATGACGCCCGTCGCAATCGTCGTTCACGACCAGGACGGCGACGTGGAGGTCGCGAACCGGCGCGCGCGCGACCTCCTCCGGATGCCGACCGAGTCGCTGCACGTCAGGACGTACGGTTCGAGCGACTGGACGCTCCACTCCGAGGCCGGGGACAGCCTGGGTGCCGACGAGTTGCCGGTGGCGCGCGTCATCGCGTCCGGCGAGGAGGTGCGCGCGGAACGGTACGTCATCGAGGTGGCGGACGAACGACAGGAGATCGTCCTGAACGCGGAACCGCTCGTCGGAGCCGACGGCACGGTCGAGCGCGTCGTGGTGGTGTTCGCGACGGGCGAGGAGATCGACACGTACGCCGACTGACGTTCGACCCGGAGGTCGTCGACGCGGACTTCTCGGTTCAGGCGACGTACAGGAGGGGGACCATCACCACGAAGCCGCCGACGAGCCCGGCGGTCAGCTCCCGGTAGCCCTTGCCTTCGAGCGACGCGCCGGCTTCGAGCGCCTCGGGGACGAACTCGGTGAGGACGAGGTACACCATCGCGCCGGCGGCGAACCCGAACCCGAACGGGAGGAACTCCTCGGCGACGCGGACGAACAGGAACGCGATGACGGCGCCGATGGGCTGGGGGAGACTGGAGAAGACCGCGGCGCCGACCATCCGCCACTCGCTGACGTCCATCGAGCGCAACGGGATGGAGATCGCGAGTCCCTCGGGGATGTTGTGGATGCTTATCGCGATCGTCATGAAGATGGCGAGCACGGGGATGGCGAGGCCGAACATCGTCACGCCGCCATCGAGTCCGAGTTCCGCGAAGGACACGCCGATGGCGACGCCTTCGGGGAACGAGTGCACGGTGAGCACGCCGAGGATGAGCACGAGCTTCTTCAGGTCCGCCTCGGCGAACGCGGCCGGGTCGAACCCGTGGTCGTGACCGTGGTCGTCGTGTCCGTGGTCCTCGCTCGCGCCGTGACCGTGATCGTCGCCCTCGCCGTGTCCGTGGTCGTCCGCCGTGTCGTGTCCGTGTTCGTCGCCGTCCGCCGTGTCGTGTTCGACGACCGGTTCGCCGCCGTCCGTGGTCGCGTCGCTACCGCCGACGTCGACGCCTTCGAGCACGCGGTTCGCGACGACGACGAGGACGACGCCGGCGAGCAGCCCGAGGATGAGCAGCCACGGGACCTCCACGTTCGGGCCTTGCATGACTCCCTCTTGTTGGAGGCCTTCGCGGACGAGCCCGAAGAGCGAGGCGGAGAGCATGATACCCGAGGCGATGCCCCAGAGTGCGACGTTCCAGCGGTCGCTGACGTCGTCGACGAGGAAGAACGGTATCGCGCCCAGTCCGGTGGCTATCGCCGTGACGAGGCCGGCGAAGAACACGAACGTGACCGCGGCGAGGTCCACCATATCGGAACTCGGTCCGGCACGACGATAAAAACTTTCATATCGCTGGTAGGTTTTGGTCGGCCTAGGTGCTAGGCGCACCGAAGACTCGCGACCGGACGCGCCGCTCGCGCACGAGCATCACCCTCCACGGACCGACGACACGGTCGAAGAACGACACACCGCCCATCGCCGACGCCACTCACGCCGAGTCGGCGGCTCCCTCGGGCACGTCGGACGCCGCGTCGTCGTCGTCGCGGACGTCCGGCATCGCAGGGTCCCGGTACGGGGACCGACCGAGAACGGCCCCTTCGAGGTCCTGCTCCACGACCTGCTCGCGGAGCGTGCGCTCCAACCGATTGACGTTCGTGACCGTCAGGTCCTGCGCGTCCATGAGCTCCTGGAACCGCTCCTCGTCGGACAGCGACTCGTAGCGATCGTACAGCGACGACATCTCGTCGGGATTCAGGCCCGCCACGAACGCCTGGTCCTGCAAGCCGAGACGGCGCTCGCGCTCGTCGTCGACGACATACTTCAGGACGACCAGCGACACCTTCTCGATGGCGCGCTGCTGGCCGAACACCGTCAGGTCCAGGTCCACCATGATTCCCATCGCGCGATCGCGCTCCCACGGCGTCACGTCGAGCGTCGACGCGTACGCGTGCGTGATGCGAGCCTTCTCCAGTCGATGCATGCGAGCGCTGTGGCCAGCCATCGCGGGATGCTGCTCGTCGTGCAACCGCCGCAGGTTCTCGCCGACGTCCCCGTCCGCGGACTCCGCGCGACCGATGATGGTCGCCGCGGGCGTGGCCACGTCCCACCGCCGGAAGCGCTCGTCCTTCACGGCGTCCACGCGCGACAGCGACCCGTCTCCCGGTCCCGCACTCACGTCCCGGCGCTCGAACCCGTCGTCCACGTCCCTCGGGTCGTCGACGGACGTGGCTGACCGCTCGGTCATACGACGACGATACGGCCCCGCCGGTACTTAAACCGTGGGACCACAGACGGCAGAACGAACAATCTTCGACGCCGACCATCGGCGCCAACCTCCTCACTATGACCCATTGCGACCAGAATGACTTAAACGAATGCCGGGAGTGTGGTCTCCTCCTCGCAGTCGCCCTCGCCGTCCAGCGCACCGTCTGTGACCGCTACCCGTGCAAAGGGGTCCCGAACGAATGCGTCACGAGGCGTTCCGCGAAGGAAACCCCTATGTTTTCGAATCGAAATACGTACTGGTAGTGGTCCGGTACCAGAATCCCGTCCGCCTCCTGCTGCTCGGCGTCGGCATCCTCCTCGCCCGCTTGGGGTTGGTGCGTCGCGAGCACGTGGTGCGGACGACGGACCTCTCCTGGCCGCGCATCGTCACCGGCCTGGCGCGGATGAGCAAGAACGCCGTCGACGTCGCGATGGTCGGCATCGCGGTCGGCGAGGTCGCCATCGCGGGCGTCGGGTTCGCCGGCCCGTTCTGGGGGATCGCGTTCTCGCTCGGCGGCGGGTTCGCCGCGGGCACCATCGCGCTCGTCTCGCAGGGCTTCGGCGCGAACGCGCACGACGAGATCGGGCAAGCGATCCGGTCGAGCGCCGTCATCGTCCTCGCGCTCACCCTCCCCGTCGCCGCGCTGTTCGCGGCCGTCCCGGGGGAACTCGTCGCGCTCATCGCGAACGACGCCGCCACCACGCGCGCCGGCGCGGACTACCTCCGCGTCGTCGCGTTCGGCGTGCCGTTCGCCGGCCTGAACCTCGTCGGGAGCCGCATCTTCATCGGCGCGGACGACGCCTGGACGCCGATGCTCGTCCGTGGCGGCGGCGCCATCGTCAACATCGTCGCGAACGCGGTGTTCATCTTCGCGCTCGACATGGGCGTCACGGGTGCCGCACTCGGGACGGTCCTCGCGAACGTCCTCGTCACGATAACGTTCGTGCTCGCGCTCCTCGCCGGCCGCATCCCCGGCGTCGGCGACCTCCCCGTGACGGTCGACCCGTTCGGGACGTACCTCGACCGGGATACCATCAGGGACGTCTTCGAGATCGGGCTGCCCGTCGTCGGTCGGAACTCGGTGTGGACGATCGCGAAGTTCCCGATGCTCGCCATCGTCGCCCTGTTCGGGCCGAGCGTCGTCGCGGCGTACGTCATCGTCCGCCGCATCCTCGGCCTGATGAACACGCCCGGCTGGGGGTTCGCGCTCGCCGCGTCCAGCCTCGTCGGCCAGGAGCTCGGCGAGGGCGACGAGGCGGACGCGGAGGCGTACGCGAACGACATCCTCGTGTTCTCGCTCGCGACGTACGCCGTGTTCGCGGTCGTCGTCGCCGCGTTCGCCCAACCCATCGTCGAACTGTTCGTCGGCCCCGACGCGGACCCGAACACCGTCCCGACCGCCGTCGGACTCACGTACGCCGCGTGCGTCGCCGTGCTCGCCCAGAGCGTGAAGGGCACCGCCGCGGGCCCCCTCGACGCGTCCGGGGACACGAACATCACGTTCTACAGTCAGGTCGTCGGCATGGTCGGGTTCGCCATCCCGCTCGCGTACGTCGGTGCGGTCGTCCCCGCGGTCGGTATCGCCGGGCTCTACCTGTCGTTCCTCGGTGAGGCGCTCGTGCCCGCCATCATCAACTTCTGGCGGTACCGCTCGGGCAAGTGGAAGGCGATCAGTCAAGAGTACCGGCCCGACTCGCCCGTCGCCGACGACTGACCGGGTCAGTCCGAGTCCACGAACGGGTTCTTCCCCTCGACCAGGTTCGTCTTGTAGACGCCGCGGGTCTTCGCCACCGTGTTGCCGTCGTCGTCGTGGAGTTCCGCCTCGACGACGCCCGTGTCGTCGCCGTACCGGTCGACGACGGCCTCGCCGTGGATGTCGCCGGTCGCCGGGCGCACGTAGTCGATGCGGACGTCGAGCGTCGGCCCGGGGTTCCCTTCGACGGACGCGAGTGCGGCAGCGGACAGCGAGTCCGCGAGCGCGAACGGGACGGCGCCGTGCGCGAGTTGCGTCGACTCGGAGAGCGAGTGGTGGTCCGCGAGCTCGATGGTGCCCTTCGCGCGGCCGTCGCCGACCTCGGTGACCTCGAGTCCGACGTGCTCGCCGAAGGGATACCGTTCGTTGAACCGCTCGGATACGTCCATGCTGCCGTCATCGAAGCCCGTGGACAAGAAGGTTGGTAGCGCCCCTCGTCCGGTACGGTCCCGTTCCAGTCGTGTCGCTGCCACGTCATCTATTCCGGTTCCTCTTTACAAGATTTTAAACGCGTATTCGCGGAAGTAACTTGTGGCATGGCAGGAGACGACCCACGACACGACGATTCGACACCCCCGAAGACCGCGGTGAGCAGACGCCGGTTCCTCGCTGGCGTCGGCGCCACCGTCGCCGCCGCGGGCGGGGCCACGCGCGGGACCTCGCTCGCCGAGGCAGCCGAATCGCCGTCCTCGACGACCGTCGGAACCGACTTCGAGTACCTCTACCGGACCGTCCCACTCGGCGAGCGCATCCCCACGAGCGTCCAGGTGGCCGACGCCGCGACGCTGGACCAGATTGCCGACGAAGGCACCGGCTTCCGGTCCGTCACGGACCCCGTACCGGGAGCGTACGTCGAACTGACGCGGTCTGAGGCCGTGCGCGTGTACCAGACCGCCGGCGTCGAGGCGATGCGGTTCGCGCCCGGCGCGAACCCGTTCTGGCAGCTCGACGCGTACCCCGAACGCGTGTTCCCCGATTCGACGGACGCGATGGACTACATCGCGTACGACGAGGCGCTCGCGGGCATCGACGCGCTCGCCGCGGACAACCCGAACAGGGTGAACGTCCGAACCGTCGGGCAGAGCCCCGGTCACACGGACGTCGTCACCGACAGCCCGGAGCGGTACGACGTGACGCTCGTCGAACTGACTAACGACGTCGACGACGACGCGGCGATGGCGGCGAAGACGAAGGTCCTGTGCTCGCTCGGCATCCACGGCGACGAACGGTCCGGCGTCGAAGCCGGCCTGCGATTCCTCGAGGACGTCCTCGACGGGAACGAACCCGACGTCGAGAGCCGACTGGACGACGTCGCGGTGCTGTTCGTCCTCCCGAACCCCGACGGCTGGGCGTCGCGGAGTCGACTCACCGACGTCGACGGCGCGTCGTCGACGTTCAAGCGCGTGAACGCGAGCGGCGTCGACCCGAACCGCCAGTACCCGACCGTCGGGTACGTCGACCCCGACCACAACCCCGCGGACCCGAACGGGTCGAACCTCGTCGACGACGACCCCGGCATCGACGGCGACGTCGACGCGCGGTACACCGACGCCGTCCCGGACGCGCTCGGCGTCGTCGAGGCGCTGCGCGAGTACGAGAACTACTCGTTCGCCGCGGACTTCCACGGGATGTTCGGCTCCGAGAACATGGTCGAGGGACTGCTGATGAACGACAGCTATCAGCCGGTCGAGCACGCGAAGCTCGACGCGCTGAACGACGCGCTCGACGACGCGCTCGCGGCGTCGGTGGGGCCGTTGCTGTCGGAGAACGAGGCCGCGCTCGGTGAGGGCGCCGACGCGCGCGCCCCCCGAACGCGAGGGATTCCCGAGACCAGCTACGCGTACGGCACCATCCTCGACACCATCGGGTACACGACGACCGGGGGCTTCGGGTCGTGGTTCTCGGACGCTATCGAGTCCGGTGGCGTCGACGCGATGGGTATCTCCTTCGAGATGGCGCTCGACAACCGCAACGGCGGCGAGATGGCGTTCATCCCGGGACTGAACGAGGTGCACGTGGTCGCGTACCGGACGTGCATGCGAGAACTGGTCCGGAACGCGGGCGCGACCACGGACGGCACAATCGACTCCAAGGGGCGGTCGACCGCGTACGTCGACTCGGACGCCCTCACGCGGACCTCCGCGGACCTGCGCGTCGACCGCTCGACGCGCGTCGAACGCGACGCGTTCACCGTGCAGGTCCCCGAGGACGGGACGACGGTGGCGCTCGACGGCGCAGCCGCCAATCCCGAGCGTGCGGGGTCGGGTGGTCGACTGCACGTCGGCGTGACGCCCGCGCACGGTCGCGAGGTCCGCGCTCGCCTCCGGGACCCGACGGGCAGCGACCGGGCGACGCTCGCCGCGACGGGCGGCGGCCTCCAGCACGGCGCGCGCGTCGGCGTCGACGACGCACCGGCGGGCAACTGGTCGCTCGACCTCGACGCGGACGCGGCGACGACGGTCGCGGTCCGGACGACGCGAGTCGTCGCCGACGGCGCACCGGCACCGATGGCCGTCCTCGGGTACGAGCAGCGGCCCTACGAGGTGACGCCACTGTCGTACCTGGACGCGTACGGCGACGCGCTCGCGGCCGACGGCGTCGCCGCGGAGTCCGTGGACGCGGTCGCGAACGGCGCGCTCGTCGACGGCGGGACGCCCGCGGTCGACAACCTCGTCGTCTCGCACGACGACGGCGCGGACGACGCCGCGTACGTGGCCGCCGTCGAGGCGTTCGTGAACGCCGGCGGTCGGCTCGTCGTCACCGACACCGGCACGCGACTGCTCGGCGCACTCGACGCCGGCGGCGCCAGCGCCATCGCGGACGCTGACGTCCGGCGCGTCACCCGGAACGCCGCGACGCTCGACCGCAAGCAAGGCGGTCGCCTCCTCGACGGCGTGCGCGACATCGAGACGGAGGTCTGGAAGGCGACACCGCTCGGCTACCGGACGCGGAACGAGGCCGAGCTGTCGCTCGTCGACGAGTCCGCGTTCCGGTCGGCGGGCGGCGATATCGCCGCGACGACCGACGGCGACGTCGTCCTCGGCGAACTCGACGGGGTCGTCGTCGTCGGGAGCCTCCTGCCCGCTCCCGGGCAGGAGAACCTGCATCCGTTCGGCCTGTACGGGTCGGCGCTGTCCTCGATGGGCCACCGACTGCTGGTGAACGCGCTCGGCCACGACCAGCCCGCGGCCAGCGGGGAACGGCCCGCGGGCGACGGGGGCCAGCTCGCGGCCAGCGGGGACCGGCCCGCGGCCAACGGAGGTGGGTCGCGATGAGCGACGACGAACCGACGCGTCGCTCCATTCTGCGGTCGACCGCGGTCGGCGCGAGCGGGCTCGCGGTCGGGACTCTCGCGTCCACCGCGACCGCCAGTGCCGCGGCGTGCGACGGGGCGACGGAGACGACGACGCGCACCGGCTCGCTCTCCGGCGCGGACGACGCCGACACCCTGACCTACGACGCGGCGACGAGCGACCCCTGCGAGGTCGCGTTCGACCTCGCCAGCGAGGACGCCACAGACTTCGACCTCTACGTCACGTACGACGGGCGAACGCCGACGACGTCGGACTTCGACGCGCGCTCGAAGACGTCGCTCACCTCGGGCGAGCGCGTGACCGTCGACGCCGAGAACGCGGACGCGAACGCGACCTTCGGCGTGCTCGTTGACTCGTACACGAACGGCGGGTCGTGGACGCTCGACGTCACGGAGACCACGGCGGACGACGGCGGTGGCGGCGGGAACGAGCGCCCGACGGCGTCGTTCACCGCGAGCGCGACGACGGTGACCGTCGGCGACGCCGTGGACGTGGACGCGAGCGACTCCACGGACCCCGACGGCTCGGTCGCGAGCTACGCCTGGACGTTCGGTGACGGCGCCGGCGCCGACGGCCAGACCGCGTCGCACGCCTACGACACCGCCGGCGAGTACGAGGTCACACTCACCGTCACGGACGACGACGGTGCGACCGACACCGCGACGAAGCCCGTGACCGTCGAATCCGGTGGCGGCGACTGCAACGTCACGCGGACCCGGACCGAGGAAGGCACTCTGGACGGTACCGGGGCCGGCTCCACGTACCAGTACGCCGCGCGGACCGCCGACCCCTGCGAGGTGACGCTGTCGCTGTCCGCGGACGCCGGCACCGACTTCGACCTCTACGTCACGTACGACGGGCGGACGCCGACGACCGCGGACTACGACGACCGGTCGTACAATTACGGGAGCGACGAGGAGATCGTCGTCGAGGGGAGCGCGTTCGGCGCCAAGGACGTCCTCGGCGTGCTCGTGGACGCCTACGACGGCAGCGGCTCGTTCGCGCTCGACATCGAGGAGGTCGGGACCGGCGACGGCGACGGTCCGGCCCCGAACGACCCGCCGACCGCGACGTTCACCGTGGACGCGGCGACCGTCAGCGTGGACGACCCCGTGACCGTGGACGCGAGCGACTCCACGGACGCGGACGGCTCGATCGCGAGCTACGACTGGACGTTCGGCGACGACGCCACCGCGAGCGGCGAGAGCGCGACCCACGCGTACGCCGCCGTCGGCGAGTACGCGGTGACGCTCACCGTCACGGACGACGACGGCGCGACCGACACCGCCACGCGGACCGTCACCGTCGAATCCGGCGACGACTGCGGCTCGACCCGCGAGACCGCCGGCACCGAAGGGCGCTTCTGGTGGAGCGGCGGCAGCGAGGACTACACGTACGAGACGCAGACGAGCGACCCCTGCGAGGTCACCGTGACCGTCGACGGCCCGAGCGCCGCTGACTTCGACCTCTACGTCACCCTCGACGGGCGGACGCCGACGACGTCGGACTACGACGTCCGGTCCGCGAGCGCGGACGCGCAGGAGGCGGTCACGACGGACTCGGTCGACGCGACCACGTCGATGGGTCTCCTCGTCGTCGCCGCGGACGGCTCGGGCACCTACCGGCTCGACGTCGACGAGCTCGGGCGCTGAGCGCTCGAACGGCTCCTCACCCGCCTGGTCGGGCCTGCAGTCCCGCGAGGAAGTGCGCGACCGTTCTGGCGGCCGCGTCGACCGTCCGGTCGTTCTCGTCGAGGGGCGGAGCGGTCTCGACGACCTCGAACCCGGCGATACGGTCGTCGCTCGCGGCGACCCTGACCATCCGGAACAGCTCGCGCGTCGTGATACCGCCCGGCGTCGGCGCGCTCGACCCGGGGTAGGCGGCGTCGAGGACGTCGATGTCGACGCTCACGTACACCTGGTCGACGTCGCCGAGCGCGTCGAGTGCACGGTCGACAGCGTCGACGTCGTCGTCACCGACCTCCTCGGCGGTCACGAGCTCGTAGTCGTTGTCGCGGACGAAGTCGTGGTACCCCGTGGAGGTCTCGAAGTGTCGCGCCCCGACCACGCTCAGCGCGTCCAGCCCGTCGTCGTGGAGCTGTCGATACGGTGACCCGCTCGTCGGGTCCCCGCGGACCTGTCGACAGTCGAGGTGCGCGTCGAAGGAGACGACGCCCAGGGATTCCGTCGCCGCACCGACCGTCTCGTCGAGCAACGGGCTGGCGTTCGCGTACGTCGTCGAGTTGTCGCCACCGAGGAACACCGGCGTCGCCCCGACGTCGTGGACGTCGCGCGTCGTGTCAGCGACCGCCCCCTGGACGACAGCGGTCGACTCCGTCGCGGGGAGCGCGACGTTCCCGAGGTCACCGAGCGAGTCGACGGGACCGGCGTCGAAGTGATGCGTCTTCGTCGACGCGAGCGCCCCGCGAATCGCGGCCGGTCCCTCGCTCGCCCCCTGCCGCGAGATGACGGCGCCGTCGTAGGGGACGCCCACGAGCACCGCGTCGTACGCGTCCGCGTCGTCGAGCGTCGTCCCCTCGACGAGGTGCCCGAACTGGTCGTCGACCGGGTCCTCGCTCGTCGGTCGCCACGCCGGCGGGTCCGTGAACACAGCCATGGCACCCGGTTCGCTCGCAGCGTCCTTCAAGGGCCGGCTTTCGGTCGACGACCGGTCACCATCGCGCCGCCGTCGTCGACGCCGTCGCCGTCACTCCGCGTCGTCGTCGCGACGCGCACGCCGCAGTGCGACGCCAGCGGCCGCCGCGAGCGCGCTCGCCGCAGCCCCGACCCCGAACCCCGGCGATTCACCAGCCCCGCCGGTCGTCGTCGCGGCCGCATCGTCCATCGCCTCGGTACGCGTCGTCTCGACCGTCGTCGTCGGCGGTTCCGTCGGTTCGGCGGTCTCCGTGGTCGTCGGCGTCGCCGTCGTCGTCGGCTCCGGCTCGCACGCCGTCCCGACGGAGAACGACTCGGTGTCGCCCGTCAACCGCTGCACGTCGTCGCTCGACGCCACGAACAGGTCGCCGTCGACGGCTCGCGGCGTCGTCGTCGCCAGGTCACCGATGCGGTACTCGAACCGCTTCTCGCCGCCCTTGGCCGCGAACCCGTACAGCCAGCCGCGGCGGTCGACCGCGTACACCGTCCCGTTCGCTACGACCACCGGCATCTCGACCGGAGCGCGCGTATCCGACCGCCACGCCCACTCGCCCGTCTCCACGTCCATCGCCGTCACGTGCCCGCCGTAGGAACCGACGAACACACGGCAGTCGGCGACCGCCGGACCGTTCCAGGGCGCGAACTGGAAGTCCTGCTTCTGCCAAGCGAGCTCCCGACCGCTCCCTAGGTCGTACGCCTCCATCCGCCCACGGCCGCCGTTGGGCACGAATACGTACCCCTCGCCGACCGCCGGCGGTGCCGCCCCACCGGTCCCGAAGCCGAGCGTCTGCTTCCACACCTCGTCGCCGTCGTCCGCCTCCAGCCCGTACATGTACGACGGCTCCCCCTCCGGTCCCCACGTGCTCACGTACACCACGCCGTCGTGTATCGCCGGACTCCCGTACATCCGGAGGCCGTTAGCGTCGTCGCTGGTGTCGTGCTCCCACTGACTGAACCCCTCCTCGGGGTCGAGCGCGTAGAACGTATCGTCGTCACAGCCGACGTACACGCTCCCGTCGTGGTACTTCGGCGACGACCGAACGATGTCGGCGGTCCCCCACTTCCACTGCTCCTTGCCCGTCTCGAGGTCGATGCCGACAACGAAGGACGCGTTACCTGCGGCGAAGACGCGACCTTCACCGACGGCGGGTGCGGTGTTCATCTCCGGCATCGGCTTCCGCCAGACGTGCTCGCCGGTGTCCTTGTCGATGGCGTGCAGGAAGTTCCGGTTCGACCGTAGCGACCCGTCGCCGACGAGGACCTTCCCGTCGGCGACCGTCGGCGGTGCGTACTCGACGCGACCGTTCTTGTATGTCCCACCGTCGACGTGGTCGACGCTCACGTCGAACGACCACGACTCCTCGATGCCGCCCGTGGGAGCGTTCGCGTCCCGCGGGAACCGCGAGTTCCGGAGGTCGAACCCGTTCATCAGCCATTCCGTCGGCGTGGCGGTCCCGCCGACGTCGTCGTCCGCCGACGACCCCCGTCCACTCGTCGCTCCCGCCCGCGCAGCCGCTGTCGCACTGCCGAGCCCGAGCGCGCCGACGGCTCCGGACGTCGCAGCGAGCACGGCGCGTCGCGTCGCCCCCGACCGTCCGACGCCCGCCTCGCGACCGCCTGCTGCTGCCCCATCAGTCGTTTTGTCCGTCGATTCCTCGGCGTCGGTCCCCTGCGCGAATCCCCACGACGCCACCCTGTCGTCAACGTTCGTCTCGCCAGACATGCCCGTTCGGTGCCACTCAGGTGGTGGACCTACAAATATGTTACAGCATATCGTCGACTGAATGATGTGAACCGGGCGCCAGGGAGACCGGCGTCGACGGAACCACGAGGACCGGCAGCGCTCGACCGACCGGACCGCCAGTTCAAGTACGAGGCCGCGGCCACAGTCGCCATGCAGTCTCGGAGGGACCGATAGTGGGGCATCGAGCGCTCGTCGCGTACGAACGACCGGCCGGTGGGTTCACCGTCCGGTACTCGCAGTGGGGTGCGTACGGCTACCGGTTGCTCGAAGCGATAACCGAGTCGACGCCGCTGGGCGGCAGTCGCGGCGACGACGGGCCGTCGCGGGTCAGACCGGGACCGGTCGGTGTCGCGGACGACCTCGCCGCGGTCGCCGCCGACTACGTCGACCCGATCGCGCACGAGGCGGCGTTCGTCGTCAGCGACGCGTACTGCGTTCGCGCGTTCGAACCGCTCGCGTTCTGGGGCGACGCGCCGACGTCCGCGTACGGCGGGGCGCTGGTGTCGCTCAGACGCGAACGCGACCCGACCGTCGACGCGCGAGAGCTGCGAGCGTGGCGTCGGGGCGCGACCGCGTCCGGACTCCCGACCGACGACGCTGCGGTCGACGCCGCCGAGCGCGAGCGCACGCACCGTCGGCTCTACGACGCGCTCGAAGCGGACGTCGACGGCCGTCGCCTCGAACCGATACCGCCGCGGACGCGAGAGGCTTAACCATCGGCCGCGACAACGGGCGGTCGTGCCAGACGAGGCCGTCGAGACGCTCCGGACGCCGACGCCGACGAGAGCGCGCGCGTTCCTCGCGGACGCGCTCCGCGGAGGTGCGTACGTGACGCTCGTCGGCGCGTGCACCGTCGAGTCCAGGACGCGGACGTCCCGCGAGCATCCGCGAGCGCGACGGCACGCCACGTGCAAGCCGGACGGGACCGTCCTCGTCCACGGCCCGAGCGGCCATCGCCCACTCCACCCGCAACCCGACGGCGACCGCGTCGACGTCCGCGTCGACGACGACACCGGCGAACTGGTCGTCGCCGCCGGCCCGCCTTCGGGGGCCGACCAGCTCGTCGCGCGGTTCGACACCGTCGAACTCGCAACCGCCTTCGACGTCGACGACCACGAGACGGACGCGCCGAGCGGGACCGAGGCCGACCTGAAGGAACGCGTCCTCGAACGACCGGCCCTGGTCGAACCCGGGCTCCGGCCGCTCGCCACGGAACGGGACACGCCGGCCGGCCCCGTGGACGTGTACGCCGAGGCCGCGGACGGCCAGCCGGTCGTCGTCGAACTCAAGCGCGACCGCGCCGGCCCGGACGCGGTCTCGCAACTCGCCCGGTACGTCGACGCGCTCGCGGCGGACCTCCACGGCGACGCCAGCCCGAGAGGCGTCCTCGTCGCGCCCGGGGTGACGCCGCGTGCCAGACGACTGCTCGGCGACCACGGCCTGGACTTCGCCGCCGTCGACCCACCCCGCGACTGACGGGACCCGGAAGCCGATGCGGTGGGCCGGAACCGGAAGCCGATGCGGTGGGCCGGAACCGAAAGTCGATGCGGTGGGCCAGAACCGGAAGCCGATGCGGTGGACCGGAAACGATTCACGGGAGACGCCAGTAGCCCGCCACATGGAGCACGTCGACATCGACGACGTCGAACCGCGGTTCTTCGCCGGCGAGGACGTCGACCGGCGCGGTCTCACCGACGCACTGAACGCCACCGACCTCGCAATCAACTACTACCGGCTCGAACCCGAGCAGTCGCTCTCGGGCGGGATGCACGCGCACATGGACCAGGAGGAGGTGTTCTACGTGGTCGACGGGACGGTGACGTTCCGGACGCCCGACGGCGAGCACGCGGTCGGGCCGCACGAGGCCGTCCGGTTCGCGCCCGGCGAGTACCAGACGAGCGAGAACGAGACCGACGAGGACGCGGTCGTCCTCGCGCTCGGCGCCCCGCAGGGGAGCACGGACGTCCGCGTCCCCATGGAGTGCCGCGAGTGCGGGGACGCCGACTCGCTACAGTTCGTGATGACGGAGGACGGCCAGCACCTCGAATGCCCGGAGTGCGGGACCGTCGTCGAGATGGACTGACCCCGCGACCGACCCCCGGCCGACTCGTTCTACACCGGCGACGGCTCGCCCGTCGTCTGCGCCTCCCCGCGAACCGCTCGTTCGAGGAGCGGACGGAGGAGCCCGACCAGTGGCGTGTTCGCGCCGTCCGTCCACACCGCCCGATGTCCCTCGCGCCCGGGGAGCGAACTCGGGTCGTCGCTACTGACGAGGAGCGCCCGCCCGTCCACGAGCAGGACGCTCGACACCGCGCCCGGACGGATCGGGAACGACTTCCACCACGTCCACGTCTCCTGCACGCTCGCATCCGGGAGCGAGTCCACGACCCGGTCGCGTATCGGTTCGCCCGGCGATCCGACCGTCACGGACACCCCACGCTCGTTCGCCGCGACGAGCGACGCGAGCAACTCCGCAGAGAGCAGTCCCTCCGCGCCGATAGCGACGACGACGGACTCGTCGGCGTCCTCGATCAACGCCACCATCCGCTCGGCGACGTCCGCACCGCCCTCGATGACCCAGACGTCGTCGCCGTCCTCGGACTCGCGCGCCGTCGCGTGCAACTCCGGTAACAGCTCGTTCAACCGGTCGAACCGGTCCTCGAACGCGCGCTGGAGCGTCGCCACCGCGGTCTCCGGGCGGACCGCTCGGTACTTCTTCGGGTTCGCCTCCTGCACGTCGACGAGCCCGCGCTCGGCGAGGGACTCCATACAGTCGTAGACGCGAGCCCGCGGGACGTCGGCGACCTCGCTCACCTCCTTCGCTGTGCCGGTCCCGACGCGCGTCGCCGCCACGAAGCACTTCGCCTCGTACTCCGTGAACCCGAGCGCCTCCAGGAGCGACTCGGTCTCGGGGACGGCGTCGACGGTACCGTACTCTGTCATGTTCGGCCTCTCGTTCGGTCCATTGCTTTCTCGGTGGTTACAATCGCGTACTGAAAGTCGTTACTCGACGCTCGCCCGCGTCAGCGTCCATCCACGGGGGTTCGCCGGCTCGGTCAGTCGGCGGTCGCGTACTTCTGGTCGTCCGCTGCACGCAGCAGCTCGCGGTAGCGACTCCGGATGGTGACGGCGCTGACGTCCGCGACCTCAGCGACCTCCTCCTGCGTGAACTCCTGGTCGAGGAGCCGGCTCGCCGCGTAGATCGCGGCCGCTGCGAGTCCCGAGGGACTCTTGCCGCTGTGGACGTGCGCGCGCTTCCCCGCGGACAGGAGGTCCGTGGCGCGTCGCTTCAGTTCCTCGCTCGCGTCGAGCTGCGAGCAGAACCGCGGGAGGAAGTCGTCGGGGTTCGTCGGCTCCATCGCGAGTTCGAGCTCGCGGGCGACGTACCGGTACGCGCGAGCGAACTCGCGGCGGTCGACGCGACTCACGGGCTCGAACTCGTCGAGACTCCGCGGGACGTCGGACTGGCGGGCGGCCGCGTACACGGACGCCGTCGCGACCGCCTCGATGCTCCGACCGGGCAGGAGGTCCTCTTCGAGCGCGCGCCGGTAGATGACGCCCGCGGTCTCCGCGACGGTGTCCGGGAGGTCGAGCGCGCTCGACATGCGCTCTATCTCGCCGAGTGCCTGCTTGAGGTTCCGGTCCTTCGCGCTCTGCGCGCGGAACCGCTCGTCCCACGTGCGGAGGCGCTGCATCTGCTGGCGCTTGCGCGCCGACAGCTGGCCGCCGTAGGCGTCCTTGTTCTGCCAGTCGATGACGGACGACAGCCCCTTGTCGTGCATGAGGTTCGTCGTCGGTGCGCCGACGCGGGACTTCTCGTTCTTCTCGCTGGCGTCGAACGCGCGCCACTCGGGGCCGCGGTCGACCTCGTCCTCCTCGACGACGAGCCCGCAGTCGCGGCACGCCGTGTCGCCGTGGGTCTGGTCGGCTTGGAGCTCGCCGCCGCACTCCGGGCACGTCTCCTCGTCGACGGCCTCGTCGGTGGTCTCGCGGTGGGCCTCCTCCTCGCGTCGCCGGGTGGCACCCTCGCGCTCGGTACGACCCCGCTCGGTCAGCGTCGTGAACGTCGTTTCTGTCATCGGTATAGGTCCGGGCGGTCGGGCCCGTTCTGTACCACCACGTAGAATCTCTACTACTATAATAGTACCGACTGTAGACTACGGAGATAGTAACAGACTCTGCTGGTTGAGGAAGGTCCTCACGTCGGTCGTTCTCGGACGGGGTGGGCGTTCGGGACGCCAGCGAATCACCGCCGGTTCGCAGCCCGTCCGTTCGGCCGAGGCGTGCGTCGATGCCCCGGTGAGTGATTCAACTACCCGTACGACGCCATCGGAAAAGTCGCCTATACCCAACCAGTTCGGTAACGGCCGTCAGTCGTCGAGTTCGCGCTTGAGCTCGTCGAGCAACGCGAGCGCCTCCATGGGCGTCGTGTCCGCGACGTTCACGTCCCGGAGCCGGCGTGCAACCGAGTCCGAAGCACCCGACCCCTCGACGAACTCGTCGAGCGTCGCGTCCGCACGCTCGTCGACCGATCGATTCCTTCCCGTACTCTCACCGAACGACCGATCCCCGTCCGCGACGCCAGCAGGCAACTCGGTCTCGTCGACCGACTCGCGCGCCGCGAGCAGCTCGCGCGAACGGTCCAGCACCGGTTCCGGGACGCCAGCCGCCTGCGCCACCTCGACGCCGTACGACGCCGTCGCCGCCCCGCGCGCAACCGAATGGTCGAACCGGACCTCGTCGCTCGTCTCCGTCGCCGCGAAGTGCAGGTTGAACGCCCCCGGGAGGTCCTCGGCCACCGCCGTCAGCTCGTGATGATGCGTCGCGAACAACGTCACCGCCCCCACCTCGTCGTGCACGTACTCCGTCGCCGCCCGCGCGATGGCGAGCCCGTCCGTCGTACTCGTCCCCCGACCAACCTCGTCGAGGAGCACGAGCGAATCCCGGGTCGCCTCCGAGAGGATGTCGGCGAGCTCCGTCATCTCCACCATGAACGTCGACTGCCCGCCCGCGATGTCGTCGCTCGCCCCCACGCGCGTGAACACGCGGTCGACCACGCGGAGGTCCGCCGACGCCGCCGGCACGAAACTCCCCGCCTGCGCCATGATACAGATGCACGCCACCTGCCGCATGTACGTCGACTTCCCGCTCATGTTCGGGCCCGTGACGACCGCGAGGAACTCCTCGCGGTCGAAGTGCGCGTCGTTCGGCACGAACGACTCCTGCGTGCGCTCCACGACCGGATGCCGCCCCGCCTCGACGTCGAACCCCGACTCCGAGAACGCCGGTCGACAGTAATCGTATCGCGCCGCGACGTCCGCGAACGACACCAGGACGTCCAGGCGCGCGACGCGGTCCGCGACCCCCTGCACGCGCTCGGTCTCCTCGCCGACCGACGCCCGAACCTCGCGGAAGAGCTCGTACTCCAGCGCGTCGGCGCGCTCAGCCGCGGAGATGATCTCGTCCTCGCGCTCCTTCAACGCCGGCGTGTAGAAGCGCTCGGAGTTCTTCAGCGTCTGTCGACGCTGGTAGTCCTCGGGGACGGCGTCGAGGTTCGGGTTCGTCACCTCGATGTAGTACCCGTGGACCTGATTCCGCCCGACCTTCAGCGAGTCGATACCGGTCCGCTCGCGCTCGCGCGCCTCCAGGTCGTCGATCCACTGCTTCCCGTCGCGCTCGGTCGACCGCAACGCGTCGAGCTCGTCGTCGTACCCCTCGCGGATCACGCCGCCCTCCGTCACCTCGATCGGCGGTTCCTCGCGGATCGCGCTCCCGACGAGGTCGCGGACCTCGCCGAGCTCGTCTAGGCTCTCACGGACGTCCACGAGGAGGTCGCTCTCCGCGCCCGAAAGCGTCGACTTCAGTTCGGGGACGACGTCGAGCGTCTCCTTCAACGACCGGAGGTCCCTCGCGTTCGCTCGCCCCCGGGAGACCCGCGAGATGAGGCGTTCCAGGTCGTAGACGTCCCGGAGCGCGTCGTGGAGTGCCTCGCGCGTGACGACGTCGTGCTTGAGTTCCGCGACGGCGTCGTGCCGGCGCTCGATGCGCTCGGGGTCCAGTAGCGGGCGGCGAAGCCACTCCGTGAGCCGGCGTCGACCGAGCGCGTTCGCAGTCTCGTCGAGCACGCCCGCGAGCGTCGCCCCCTCGACGCCGCGAACGCTCCGGCGCTCGAACAGCTCGAGTGATTCGAGCGCGGTGGGGTCGAGCACCACGTACTCGCGCGGGTCGTAGCGCGTCAGGTGATTCAGGTACCCGAGACGCTCGCGCTCGTCCGCGTCCTCAGGGTCCTCGGGTATCTCGCCGGTCGCCGCGCCGCCGCCGCCGCGCGTGTACTCCGCGTACGACAGCAGCGCGCCACAGGCCCGTATCTCCGCGTCCGACAGCCCGTACGCGTCCGGGTCCCCGAAGTACTCGGCGACGCGCTCGGCCGCGGCGTCGCGCTCGAACGCCGCCTCGTCGTACGGCGACACCATGCAGTCCGCGTCGAACGCGTCCGCCGAGACGTCCGGGCCGACGATGGCCTCCGCGGGCCCGAACCGCCCGATCTCGTCGGCGACCGCGGCGGGCGACGTCGGGTTCGTCGCGTAGAAGTCACCCGTGGAGACGTCGAGGACCGCGAGCCCGTACCCGCTCGCGAGCGCGGCGACGAAGTTGTTGTCCGCGCCACCGAGGAGTTCGTCCTCCGTGAGCGTCCCCGGCGTCACCACGCGCGTCACCGCACGGTCGACGACCCCCGTCGTCTCCTCGGGGTCCTGCACCTGGTCCGCGACGGCGACGCGATAGCCCGCGTCGAGCAGCCGCTCGATGTAGCTCTCGGCGCTGTCTATCGGGACCCCAGCCATCGCGTACCGGCCCGTGTTGTCCTCGCGCTTCGTCAACGTCACCTCGCACGTCCGCGAGACCGCGCGCGCCGCGTCGCAGAACGCCTCGTAGAAGTCCCCGACCTGGAAGAGCACGAGCGCGTCGTCGTACCGGTCGGTCAGCTCGAAGTACTGGCTCATCATCGGCGTCAACTCGTCGGCTATCTCCGCCATCTCCGGCGGCGGCCCCAGCGCCGATTCCATGCCCGCGACTCCGGTACCGGACGGGAAGAACCTCACGGAACCCCGTCGCCCCAACGCGTCCCGTCCTCCCGTGAGGCGGTCGCCAGCGCGGTCAGTACACGTCGACGTCGAGCGTGACCCGCCGTCGCTCGCCTTCGAGGTCCGCGACGGCGTGCTCGAAGACCTTTCGTGCCTCCCGTCGGACGACGGGTTTCAGGCGCGAGAGGACGTCGTCGACCGACACCAGCGGCGGGAGGCGCGGGAGCCGCGACCGCGACCGGTCGTACTCGGCGCGCAGCGTCACGCGCGTCGACGGGCCCGTTCCGCCGGCGTCCTCTCCGTTCCCGGACTCGTCGCCGCCGTCGGTCCCGGACTCCACGGAGTCGAACTGCCACGCGCCGCGGGCGTGCAACCCGTTCGGCGTCCGCCACCCGATGCGAGACGGCGCGTCGAGGCCGGTCACCTGCGTCGGGAACGTGTACGAGAGCTTCCACCACGACAGCTCGATGTCGAAGCGCGTGCCGACGCTCCCGTCGCCCCGACGCGCGACGTCCCTGACGAACTCGCTGTAGTCGGCGTGTCCCTCGAAGTCCAGCACGAACGCGTACGCCTCTCTCGGGGGCACGTCGACCGTCGTGGACACCTCGATGACCGTCACGTCCGCAGGCAAGGACGGCGCCGACATGAACCTTGCCTGCAACCAGAACGGGTGCGTTCCTCTCGCGCCACTCGCCTCGTCGCCGTACGACGAGACGGGACGGTTCCGCACGGTTTTTCAGCGGGTACCGAGTAACCCCGCGTATGGACGACGTTTTCGTCGCGCAGTTGATGACGTCAGACCCGAAGACCGTCTCGCCGGACACGCTCGTCGAGGACGCCGCGAACACGATGCTCGATGAGGGCATCGGGAGCGTGCTCGTCGTCGACGACGACGGCGCCCTCCAGGGCATCCTGACGACGACGGACTTCGTACAGATCGTCGCCGAACGCAAACCGAAGGACCAGACGCCCGTTTCGGAGTACATGAGCACGGACGTCCTGACGACGGACGCGCAGGAACCCATCGAGCAGGTCGCGGACCGCCTCATCGAGGCCGGCATCCACCACCTGCCGGTGGTCGACGACGACGGCGTCCCGATGGGTATCATCACGACCACGGACCTGGCCGCGTACGTCTCCTCGGTCCGGAACCCGAGCCCGGCCTGAGACGCGAACCGGGTCCCGACTTCCCCCAAGGCCCTTGTCGGCGCCCGTCGACGCGTCGCGTATGCGCCGCCGAGCCCTCCTCGTCACCCTCGCCAGCGGCGTGCTCGCGGGGTGCGCCGGAACGAACGACCGAACGGTCACGACCGACGCCACGACACCCGGCGTCCCCGACGACGACGGCGCCGTCACGACGACGGACCCGGCACCGAGCACCACCGAGACCGCGTCCACGCCGACGCCACCGGAGCCGGACGCACGCTCGCAGTTCCTCGAACTCGACGTCGCCCCGGTGACGTGGTGCCTCTCCACGACGTCCGAGCACCCCTCGGGCAGTGGAACGTTCGTCGCGTCGTTCGCGAGCACCGCGACCGCCGACTCGCCAGCGGCCGTCCGCGTCTGGGTGACCAACGACACCGAGTACGAGCGTCCGGTCGACCTGTCGCGGTTCCCGGCGTTCGGCCGGCAGCGGAGCCGGGCCCCGCACGAACTCGGTCGCCCACGCGAACGCCTCGAGGCCGACGGGGCGAGACGCCGGTACCTCGTCCCGACCGAGAACCATCCGTCGGTCGCGGACCCGCCCGGTGTGGAACGCGGCGACGACGGCCGCTGGAACGCGACGCGACTCGACCACTGGGAGCCTGGCGTCCGCCGGCTCGCGCCCGGCGAGTCCGCGTTCGGCGAGTACCACGTCGTCGGCTCGCCCGACCGGACGACGTCGTTCCCGCGACGCGGCGTGTACCGGTTCCGGGGCCGCGAGACGGTGCTCCGACTCGTCGCGTGGGAGACCGGGCGCCCCGGCCGCGTCCGGTCCTCGCGGTTCGAGGGTCGGTCGGTGCCGCCGATGCCCGACGACGCGACCCCGGTCTGGTACCACGAGGCGGACGCGACGACGCCGGTCCTCGTCGTCCCGGACGTCGAACGCGGCCGCCTCCCGGTACAGGTGCGGTTCGTCGCCGCGAACCGGTCGCGTGAGCGCGCACAGTGCGGGCACTGGAACCTCTTCAAACTCGTCGACGGCGACTGGTTCCACGTCGCGCCGCTCTACCACACCGCGGATTGCCGAGCGATCGGTCCAGGGAGCGCGAAGCGGTACGTGCTGAACGCGTACCACGGAGAGGCGCTCCCGGACCCCGAGTACGCGGGACCTGGCAGGAGCGTCGGCTGGCTCGGCGCCGGGACGTACGCGGTCGTCGCGGGCTACGGGCCCGACGGCGGCGACGGCGCCGCGCTCGTCGAACTCGACGGCGCGCGCCGGACGGTCGTCCCGACCGACGACGCGACCGCGACGGTCGACGGCGACGTCGTCCGCGTGCGGACCGAACCGCCGGACGCCGACTTCGAACGGACGCGTCGCGTCACCGCCGTCCTCGAACGCGTCGACGCCGCGCCGGACGGGACTCGATACCTCCCCGAGCAGGTGATGCGTCGATACTACCGCGCCCTCCGGAACACGCTCGCGTTCGCCGACGACGCCTCCCGGGTCGTCCTCGAGACCACGGACCGCTGGCCCGAACGCGTCACCGGATTCGACGCGACCGCCGCGAGGTTCCGGTTCGAAGGCGACGCGTACGAGTTCACGCGACGGGACGGCGAGACCGGATAGATCCGCACCGTCGATGCACCATTCATTGCCGCGACGATAGCCCGCGCCAACCGCCCGCGCGTCGCAGACGGCCACGACCGTCCTCGGGGCCCTCTCTCTGGTCGCACGGGCGAGCGACGCGACAGCAACACGTCACGTCTGCTCGCGTGGCGGCGTCGACGCGTGGCCCGCGTCGGCGTCGGGCGGCCGCCGCGCGAGTTCCGCATGCGGGATGGTCGTCTCGTCCTGCATAGCTCGTAGCTCGTCTCGAGGACTTCAGTTCCCGCCCAGTCGGTTGAGCGTCTCGAGGTCGCGGTCGCCGTCGTAGTACGCCGCCAGCGCGTCCGCGAAGAGACCGCCGTCGTCCGCGGCGGCCTCGAACAGCGTCATCGAGGACCGGAACTTCCTGTCGTCGGGCGACCCGAAGATCTCGTTCGCCGTCCGGCCGTCTATCGACAGGACGAGCTCCGTGCACTCCCGGAGCCGCGGGCCCAGCGCCGGATGCGCGAGATACGCACGCGCCTCCTCGATGGACTCGATGGCGTACCGCCGGGACCGCTCGCTCGACCCCAACCCGGCGATCTGCGGGAACACGAACCACATCCAGTGCGAGCGCTTCCGGCCCGCCCGTAGCTCCCGCTTCACGTCGTCGATGACCGGGTCCTGTGCGTCGACGAACCGCTCAAGGTCGTGTGGGTCGGACCGTGTCATGATCGTCCGTCAGACCGATGTTCAGCACGCTCGCTCATAAGGCTTCGAGGGTGGTGACCGCGCTCACCGACGTCGAAAAAAGAGTCGAATCTCAGCCGACCGACAGTTGGACGCCCAGAGCGATGGCCGCCGTCACTCCGTGACGCGTCCCGCGGCCTCCACGTCGAGGTGCGTCGTGAACCAGCTCTGGAGGAGTTCGGAGAGCACCGCGGCGAACGCCGTCTCGTCACTCCAGATCGCGGTCTCCGCGGAAGCCCCGGGGACGCGCTCGCTCCCGAGGACGCTCAAGAGGAGACCGTGACTGTCGACGGTGAGCGCCCGCCCGGACTGCTCGCGCGGCGGCTGGAGCCGGTCGGGGAACCGGACGGTCCGAACCCCGGCGTCGAACGCGTCGAGGTCCGCGTCGGCGCTGACGTACGTCACGTCGACCCCGGCCCTCGCGCGGTCGTTCAACATCTCGCGAAACTCGCACGTCAGCTCTTCGGCGCTACAGGCGTAGAGCAGCGTCGCTTCGGCGTTCGACGCGAGGTCGCGGACCCGGGACTCGATCTGTCCGGACCCCTGCACGGTCCAGATGTCCTCTTGCTGGTCGCCAGCGCTCGCGCGGTCGCGCTCGACGCGCTCGAGGTACCGGAACGCGTCCGACTGGTGCGCCTCGAACCGCGACCGCAGATGCGTCTTCGCCACGTCGAGGTCGACGGGCCGATACCGTATCGGACTCGACTGCTGGACCTCGACGAGTCCGTGGTCTTCGAGCCCCTCCGCGGCGCCGTACACCTGCGAGCGCGGGACGTCCGCGATGCGGCTGATGTCCCTCGCAGTGCCGGTCTCCAGCTTCTGGAGCGCGATGAACACCCGGGCCTCGTAGGACGTGAGCCCGAGGTGTTCGAGCGCCGCGACCGCATCGCGTTCGTCCACGTCAGTCCTCCGCGGGCACCTCGCCCGCACTCGGGGTTGCTTCCACCGCCGTCGCATCGTCCGGACCGACGTACCGCGTCCAGACGACGAGGAGGCTCGGCAGCACCAGCACGCTCGCGAGGAACGCGTAGATGATGGTGATGCCCGTGATGATCCCGAACTGCTGGAGCGGCGGGAGGATGGCGAACGCGAGCACACCGAACCCGCCGACGGTCGTCGCCGCACTGCCGAGCAGCGCCCCACCGGTGCCGGTCACGGCGGTCTGCATCGCTTCCCACATCGAGTCGGCGCGTTCGAGCTCCTGGTTGTAGCGCTCGCTGAGGTGGATGCTGTACGCGACGCCGAGCCCGACCGTCAGGCTCGTGATCATCCCCGTCAAGATGTTGAACGGGATGTCCAGCAGGAACATCGTTCCCAGGATCCAGCTGACGCTGAGGATCACCGGGAGGATGGTGACGAACCCGAGGGTCGCGCTCCCTTCGGCGATCCGGTAGGTGATCATGAGGAACGCGACGACGGCGACGAGCGTGATCAGGAGGCTCTCGATGACCGTCTGCAGCAGATTGTCCTGCACGATCTTGAACAGGATGGTCTGCCCGGTGGCGGTCGCCTCCAGGCCACTGCCGCTGACCGTGTCCGCGATCGCGCGCATCTGCTCGGTGACGTCGGTGCTGGACGCGCCGCCGTTCACGGAGATGACGAGGCGCGCAGCGGCGTAGTCGCCGTCATCCGTCTGGTGGATGACGCCGGCAGCCTGGTCGGGCGCGACCTCGTAGAGCTGCCCGTACACCTGGCCGACGTTCCGGTCGGGGACGCCGTCACCGTCGGTGTCGGCGTCCGCGAACGTGGCGTTGAACGTCTCGTTCTCCGCGGCGACGGTCTCCATGACCGAGAGCGGGCCCTGGATGTTCGGTTCGCCGTTCGAGAGCACCTGCACCGAGTCCTTGTCCGCTGCCGCGTCCCGAGCGGCGTCGAGTCTGTCCAACGCGTCGGGTGTCGCGACGTCGCCCTGGACGAGGAGCTGCGCCTGCGAGTCCTCCCGGAGGAAGTTCTTGTTGACGTACTCCAGGTTGTCCTTGGCGGTGTAGTCGCTCGGCGCGAACGGCTCGGGGAGGTCCTTCGTGAACTCCGGCGGGTCCTGAGCGAGGAAGTCCTCCTGGTTGAAGCTGGTGTCGACCTGCGTGGCGCCGTACGCACCGCCGGCACTCACGAGGAGCGCGACGACGATGACGGCGTACGGCGCTTTGCGCGCGGCGGTCGACCCGACGGCGAGCACGCTACTGAACCGCCCGCCGCCGGTACCGAACGCGGTCTTCTTGCGGTCCCGGTCGAGGCGGTCTTCGAGGAACTCGTCGATCTCGACCTTCAGCGCCGGGATGAGGCCACCGAAGACGAGCATCGCCGCGGAGATCCCGACGGCGCTCACGACCCCGAAGTCCTTGATCGGCGGGATGGGGCTGGTGAGGTTCGCGAGGAACCCGATGACGGTCGTCGCGGTGACGAACAGGAGCGCGACGCCGACGCCGACGAGGCCGACGCGCATCGCGCCGCGGACGTCGCTCGCGGTGTGGCGGTTGTTCCGCTCCTCGCGGTGCCGCATGAAGATGTGTATCGCGTAGTCGATAGACAGCCCGATCAGGAGGACCGGGACCGCGATCATCATCTGGTTGAACGCGATGTCCGCCCACCCCATGAAGCCGAACGTCCAGACGAGGACGACGCCGATGCCGAACACGCCGAGGACGATGTCGATGAGGTCGCGGTACGCGATGGCGAGCGCGACGACGACGAACAGGAGCGCGAGCGGGCCGACGATGGCGAGACTGTCGGCCATCGACCGGTTGATCTCGTCGGAGATGATGCCCGCGCCGAACACGAGCACGTCGGAGACCTCGCCGGCGTCGTTCGTGACGGTCTGCATCGCGAGCTGCGCGTCGGTTATCGATTCGGGGGCGGTGCCGGTCGCGGCACCGCCGCCGGAGGCGTGCGTGACGATGAGCATCGTCGCGTTCGTGCTCGTGCTACCCGGTTCGTAGCTGGTCGGCATGAACGCGAACGCGCCGCCGCCGCTGCTGTCGGCGCCGAGGACGAGCGAGAGTGTGTCGTCGATCTCGCTCTGGTTCATCGACCGCAGCTGCTCGAGTTGCGCGTCGAGGCTCGGGTTCGAGTTCGCCTCCAGTTCGGCCTGAAGGTCCGCGAGCTCCTGGCCGAGTTCCTTGAGCTCGCTCGCCTTGGTCTCGAGTTCCTGGCCGCGGTCCTCGAGTTCGGCACCGCGTTGCTGGAGTGCGGCGAACTCTTCTGCGAGGACGCCCTGCGTGCCTTGCCGGTACGCGGCCTCAGCTTCGTCGCGCGAGGTGGCGTTCCGGAGCTGCTTGGCCGCGGTCTCGAACGTGGCGTAGTCGTCGGCGATCTCGACGCTACTGTTCGCCTGGACCCGTTCGAACTGCGTCCGGATGTCGGCGTTCGGGTTCGCGCGAACCGCGTCGAGCGCGTTCCGGAGGAGACCGACGGTCTCGTTCAGGTCGGTGCTCCGCTCTTGGAGTGCGGCCTGTTCGCGCTTGAGCGCGGCCGATTCCTCGGCGACGGTCGCGTTCAGGCGTTCGAACTTGGCGGCCTTCCCCTGGAGCTCGCCGCCGATTTCGCGCTGGATGGCGGCCGTCGCGACGACGTTCGAGATGCCGACGACGCTGTTGTTCTCGGCGAGCGTGCTCCCGATTGTCTCGTTGGCCTGCAGTCGTTGTTCCAGTTCGATCATGTCGACGAGCGTCGCCTTGTCGAGGACGTTGTCGTCCCTGACGATGAGTTGCGTGCTCGTCGTGTTGTCGGAGCCGGTGGAGAAGTTCGATTCGATGTAGGAGAGCTTCTTGGACTCCTCCGAGTCGCTCTGGAACTGGTCGAGCGAGCTGGACTGGGAGATGCCGCCGGCGCCGGCGCCGACGGCGACGGTGAGGACCAGCATCAGAGCGATGATGATGCGTGAGTGGTCGGTAACCGTCTCGAAGAGGCCGTCAAGCCGTCCCATGTCGATTCCTCCGTGTGGACAGTGGTGGTGTCAGTGTGATACTCACAGTTCGTCGGTGCTGACTAAACGTTCAGTCTACAAAAGGGTGGCGTTCCTCCTCATCGGGGACGTCGGTCGACTCGCGAGAAAGACACCGGACAGGGAATTCGGTGTCTTGGTGTCTCTGGGCCGTTTTTTCGTCCGGTACATCGTCACGAACGGCGACTGGGATTCGACAGTAGCCGGGGCACCGTCCGTCCGGCTACCTCAACATACCGCTGAACGCACAGTCAGTAACCGTGCGTTCTGGCTCGTCCGCTCGACTCTGCCATCCGCTGGACACCCGTCTCACACACTCACCTACACGTCTGCTGAGTCGCCGTCCACCGCCAGCAGCAACCACCACAGCGCCGACCAGGGAACCGACTCCGACGACGAGTTCGACACCGCCGGACCGAACCCCTCCAGGTCACTCCCCACGACGCCCGCCGCACCACTCGAGACGCCAGCAGCAGGTCCGTCCTCCCTTTCGGACGCACCCGCCTCGTCCGACCGGCGCGACGTCGATTGCCCGTACTCTCGAACCGCGTCGTCGACCAGCCCGCCATACGTCACCGCCCGCTCCAGGGTACCCGAGTCTGCATCACCAATCAGGCCCCCGATGCGCGCCGTCGCCGCACACGAACACCCACCACCGCGGACGACCACCGACACCTCGTCATCGTCGACCGCGCCCGACGGCGTCCCGACCACCGACACCTCGCCGTCGTCGACCGCGCCCGACGGCGTCGCGACCACCGGCCCCGCGTCACCGTCGACGTGCTCCCGACGCTCGTTCCGCGACGCGACCTCCCGGCCCATCGTCCGCATCGCGGACAGCGACCGCTCCGCACCGTCCGACGCCTCGAGGAGCAACTGGCGCGCGCGAGCGTGCAACCAGTCGCTCCACAACATCAGGTCCGTCACGTCATCACCACCAGCACCGCTAGCCTCCACGCCGCCCAGGACGGTGGCGAGCGCCTGTCCGTGTCGGTCCAGCGCCTCGACGGCGACCCCTGTGCGGACCGCCGCCGACGGCGCCTCGCTCGCTGTCTGCCGACTCGGTCCGTCGCTCGCCGCCTCGACGACCAGCGCCGCGACCAGCGACGGCACCCCGACGTCGCTCGCGCCGAACCCCCGCCCGAGCGCACGCGGACGTTCGATTTTCCCCGCTCGGTCCAGCCGGGAACGCGTCTCCCGAGCGAGCGCCGTCGCACGCGCCGACACCAGCGCCGCCGGCGACTCGAACTCAGTCATCGCCCACCGCCCGCTTCGGTGACTCCGAAGCGACCACGTTGCTCGTCCAGGTCCCGCGAGCGAACCACGCGACCGCGGCGACCATCGACAGGACGTTCGAGAGCGCGATCGCCACCCACACGCCACCGGCACCCATCCCCAGTACCTCCTGGAAGGCGTACGCCGGCGGCAGCCGGAACACCCACAGCGAGAGGATGGCGAACGTCATCGCGAGCCGCGTGCTCCCACTCCCCCGGAACGCTCCCTGCACGACCTGAAACACGCCGATGAACAGGAACGTCGGCCCGATGATGCGGAGATAGTCAGCCCCCAGGGCGACGACGTCCGGCGCGTCCGCGATGAACACGCTCGTGATGGGGCCCGCGAACGCGTACGCCACCACGCCGAGGACCGCCAGCACGCCCGCGACGATGACCGAACTGTACAGCACGGCCCGCCTGGCGCGGCCAGCCTGCTGCGTGCCGAGGTTCTGGCCGACCACCGTCTCCGTCCCGCGCGCCAACCCGAGCGCCGGGAGGAACACGAGCGAGTTGATGCGGTTCCCGATACCGAGCGCGGCGACCGCGTCGTCGCCCGCGAACGCGACCAGCGCCGTCAGCACCGTGATGCCGAGCGCTCGCGTGGACTGCTCGACGCTCGCCGGTGCGCCCAGCGAGACGATGCGCTTGACCATCGACCACTCGAGGACGACGTCCGACACCGAGAGATGGATGCCGACCTTCCCGGAGAACAGCCAGACGAACCCGAGAACCGCGCCGAGCCCCCGGGAGACGACCGTCGCGATGGCGGCACCCTGAACGCCGAACCCGTCGAAGCCGGTGAGGGCGTACAGCGACGACTGGAGCCCGTCGAGTCCGAGCCACGAGAGCAGGACGTTCTCCTGGAACCCGAGGATGAGGAACGGGTCGAGGAGGACGTTCAGGGCGACGCCCAGGGCCATCAGGTACAGCGGCGTGCGCGTGTCGCCCCACCCCTGGAGGAGCGCCTGGAAGATGAAGAACCCGAACATGAAGAGCACGCCGATGAATATCGTGCGGGTGTACTCGACGGAGAGCTGGTACTCGACGCTCCCCGGAGTCGCGCCGACGAGGTCGACGAGCCACGGCGAGAGGACGTACCCGAGGACGGAGAACGCGAGTGCGACGACCGTGACGAACGCGATGGTCTGGCCGGCGACGTAGTTCACCTGGTCGTCGTTGCCCGCGCCCTTGTTCTGAGCGACGAGGACCGTGCCGGCGACCGTGAAGCCGCCCGCGATGGATATCATGAGGAAGACCAGCGGCCACGAGTACGACAGCGCCGAGACCGCCTCCTGGCCGAGGCGCCCGACCCAGAAGGTGTCCGCGAGGTTGTACCCGACCTGAAGGAGTTGACTCAGGACGATGGGGAGTGACAGGACCAGGAGTGGTTTCAGGAGGTCGCCGTCGGTGAGGTTGACGTCCCGCGTGCTCATGCCTCGGCCTCGTCGGCCGCGAGATCGTCGAGAGTCGCGTGTATCATCGTGCGCACCGGGTCGACGACGTCGTGGTCGGCGGTGTAGCGTTCGAGCATCGCGCCGTTGAGCGACGACAGCAGCCAGGTCGCGGCGCGGTCCGGGTCGACGTCCTCGTGGATGCGGCCGGTGGCGACGCCGTCGACGATGGCGGCCGCGATGCGGTCCCGGAGGGCCGCGTCGATGCGCGTGAACTCCGCGCGATACTCCGGGCTACCGATGGCTTGCGCGCGGAGCTGGATGATGATGTGTTGGGCGTCGCGCATGTCGTCGTCGACGTCGACGGCGAGGTACACGTCGACGATTCGACGGACGGTATCGAGCGGGTCGGCCTCGTCGACGTCGTCGAGGGAGGTGAGGAAGCGGTCGCCGGCGAACTCGAGGAAGGCGGCGACGAGCTCGTCCTTCGAGCTGTAGTGGTAGTAGAGCAGGGACTTGCTCTTGTCGAACGTCTCGGCGATGTGCGCGATGGTGAGGTCGGTGTAGCCGTGTTCTCGGAGGGCGCGGTAGGTGGCCTCCATGATCTGGGTCTGGGTGTCGGTCGCTTCCGCATCGGCGGCGTCCTCAGCCATCGTCCTGTCTCCGTTCGGGTCGGTGAGCGTCGAAGTCGCCGAGGTCGGTCGTGCACCAGTGGCAGAACTCGAGCTCGGGGTCGAGGGGCTTCCCGCAGTGCGGGCACTCGACGGCCTCGTCGTCGTCGACCGAAGGGGTGGGCTGTGCGTCGGCGGTGGTCGCGCTGCCCTGCGATGCCGCGTTCACGCGTCCGGACTCGCTGGCCCCCGGCGAGGACTGCTGCCGGTTGTCGAGCCTGGCGAGGAGGTAGGCGTCGGCGACGCTCAGCGCGATGACGGTGAGCGTGGGAAGGAACTGTTCGAGCGGGACGGTGTCGCCACCGGCGGTGGCCATGAGCGCCGATTCGGGCACGTAGACGGTCGTGACGACGGTGGCGAGGGCGAGCCAGCCGACGGCACGGAGCCAGCGACGGAGGTAGAGGTGGCCGGCGCCGGTGGCGATGACGCCGAGGACCGCGGCGAGCCAGGGGCGTCTGGTGGATGAACGTTCGACCATGCTGCTGAATAAACGTTCAGTCAGTATAAGTCCTGTGACCTGTGCGCCGCGAACGTTCCGAACACAACAGCGGTCGACGAACCTTCGTCACGAACCCACCCGTCCGCGAGCGCCGTCTCAAACCGACGTGAAGAACGAATGCGCGAACCGAAGCAGGTCCTGATCGAACTCCTCAGGGTCCTCGATGCGGAAGTGGAACAACCGATTGCGGAGGTCACCGACCGCCTGCACCAGCTCCCGGACGACGTCCTGGCGCTCCCCGAACACCGGCTCGAAGGCATCCCAATGCATCGAGACGAACTGCGCGTAGTGACCGAAACTACAGTGCTGGACCGACGCCGGCGCCGGCAACGGATGCGACTCACCGAACGTCGACGCCAGTTCCTCCTCCAGCTCGTCCCCGAACACCCGCTCGAACGTTCCACGGATCGCCATCTCGATGGCCTCGATCAGCAGGAACGGCTCGATGGCATCCTCCAAGCGCACCAGCAGGTCGTGATCCGTGAGGATGTGCCACTCGCCGTCCCGTTCCGTCAGCGCGTACGTGTCGTCCGCAAGCACCTCGAACAACGAAAGCACGGGGTCCCCTTCAGAGACCGTCCGAACGTCCTCGACCGCTGCTGAGACCGACACCCGGTCGAGCCGCTGGGTCTCCACGTCCAACTGATGTAACGCCAGCAGCGACCGTACGACCGACCGATACGTGATCACGCCCACGAGCTCGCCGTCCCGCGTCACCCCCATCTGCGTGTAGTCCTCCTCGAACATCCGCCGTAGCGCACGCTCGAGCGTCAACTCGTCCTCGATAGTCTCCAACGGATTCTCGACGGACAGGTCGGCGACAGTGTACATACGACCAACAGTACCGTCGACGAGCATCAATCTTCCCGCACACGTCACGGGAATCCTCACGACGGGGCGTCGTCACCGGTACTTGAACAACGTCGTCTCCAGATGGGACTCGACGTACGCGCGATTCTCGTGTAGGATCGACGGGTCGTCGACCGTCACCCCACGCTCTATCGCACCGTACGCGACCGAATACACGAACTCCGCCACCTCGCGCGAGTTCACCGCCCGGAACACGTCCTCCTCGATACCCCACTCGATTGCCTCGACGAGCAACGAGACGACCAGTTCGTCCGACCGCTCGAACTGCTCGCGGTACGACTCGTGGTACGGCGCCTGCGCTCGCAACTCCAGGAGCGCGCGGAGGAACGTGAACCGCTCGTCTTCGAGTTCACTCGGTAACAGCAGGTCGACGATCTCGAGCAGGTGCGACTTCGGGTCCTCCCCGTCGGACGCCGCCAGGTCCGACTCCAGCTCGTCCAGGAGGTACTCGAGGAAGTCCCCGAGCAACTCCTCCTTGTCCTCGTAGTGATAGTAGATGAGTGACTTGCTCTTGTCGAACTCGTCGGCGATGTTCGCGATCGTCGTCGCGGAGTATCCGTGCTGGAACAGCGCGCGATACGTCGCCAGCATGATCTCGTCGGTCGTCTCCGCTTCGTCGCTCGACTCGCTCATGACTCGACCGTAGACGGACGCCCCAGTAAACCGTTGTCACTCGTCGCGCGGCCATCCGCCCCCGCATCGACCTGTTCGAGAAGGGTCCATACGCTGGCGGTACGGGCCTCGACTAAAACGCGGCCCTCAGAGCGAGCGTTCGAGGTCCTGCAGGCGCTCGACGCGCGATTCGGTGCTCGGGTGCGTGCTGAACAGGCGGCCGATGGTGCCTCCCTTGAGTGGCTGGATGAAGAACGCGTTCATCTCGGCGTTCTCGCGGGCGTCCCGCGTCGGCACGGCGTCCATGCGGTTGTCGATGCGTTGGAGTGCGCTCGCGAGCGCACTCGGACGGCCGGTGATGGCGACCGCGCCGCGGTCGGCCGCGAACTCGCGGTACCGGGAGAGCGCACGCATCAGGAGGAACGAGAGGATCCAGACGACGAACGACGCGACCATCGCGACGAGCACCGAGGGGTTCTCGTCGTCGCCGCCGCCGAACAGCCAGCCCCAGCGGAGGACGAACATCGCGATCGCGGAGAAGAACGACGCGACGGTCATTATCATGACGTCCCGGTTCTTGACGTGCGCGAGCTCGTGGGCGACGACGGCCTCCAGTTCGTCGTCGTCGAGCGTCTCCAGGAGCCCGGTGGTGACGCAGACGGTCGCGGCGGACTGGGACCGTCCGGCCGCGAACGCGTTCGGGGTCTTCGTCTGCGCGACGGCGACCGCCGGTTTCGGAAGGTCGGCCTGCTGGCTGAGTCTGGAGACGACGGCGTGGAGGTGCGGGTACTCGTCGGTGTCGACGGTGCGAGCACCCATCGCGCGGAGCGCGAGGCGGTCGCTGAGCAGGAACTGGCCGCCGAGGAGGGCGCCCATGACGACGATACTGACGAGGATGCCGGCGTCGACCAGGACGAGGACGCCGACGAAGCCGGCGTAGAGCGCGGCGAGCAGGACGACGGTGAGCGCCATCCGCGCCTGGAGTCCGCGGTCGGTCGGGAGTGTGTTGGCCATGTGGAGCGTGTGAGTGGGTTGTGTGAGGATGCAGTCGAGTGTGTTGACGTGCGGTTGGGGTCGCGAGCGTTCAGTGGGGTTCGCGAGCGTGCGGTCGGGCGTGAGTGCGTGGTGGTCGAACGTCGCTCAGGTGGTGGTGTCGTGGTGGGGGCCGTCCGGCGGGTCGACGACGAGGCGGCCGTCGCTGTGGACGGAGACGGTGCAGGCCGCGACGACGAACTTGACGACGCCGGTGGAGGGGACCGCGGTGGTCTCCGCGTCGAAGAGGTCGCGGATCGAGCGTGCGTGGGCGCGGTCGTACTCGTCCTCGACGACGCTCCGGGCGCTGTCCGTTGCGGTGGCGACGGTCTCGGCGACGGAGTCGTGGAGCGACGTGGTGTCGTCCCAGGTGGTGTGGTAGCGCTCGGTCGCGGTGGTGGGTTGGGTGGTGTGTGACATTGGTCGACGTGGGCGGACGCCCACAACACTGAATGAACGTTCAGTCAGTATAAGTCTTTTCGTCCACACCAACCCCCGGCACCAACGCCAGTATGACATTCGAGCCGACCGGAGCCCGCCGCGCCCGCAGTGGACCGACCCGTATCGGTCGACGAACTCCGAACGCGTCCTCCAGCGGCACGTTCTCGCCAGACCGAGAGGGTTCGCGAAGCGACGTGGCCGGAACCGGCCCCCTCGGGCCGACCGTCGAGTGACCGACGCCGACACGTTAAGACGGTGTGGGTCCGAGACGACGGCATGGCGAGGAACGAACGGGTCCCGATGCCGGCCCGACGCGACCGGAGCGCATGCACGACGAGGCGGTCGCCGTGAGCGACCGGCTTCCGTCCGAACACCTGCCGCCGCTCCCGCGCCAGGTCGACGCCGTCCTCGCGGCCGTCGGCTACGAGATACCGGTGGCCATCGACGCCATCGACGACGCCGTCCCGGGGTACGGCGGCCTCTTCGAGCCGACGACGTCCCACGGCGAACTCCGCGACGCACTCGAACGCCTGCGGGAGTCGACCCTCACCCGCCCGGACGCCCCCGAACCGGCCGGTGAGGCGTTCGTCCTCTACGTGGACGGAAGCTCGCGAGGGAACCCGGGACCCGCTGGCGCAGGCGCCGTCATCATGGACGCCGAGGGGAACCAGCTCGCGCGACTCGGGCGCCCCGTCGGGTCCCGAGCGGGGAACAACACCGCCGAGTACGTCGCGCTCCACCTCGGCCTCACCGAACTCACCGCCCGCTACGACCCACGGAGCCTGGAGGTCCGCATCGACTCGATGACCGTCATCCGCGACGTCTGGGGCGGCGACGAACCCACCGAACCCGGCGTCGACGAGTACAGCGACGCCGTCACCGACCTGCTCGCAGCGGTCCCCGACCACGGGTACACGCACCTGGCAGACAGCGACCCGAACCCCGCCGACGCACTCGCGACCGTCGGCGCCGACATCGCAGCCCTCGGCCCAGGCTGACGGTCGAGTGACAGACGAGGTCGAGGTGGACCGCTAGCCGGCGAACAGGCCGCCGACGCCGACGAGCGCCATCAGGACGCCGACGACCCGCGTGAGGATGACCTTCCAATCGGCTGTCTCGACCTCGGACCAGGAGCGTTTGCTTCCGATGGAGTCGAACCGTTCCTCGAGGCGCGCCATCTTGTACGGCCAGACCGCACCCGGCAGTCCGAACACGAGGAGGACGATGGCCAGTCCAAGTTCCATACCCCAAACCATCAGCAGACTGGTAAATACCTTCTGGACTCCGACACACATCCCACCGGGAGCGATACTGCCGCGGCGACTCGCTTTGACCCACGCTCCAGACGCAACCAGATAGGTGTCTCCGCCTGGCGCAGGTCGGCCGCCGCTGCCGTCGCAGGCTCACCGATAGGCGGCTTCGATAGCCTCCGCCAGGACCTTCGGTCTCCGGTAGTGTTTGCTCACGGGCGGAACCTCCTCGTCGAGATCCAGCAGATCGTAGACCGCAACCATCGCCGACCGGACCGAGTACTCGACGGTGAACACCACGTCTCTGTCGACCTCGGCGTACTGACCGAGGAACGCGAGGTTGTTCGAACCGTCGGGGACGACCGCCGGGCGGTCCCCGGGTTCACGAGGCTGGAAGTGCGCCGTGATGAACGGCATCATCGCGGGAATGCAGTTCACGTCCTCCAGCAGCTCCGGCAGTCGGTCCTCACAGTCTAGGTGGTAACACAGCTCCTGGAGGATCTCCCGGCCGGTACACTCGGACATCGGCTTCTCGACGTAGTTCCCTTCACGGTCGGGGAACAGCCCGTAGCCCCAGAAGACCTTCACGTCGTCCGGCTGGTTCGCGAAGTGGGGCTGCGCGGCGACCACGGTCGACAGCAGCCAGTTCGACCCGAGGTAGGTAACGAGCCCGTTGCCGGGGGCTTCGTCCGTGAACTCGACGATGCGGTCGAACAGGTCGGTGTTGCGAAGCGTGACGGTGAACGACTCCCACTTCGTCTCCGTGACGTTGTCCGCGAACGCCGACGGGTTCCCGAACTGCGGGTTCCCATCCGCGATGGACTTCCAGAGCTCCCAGGACGCACCGGTCTCGTTCAGGTCCGGCGCCTCGTCCATCGCTCCGAGCGAAGTCCCGTCGGTCATCGAGCCGTTGGTCACGAACACCAGGTCGGTCGGCTCGACCGGAATCGTCTCCGTCCCGCTGTCGGTCTCGCAGTGAATCTGCGTGACCGTCCGGCCAGCCCGGGAGGTCACGATGTCCATGTCGGTCACCTCGTGCCCGTACTCGAAGGAGACACCGCGGTCCTCGAGCCACCGTCGCAGCGGGAGGATCATCGAGTCGTACTGGTTGTACCTGGTCCGGTCGACCCCCTCCATCGTATGGAGCCGGGGGAACTCGTGGAGGAACCGGTACATGTAGCGACGGACCTCCGCGACGCTGTGCCAGGGCTGGAACGCGAAGATAGTCGCCCAGACGTACCAGAAGTTCGTCTCGAAGAAGTCGTCGGCGAACCACTCTTCGATCCGAGTGTCGCCGAGTCGCTCCTCTGGCGTCACCAACAGCTCGACCATCGAGCGCCGGTGGCCGCCGGTGAGTCCGTAGTTCGAGGCGTCGACCCGCGTCGCACCGTCCATCAGCCGCGTCTCGGCGTACGACTGGTGCGTCTCGTTGAACTCGTTCATCTCCGCCTTGACCGACCGCGAGGGGTCTTCGAGCGACGGGATCGTCCGGAACAGATCCCACGTACACTCGTAGGCGGGGAAGTTGAACATCCGGCCGCCACGGATGACGTATCCCTCCTCGGGGTCGCCTGCGCCGTCCATCGCTCCGCCGACGACGTCCAGCTTCTCGTAGACGTGGATGTTCTCGCCGGGCATATTCCCGTCTCTGACGAGGAAGGCTGCGCCGGCCAGTGACGCGATACCACCGCCGGTGAAGTGCGCTTCGCGATCGGTGACGTGGGGTCGTTGGTGAATGGTCATTGTGGGTCTCTCCGTTCGAGTCGGTCACGGCGTGGGTCGTCGTCCCGTTACGTGTAGGAGTACGCTGGTTTCGGCGGTAACGCTTTGCAGGATAATCCCGGTCATTTATACGTAGAAGGGCGGCAACACGCGGCTGCGGCTTCGACGAACAGTCACACCGTCGTCCGTCGACACTCCTCGTATCAGGCGCTATTGCGGGCTCGCAACCGTCTCTGCGACGAGTTGCTCGTGGCCGCGTCGAAGGCGTTCGGAGAGCGCGGACGTGGTCGTATCGAGTTCCTCCGCGAGTGCGGCAAGGTCCGTCTTCCGCGGCACTTCGAAGTAGCCCGTGCGATAGGCGACACGCAATGCCTCCCGCTGTGGTTCGGTCAGGCCGTAGCTCTCGGGACCGCCCTCGGCTTCGATGAGCCGACGCGGCTGGAAGTCGATGCCGCTGTCACGACAGGTGTCGCTGAACGCTTCGAGCGCGCTTCGATCCGCGAACTGGGCGCTGACCTGCCATCCGTGTTCGGTCACGAGCGCACCGCTCGGATACGTCTGACGGTCGACGAGCTCGCCGTAGGTTCCGACGTACGCCGTATCCAGGACGACCCGATACCGCGATTCGACGAGCGCCGACTCGATGGCGACGAAGTCGACGACCGAGTCCGCTTCACGCAATGCCGCCTCGACGTCGTCCGGGTCGACACCGGTCGTCGAGAAGACCAACGCCGGCTCCCCATCGGTACCCAGTACGGTGTTGTCGACCGTCAGTATCGTATCGACCGTCGCCGCAACGCTACAGAGCGGAAGCGCCGCCGAATGCAGCTCGAACTCACAGATGACGCCCATACTGTGGCGTCCGAACAGCGCACTGTAATACTGTGGGTCTGCTGTCACTGGGGTACCCGACTGGCTCAGACGACGAAGTGCCGTACGTCCTCAAACGTCCCCGTCGATGACCGCTGCGACCCGCTCGTGGTCGAACAGTTGTTCCTCTCCGGAGAGCTCCGGGTACGGGCCTCGCTCGTAGGTCGGCCACTCGCCGAAGACGTCGGGGTACAGCTGCTTGGCGGTCATCTCCAACTGGAAGAGGTTGAGGATCGGCCCCTGGTACCTGGCGCCCTGTGCGTAGACGCGGTCGTTCTTCACGGCGGAGAGCTTCGATGCGACAGCGTCCTCCTCGAAGGCGGTCCGACGTTCGGCCATATCCGTCCCCGGCTCCATCCCGCCGAGGTGCAAGATCACGTCGGGATCCGCATCCAGCAGCTTCTCGAAGTCGATGACGGAGTTGCTCTCGACGCTGCCCTCGAACGCGTCACGAGGCCCGAGCGGCCGGGTGTGTGCCGTCAGGAACCCCGGTGTGTTCATCGTGTACGTGTAGATTTCGTCGACGTCGGCGGCGGCGATCATGACGGCAGTCGGTCGTTCGGACCGCGCCGGCAGGTCCGCCTCGATGGTCGCCAGCAGGTCGTCGCGGACGGCGGCGAGTGCCTCGTACCGCTCCCGCTCGCGGAACGCCTCGGCGACGACCTCGAACTGCTCCCAGAGTCCGTAGTACTCGTAGCCCTCGGCGTAGTCGCCGGTCGGTTCCCGATGGATGTCGCTGAGGGAGTTCCCGAGCCACGGGGAGACGTTCTCGGCGATCTCGTCGATGTCGGCCGCGTCCCAGTTCTCCTGTTGGGTGATCCACGCGGGGTCGGCGAGGTGGACGTCGCTTTCGAGCGCGTAGAGTTCCTCCTTGTCGGGTTTCCAGGAGGAGTAGAGGCCGGTCCAGTCGAGCGAGACGCCGGGGAGGCGCTCGACGTACTGGTTCCACAGGCCGTCGTAGTAGTCCGGGGCGTGCATCGCGGTGACGTCGTCGCCGTGCCCGAGCGCGAACGCCATGCCGGCGTGGTGAGTGAGCCGCGTGAACACCGTCTCGGGTGGTTCGTCGAAGGTGACCTCGCCCATCGGGGACATCCGCACGGCGTACGAACCCCGTTCGGTCGTGGTGGCCGACGTCTCGCCCGTGGCCGTGTCCGACGATTCGGCGGTCGTCGTCGATTCGGAACCGGACTGGCTCGCGCATCCGGTGAGGAGCCCGCCGCCGATGACTGCGCTCCCGTACTTCATGTAGTCCCGTCGCGTCGGTGTCTGGCGTTCGCTGGAATCGTCTCCCATAGGATTTAGGCCTGCCTAAAAGTTGAAAAGCGTTCCGAACTTTAGGCCAGCCAAAACTAGGTGAAGCCCACCGCAGCGCGGACACATCGGCGACCTCCTCTCGAACGCCTGCAGCGTCCGCTTGCGAGTCCCGGTCTCCACCGACCTGCCGGTTGAGCGCGTCACTCTCCCCTCGGTCGCGCCTGACACGCGACAACGGGGACGGGAGGGTCGTGCACTCGTCGTTCGCACCACTACGACAGGACGGTTCGGAAACGGACGAACGGGCGAACCGCCTCTCGACGGTCGTTCCGTGCGCGTCAGTGGACGAAGTGGGTTACCATCGCGTTCGTCAGCGAACGGTGGCGGTTCGACCAGCGTCCCGTCCGAACCTGGACACACGCGCGGCCTCCCCGTCGATTCCGACGGGCTTCTCGGGGGGCGCTGGTCTCGTGGCACCGCCATCGTGCATCTCTCCGAGGACGCCGGCGGCGGTCACTCCTGAAGCCCTCGATACAGGGCATACGTGACGAACACGGCGATATACCCGAGCGCGAGGACTTCGGTGACGACCGACCTGCCGAGAACGACGACCAACACGATCACGAGCGGCCCGAGCAGCAGCAGCGAGTCGAACACGCGGTCGTCCGCGCCGGCCTCGAACACCGACTCGATGACCGGCAGCTTGCTCGGTCTCACGTGTATAGCCCTCCACGCTTGAGCGCGGTTCGAAGCAGCACGAGCACCGGGATGATCTCGAGGCGCCCGATCCACATGTTGAACAGGAACGTGAGCTTCCCGATCGTGGGCAGCGACTCCGCCCCCGTGATGCCCGACGAGAGGCCGACGTTCCCCTGTGCACTGGCGACCTCGAACAGGACGTTCGTGAGCGAGTACTCTCCGGACGGAAGCGCGAGCAGCAAGACGAACGTGCTGAGCACGAGGAAGGTGATCCAGAGAACGACGATGATGGCCGCCTCCATGAACTCGCGACTGGCCTCCTCCTCGTTCAGGCGACGTCCATTGATCTCCAGTCGCCGGACCGCACTGTCCGGATAGAAGACGTCCGCGACGTGATACCGGATGCCCTTCACGAGCGTCAGTCCGCGGATGAGCTTGATACCGCCCGCGGTGGAACCCGCTGCACCCCCGACGAACATCCCGAACGTCACCGTGAGTTGGGCGTACGACGGCCACCGCCCGAGTGCGACGTTCGTCGCATCGACGGCGGTCTGGAACCCCGTACAGGTAGCCGCCGAGACGAACTGGAAGAGCCCGTAGCGCACGGCAGCAAACGGCGTCTCGTAGGGCCCCCCGTAGTAGAGGAACCCCCATAGCAACGCCGACCCGATACCCATGTACCCGAACACCCATCGCGTCTGGAGGTCCGAGTAGAAGTTCCGGATGTCCCCTTGCAGGATGAGGTAGTGAACGGGGAACGCGATGCTCCCGAGCACCATCACGGGAACCAGCACGAAGTCTATCGCGGCGCTATCGTAGGTCGCGATCGAGTTGTCGGTGATCGAGAAGCCACCGGTCGCGAGCCCGGTCATCCCGTGATTGATTGCCCCCCAGATTGGCATGCCAGCCAGCCACAGCGCGAGGATGCCGATGAAGGTGAACAGGATGAATATCCACCAGATGGTGCGGACCGTCGAGACGATGCTCGGGTGGATCTTCTCCGAGCGTGCCTCGCTCTCGTAGAGCGTCAGCGACCCGCTGCCGGGACGCGACAGGATCGCCGTCGTCAAGACGATGACGCCGACGCCACCGATCCACTCGGTGAACGTCCGCCACCACTGGAGCGTCCGTGGAAGCACCTCCTCGTTGTCGGTCATCGTGAGCCCGGTGCCAGTGAACCCGCTCATGCTCTCGAAGACGGCGTTCACTGGGTCGGTGAACGCGGCTAACGTCGACGTCTGTGCAGCGGCGAATCCGGGGAGGTCGAGCTGGGCGCCCCACGCGATGGCGAGGAACGGGAGCGACCCGAAGAGACCGACTGCGGCCCATCCCGAGGCCGCGACGACCATCCCGTGGAGTCGCCCCGGAGCTTTGGCGTCCTGGAACCGGTGATGGAGTATCCAGCCGATTCCCACCGGGACGACTGCGGACACGAAGAGCGCTGGGAGCGCATAGTACTCTCCCCAGAGGAGGGGGACGACGAGCGAGACGAGCATCAGGCCGCCGAGCGCCTCCAGGATGCGGCCGAGGTCCCGGCCGACAGTCGCAACCGACCCGTTCATGCGTCCCTCGTCCGTACGACCGGCGTTCCTGCGGTCGTCCACGAGCACATCGTCTGCTTACTGCGGGTCGTCTTCATAGTGGCCAAAGATGTCCGTGATCTCCGGGTCGGCGCCGATACCAGAGTACACCGTCAGCAGGTCACCACCCTCGATCATCGTATCCCCGCGAGGGGTGATCGGATGGTCGTTCGACTCTCGTTCGATCGCGACGACCAGCATCTCTTCGGTGATGAGCCCTGCCTCCGTTGCTTCCTGAAGCGTCTTCCCCGCGACAGGCGCTCTGTCGGTGACCGTGATCTCGAAGACCTCCGCGTCGTCGCCGACCCGCATGTAATCGACGATCGCGGGCCGTGCGACGGCTCGATAGAGGTACTCGGCGATGAGCTGTTGCGGGTTCTGTATCGTGTTCACCCCTATCTGCTCGAACAGCCCCATGTGCTCCGGGTTATGAACGACCGAGAGGATCGCGGGTATCTCGAACTCCTGGGCGAGCAGACAGGTCATCACGTTCGTCGCGTCCTGGTCCGTCGTCGAGATGAGCGCATCGGCCTCCTTCGCACCGGCGTCGGCCAACGTGTCCTTGGTCGTGGCGTCGGCGTTCAGGACCAGGCAGTCGAACCGGTCGGCCGCTCGATTCGCGCGTTTCTCGTCCAGCTCGATGACGACCACCTCGTTACCGGACTTCGTCGCAATGTCGATCAGTGGTGTGCCGATATCGCCAGCGCCGATGATGATGATGTACATAGTTTTCAGACCTCAAGTCTCCGCATGATCGTTTCGCGAACCGACATCGGGGACTCTTCCTCTCCGCGTGCCATCACGAGTGCGGACACGTAACCCTGGGGTCATACACGAAGGCATATCTCGCAACGATAAATATCCACCGTCATCCCAAACGATTGCGTAGGAATAAACGAAATTCGTTTCCTATCGTTCCTCTGCGTCGCTGGGCCGTCTACTGCCCATCTACGAGAGATAGAGCCAACGTGTCGCTATCGATTTCCGGACAGCCTTCCGAGAATCGAACGGACACCCCATAGTAACTTAAAAGCAGCTGTGTCACCAATCCTGCCGTATAAATATGGCCCTTCAAATCGATACGATAGACGAACAGATACTCTACTATCTGTCGCAAGAAGCCCGGCACACGTCCGCACCCGATATCGCAGCGGAGGTCGACGTCTCGGCGCCAACCGTCCGGAACCGTATCCGTCGACTCGAAGAGGCGGGCGTGATACGAGGATACCACGCGGACGTCGACTACCAGAAGGTGGGCGGGCGACTCACGAACCACTACGTCTGCAGTACCGGCTCTCGCGATCGGGAGGAGATGGCCCAGCGCGTCCTCGACGTGCCCGGCGTGATAAACGTCCGGGAGATCATGTCCGGCAAAGGCGATCTCCGGATCACGGTCGTCGGGACGGATACGGATAACCTCACGCGGGTCGCACAGGGGATCACGTCACTCGGCATCGAGATCGACGACGAGGACCTGATTCACCGGGAGTACTTCCGGCCCTACGCTCCATTCGGCCCCCGGGACGAGGCGTCGGCATCAGCAGTCACTGGCGTTGCGGGACTTGCCGGCGACGCGGACGTCATCGAAGTGCTCGTCAGAGACGCAGCGCCAATCGCCGGGAAGACGCTCCAGGAGGCGAACGAGGACGGACTCATCCCCTCCGACGTACTGGTCGTCCGGATCAACCGCGACGAGGGAAGTATCACGCCGACGGGGGAGACGACCATCAAAGAGCGCGACTTCGTGACGATCCACTCACGGTCCGGTGTGACCGAAGAGACCCTCGAAGTCTTCACTGGAAACTGACGACGCGAACACGTCCGTCTCACCGTCACCCGCGTTCGCGGTTCGGAGATCGACTGACTGGCCGAGCGGCCATCCCCGGACGGACCTTCCAACGCACCCGTGATGGACTCTTGCTGCTAGGCTCGCTCGTTCAGAACTCCCAGCGCGGACGCTGGAGGTACCAGCACCGCCACGTCAGTCTGGCCGAGACAGCGACGGTCTCCTCGTACGCGTCGTCATGGCGCAGTACGTGCGTTCACGGAGCCGTTCGAGTATCACGAAGCTGATGACGCGGTCGTCAGCAACGGCTCCCCACAGGGCACCTCCGGTCCGCACGTGGTCGCGACGAGTCCTTGGGTAACTGGCAGCTGGCAAGCCTTCTGCAACTTGGCGTAACAGGCTGTAACGTTTTGTTACAAATCGTTACGATTATGTGGGTGGCCGAGACACCGACACGTATGTCCGAACCGGTTCGCATCCGCGACGACGACCACGAAGCCATCACCGCGGCCCAAGACGTCCTCGGTCTCCCGTACCCGGAGGTCGTTCACCTCGCACTCACCACGGACATCCTCAGCGGTAGTCCCGCACAGAACGCACGCCGCGCCATCCAGTACTACCACACGTACGTCCTCGAACAGTACGACGCCATCCAGGACGTCCCCGTCGAGGACATCACCCTCGACAGCGCCGACCAGGCAAAGGCCGGGCTGACCATCGGTGCGCAGAAACACGAACAGCGGCTCGCGAAGCAGCGCTAGATGGATCGACTCCCTTCACCGGTTGCGGGGTTCCGTTACCAAACCAGCATCACCCGTTTCCTTCGGTCGAACCATCGAGACGCGGGTCCCGCTCGCGCTCGACGCTCGTGGTCCCAGCGGTCTGCAGGTGGTCAGTATGCCGTTGCAATCGTCTGCATGGTGGAACGATTCCGCCAGTGCGGGTATCCCTGTCACCGTCGAACCGGCACATATGACATTTCGGAACTCGAGTGCGCTCGACAGACGCACCGTGCTCGCCCTGGTCGGGAGCGGTTCCGCCGCCGTGGCGGGCTGTCTCGGCGGCGATGACGGAACCGAGACGCTGCCCGCCACCGAGGCGTCGACCGACCAGGTCCCCGACGCGTACCGCACCGCGACCAGCCTGAACGGCAACCAGCGCGACCCCGACTCCCTCGCAGCCAAGAGCGACCTGAGCTATCAGCCCGAACCCAAGGACGGGCAGCAATGTTCGGGGTGCGCCTACTACGTCCCCGACAAGAACGGCGACGGCGTCGGCGCCTGCACCATCGTCGAAGGGATGATCGAACCCACCGGGTACTGCACGAGCTACGTCGCCCACGAGGGGTCGACCACCGGCACCGACGGCAACGCACTCGCACCGGTCGACGCCCCCGGAGGCAGATAGTGTCAGTCAGGTGTCCTCTCTGATACGTATCTCGTGACGGCGACCGGCAACGGTGACCCACTCCGGTGTTCGGGGCAGGTGCTCAACTACGCACGAGCCGTCAGGGACGAACGGGCGGACCGACGCTAGCTATCGGCACACGAATTATGGATGGCCACCACCGAACGCGCCGAATGGCTTCCGGTCGGGTGACCGCGTAGCCCAGAGCCGCGACGGTCCCCGGTCGACCAGCTCGGCAGCGCCTCGAAGGGAACTGGTTCGTATGGGTAGTCGACGCATAGCAAAGCGTTCGTAGTCGAAAGGTGACGGTCATGCAGACCGTATTGCTCGCCGCAGGCGACGGGGAACGCCTCGAACCACTCTCCGCGAGCGTCCCGAAGCCCCTCCTCCCCGTGGGCGGCGACCCCCTCCTCGTCCGCGTCGCGCGCCGCGCGGTCGCCGCGGGCGCGACGGACCTCGTCGTCGTCGTCCCCCCGTACTACCAGCCGTTCGCGCGAGCGCTCGGCGAGACGGTCGAGGGCGTCCCGGTGACCTACGCCGTCCAGCCGCGACCGATGGGGACCGCGAACGCGCTCGTCGTCACCCGCACCCACCTGGACAGCGACTTCGTGGTGCTGCCCGGCGACACAATCTACGACGACGCGGCGCTCCGGTCGCTGTACGCGAACGTCCCGACGGTCGGCGTTCGAGCGCGCGACGAACCCGCGACCGACCCCGTCGTCGTCGGCGACGGCGGCCCGCTGGACGTCGGTTCGCTCGCCGACGAGGGAACCGGCGCGTACGTCGACGCCGGCGCGTGCTCGCTCCCCGCCGAAGCCAAGCACTGGACGCGACCGCCGACGAACGACGCCGGGGAACGCGACCTCGCCGCCGTCGTCGAACGGACGGCGAACGGACACGACCTCCGCCCGGTCGTCGTCGACGACCACGTCGACGTGGACGCGCCCGGTGACCTGCTCGCCGCGAACCGGCGGGCGTTCGACGAGTGGGCCGACCGGTCGCCCGGACAGGTCGCGGACGGTTCCGTCCACGAGATGGCGCGACTCCACGGCCCGGTCCACGTCGAACCGGGCGCGTCCGTGGCGTGCGGCGCCGTTGTCGAAGGGCCAGCGATCGTCGCCGCAGGGGCACGGGTCGAAGCCGACGCGTACGTGCGGCCGTACTCGTACGTCGGCCCGAAGGTCGTGGTCGGGCACGGGAGCGAGGTGTCGGCGTGCATCCTGCTCTCGGACGCGACCGTCGGTTCGCAGTCGACGCTCGCCGACAGCGTCGTCGGCCCGGACGCGGACGTCGGTGCGCGAACGAACGCCCTCGGCCCGACGTGCGTGCCCGACGCGCTGGACGCCGACGCTCGAACCGGTTCGCAGTCGACGCCAACCCCCGAGTTCGGCGTCGTCGTCGGCGAGAGCGCGACCGTCGGTGACGACGTCCACGTCGACCCCGGTGTCGTCGTCCCCCGATACGCGACCGTCGACGCGGGAACCCGGCTCACCGACGGCGACGGACGCTGACGTACAGGCCGCATACGGTCCCGGGGCTCGACGCCTACCGTCGAGACAGCCCCACGCTACTCTCACCGGGCGCGTGCTAGGCGGAGTGTAACTAACGGACGAACGAGTGACCGTTACTAGCGTCGAGCCGGTCTCGAACCGGCCAACACATCCACCATGGAACTTACCGTACATCCGCTCCGCGAGGAGAACGTCGGAAACGGCCTCGTGGCGGTCGACATCGCCGCGATGTCTCACCTGGACCTCTTGAGCGGTGAGTTCGTCGAACTCGCGAACGGCGACTCGACGATCCTCCGACGCGTCTGGCCGGGGTACCCGGAGGACGAGGGCGCGGGCATCGTCCGCATCGACGCGGTCCTCCGCGAAGCGCTCGACGTCGAGACCGGTGACGTCGTCGACGTCGCAGCGACCACGCCCGTCGAGGCCGACGCGCTGCTCGTCGGCGTCGAGGAGCCATTCGCCAGCCTCACGTCGTTCAAGCACTCGCTGCTCGAGGACCTCGAAGGGTGCGTGCTCGCCCCCGGATGCACGGTCGCGACGACCTTCGATGGCGCACCGGACCGCGCTTCGATACCCGTCGCCATCGCCGCCGCCCGCCCCGACGGCGTCGTGCGCGTCACCCCCGGGACCGACCTGGAGGTACGAGCGTACGCGCACGCCGGCGAAGCGGAGCATCCGGACGCGACGACGGACGCGACGGACGCGACGGACGACGGCGAGGACGCCGACCGCGAGCCCGTCGACCCCGACAGCACGGATGGTCAGGTGGACGCGGACGGGAACAGTACAGACGGGCAGGTGGACGCGAACGGCGACAGCACCCGTGAGGCCCGTAGCGACGGCGGGGAGGCGCAGGTCCGCTCGCCCCAGGACGCGAGCACCGTCACCGCCTGCCGGCCCGAGACGACGTACGCGGACGTCGGCGGGCTCGACGACGCGCTCGCTCGCGTCCGCGAACTCGTCGAACTCCCGTTTCAACGACCGGACCTCTTCGAGGAGCTCGGCGTCGCCCCGCCCGCCGGCGTCCTCCTCCGCGGACCGCCCGGGACCGGGAAGACGCTGCTCGCGCGAGCGGTCGCGAACGAGGTCGACGCGACGTTCGTCTCGCTGCCCGCGGCCGAGGTGATGTCGCGGTACTACGGCGAGAGCGAGGAGTACCTCCGCGACGTGTTCGAGGAAGCCCAGGAGAACGCGCCCGCGATCGTGTTCATCGACGAGGTGGACGCCATCACGCCGGAGCGGTCCGACGCCGCGGGCGACGTCGAACGTCGCGTCGTCGCCCAGCTCCTGACGCTCATGGACGGCCTCGACCAGACCGACCGCGTCGTCGTCATCGCGGCGACGAACCGCGCCGACGCCATCGACCCGGCGCTCCGGCGCGGCGGGCGCTTCGACCGCGAGGTCGAGGTCGGCGTCCCGGACCGCGACGGCCGCGCCGAGATCCTCGACGTGCACACGCGCGACGTCCCGCTCGCGGACGACGTCGACGTCGACGCCGTCGCCGATCGCACGCACGGGTTCGTCGGCGCGGACCTCGCGAGCGTCGTCCAGGAGGGCGCGATGCGTGCCCTCCAGCGCGCACACGGCGATAGCGCGAGCGCGTCGATCCGCGAGGCACCGGTCGTCACCAACGCGGACTTCGAAGCGGCGCTCGAGGACGCCGACCCGTCCGCACTCCGGGACATGCACGTGGAGATTCCGGCTGTCTCGTGGGAGGACGTCGGCGGGCTCGCGTCGGCGAAACGCACGCTCCGCGAAGCCGTCGAATGGCCGCTGAAGTACCCGAACGTCCTCGAGAAAGCCGGGCTGGACACCGGGAGCGGCGTGCTCCTGTACGGCCCACCGGGGACCGGGAAGACGATGCTCGCGAAGGCGGTCGCGACCGAGTCCGAGTGCAACCTGCTCTCCATCCAGGGCCCGGAGCTCCTCTCGAAGTGGGTCGGCGAGTCCGAGTCCAGGCTCCGCGAGGTCTTCCAGCGCGCTCGCGAGAACGCGCCCGCGGTCGTCCTCTTCGACGAGATCGACGCCATCGCGGGTGAACGCGGCGGCGCGAACGGGTCCGGCGTCGGCGAGCGCGTGGTCGGCCAGCTCCTCACCGAACTCGACGGTATCGGGAGCCTGGAGGACGTCCTCGTCGTCGCGACCACGAACCGCCCGGAGCTCATCGACGGCGCGCTGCTGCGACCCGGGCGGCTCGAACGCCAGGTGCACGTGCCGGTCCCGGACGCGGACGCTCGACGCGAGATCTTCGAGGTGCAGACCGCGGACGCGCCGCTCGCACCGGACGTCGATCTGGACGCGTTCGTCGTCCGCACGGAGGGGTACGTCGGCGCGGACATCGAAGCGATCTGCCGGGAGGCGGCGACGCGAGCGACGCGCGCGCACCTCGAGGACGTCGCGGACGGCGTCGACCCCTCGAACGTCCCCGGCCCCATCGTCTCGCACGCGGACTTCGAGGCGGCGTTCGCGGACGTGGATCCGAGCGTGCCGGCGGACGTCCGCGAACGCTACGAGCGCTACGAGGAACCCAGCGAGCGGCAGTCCGTCGACGCCGGTTCGCCCGCGGGGTTCCAGTGACGGAGCCACGTCGTCACGCTGGACCGACGGAACCACCACTGGTCGACCTTGGAGTCGATTCCCGACGGATGCACGTCGCGAAGGCCTCGAACGACTGCGAGTAGGGGCCGTTTCCGGTCGATAACCGACGCCTACCGCGGACCGCGAAACCTCTTGAAAGGTTACTGACTGATACCGCGCGTATAACCTTGCCGCTCGCTCACCAGCCCTTCGACGACGGCGCACGCGGTGCCGCGACGACGCGGAGTTCCCGGTGGGAGTCGCGGCCCGCGGCGGGCGCTGCACGAACCATGGAAACAGAGCACATAGACCTTTCAGACGCAGACGACGTTCACGTCGACGTCTATCATTGCGCGTCGATGCACGGGACGCACGAGCAGCAACGACACGTCATCGGTCGCCTCGAATCGCTCGTCGAGACCGGCGACGTCGACCGCGTCCAACGTCAGGCGTGGGCGCACGAGCTCATGCCGGAGGCGGACGACGACTGGTGCGAGGACGCGCGAGCGACGTACTCGCGGTTCTGGACGTGGGCCCGCGAGCACGACCGCACGCTCGAACCCGCGTTCGGGACGCGAACCGTCTCCTCGATGATCTCCGACGACAGCTACGAGGTCATCATGTTCCCCGTCCTCTGCGTCGCCGTGTACGCCGACGGCGTCCTCGTCGACGTGGCGCCCTCGACCGACCCCGAGGCCGACGTCACGTACACCGTCACGGACTGCCTCGACGACCTGGAACGCACCGTCAGCGCGCATCGAGCACGTGCGAGGACCTGACGGCGCGGTCCCCGTGACGACCACCCTGCCGACGGGGCTGTCGCGACGACCGGCCGCGCGCCGACACGTCGAGTTCTCGAACTGCGCGCACCCGTCGACAGCGCTCGGCGACGTTCACAGCCCCCGTCACGAGGTGAAACCGATCGGTCGCCCGTCCTCCCGCATCGAACGCCGCGACCTGACCGGCCACGCCAGTACCGCCCCTGACACGGACATAGATATATCCTCGCGGAGCGTACTCACGGGTAGCTCCTTCTGGAACCCCTCATGACGAACTTCGACGTGGACCCGACGTTCGACCCCGAGGACGGCCAGTATCATCTGAAGTGCGACTGGCGAACGGTCCCCGGGGCGGGTATCGTCCTCGTGGAAGCCGTCGCCCACGTCATGTGCTGTGACCCCCTCGACCTCGAGCCGTTACAGAACGCCGTCGACGTCGACGGTATCGAGTCCATCCTCACCGGTCGACACGTCGCCCCGGTCACCATCGAGTTCGAGTACGCGAACGCACGCATCCGCGTCGGTCGGGACGGTCACGTCGTCATCGACCCGAAGTAGCGCAGTCGGATTCCCGGTTCGCGGCCGGTGTCTAGCGGTCGTCGTCCTCCTCGACGTTCAACGCCGCGTACAACCGAGCGGTGACGACGCGCTCCACGATGTCGACGAGCGGCGGACCGTCGTCGCCGTAGTCAGCGAAGATACCGAGCGGAATCTCGCCGCCGGCCATCTCGCTGTGGCCGCCTGCACTCCCGACGTCCTCGAACGCGGACGCGAGCACCTCGCCGACGTTCACGCGAACGTCCGTCGTGCGCGCACTCAGGTGGATGTCCGCGTCGACGATCCCGAACACGATGGCGGTGTCGACGCCTTCGAGCGTCACGAGGTAGTCCGCGGCCTGCGGGAGCGCGTCGCGTTCGCTCGTCCGACCGACGTGCGAGACGAGCAGCGACCCGCGGACGCTCCGGTTCTCGATGGCGTCCGCGATGGCGTCGACGGTCGCCCCACTGATCGACGGCGCCGAGAGTCGATGCAGGAGGTCCTCGTCGATGCGGTCGTGGAGGTACCCCGCGGCGTCGTACTCCGCGACGGTGACGCCACGGAGGAACCCGAGGGTCTCCCGGCGGATGGCGAACAGGAGCGCGGTCGCGAGCGTCTCCTCCACCTCGACGTCGAGCTCTCGGACGTACCCGGTGAGGATGGTCGCGGTCGCGCCGACGTCCTCGCGGTGGTCGACGAACCGCGCCTGGACGTCCTCCGCCGGGTGATGGTCGAGGACGATGTCGACCGGGACGTCCTCGGGTACCTCGTTGTTCGCGCCGGGCCTGGAGTGATCGACGAACGCGAGCAGGTCACCGGGGTCGCGGTCGCGGACCGCCGCCTCGTCGAACCGCGACAGGTCGATGTCGAGCAGGTTCACGAACGCGCGGTTCTGCTGGTGACTGATCTCGCCGCTGTAGTAGATGTCGTACTCGTCGATGCCGGCCGCGGCGGCGATACGGCCGAGTGCGAGCGCGCTCGCCAGGCAGTCCGGGTCCGGGTTGTTGTGGCAGACGACGGTGAGCGTGTCGCCGTCGGCGAGCAGGTCGAACAGGGCACTCGCGTCCATACCGGACCGACGACGGGATGACACAAGGACCTTCGGGCGAGCCGACCGCTCGAAGACGGGAGCCGACGGCCGTGTGGGGCAGTCACTTATCCGCGTGGCGGTCATCCGGACAGCTATGTACAACTATCGGGTCGCCACCGTCTGGGGAATTCCCATCAAGGTGAACATCTCGCTCGTGGTGTTCCTCCCCGTCCTCGCGTGGATCATCGGCGGGACGACACAGATCGAACTGTACGCGGGGCTGGTCGAGGCGCTGTCCGGCGTGGCGTTGGACCACGAGGCGCTCCAGGCGAGCAACGGGTTGGTTCTCGGTGGGGTAGCGGCCGTCGGCCTGTTCGCGAGCGTGACGCTGCACGAACTCGGGCACGCGGCGGCCGCTCGACGGTACGGCATCGAGACGAGTGCGATCACGCTCTGGATTCTCGGCGGACTCGCGAGCCTGGACCGCCTCCCGAAGGAACCGGGGCGCGAACTCGTCATCGCGCTCGCCGGCCCTGCCGCGAGCGTCCTCACGGGGATCGCGTGCTACGCTGCGTTGTTCGCGGTGCCGGCGAGCGCGCCGAGCGTCGTGTTCGTCCTCGGGTTCCTCGCGGTGACGAACCTCACGCTCACCGTGTTCAACCTCCTGCCGGCGTTCCCGATGGACGGCGGCCGCGTCCTCCGCGCGTTCCTCGCTCGCTCTCGGCCGTACGTCGACGCGACGCGGCTCGCGGCACGCGTCGGCGTCGTATTCGCCATCCTGTTCGCGCTCGTCGGCCTCCTCGGTGGCGCCCCGATGCTCCTCCTGCTCGCGCTGTTCGTGTACAGCGCCGCGAACGGCGAGAGCCGCGTCGTCGCGCTGGAAGGGATGCTCGAAGGGTTCCTCGTCAAGGACGTCTACGACGTGGACCGCCCGAGCGTCGACGCCGACGTCACGCTCGACGCGTTCGCACAGCGCGTGCTCGACGACCGCGTCGACCAGCACGTCGTCCGCGACCGCAGCGGTCGCGTCGTCGGCCTCGTCGGCCTCGACGCCCTCCGCGAACACGGCCGCGACACCGGCACGCTCGTCGGCGACGTCGCCACCACCGACCTCCCGACCGTCGACCTGACGACGGGGGCGTTCGACGCCCTCCGCGAGATGGACAAGACCGAGTACGCGTTCGTCACCGACGGCGACGAGGTCGTCGGCATCGTCGACCGCGGCGACTTCGCCTCCCTCCTCGAACTCACCGGCCTCAGCCAGCGCGACCGGTTCGCCCAGTGAACCCGGCTCCCAGACTGCCCTTGCTCGATTCGAATCGAGCCGTCGACTCGACACTGTCGAACGTGACTTGACTGGGAAGTGGTCCCACACACTCGAGATGCGTGTCGACCGCTTCCATAATCCGTGGGTGGACAGCCGGCGAGTGCTCACCTGAACAGGACGTGGCTTACGCCGTACGACTGTGAATCAAACCAAAGGATAGTAATCACAGCACCCAGAAAGAGCAGTTACTTACTGAATGCGTATACTAATCGCCGGTGCTGGTCAGGTCGGGACCAGGGTCGCAGCGGAACTCGACGCTACCCACGACATCGTGATGGTCGACGTGGACACCGACCGGATCGACAGGCTCAGCTACGACCTCGACGTACTCGCGGTACCGGGCGACAGTTCAGCCATCGAGACCCTCCGAGAGGCCGGCATCGAAGACACCGATATCCTGATCGCGTGCACTGATAGCGACGAGATCAACATCCTCACCTGTGCGACGGCGAAGTCACTCGCTGACGTCACCACGGTCGCCCGCGTCAAGGACGTGAAGTACATCGACACCTGGGACCAGGCCGAGAACGTCTTCGGCGTCGACTTCATGGTCGGAACTAACCTGCTGACCGTCGCCGCCACCGCCGGTGGAACCGGTCTCTCGGCCGCGCAGAACTTCGACGTGTTCGCGGGTGGCCGGGTCCAGATGGCCGAGTTCGAGATCGGCCCCGACAGTACGATCGCCGGCCAGACGATCAGGGAAGCCGACCGGGGAGACACGTATCCACCCCGGCGACAGTGTGGTCGTCGTGGGCGCCCCCGAATCGGTTCACACGGTCGGCACCGAGGTGGCTCCCCGCGAGCGGCGCCCCGAGAACATCTTGCTCATCGGCGGGAGCGATATCGGGTACCAGACGGCCCGACTGCTCGAAGACCGCGGTCTCCGACCGCACCTCATCGAGGCCGACGCCGACCGCGCCAGAGAACTGTCCGAACGGCTCTCCGCCACCACGGTCAGAAACACGGACCCGAGGGACCGAGACTTCCTCGAGAACGAACGGATGACCGACGTCGACGTCGTGGTGGCAGCACTGGAGCACGACAGCGAGGAGAACCTGTTGGCCGCCCTGCGAGCCAAGCGCAAAGGGGCCGACCGCGCGGTCGCCGTCGTCGACAACGGTGAGTACGTCGAGCTGTTCGAAGAGGCGGGCGTCGACGTCGCGGTGAACCCCCGCCGAGCGACGGCCGCGGAGATAATCGACTTCGCGCGCGACCAGGACACCCTGAACGTCGCGCTGCTGGAAGACAACCAGGCCGAGGTCATCGAGATCCAGATCGATACGAACAGCGTTCTCGCAGACCGCCCGATACGTGAAGCGATCCAGGACCTTCCGGAGGGAGTCGTCGTCGGAGCAGTCACGCGGAATGGGAGCCTCCTCGCACCTCGTGGCGATACCGTCATCGCCCCCGGCGATCACGCAGTGATACTCGTGGACAGCGACGTCGTCGAAGAGACGATTGCACGCCTATGAACGCGTACAGACACCGATATCACGCTCTCCGAGTCAGTGGCAGACCTGGGTACCATCTCGAATCCAGCGGGTGGAATCGTTGAATGCGGGTAAGCGTGAACTGGCGACAGAGTGTCGCGCTCGTCGGCACGGTCCTGAAGTACCTCGCCGCGGCGATGGCGCTCCCGCTGATCGTCGCGGTCATCTACGGGGACGACGTGGTGGTGTTTGCGGTCTCGATCGTCGCGACCGCCGCCATCGGACTCGCGCTCGAACGACTCGAAGACGACTCCGACCTGCGGCTCGAGGAGGCGTTCCTGTTCGTCACGCTCGCCTGGGTCGGGGTCTCTGTCGGTGGGACGATTCCCTACCTGCTCGCCGGCTACGGCACGCCGTCGACGGTGGGGCTCTCGCTCGGCTCGCCGGGCGCCCTCGTCGTCTCGTTCGTCAACGCGCTCTTCGAGTCGACGTCGGGGTTCACCACGACGGGGTCGACCCTCCTCGCGGAGATCTCGTTCGAGCGACACTCTCACGCGTTACTGATGTACCGACAGCTGACCCAGTGGCTCGGTGGGATGGGGATCATCGTCCTCATGGTCGCGATCCTGTCTGAATTCGCGGTCAGCGGCGCCGAGTTGATCGACGCGGAGGCGCCCGGGCCGGAACTCAACAAGCTGACGCCGAAGATAGCCGAGACGGCGCGTATCCTGTGGTCGATCTACGCCGGCATCACGCTGTTGTTCATCGGGCTGTTGTAGCGCGCTGCATCTCGTCGGACTCGCTCCCAACATGAACCTGTACAGCGCGATCGCGCACGGGTTCACGACGCTCCCGACCGGCGGGTTCTCGCCACAGGCTGCGAGTATCGCGGCGTTCTCGCCGGCGGTCCAGTGGCTCGTGATCCCGTTCATCGTCGTCGCCGGAACGAACTTCGCGCTGTTCTATTTCCTGCTTCAGGGCAAGTACATCGAGGTGTTCCGGAATCGCGAGTTCCAGGCCTACGTCGGTGCGATATTTGGTATCGCCGTTCTGCTCTGGGGGTTGTTGTTCAGCGGGACGGCGCCGGCGCTAGAGTTCGGCGGTGTCACGGAGGGCGTCGTGGAGAACTCGCTCCGGCAGGCGCTGTTCCAGACGGTGACGATACTCAACTCGACCGGCTACGCGACGAGTGACTTCGCACAGTGGCAGTCGTGGGGACAGCTGCTCTTGTTGGCCGTCGCGTTCATCGGCGGGTCGGCGGGGTCGACCGGCGGCGGAATCAAGATCATCCGGTGGCTCGTCGTGTTCAAGGCTGCCCGGCGGCAGCTCACCGCGACGGTCTATCCGGACGCCGTCGAACCCGTCCGTATCGGCGGCACCGTCGTCGACGAGGACGTGGTTCGAGCGGTGTTCTCGTTCGTCTTCCTCTATCTGACCATCTTCGCGGTCTCTGCAGTCCTTATCCAACTCGACGCACACCGGATCGGGCTCGAGCTGTCGACCATCGAGGCACTGAGCTCGAGCATCGCGACTCTCGGCAACCTCGGTCCGGGGTTCGGCCGGCTCGGTCCGTTCGGGAACTACCTCTTCTTCCCCGCGACCTCGAAGCTCCTCATGGTCGTGCTGATGTGGCTCGGCCGCCTCGAAGTGATTCCCGTCCTGGTGATCTTCACCCGGTCGTTCTGGGAGTGGTAGCACCGACACACGGGACCGATTCCGATTCGTGTTCGCGGCGTCAGTGCTCGGCGTCCGTCTCGTCGGTGGTGGCTTCGTCGCTGGTGCCGCCGTCGCTGACGGGGTCGACGTCGTCGCCGGGCTGTGGCTCGACGTCGCTGGTGTCGGGTTCGTCGGTGGTGTCTGGGTCGGTCCCCTCGCCTGCCGAGTCGTCGGCTTCGAGCGGGAGCGCTTCGCGTTCCTCGACGCCGTCGGCGACGAGTTCGAACGTCTCGAGGAGGAGGCTGAGTGCGAGCGGGCCGGCGATGATACCGATGGGGCCGACGGTGAACACGCCGCCGACGAACCCGACGAAGTAGAGGCTCGCGGGCATCCCGGCGCTGTACTTCGCGAGGCGCGGCCGGAGGACGGCGTCGGGGAGGAACGCGACGAGACTCAGGCCGAGGACGAGGACGAGGACGGCCTGCGGGATGTCCCCACCAGCAGCTTCGACGCCCGCGAGCGCGACGACGACGACGGACGGGCCGAGGACGGGGACGAACTGGAGGATGCCGGCGACGACCGCGAACGAGAAGAACGCGCCGTACCCGAGGATGGCGAACACGGGGAGCGCGATGAGGAACGTCAGGACGCCCGTCGCCGCCTGCACGAAGTACAGGCCGTACAGGGTCTCGCGGACGCGGACGTGGTACGCCATGAGCTCCTCCTGGACGTCGCCGCCGACGGTCCGGAAGACGAGCGACTGCACTCCACCCGGTTTGTAGAGGAGCGCGTACACGAGGAACACGAACAGGAACACCTTCATCGCGAGGACGGGGGCGGCGCTGGCGACGTTCACCGCGATCGAGGACAGTGCATCGCGGACGACGGGGACGAACGACTGGAGTTCGAGCGTGTACGTGAACCCGCCGAACGCGAGCTCCATGACCTCCGGCGCGTTCCGGAAGAAGTCCAGGATGGGTTTCCGTCGCTGGTAGATGACGAGGAGGACGGGGACGAACAGCCCGAGGACGCCGAAGAACGCGACGACGGTGAGTGCGGCGGCCGCGAGGCGAGGGCGGACGCCGTGGTCGACGAACTGGGCCCGCCACGGCTGGAGGACGTAGACGAACGTCAGCGCGAAGAACACCGTCCAGACGATCTGCCAGAGGACGTACAGCGAGACGATGGAGACGACGAGCAGCATCAGACCCAGACGATGTCGTCTGTCATCGAACCAAGACATGCCCGCTCCTACCACGGCAGGCATCTTAGAACGAGGGGGTCGCGTGCGTCGGCGAGACGCGAACGCGGTCGCCGTCACCGAGTGGTTTTCACCTACGGACGTCGAACGGCCGCGTAGTGACAGCGCCGATGGACTCGGTCGTGGAGTGGCTCCGCGGGCGACCGTACTACGACGGGCAGGTGGTCTACGAGCGGACGACGCCGGAGCGGGGCGCGTCGTTCGCGGACGTCGACGTCGACTCGCGCGTCGCCAGCGCGCTCCTCGGTGCCGGCATCGAGGACGTCTACGGCCACCAGGCGCGCGCCGTCGAGGCGGTCCGGGGCGGCGAGGACGTCGTGCTGGCGACGCCGACGGCGAGCGGAAAGAGCCTCGCGTACACCATCCCCGCGTTCGAGCGAGCGCTCGACGACCGCGCGACGACGCTGTACGTCGCGCCACAGGTCGCGCTCATCAACGACCAGACGGAGACGCTGCGCGAGCTCGCCGGCGGCCTGCCGTTCGGGAGCGGCGTGAGCGTCGCGCAGTACACGGGCCAGCTCTCGCAGACGGAGAAGCGCGACGTCCGCGAGCGCCAGCCGACCGTGCTCGCGACGACGCCGGACATGCTCCACTACGGGATTCTCCCGCACGCGCACCGGCTCTGGGAGTGGTTCTTCGACCGCCTGGAGACCGTCGTGATCGACGAGGTGCACGCGTACCGCGGGGTGTTCGGGAGTCACGTCGCGCTCGTGCTCCGTCGCCTCCAGCGGCTCTGCGAGCGGTTCGACGCCGACCCGGAGTTCGTGTGCTGTTCCGCGACCATCGGGAACCCGGTCGAGCACGCCGCGACCGTCGTCGGCCGCGACGAGTCCGGGTTCGCGCTCGTCGACGACGACGAGAGCGCGACGGGGCCGCGCCGCTGGCTGCTCTGGAACCCGCCGGAGTACGACGCCGACGACGGCTGGGGCGAGGACGGCGGCCGCCGTCGGTCGCCCCACGTCGAGGCCAAGAACTTGTTCTGCGACCTCGTCCAGCGGGACCTCCAGACGGTCGTGTTCACGGGGTCGCGCCAGATCGCCGAGCGGTACGCGCAGGAGTGCGCGACAGAGCTCCGGAAGCGCGGGGAGACCGACAGGGGAGAGCGGGTCGCGGCGTACCAGGCCGCGCTCCGCGACGGGAGGCGCGAGGACATCGAGACCAGGTTGCACGACGGCGACCTCGCGGGCGTCTGGTCGACGAGCGCGCTCGAACTCGGCGTGGACGTCGGCGGCCTCGACGCCGTGATACTCGACGGGTACCCCGGAACCAGGATGAGTACGTTCCAGCGCGCGGGGCGCGCGGGCCGCGGCGAGGACCCGGCGCTCGTCTGTCTCGTCGCCGGCGAGGACCAGCTCGACCAGTACGTGATGGGCGACCCCGCGAGCCTGTTCGACGCGCCGCCCGAGCGCGCGGTGTCGAACCCCGAGAACGACCAGTTGCTGCCCGCGCACGTCGCGAGCGCCGCCCAGGAGAACTGGCTCTCCGAGGCCGACCGCGCGTACTTCGGCGACGCGCTCGACGACGTCGTCGGCGACCTCGTGCGCGGCGGGACGCTCGAACGCCGCGACACCGACCGCGGGACCCGGTGGACGTACGCGGGCGGCGGGAGCCCGCAGCACGAGACGAGTCTCCGGACGGTCGACGACCGCGAGGTCGACCTCGTCGACGAACGAAGCGACGACGCGTTCGCGACGCTGTCGTTCGCGGACGCGCTGCGGGACGCGCACGAGGGCGCGGTCTACTACCATCAGGGCGAGAAGTACGAGGTCCGCGAGCTCGACCTGGACCGCGACGTCGCGGTCTGTAGTCCGACGTGGGCGGACTACTACACGCGGACGCTCCACGAGAAGACCATCGAGGTCCACGCCGACCTGGACGAGAGCGCGCCGTTCGCGCGCGAAGACGTCCCGTGTCGATTCGCCGAGGTCCGGATGCGCAAGCGGATCACTGGCTTCGAACGCAGGGACGCGCAGTCCGGCGAGACGCTCGGCGAGGTCCCCTTGGACCTCCCGGAGACGACCCTGGAGACGCGCGCGCTCTACTACACCGTCCCGGGGGACGTCCAGACCGCCATCACGGCGGAGTACGACTTCCCGGGTGCCATCCACGCCGCCGAGCACGCGCAGATAGCGATGTTCCCGACGACAGTGCTCTGCGACCGCCGGGACATCGGCGGGCTGTCGACGCCCCTGCATCCTCACACGGGCGAACCGACGGTGTTCGTCTACGACGGCCACCCCGGCGGCGTCGGCCTGGCGCGGACCGCCTACGAGGACGTGCACGCGCTCTCCGCCCGAACAGTCGAAATGCTCGACGCGTGCGCGTGCGAGGACGGCTGTCCGGCGTGCGTCCAGAGCCCGCACTGCGGGAACGCGAACGACCCACTGGACAAGGCCGGGGCCACGCACCTGCTCGACGCGCTCACCGACCGGGAGTGAGAGCCTCGCGGTGGTCGCCGACCGCGAGCTGGCGGGTCACTCGTCGCGTGTCTGGAAACGAACAGATTGATGTTCCGCGTGAACCATCCGGGAGACATGAGCAATCCCCTTGAGAATCCGATGCTTCGACACGGAATCGGTATCGGTGGTGCGGTCGTGCTCGTGGTCGTCGGCACGCTCTTCCTCGACCCGCCGGTCCGGTACCTCGTGTACGCGATGGCGGTGCTCGACGCCGTCGTCACCCCGAAGGTACTCGAGATGGCGGCCGAACAGGACCGCGAGGAGTCGACCGCCTGACGACGAGCCCCGGGTCGTGGAGGAAGGTCCATGAGGCTGGGCGTGGAACCGTCGGACCCGTGACCGCCCACGACGACGCGGCGTTCCTCGCCGGTGCGCCCGAGCGCTGGCGCGTGCTCGCGACGCTCCGGGACGCCCCCGCCACGCCCGCCGCCCTCGCCGACGCCGTCGACGCCTCCCGTCGAACCGTCCAACGCCACCTCGCCGCGTTCGCTGACCGCGACTGGGTCGAGAAGCGCGACGGCGCGTACAACCTCACGACCACCGGCGCCCTCGTCGCCCGAACCCACGCCGAGTACCTCGACGACCTCGACGGCATCGACCGACTCGAAGCCGTCTACGCGGCGCTCCCAGCGGACGCAGCGGACCTCGACCCCGAGCGGTTCGCCGACGCGACCGTCCGGACCGCCACGCGCGAGGACCCGCAGGCCCCCGTCGGGTTCTACGTCGACCGCGTCCGGGCGCTCGACACCGACCGCGTACGGATGCTCTCCCCCGTCCTCAGTCGCCTCTACCACGACGCTCACGCTCACCTCGCCAGGGACGGTACCCACACCGAACTCGTCCTGCCGACGCCGACCGTCGAACGCGCGCGCTCGGAGAACCCGCTGGAGTTCCGCGCCGTGCTCGGCCTCGGCGTCCTCGACCTCTACCGGACGCCCGCCGACGTCGACCTGGGCGTGACCCTCGCCGACGACCGCGTGCTCCTGTGCGCGTACGCCGACGACGGACAGCTCGCCGCGTGCGTCGACTCGACGGACGACCGCGTGCGCGCCTGGGCGACCGAACGGTACGAACGCCACCGCGACCGCGGCGAGCGCGTTCCCCCGTCTCGCCGGTGACCACGAACGACCTCCGTTCCCGGCAGCCACCTCCGCGGTCAGGTCCGCGGGGTGGGACCGACGACAGCCGCTGTCGCGCCCGACGGACGGTATCGTAAACCCCCACGCGCTCGTCCGTCCACGTATGACGACCTCCTCCGACCCGAACGCGCGACCCGGGCGCTCGACACCCGGAACCGACGACGCGGACCCCGACGCCCGGGGCGGTTCGCTCGGTCGACTGGCGAGGGCGAGCGCGGGCGTCGCGACCGTCGCGGGCGTCGGCGGCGCGCTCTACATGCTCGGCGCGTTCGGCCCCGTCACGTGCGCGACGAGCACCAGCTCGACCGGCGAGGGAACGACGACGACCACGCACGCCTGCACCGCCGGCATCGACTACGTGTTCGGCGCCGGGGGGAACGCGCCCGTCCTGTTCTTCTGGTCGGTCGCGCTCCTCGCCCTCGTCGGAATCGGCGCAGCGAGCGCGTGGACCAACCGGATTGCGGTGACGTGGACGACCGCCGTCCTCTGCGGCGTCGTGACCGTCATTGGCGTGTTCAGCATCGGCTGGTTCTTCCTGGTGCCGACGGTCGCGCTCCTCACCGCCGCCGTCGCCCGCACCGTCGCCGCACGCCGCCGACCCGCGGAACGCACCACCGACGCGTGACGGTCGCACGGTACGCACCACCGACGCGTGACGAACACGCGGACGCGTACCCGTCGCGCCAGCCGGAAACCGAGTCATGCCATAAGTTGAAACGCACCGTGGCCGTACCGCCGGCATGGTCGAACTGAGACGCCTCGTTCTCGACGTCCTCAAGCCCCACGACCCGGACATCCGCGAGTTCGCCGCCGCGGCCGCGCGCTGCGACGGCGTCACTGGCGTCAACGCCGTCCTCGTCGAGACCGACCGCGAGGTCCAGAACGTCAAACTCACCGTCGAAGGCCAGGCGATAGCGGACGACGCGGTCGAGGCCGCCATCGACGACCTCGGCGGGACCGTCCACTCCATCGACGAGGTGGTGACCGGCGACGTCCTCGTCGAACAGAGCGTGACGCCGCAGGACCCATAGCGACGGATGTCACGCAGAGCGCGCCTGCGGGCGGTGCTCGCGGACGAAGACGTCCGCGCGCTCTCCCGCCGGTACTTCGTCTCGAACGGGTTCGACGGGACGCTGACGAGCGTCGGCGTCGTCGTCGGCGCGTACCTCTCCGGGATCACCGACGGTGCGACCGTGTTCGCGATCGGTGCCGGCGGCGCGGTCGGTCTCGGGACCTCGGGCGTGTGGAGCGTCTGGGAGATAGAGCGCGCGGAGACCAGAGCCGACCGGTTGCGCGTCGAAGCGGCGATGCTCCGGGAGCTCGACGACACCGTCATCGCGCGCCGCAACCGGACGGCGCGAGCGGTGAGCGCGACGATGAGCGGAATCGGGCCGATCGTCGGCGTCCTCGTTCCGCTCCTCCCGTTCCTCGCCCCGGACGACCTCCTCGACCCACTCGCCGCGACCGCGCTCGCGGTCGCACTCGGCGTCGCGCTCCTGTTCACGTTCGGCGCGTACCTCGGGGCGCTATCCGAGCAATCCTGGGTCGTCGCCGGCGCCCGCATGGGGCTCGCGGGCATCGTCGTCGCCGCACTCAACATCCTCCTCGGAGGGTGACCGACCGCGCGCTCCGAACGATACCCCCACACCGTCTGGCGAGGGGACGACCGGACACCGTCCTCCGCTGCATCCGGGTCGTCGGTACCCTAGTCGTCGGTATCCGAGTTCGCACGCGACCGCGAGTGCGGCGAAGACGAGCGGTCGGACAACCGACGCTGACGGCAGGCGACGCGGTCGGTCAGTCCTCGGGTCCGCGAGACGCGTCGTTCGTCCCGTCGTCGTCCTCACCGTACAGGACGGCTTCGGCGTCCTCGCGCAACTGCTCGGCCTGTACCTCCCGGTAGCTCTGGTGCGTCGTCGTCACGCTCTCGTGCCGGAGGACCTCCTGCGCGAGTTCGGCCTTCTCCGAGTACAGTTCGTGCCCGAGTCCGCGGCGTCCGCCGTGGGGTTTGAGGTACTCGCCGTCGACGTCGACGTCGGCCGCCTCGCAGCGACGCTGCATCATCGAGCGCGCGCCCTGGAGCGAGATCGCTCGCGGTGTCACGTCCGTGTCGCGAGCGAGCGCGAGCGGGCCGTCGGCGTCGAGCCGCTTCTCGATGCGGTCCTCGTCCCACCCGCGCTCGCCGAGCGTCTCGCGGATGGTCGCGTACAGCGACGGTCGATGCAGGGACACGAACACCGGCCAGTCCGCGCTCGGCGGGGCGAGCAATCGCCGGAACCGCTCCAGTCGCTCGAGCGCCGGCGTCATCACCTGCATCGTCTGGTGCTCGCGGGTCTTCCCGAACACGCGGACGACGCCGGCGTCGAAGTCGACGTCGCCCCACTTGATGCCGTTCCGGCGGTCGTCGTCGGGGTCGCGGAGCACCTCCGCGCCGCGCGCGCCGGAGAGCCCGAGCGTGAAGAACAGTGCCCGGTCGCGGTGAGCCTTCAACTGGTCCCACGTCGCGCGCCGCGCGCCGTCGGTCCCCGTCGCGTCTCCCGCGGTGTCGTTCGCGTCGTCGACGGCCGCGTCGAGCGCGGCGAACATCGCCTCCCGCTCCTCCGGCCACCAGTACTGGCGGTCCACGTCCCCGGAGTCCGTCGGGAGGTCCTCGGTCGCACGCAGCGTGTCCGCGGGGTTCTCCGGGATGCGGCCGTCCCGAACGCACCAGCCGAGGAACGCACGCACGACGTCGTAGTACGTGTTCGCGCTGCTGGCCGCGAGCTCGTCCGCTCGAACGCGGTCGGCGAGATGCTGCGCGTAGCGACGACAGTCCGTCGCGGAGACCGCTTCGAGGGTCTCCACGCCGCGCGCTCGCTGGAACCCGACGAACGCGTCGAGCACGAGCTCGTTGTTCCGCCGGTAGTTCCCGGCCTCCAGTCGGCGAACGCGCGCCTCCGCGGCCGCATCGAGCGGCGTTCCCGTCCGGTCGTCGCTCATCGGTACGCGGACCGTCGCTTCCCTCCCCCAAGAAACCACCTCTCAGTCCGGCAGTTCGAGGGCGACACGCCCGCACGTTGGGGGCCCGATTCCGCGACCGCCACCTCCACCCGACCTCGACCCTGCCCCGACCCTACCCGCGGACCACAAGAGTGACAATAGTTATCACCACGCAGCCCGTTCGAGATACTGTAATGGCAGATACCAAACGAGGCCGCGAGAAGAAGGGCCTGCGGGACGCGCGCAAAGCGGAACTCCGCGTGCTGAAGGCGGACGTCGACGCGCTCCGCGACGACGAGACCGTCGAGTTCTACGACGAAGCCGACGTCGACGAGGAGGACGTCCTGCCCTACATCATCGACGACGCGCGCGACGCGACCACGGTTGCCACGGACAGTACCGGCACGTTCGACCTGCCCAGAGACGACTGAGACGTCCCCACTGACCGGTTGCGCCTTCTCCCGACGACCTTCCGCGACCCCAATCGCATTACGACACGAGCACTGACCGGCATCCGTGACGGACACAAACCGCCAGTACGTCCTCGCGAAGCGACCGACCGGCGTCCCGGATCGAGACACCTTCGAACTCGTCGAGACCGACGTCCCCGACCCCGCCCCCGGCGAGGTCGTCGTCGAGACACGCTACCTCTCCGTCGACCCCTACATGCGCGACCGCATGAACGCCGGCGACTCCTACGCCGAGGCGTGGGACGTCGGCGACCCCCTCCAGGGCGCCGTCGTCGGCGACGTCGCCGCCGAGAACGGGACCGGCTACGACGAGGGCGACGTCGTCGTCGGGAACCTCGAATGGGCCGACTACACCGTCGCGAACGCCGCCGCCCTGACACAGGTCAACCCGGACCTCGGGCCGGTCTCGACCGCGCTCGGCGTCCTCGGGATGCCCGGCCGCACCGCGTACTTCGGGACGCGAGAGGTCGCGAACGTCAAACCCGGCGACACGTTCGTCGTCACGGGCGCCGCCGGCGCCGTCGGAAGTGTCGCCGGACAGATCGCCAAGGCAGCCGGTGCGCGCGTCGTCGGGTTCGCCGGGAGCGACGAGAAGGTCGCGTTCCTCGAGGACGAACTCGGGTTCGACGCCGGCATCAACTACAAGACCACCGACGACTATCGCGCCGCACTTGACGACGCCGCGCCAGGGGGCGTGGACGCGTACTTCGACAACGTCGGCGGCCCGATCACGGACGCCGTCTTCCAGCGACTGAACGTCGACGCACGCGTCGCCGTCTGCGGTCAGATATCGCTCTACAACGCCACCGAGATCCCGACCGGTCCGCGGAAGCTCCCCGCACTCATCGAGTCCCGTGGCACCGTCGAAGGGTTCCTCGTGAACGACTTCCAGACGCGCTTCGAGGACGCGACCCGCCAGCTCGCCGAATGGGTCGGCGACGGCACCATCCAGTACCGGGAGACCGTCACCGGCGGCCTCGAGAACGCACCCGACGCCTTCCTCGGCCTCTTCGAGGGCGACAACATCGGGAAACAGCTCGTCGCCGTCGACGAGTAACGGTCACGAGACCGGAGCGCTCCGAGCGTCGCAGACGCCTCACACTCCGATGAGCGTCCGAGTAGCGGTTCTGCGCGAGCACGCGGCAGCATCTGGCATGCTCGTCCCGACGCTCGCGTATCAAGCCACGCTCTCGGCGCGTACCGTCGACGACGCCTTCGACGAACAGCCGCCGCTCCATGACCGCTACGAGCGCGCTTCCAAGGCCACAGAAGCCTTCAGCCTCGACGATTCACTCACCGAAACGGACTACGTCGTGCACGTCGAGCGCGTCGACGCGCCCGGGGCTGCCCACGGCAGCATCTTGTTCGTACTCGGCCCACAGGACTGACGACGCGGTCGCTGTACGGTGGTCGTCGGCGAGACAGAGCGGAGCAGGCGTTACGCGGAGAGCGTCGCCGCGAGATCGTCGTCGTCCTCGAGTTGCTCCAGAACGTCGCTCCCGCCGACGAACTCCCCGTCGACGAACGTCTGGGGGATGGTCTCCCAGCCACTGTGGGATTCGAGCGCGGTACGGAACTCGTCGAGCGCCGGAAGGACGTCGACGGTCTCGTACTCGTCGCGATGCCGCTGTATCAGCGCGAGCGCCTTCTTCGAGTACCCGCACTGGGGCATCAGCTCGTTACCCTTCATGAACAACACCACGTCGTTCTCGGCGATGGCGTCGTCGACGGTCGCTTCCACGTCCTCGGGCGCCATGTCCGTCTCGGGGTCGAATGGCATACCTGACCGTGGGAGTGCCGGACGCATATGGCTTGCGTCGCTGGAATCGACTCCCGGTAGCAGGCGAGCGTCTGCGTCGCTGGAATCGGCTCCCGGTAGCAGGCGAGCGTCTGCGTCGCTGGAATCGACTCTCCGTGGATGGCCGGGTTTGCGTCGCTAGAAAGGTCGGGGGTTCCTGGGGGGACAGTTCTCTCGGTTGGTCGATGGCTGTGGTCGCGACGAGGCGCCGGTCCGTCGCGTTGTGGCGGTCAGTCTTCGACCTGGTCGGGCGTGCGCGTGGTCAGTTCGATGGCGTGAATGTCCGTCGTCATGTGCTCGCCGAGCGCGTCGTAGACCCTCTCGTGTTGTGCGACGACGGTCTCGCCGTCGAACGCGGGAGAGACGACGGTGGCGGCGAAGTGGTCGTCGTCGTCCGGGCCGCGTGGTCGCGTCACGGTCGCCTTCGCGTCGGGAATCCCTGCCTCGATGAGGTCCGCAATCTCGTGTTCGTCCATGCCAGTGGCGTGGGACGGCGCTCGCATAGACCTTTCCGAACGAGCCGACCGGGACCGGTGCTCCGAACGGTGGTCGAACGCCCGGTGACGTCGACGTCCCGTAAGCGAGACGGAACCGTCGCCAGAACCCCGATTCCGGGATTCCTCGGTCGGTCGCGGTGCCAGCAGGTACCCTCCCCAGGTAAATCACTTGTTCTTTCTACACAAAGCGAAAGTGGTTCTGTTTCGGTCCGATTCTTCCTTCAGTGGCAGTTACGAGGCTCTTACGCATCGAAACGGCACCTTATAAATCACATATCGCTATAGCAAATGCGTTTCGGTATTAGAAGTTGAGACTACAGCGGGTTTAGCGGGGTCAGCATGCGTGGTTTCGGACGAATTGCAGATGACGATCGACCTCGGACACTGCGCCAACCGTTGATTCTCCTCAGAAATCCAACCGATGCTGCTCTTGAGCACGGGACTGCGCAGCGCTGCCGCTATTGAGTAAGGCGACCGACCGCGTTGGAGGGGAGTCTATCCGATTCCCGTCTGTTTCTTCAACAGCGTGAGCGTGTTGTCGGCGGTCACCATCGGCGCATGTTCGTATTCACCGGTCAACTCGATCTGTACGAGTAGGTCCACCGCTCGCCAAATTGAGTACAGGAGACACGCGAACGCGAAGTAGAAGAACCGAAGCCCGAAATGCTTCGACGTCGTCGCGGCCATGAACCGCTTGATTGACCTGTACCCGCTCTCGATTTCCCACCTGTAGCCGTACTCTGTAAGGTGCCCGCTCCCCCGATTCGACATGAACACCGAATACTGTCGATGGTCATCATGCTCTGCGTCCTCTTTCCGTCGATAGATCAACGTCGTCTCGTGCCACTCGTTCTTTCCGAGGTGGAGCTTCCGGTCGGTCTCGTACCGATTTTGGTCGCGCTGGATTAACCGCTTCGCTTGGGCTTTCTCGCTGGTCTGCATCCGCTTTGGGACGACGTACGAGAGTCCACGCTGGCTGAGCATCTCCAAAACGTGCTGGCTATCGAACTCCCGGTCCATCAGCACATTATCGACGTGGACGAGGTTCTCAGCTGAATCCAGCAAGTCCTCGACGATTGCTTTGCGTGATTCGCCTTTCCGTACCGGACGAGCATCGAGCACGAGTGGCACCGCATTGCCGACCAACTGGACTGTCGCCCATTGGTAGGCGTACTCGTCAGTGTTCTCTTTCGTCCCGATGATCTCGTCCTCGAGGCCGGTCCGATCGCCTGTGAACGGGTCCGCTTCTGTGATATCAATAGCGACGATTCCGGCCCGGAAGAACTGCTCTGTCTCCGCTACCTCGTTCAAGAGCCTGTCGACGGCCTGTCGGTACATCTCGCGAATCTTCTCGATGGAGAGCTTACGGATGTGGTCGCGATGGGCGTGGCCCAACGGTGTCCGATCTCGGTTTGATTCGTAGACGAAGCTGCGAGCACCCTCGTTGGCAGCCAGATTCTCGCGAAGCCCCAGATACGTCTGTAATCCCCAGTAGGCGTTCTCGTGAATCTCACAGCCCTCACCTCGGGCCAGCGAGAATGCCGGGAAGACAACGCGGCTAACGTGGTCTGTAATCCTCGCCGCCTGTTCCAGAATACTTTGCTCGTCCGGTCTCGGATCTACCTCGTCGCTATCGCGGTACCGGAGCTTCCGCTGAGGATCGCGTGGAACCGAAACACCCGCATTTTGGGCTTTAATGAGAATTGTCCGACCGGCTGTCTCGACGGTTTCGCGAAGATCTGCAGTGAACCGATTGTTCCAACTCCGCCACAACGTCGACTGACCCGGGACCGTCTCTAACCCTAACTGATCGCAGAGCAAAGGATGGCGGTTGAGGTACTCGACGAGCGCGGTTTCGTGGTCCCATCCGTAGTATTCTTTTAGCACGAACAGCCGAAAGAGGGTATCCATCCCGTAGCTGGTCGACCCTGCATAGTGATCGTGTGTGCTGAATTTGAAATACGCCAGCGGGAGTGAACAGACGAACTGCTCAATGGAGGTATGGTCGTCGTGTCTGAACCACGTTTGTGCGACGATCCGAATGTCCGATTCCAGTGCGGGGAGCGATGCCCGATCGTACAACGGCGTCGATTCGTATACTGGCCAATCAGTGTATGATTGGCTGGCGATCTGTCGAAAGACAGTCCGGCAAGAATTGAGAGTCGGTGCCACCACGAGACGCTAAGTACGACTCGATCAAGAACACCGTCCTCTCGAGAGGGACCTGCTCATCAGTTGACTCCTCGATGGTTACCCCGATTATATCTTTACTACTCAAGAACTGCTTCTGCGGCGGCTTCTGTTTCAATCCAACAGCATTCCGCATACTGAACGGCCAGTTCACTCTGTTCGCTGAGTGTCGAAAATCACCCCGAGTACACCGACGATGAGTATAACGACACCGGCCAGTATGATCAAGAGATTCCCGTTCTCGACGCCGAATCCGATAACGAATACACCGACCATCGCCGAGATCACCCCCCCAGCGTGGCGGACAACCGAGTACTCCTCTTCTGAGTCAGGGGTACCATCGCCGTCAGTATCGGTCGTCCCTTCTTCAGAGTCGGGGACGCCGTCACCGTCAGTGTCAGTGTCTTTGTGGTCGGAGGTGCCGTCACCATCAGTGTCGGTCGTGCGCGCTCCACGAATTGCGGCCCCGGTAACTGCGATGATCGAAAGGAATACCCCAGCCCAGTACAGCGGATTAGCCGAACCGATACCGACGGCAGAGATTGCCAGGGACAGCGCTGCGATCAAAATACCCACTACAGCGAGCCGACTTCCCCATCGGAGGCCATCGGTAAGGGTGTCGGAGCGCTCACTCATCTGTCTCACCTCCGATGTCGTCGTTTTTTATCCCGAGGAGTTGTCTCAACATACCTCGGTGCCAGGTCTGATACACGACGAGCGACAGGCCCACGATCGGTATGAGGAGCCACCAGTACCAACAGATGATGAAGGAGCCATAACTGATTCCGAACAGTTCACACTCCTCTCGATCGTCGTTCTCACCGGGATCCGTCGTCCCCGCCTCGCTCCCGTCACTCTCATCATCACCAGCGCCGGCATCGCCTTCGTCGGGGTCAAGATAGTTGGGTGTGCCGTCACCGTCGACATCACCGGTACCTTCCTCGGCGTCGGGGATGCCGTCGCCGTCCGAGTCGGAGTCCTTGTAGTTGGGCGTGCCGTCACCGTCGGTGTCGGTCGTGCCTTCTTCGGCGTCGGGGATGCCGTCGCCGTCTGTGTCGGTGTCCTCGTCGTTGGGCGTGCCGTCGCCGTCGAAGTCACCGTCACCTTCCTCTGAGTCGGGGACGCCATCGCCGTCGGCGTCACCGTCACTGCCATCGTCCCCATCATCACCGTCACTGACATCGTCTGCCGGATTGACCGTGATATTCACCGTCGCCGTGGCGCTGTCGCCGTCATCATCGGTCACCGTGTAGGTGAAGCTGTCACTGCCGTTGTAGCCGGCGTTCGGCGTGTAGTCGAAGGTGCCGTCGCCACTCATGTTCACGGTGCCGTGGACCGGCTCGTCACCGGCCGCGACGCTGTAGGTCACCGGCGCGTCACCCAGGCCGGGGTCGTTGCCGGACACGTCGTCACTGAGCGTGGCGTCCTCGTCAATCGTGAAGCTGTCGTCGGCGGGCGCCGGCGAGTCGTCCGCCGTGACAATGCCGTTGACGGTGCCGCCGTTGCCGTCGGAGACGACGTAGTCGAAGCTGACCGGCCCGTTGTAATCGGCATCCGGGGTGAAGGTCACCTCGCCGGTGTCCGAGACGTTCACCGTGCCGTTGGGCACGGCGATGGTCTGGGCGATACCCGGGGTCAGCGGGGTGCCGGCGATCGACTCGACCGAGAGCGTGTCGCCGTCGGGATCGATGTCGTTATCCAGGAGATCGATCGGCCCAGAGGTGCTGTCCTCGGCGGTGGTGAAGCTGTCGTCATTGGCCACCGGCGGGTCGTTCCCATCGTCACCGTCACTGCTGTCTTCGCTGTCGTTGCTGTCATCTCCGCCGTCACCGCCGTCGTCTCCGCTATCGCTGTCATCTCCGTCTCCACTGTCGTTTCCGCTATCATCTCCGTCGTCGCTGTCCGTATCGGGGTCGAGATAGTTCGGGATGCCGTCACCGTCGGCGTCATCAGTCCCCTCGTCCGCATCAGCGATGCCGTCGCCGTCTGAATCCGTATCCAAGTAGTTCGGCGTCCCATCACCGTCCACGTCGTCGGCCCCCTCCGTGGCGTCGGGGATGCCGTCACCGTCGCTATCTCTGTCGAACGCGTTCGACGTGCTGTCGTCGTCAGCATCATCGGTACCCTCCGCCCTGTCTGGAATCCCGTCGCCGTCTGAATCAGTATCCCGGTAGTTCGACACCTCGTCGCCGTCCGTGTCCGTCGTTCCCTCCGTGCTGTCGGGAATCCCGTCCCCGTCGGCATCGGTGTCGCGGTAGTTCGGCGTCCCGTCGCTGTCTGTGTCCGCCGTCCCCTCGGTGCTGTCGGGAATTCCGTCGTCGTCGCTGTCAGTGTCGAGGGCGTCGACGGTTCCGTCGCCGTCGGTATCGACCGTATCACCGCCGTCGGTCTCGATACGATCGTCGATACCGTCACCGTCCGAATCGGCGCTGTTCGGGTCGGTACCCAGAGCCCGTTCCTCGTCGTTGTCCAGGCCGTCGTCGTCGCTATCGCCGTCCGGGCCGTCCTCGTCGTCAGGGTCGAGATAGTTGGGCGTCCCGTCGCCGTCGGCGTCACCGGTCCCCTCCTCTCTGTCTGGCGTCCCGTCGCCGTCGGCGTCCGTATCCAGATAGTTCGACGTGCTATCTCCGTCGATATCGGCAGTGCCTTCGGTGCCATCGGGGATGCCGTCGCCGTCGGAATCGTCGTCCAGATAGTTCGCCGTCCCGTCGCTGTCGGCGTCGTCGGTCCCTTCCGTGCTGTCGGGGATGCCGTCGCCGTCGGCGTCAGTGTCGCGGTAGTTCGGCGTGCCATCTCCGTCGGCGTCACTGGTTCCCTCGGTGCTGTCGGGGATGCCGTCACTATCGCTATCGCTGTCCAGCGCGTCGATGGTTCCATCCCCGTCGGTATCGACCGAGTCGCCGCCGTCGGTCTCGATGAAGTCGTTGATTCCATCGCTGTCAGAGTCGGCACTGGTCGGGTCCGTGCCGAGTGAGTCCTCCTGACTGTCCGGCACCCCGTCGTCGTCGCTATCAGTATCGAGATAGTTCGGCGTCCCGTCGCCGTCGGCGTCGCCGGTTCCCTCGGTACTGTCGGGGATGCTGTCACCGTCCGCGTCAGTGTCGCGGTAGTTCGGCGTCCTGTCGCTGTCGGCGTCGTCGGTTCCCTCGGTACTGTCGGGGATGCCGTCGCCATCACTGTCTGAATCGAGGTAGTTCGGCGTCCCGTCGCTGTCAGCGTCTCCGACACCCTCTGTACTGTCGGGGATGCTGTCACCATCGCTATCGGTATCCAGGTAGTCGGCGACACCGTCGCCGTCGGAGTCGGTCGCTCCTTCGGTAGTATCGGTGATTCCGTCGGCGTCGCTGTCGGTGTCCCGGTAGTTTGGCGTGCCGTCGCCGTCTCTGTCTTCTGTGCCTTCCGTGCCATCATCGATGCCATCATCATCGGCGTCGGTGTCGAGCGCGTCGATGGTGCCGTCGCCGTCAGTGTCGACAGGGCTCCCCTCGTCGGTCTCGATGAAGTCGTTGATTCCGTCTCCGTCCGAGTCAGCACTGTCGGGATCGGTTCCCAGTGCTGCTTCTTCGGTATTGCTCAGCCCATCGTCGTCGCTGTCACCGTCCGGACCATCGTCGTCGTCGGGGTCAAGATAGTTCGGGGTACCATCGCCGTCGTCATCTTCAGTTCCCTCCTCGGAGTCGGAGATCCCGTCACCATCGCTGTCTGTATCGAGGTAGTTCGACGTGCTGTCGCCATCGACATCTCCAGTGCCCTCTGTACTGTCTGGAATCCCGTCTCCGTCGCTGTCCGTGTCCAGGTAGTTCGGTGTTCCGTCACCATCGGCATCTGTGGCTCCTTCAGTCCCGTCTAGGATTCCGTCGTCGTCGCTGTCGGTATCCAGATAGTTCGGCGTGCCGTCACCGTCGACATCATCGGTCCCCTCGGTGCTGTCGGGGATGCCGTCGCCATCACTGTCTGAATCGAGATAGTCTGGGACACCGTCACCGTCAGAGTCAGTCGTACCCTCGGTACTGTCGGGGATACCATCACTGTCCGAATCGGTGTCACGGTAGTTCGGTGTCCCGTCGCCATCAGTGTCGGTCGTTCCTTCAGCACTGTCTGAGATGCCGTCGTCGTCAGAGTCCGTATCGAGGGCGTCGATGTCGCCGTCTTCGTCGGTGTCCACGGCAGTTCCTCCATCAGTCTCGACGGAGTCATCGATTCCGTCGTCATCGGAGTCGCTATCGGTGGGATCTGTTCCGAGCGTCTCTTCTTCGTTATTCGTCAGACCGTCACCGTCTGTGTCACCCGTTGGACCGTCCTCATCGTTCGCGTCGAGATAGTTCGGGGTACCATCGCCGTCGTCATCTTCAGTTCCCTCCTCGGAGTCGGAGATCCCGTCACCATCGCTGTCTGTATCGAGGTAGTTCGGCGTCCCGTCACCGTCGACATCGCCGGCCCCTTCCGTAGAATCGAGGATACCGTCTCCGTCTGAGTCGTCGTCGCGATAGTTCGCCGTCCCATCGCCGTCCTCGTCTCCGGTTCCTTCCGTGCTGTCGGAAATCCCGTCGTCGTCGGAATCCGTGTCGCGGGCGTCGATCTGCCCGTCACCGTCAGTGTCGGTGTTGCTGGCAGCGCCTTCCGTATCGTCGTCGATACCGTCGCCGTCCGTGTCGACATCGTTCGGGTCCGTCTCATCACTATCGAGCGCGCCGTCGCCGTTCTCGTCCTCGTTGCTGTCGGTGATCCCGTCACCGTCATTGTCGTCATCGAGATAGTTCGGCGTCCCGTCACCGTCAGTGTCTGTCGTTCCCTCTGTGGACGAGCCATCGTCCAACTGGCCGTCACCGGCCTGGTCGGTCGGGTCGTCACTGTCGATGTCACGGTAGTTCGCGGTCCCGTTGCCGTCGGCATCGCCAGTGCCCTCTGTCGAGTCATCGATGCCGTCGCCATCGGAGTCGTCGTCCTGTGCGTCGATTGTGCCGTCGCCGTCCGTATCGACTGCTTCGCCGGGGCCAGTCCCGTCGACGCGAGTCGTCTCGATATCGTCGTCGATGCCGTCGCCGTCCGTGTCGACGGCGTAGGGGTCGGTCTCACCGGCGTCGACGGATCCGTTCCCGTTGCTGTCCTCCTCACCGTCTGGGATGCCGTCCCCATCTGAATCGGTATCTCGATAGTTCGGGACGCCGTCGCCGTCGGTATCGGTCGTCCCTTCGATGCTGTCGGGGATGCCGTCGTTATCGGAGTCAGTATCCCGCGCGTCGATGGTGCCGTCACCGTCGGTGTCAGTCTCGCTGTCGGCGCCCTCAGTGCTGTCCGAGAGCCCGTCGCCATCGGTATCGGCGAGATTCGGATCGCTCTCGCCGGTATCGAGACTGCCGTCGCCGTTCTCATCCTCCTCGGTGTCGAGAATGCCGTCACCGTCGTTGTCGTCGTCGAGATAGTTCGGCGTCCCGTCACCGTCAGTGTCTGTCGTTCCCTCTGTGGACGAGCCGTCGTCGAGCGAACCGTCGCCGACCTGGTCGGTCGGGTCGTCGCTGTCGCCGTCGCGGTAGTTCGCAGTTCCATCACCGTCGGCATCGCCAGCACCCTCCGTACTGTCGGGGATGTCGTCGTCGTCGGAGTCAGTATCCCGCGCGTCGATGGTGCCGTCACTGTCGGTGTCAGTTTCGCTGTCGGCTCCCTCGACGCTGTCCGAGAGTCCGTCGCCGTCGGTGTCGGGGTCGTTCGGGTCTGTCTCACCGGTGTCGAGTGAGCCGTCGCCGTTCTCGTCTTCCTCACCGTCTAAGATACCGTCACCGTCGTTGTCGTCGTCGAGGTAGTTCGGCGTCCCGTCGCCGTCGGCGTCGCCGGTTCCCTCGGTCGCTGAGCTGTCGTCCAGCTGGCCGTCACCGTCGTAAGTGCTGTCACTGGCATCGTCGCTGTCACCATCACGGTAGTTCGGGACGCCGTCGCCGTCGGAGTCCGTCGCCTGGCCGTCGCCGGCAGTTAGATCCTCGGTACTGTCGTCGATACCGTCGTCGTCGGAGTCGGTATCGAGGTAATCGGGGGTACTGTCGCCGTCGGTGTCGGTCGGGGAATCGCCGATCGCTCCGGTGTCGTCCTCGACATCGTCCTCGATTCCGTCCCCGTCACTGTCCATATCCTGGAAGTCTGGTGTACCGTCGTTGTCAGTGTCAGTGGCGTCACCGTCGTTTGCGGTCTGGTCCTCGATGCTGTCGGCGATACCGTCGCCGTCCGAATCGGCATCGCGGTAGTCCGGCGTGCCGTCGTCATCCGTGTCAGTCGCGCTACCGTCGTCGGCGGTCAGGTCTTCAGTACTGTCCTCGACACCGTCATCGTCGGAGTCGGTGTCTCGGGCGTCGATGGTGCCGTCGCCGTCCGTGTCGGTTTCGCTGTCGGCTCCTTCCGTGCTGTCGGAGAGCCCGTCGCCGTCGGTGTCTGGATCGTTCGGGTCTGTTTCACCGACGTCGAGCGTGCCGTCGCCGTTCTCGTCTTCATCGGTGTCCAGAATACCGTCACCATCATTGTCGCCGTCGAGATAGTTCGCGGTGCCATCGCCGTCCGTGTCGGTGGTTCCCTCGGTGGCCGACCCGTCGTCCAGCTGGCCGTCACCGGCTTGGTCGGTCGGATCGTCGCTATCCCGGTCCCGGTAGTTGGCGGTTCCGTCACCGTCGGCATCGCCAGCGCCCTCCGTGCTGTCGTCGATGCCGTCGTTATCAGAGTCAGTGTCCCGGGCGTCGATTGTGTCGTCGCCGTCCGTATCGACCGGTTCGCCGGGACCAGTCCCGTCGACCCGCGTCGTCTCGATGTTGTCGTCGATACCGTCACTGTCTGTGTCGGCGAGGGTCGGGTCAGTCTCTCCCGGGTCGAGCACACCGTTGGCGTTCGTGTCCTCGTCGGCGTCCGGAATGCCATCGCCGTCTGAATCCGTGCTCTGGAAGTCGGGCCTCCCGTCACCGTCACTGTCCGTGGCCTGACCGTTGCCCACCGTGTTGTCGTCGTCCTCAGCATCGTCCGGGATACCATCGCCGTCCGAGTCGCCGTCGCGGTAGTCGGGTGTCCCGTCGCCGTCGGTGTCCGTCGCCGGACCATCGTCGTCGGTCAGGTCCTCCGTATCGTCGCCGATACGATCGTTGTCGGAGTCGGTGTCAAGATAGTCCGGTGTGTTGTCGCCGTCGGTGTCTGTCGGGGAATCGCCGATAGCCGCCGTGTCGTCCTCGATGTCGTCCGTGATGCCGTCGTTGTCGCTGTCGGTATCCTGGAAGTCGGGTGTACCGTCGTTGTCAGTGTCGGTCGCGTCGTTGTCGTTGGCAGTCTGGTCCTCGATGCTGTCGGCGATGCCGTCGCCGTCCGAATCGGCATCGCGGTAGTCCGGCGTGCCGTCGTCGTCGGTATCAGTCGCCTCGCCGTCGTCGGCGGTCAGGTCCTCGACGCTGTCTTCGACACCGTCGTCGTCGGAGTCGGTGTCCCGCGCATCGATATCTCCGGTGCCGTCGGTGTTGGTCTCGCTGTCGGCACCCTCGACGCTGTCCGAGAGCCCGTCCCCGTCGGTATCGGGGTCGTTCGGGTCCGTTTCGCCGGTATCGAGGCTGCCGTCCCCATTCTCGTCCTCGTCACCGTCCAGGATACCATCCCCATCGTTGTCAGAATCGATGAAGTTCGGTGTCCCGTCGCTGTCAGTATCGGTCGTCCCTTCAGTCGCTGAACCGTCGTCGAGCGAGCCGTCACCGTCGAACGTACTGTCACTGGCATCGTCGCTGTCGCCGTCGCGGTAGTTCGGGACGCCGTCGCCGTCGGAATCCGTCGCCTCTCCATCGTCGGCGGTCAGGTCTTCAGTACTGTCGTCGATGCCGTCGTCGTCGGAGTCGGTGTCTTGGGCGTCGATGGTGCCGTCGCCGTCCGTGTCGGTTTCGCTGTCGGCTCCTTCGGTGCTGTCGGTGAGCCCGTCGCCGTCGGTGTCGGCGTCGTTCGGATCGGTCTCGCCAGCGTCGAGTGACCCATTGCCGTTCTCGTCTTCATCGGTGTCCAGAATGCCGTCACCATCATTGTCGTCGTCGAGATAGTTCGCGGTGTCATCGCCGTCCGTGTCAGTCGTCCCTTCGGTCGCCGAGCCGTCGTCGAGCTCGCCATCACCGTCGAAAGTACTGTCACTGGCATCGTCGCTGTCACCGTCACGGTAGTTCGGGACGCCGTCCCCGTCCGGGTCACCGTCTCCCTCGATGCTGTCGTCGATGCCGTCGTCGTCGGAGTCGCCATCTTGTGCGTCGATGGTGCCGTCACCGTCGGTGTCCGTATCGCTGGTAGCACCCTCGGTGCTGTCGGAGAGGCCGTCCCCATCTGTGTCGGGGTTGTACGGATCGGTCTCGCCGGCATCGAGCACGCCGTCGCCGTTCTCGTCCTCGTCGGTGTCCGGGATACCGTCGTTGTCGCTGTCCTCATCCAGGTAGTCCGGCGTGCCGTCGCCATCGGTGTCGTCGGACCCTTCGATACTGTCGGGGATGCCGTCATTATCCGAATCGTCATCGCGGTAGTCTGGAGTGTTGTCGCCGTCGGTGTCGGTTGCCTGCCCATCGTCGGCGGTCTGGTCTTCGGTGTCGTCGGGGATGCCGTCGTCGTCGGAGTCGGTGTCCCGCGCGTCGATGGTGCCGTCACCGTCGGTGTCGGTCTCGCTGTCGGCTCCTTCCGTGCTGTCCGAGAGTCCGTCGCCGTCGGTGTCTGGGTCGTACGGATCCGTCTCGCCGGCGTCCAGCACACCGTCTCCATCCTCGTCCTCGTTGGTGTCGAGGATGCCGTCGTCGTCCGAGTCAGTATCCCGGTAGTTCGGGATACCATCACTGTCTGGATCGTTTGTTCCCTCGATGCTGTCGTCAATGCCATCGTCGTCGGAGTCGGTGTCCCGAGCGTCTATGGTATCGTCGCCGTCGGTGTCGGTCTCGCTGTCGGCTCCTTCCGTGCTGTCCGAGAGCCCGTCGTCGTCCGTGTCGGCGTCGTTCGGATCGGTCTCGCCAGCGTCGAGTGACCCATTGCCGTTCTCGTCCTCGTCGCCGTCGGGGATGCCGTCGCCATCGTTGTCGTCGTCGAGGTAGTTCGGCGTCCCATCGCCGTCCGTGTCGGTCGTCCCCTCCGTCGCTGACCCGTCGTCCAGTTGGCCGTCACCGCTCTGGTCGTCTGCGTCGTCGCTGTCGCCGTCACGGTAGTTCGCAGTCCCGTCACCGTCCGCGTCGCCCGCTCCTTCGGTGCTGTCTGAGATGCCGTCGCCGTCCGAATCAGCATCGAGCGCGTCGATGGTGCTGTCCCCGTCAGTGTTGACGGCCTCACCGGGCCCCGTGCCACTGACAGTCGTTGTCTCGATTCCGTCGTCGATACCGTCGCCGTCGGTGTCGGCATCGTTCACACCGGTTCCAAGCGATAATTCATTGCCGTCGGTGACGCCGTCGCCGTCGTTGTCCGAATCGAGGTAGTTGGCCGTCCCGTCGCCGTCGGTATCGGTCGTCCCCTCCTCGGCAGAGCCGTCATCGAGAGAGCCATCACCAGCTTGGTCGTTCGGGTCGTCGCTGTCCCGATCCCGGTAGTTCGCGGTGCCGTCACCGTCCGCATCGCCCGCGCCCTCTGTCGAGTCATCGATGCCGTCGCCATCTGAGTCCGAGTCAAGGGCGTCTATAGTCCCGTCACCGTCCGTGTCGACAGATTCGCCGGGACCGGTTCCGTCGACGCGAGTCGTCTCGGTCCCGTCGTCGATACCGTCTCCGTCCGTGTCGCTGTCCGTTCGGTCGGTCGCAGACGATGCCTCGGTGCTATCACTCACACCGTCGCCGTCGGAGTCGGTATCGAGGAAGTCGGCGGTCCCGTCGCCGTCCGTGTCGACCGTCCCCTCGGTGCTGTCCGGGACGCCGTCTCCGTCTGCATCGTCGTCCCTGAAATTCAGTGTGCCGTCCCCGTCCTTGTCGCCACCTCCCTCGTCGGCGTCGGGGACACCATCGTCGTCAGAATCGTCGTCCAGCGCGTCTATGGTGCCGTCGCCGTCGGTGTCGGTCTCGCTGCCGGCACCTTCGGCCCCGTCGTCGATGCCGTCACCGTCAGAGTCCTCGTCGAACGGGTCGGTCCCGATGGTGTCCTCGTCAGCGTCAGTGATCCCATCGCCGTCGGAATCAGTGTCGAGGTAGTTCGGTGTCCCGTCGTTGTCAAGGTCATCGTCCCCCTCGACGTCGTCGTCGAAGCCGTCGCCGTCAGAGTCCGTGTCCCGGTAGTTCGGGATACCGTCGCCGTCCTCGTCACCGTCGGTCTCCTCGCTGTCCGGACTCACCTCGGGCAGGCCGGGGGAGTCACTGTCCGTGTCGAGGGCGTCGATGGTCCCGTCGCCGTCGGTGTCGATGGCCTGACCGGGATTCGTCCCGTCGTTGTCCGACGTCTCGGTCCCGTCGTCGATACCGTCGCCGTCCGAGTCGCTGTTCAGGAAGTCGGTGCCGAGCGTCTGTTCGGTCGCGTCGTCAACACCGTCGCCGTCGGCATCGATGTCGAGGAAATTCGGATTCCCATCCCCGTCTGTATCGGCGTCCGTCTCCTCGCGGTCGCTGATCCCGTCACCGTCCGAGTCCCGGTCCAGGTAGTTCACCAACTCGTCCGTGTCGGCGTCATCATCGGTCTCGGTGCTGTCAGGGATGCTGTCGCCATCAGCGTCCGTGTCGCGGTAGTTCGGAACTCCGTCGTTGTCGGCGTCCTTGTCGAGGTATCCCGGTGGGTTCGAGACGGCCAGGTTCGTTTCGCTTTCGGCCCTATCGGAGATCCCGTCGCCGTCGCTGTCAGTGTCCAGATAGTCGTCCGTCCCGTCACTGTCCGTGTCGACCGACCGTCCACCGTCGGACTCGGCTAGGTCGGCGATGCCATCACCGTCGGCGTCCTCGTCACGGTAGTTCGCCGTTCCATCGCCGTCGGGGTCTCCAGTCCCTTCCGTGCTGTCCGAGATTCGGTCGTCGTCGCTGTCGGTATCGAGCGCGTCGATGGTCCCGTCGCCATCGGTGTCGACTGCTTCACCGGGTCCTGTGCCGTCTGGGCGCGTCGTTTCGACGTCGTCGGTGATACCGTCGCCATCCGAGTCCTCGTCGTACGGGTCGGTTCCGAGAGCTGATTCGGTGCTATCCAGAATCCCGTCGCCGTCCGAGTCGTCATCCCGGTAGTTCGGCGTCCCGTCGCTGTCGAGATCGTTCGATCCTTCGGTCCCGTCTCCAATGCCGTCACCGTCCGTATCGCTGTCGAGGTAATCGGGCCTGCCGTCTCCATCCTGGTCGCCGGTTCCCTCCGTGCTGTCGGGAATCCCACCACCGTCGGCGTCGGTGTCGAGGAAGTTCGGCGTGCCGTCGCCATCGGCATCGCTCGCAGTTTCGGCACTGTCGTCGATGCCGTCACCGTCCGAATCGAGGTCGAGGAAGTTCGGTGTGCTGTCGCCGTCTCTGTCGGACTCGCCTTCGACCTCGTCGTCAATGCCGTCACCGTCCGAATCGGGGTCAAAGTAATTTGGCGTCCCGTCGTTGTCTTCGTCGTCCGTTCCCTCGACGTCGTCGTCGATCCTGTCGCCGTCGTTATCGATATCGGCGTTGTTCCCGGTTCCGTCGCCGTCGGCGTCGTCGCTGCCCTCCGTGCTGTCGGGAATACCGTTGCCGTCGGCGTCGGTATCGAGGTAGTTCGGATCCCCGTTGCCGTCGGCGTCACCGAATCCATCGACGAGGTTCGGGATGCCATCGTTGTCGTCGTCGCCGTTGGGATCAAACCCACCCCCAACCTGGCTGTCGGGGTCGAGGTAGTTCGGCGTCCCGTCGCCGTCGTCGTCACCGGTCCCTTCGTTGAGATCGTACGCGCCGTCGTCGTCGCTGTCGGCATCAAGGTAGTTCGGGATGCCGTCCCCATCAGAGTCGCTTTGCCCCTCAGTCGTGTCCGGGATGCCGTCTGCGTCGCTGTCCGTGTCGAGGAAGTTCGGAACCCCGTCGTCGTCGGTGTCCTTGTCGCTGTTACCGGCACCTGGGTCGTTGGTGTACTCGTCAACATCGTCGATACCGTCGCCGTCGCTGTCGGTATCGAGGAAGTTCGCATCCCCATCACCGTCGGCGTCTGCTGCTCCTTCAATACGGTCCGGGATGTTGTCACCGTCGGCGTCCTCGTCACGGTAGTTCTCCGTTCCGTCCCCGTCGGCATCGCCGCTTCCCTCCGTGCTGTCAGCGATCCCGTCGCCATCGCTGTCGGTGTCGCGCGCGTCGATAGTCCCGTCACCGTCCGTGTCGACACTGTTTCCGTCGTTCGTCTCGACAGCGTCCGAAATCCCGTCGCCATCGGAGTCGCTATCCGTTCGATCCGTGCCTAGATTCGACTCCACATTATCGGACAGTCCGTCACCGTCACTGTCGGTGTCCAGCGCGTCGATGGTCCCGTCACCGTCCGTGTCGACGGCCGTTCCGTCGGGTGCCTCCGTCCCGTCACTGACGCCGTCTCCGTCAGTGTCGCTATCCTGGGTATCGGTTCCAAGTGAATCCTCTTCGCTGTTCGTCAGTCCGTCACCGTCGGGGTCGCCGTCCGGCCCGTCTTGGTCGTCGGTGTCGAGGTAGTCCGGAACCCCGTCGCCGTCGTTGTCCCCGTCGCTATCCCTGCTGTCCGGGACACCGTTTCCGTCGCTGTCGGTGTCGAGGTAATTCGGCGTCCCATCGCCGTCGGCGTCACCAGTCCCCTCGTCGCCGTCGTTCCGGAAGTCGCCATCGCTGTCGAGGTCCGCGTAGTTCGGCGTGCCGTCGCCGTCAGGATCGCCAGTTCCCTCCACCAAGTCGTCGATGCCATCGCCGTCCGCGTCGGTGCTCAGGTAGTTCGGCGTGCCGTCACCGTCCGTGTCGCCGGTCCCCTCCGTACTGTCCAAGATCCCGTCACCGTCGGCATCCTCGTCCCTGAAGTTCGGCGTGTCGTCACCATCCGGGTCCCCCGTTCCCTCTTCACTATCGGGAATACCATCTCCGTCGCTGTCGGTATCTTTCGCGTCAATCGAGCCGTCGCCATCCGTATCGACGCTGTTCCCGCCGTTTGTCTCGACAAAGTCGTCGATCCCGTCACCGTCGGTGTCGGACTTCTCAGGAGACGTGCCAAGCGTTCGCTCCTGGCTGTTCGTAACCCCGTCACCGTCGATGTCTCCGTCCGGGCCGTCTTCGTCTTTCGAGTCCCGGTAGTTCGGTGTCCCGTCGCCGTCGTTATCGGCGGTTCCCTCGGTCACGTCGTCCGTGCCATCGCCATCGCTGTCGGCATCGAGCGCGTCGATGGTCCCGTCACCGTCGGTGTCAACCGCCTCTCCCGGTCCAGCGCCGTCCGCACGTGTCGTTTCGGCGGTGTCAGTGATACCGTCGCCGTCGGAGTCTGCATCACGTGGGTCCGTCCCGAGAGAGACTTCATCAGTGTCACTGATTTCGTCACCGTCGGAATCGTCATCGCGGTAGTTCGCCGTTCCGTCACCATCGGCATCTGCCGCCCCCTCTGTACTGTCGGTGATTCCGTCCCCGTCGCTGTCAGTGTCAAGCGCATCGATAGTCCCATCGCCGTCGGTATCGACTGCTTCACCTTGTCCAGTCCCGTCCGTCCGTGTTGTCTCTATGTCGTCGGTGAGGCCGTCACCGTCGGTATCGGAATCGTTCGGATCAGTGCCGAGGGTGTTCTCTGTCGCGTCAGTCAGTCCGTCGCCGTCACTGTCAGTAGCTGCGACGGAAGTCTCAACTGCCGCACCCGAGAGGGCCGCAAAAGAGAAAAGGAATATTAGAATAGTTATAGATATATATTGACCGTCCAGCGAGATATTCATTCTCAGGGCACTGTCTAGTTTAGCACCTCTTCGGCTGGCGTGCGTCCATCGAGCGCCTGGTGCGGCCGCTGATGGTTGTAGTA
>NZ_JAXHGM010000004.1:0-71500 GCF_034808145.1 Halorubellus amylolyticus
ACACAAACCCGTCTTCCCGCTTCACTTCCTAGTAAGTTAGACATTTAGCCGCTCTTACTAGCGTCTAAACACGCCCCACTATTGAGAGTAGAGAGGCTGGCAAAGGCGACGACTCCGAGGCGACTCTCGAAGGTCTGACGGTTGAGTACATCCGAGAGGACGACACCATCGCAGAACTATTCGCCAGCAACGGCGAGCCAGCCACCTCCCTAGACGACTACGACGGCAGCGATGACCAACCACTCGGTTACGAGGCCGCCAAGGCTCTCCCCTCGTACGCTGGGACTCTTGAGATTGACCCCGAAGACGTGACTGACGGAAGGCTGCCGCAATACCGAGACGTGAAACGGGAGGTGATTCTCGGTGTCCTTCGCTATCACCACGAATGGAACCGCGATGAAGATCGGCGGTACCACACGGTTGTGCGCCGGGACAGTGTTACGAGGGCCGCCGAATCCGTCCTCGGTGAAATTGACAAGGATGACGACTATAAGCGGGACGAGTACATCGAACAGGTGAAGGACGAGTTGATCATTCGGAATCCTGGCGATGACCAGATGGCCTTCTTCTCAGCGTCCGACGCGCTGGAGTACTTGGAGTCGCTGGAATCGGGCAATCACAAAGAGGAGGGCGACGTGTACCACCTTACCCAGCTCCTCGCCGAGCAGTATGCGGGCGAGGTGGACATCGAAGTGGTGAACGCTGTCCGTGGACGGTTCAACTTTGAGCCTCTGGAGTAGGCACGCGTCCCGTACAAACGGAGGCTGATATTGCTCCTGGAAGAATTCCCCAATTATAACATTTAGTATATATAGAAGGCTGCTGAGTGGGTTCTGACGTGACTGTTTATTGGAGACCCCTCCTTTCCATGTCAAGTGCAGATGAGTGATACTCTGCACACCGACGACGCGGAGAACAGCGCGGAAGCCGACGACGAAGGCGCAGAGACGTACACAGACTCCGAGGGCGAACCGCTTCGATGTCCCGATTGTGGCGAATTCGTCGCTGTCCACTACCGACCGCAAGAGGAGTACGCCGCTCGGAATGCAGGGTTTTACGCGCACTGCGACTGTGCGCTGGGGCCGGAACTCAGCAGGGACAGCGTTGAACATTTCGCGCCGAAGTGGTTCGCCAAACTGGTTCTGGAGACCGAGGAGGACGGTGAGGACTGGCTCGAATACTACTGCCACGACAACCAATCTCTCGGGAAGTGGGTGGACGCATCAACGGCGACGAAAACGGGAGAGGAAGAAATCGTCGAGGCCCTTCAGGAGGCGGAATACGGCGACCAAATCGGAGTCAAGACCGAGAGCTACGATTTGACGGTCGCCTTCTTGGGCGGCGAAATCAAGGAGGAAAATATGGAAAACCGGACTCTCAGCGTCACCGTTGAGGTCAAGGGAGATGAGGCTCCGTGGGACGTTGCAAATCTGCGGTGGCACGAAGCCGTGGACAGCATCCGTCTTGACACGATGAGCGGCGATTTTCGCGAAGCAGAGGAAGTCGAGTCGATTAAGGTGATTAGCGATGAGTGACGCCCCCGCAATCGGGTACGGAGATTGGTTCGTCGCCCGCGACGATGAAGGCCAGACGTACCGGGGCCTCGTCGTCGATGGGCCGTTCGAGAAGGGTGACGAAGAGTACCTGCGCCACGTGGAGTGGGACTCCGGACTGGGGAAGCGTCACGAGGATCTGGACGCAATCGGACGGATCACAATTTACGTCCGCAACAGTGAGCGCAGGGTGGCCCTCGAACTGTACCCCGAGGGCCTCGACACGGTGCAAAAGAATCCCGAGGATGCGGAGATCATCGATATGGAGGAGTTCGAGGTGGTCAACGGCAATAACGACGCGAAGAAGAGACAAGACGCTAGTGAGGAAGGTGGTAAGAATGCGTGACGACCAGCCCGACGAGGAGGTGGCTCGGCGGCTCGCAGACCTCAACGTGGCCGCCCGCGTCACCGTCAGAACAGAGACGGGTTCCTACGTCACCGGAACCGTCACACAGGTCATCCGAGAGACGGGCGGCCGTCGTCTGCGACTCGACGACTGTCACACAGACATCCCGGAGCAGATGCAATACCTCGGCGACCCCAAGAGCATCGTCACCGAGTTTAACGACCTTGAGGGCCGTTCCCGGGTCGTCTTTGAAGATGGTGATGATGTCGTCTACCGCATCAGAGATGTCGAGAAGGCCCGAGAACGGCGTCCGGTTCACCGCCACCTCCGTGAGTTCCTCGACGAACATCGAGAAGTCGCCATCGAGGATGTGGTCTTCAATCACCGACGCAATCTCGAAGACTGGCTGAACTGGTTGGCCGACCACGACGTCCACGAGGCCGGCGACATCCAGTCGAATCACGTCAGGGCCTATCAGCGAGAGTGCCGGGATCGGTACGGCGAGTACGCGACAGAACAGATGCGGAGCGTCTGCAAGTTCGTCGAATGGCTCCATTCGATGGGAGAACTGAAGATGGATGTCGAGGTCGTTCGCAGACCGCTTGACGCGTCCGACGCCTAAAGGCGTTCGCGGTAGCTTTCAAACGTTTCAACGTGATGGGGTCTAATATATCGGAATCAGCGTGATCTGTAGACAACACCTAATATAAGCCCGTAGAGGCATTGCTCGTGGGGTGCTGTGTGTTATATCGCTGGAGTACCCAGCGGCGAGTATGGCCGAGGTCGAACCCGAGACGCGGGCGGAAGCGGTCGTGGACACGCTGGGCTACTGTACCACGACGACCTCGACGAGGACGACTTCATGCTCTACCCGGAAGACGGGTTTTCTATAAGAGTTATAGAGGAATCAGTTAATTTCTGGCAGAAGACCGACGCTGGCTCCGATATGGACATCGCAATCCGGGGACAACGAGAGCGTCTCGAACAGCTCGAAGACAGAATCCAAACGCGTCGCGAAGAACTCCGGCGTTGAGAACAGATCATCTCCCTTGCTCCCGAAGTCGAGAACTATTGCCTGACGCTACCGCTCTAAGTTTCGCAAGACCCCATCACTTGTAGTGGACGATAATCGCATACCACGAGTCCGGAGTCAACCACTCACGGGTCTCCTCAAACTCTCGGACTTCGAGTTCGTCAACTCCATCTCCCCACATTCCCTTATACGCAGTTTCGATGGGAGTCTTCAGCACCTCGGCCGCTTCCTCGGCTTCTGCTTCGGTCTCAAAATGTTTCAGCCATGCCGCACGGCTAGAACCGACAACTTGCGGAACGTCGACGTTAGCATCCGAGATACCCTTGATGGCAGCTGCCTTGTGAACGTCCATCCCGTCAGGCACGGAAAAGAACTCCAACTTACTGATCGGACGCACCATAACACCCCGCCCTCGGTCAGTAAACCAGATGTCGATGTCATAGTAGCCGCTGTTGAACTGTCGAATGACATCGTCCCTCAGAAGTTTGACGCCATATTTGTCGAGGGAACCGACGAGGACGCCGTCTTCCTGTCGCTTCACTTCCATCTGCTCGTAGTCGTGCTCCTCAACCAGCGGCGTCCACTTTCTTTCGACCATCTCTTCGAGGCGGCGTTCGATACTATTCAGTCGGTCAGCGTCGACGGAGTCGCTTTCAGTGGCTGTGTTGAATCACTAGGCGGCGCCGGGATGGGTCGCTAAATCAAAGGAGTTGAAGCGGAGAGATTCGGTTGTCCATGACACAAATCTCCCGCTTCACTGGTGAGATTGTGCCGATAGCCCAAGTTGTTACCGGTGATGGAGACGAATCCGCCGCCCCGCAAGGTGGCGGCGGATTCGCCGACTATGCCCTCGTTTCCCTCCATTGTCTGCGGATTTACCTCGATACGTCCTACCGAATGACGATTGATCTGCTGAAGGAGATGCCACAAATAACCGGGGAGATCGGCCTCGACACGGCCGATCTCCCCTCTCCATCCACGTTGTGTAAAGCGTTCGACCGGATCAGTATGAGCGTCTGCCGAGTGCTGCTGCGCCAGTCGGCGCAGCTGCACGACCCCTCGAAACACGGTGCAATCGACGCTACATTCTACGAACGCTCAGCTGCGAGCCGCCACTACTGCCAGCGGACGAGTTACCGCGTGCAGAAGCTCAAGGTCACGAAACTCGTCGATACAGACTCTCAAGCCATCCTTGACGTTCACTGCTCAACGAACCGTGAAGGGAGTGATGCGGATCTCGCCGAGCAGATCGCCCGCCGAAATGCGGGCGATCTGCGGTCTCTTGCTGCCGACAAGGGATACGACAAGAAATCGCTCCGCGAATCCCTTCGTGACCTCGGGATTCGCCCGCTCATCAAACATCGTATCTTCGCACCCTATGATCACGCACACAACGCCAGAATCGACGAACACCGCTACAATCAGCGCTCTATGTCCGAGACCGTGAACTCGACTGTCAAGCGCTCGCTCGGCTTCGCCGTGCGAGCGCGTTCCTGGTTCCGGGAGTTCCGAGAAATCGCGCTGATGTGTGTCGTCTATAACATCAAGCGGGCTGTGAAACAGTGAATTCCACTGCAGTATGGCGATTCAACACAGCCCTTTCAGTTGACATCGCACACTATGCTACGATAGAATACTTAAGAAGGCAGACCCGGAGGCCTGCTCAAGCCAGAGGAACATAAGATGGCCTCTGAGTCGACTTTTTGGCTGTTTCTTCATCTGAAGAGCTCGACAAGACGGCTGTGAGGGAGAGGACTCACCCTTTGGACAACACCCTTATAACTTGAACTGCCTCGACGTGTGACTGGACTGAATGGACAACCATAGTGAGAACCAGAGTACTTCTGGCTTGTTTAGACGCCGGAATTCAGGCCTGCTAGAGGCTGTACTGTGAGCACGAAGTTTCCCGGACTACCATTTCAAAGTCCTCCAACTGCTTCGGCCGGTCGACCTCGCCGACTGAAGCATTTTGAGAGTCCAGTGCCCCCGTTGAAACCTCAATAGCCCGGGGGTGGTGTAAATTGAAAATTGCCACGACTATTGCCATTCCAAATTACCCGCCGAGACAGTGCAGTTAAACAATCGACGACCTCAGGGCGGGGTGGATGACAAATCTGGCAGCCAAGACGCTCGTAACAGCGCATGAGACAATCCTCGCTCGATGGAGGCAAGAGAAACCGGCACAGGTTCGCAAGCTAGCCGAACCCGTCCGCACCGAACCGATCTATCGGCCGCTGAGTCCGTCGGGGACAGAGGAAAGGTTCTACCAAGAGCGCGACGAATACCTTGGGGAACTCGATCGATACCGCGTCCGCAAGGTCGAAGAGATTCGAAACGGACACGTTCGATCTGAGTCGCGCCTCGCAGTCATCGAGGATAGTGACCGGATGGCGGTCTACCGGGGACGCGTTCCCGAAATCCTTCGTGGCGCCTTGGAATGGCCCACGGATGTCATCGCGTTCGGACGCGAGGCGGTACCAAAACGCGTCCGGCGAGACCGAATGGAGATGGACGGTGACGATACGGCTCCGCGCGAGGAAATGAGCGCGCCCGAGATTGTCGATCTCTTACCGAAGTCAATCCTCGACAGCACCGCACGCGTTTCGGGGGTCGACGAGTACCTCCTCTATCCCGCTGTCGACGACCTACAGTCGAGTCTGCGGGGGCGACTTCGCGAGCTGGTGGCCGAGTACGGCGTCGAGAGGTGTAGGGCAGACCACCTCGTCATCGAGGATGAAGACGGCCTGATAGAGAACGCGTTGGCTGGTTACAGTGACGAGACGAGAGAGGCTGTCGCACTCGTACACCAGAGGTCGAATCCGCGCGCGGCGAGGTACGATGGCACGCCGCTGCAAGTCGCGTGCTCGCCGACAGACATCTATCAGATTACGGACGTTGCTTTGGAGGGTGGTGCGCGCGCGAGCAAGTCGACGTAAATTCGCAGTATCTGCCGGCCGGCTTTTTTATTACTGGAGATTCCACACTCAACTCGTCGCAGGACGGCGGACACCCGCAACCCACGACGGGTCGAACTCACATCGCTCAGGAGCAATGAGTTTAAAAGGAACCCGACGCTGTCTGGACAATCAGAAATGACCGCGAGAGAAGCGGGCCGGAAGGGAATTGAACCCCTGACCGTCTGATTAAGAGTCAGACGCTCTGCCTAACTGAGCTACCGGCCCTGAGTGCACTCGTTCGTTACGGGGTCGTGTTAAAAAGGGTTTTCATTCGGGGAGGGTTCGTGGTGTGGTCGCACGCTCGCCGCCCGGCGGTCTGGGGGGTCGTCCGGTGGTGCGCGAGCGTTCGGGAGCGTTAAGTGACGTGAGAGTTAGTTGAGCCATATATGAGTACCGGGGTCACGATCTCCTCGATGTCGAAGTACGCTATCCTGGGGTGTGGGAGCGTCGGCCACGCGGTCGCCGAGGAGCTCGTCGAGCAGGGGAAGGACGTCCTCATCGTCGACAAGGACGAGGGACGTGTCGAAGCGCTCCGCGATCAGGACCTGAACGCGCAGGTCGCGGACATCAGCGACGAGCACGTCGTCGAGGAGGTGAGCGACCAGGACGTCGTCCTCATCATGTCCTCGGACGTGGAGGCGAACAAGCGCGCGGTCGAACACATCCGCGAACGCGACCAGGAGCAGTTCGTGGTCGTGCGCGCGAGCGACCCCGTGAGCGGCGACGAGTTGACGGCGCTCGGCGCGGACGTCGTCATCAATCCCTCTTCGGTCATCGCGGACGCCGCGATGCGGAGCCTCGAATCCGGCGAACTCGAGTTCAAGGCGTCGAAGCTCGGCGAGGTGCTGTCGGCGACCAAGGAACGCGTCGCCATCCTGACCCACGACAGCCCCGACCCGGACGCCATCGCGAGCGCTGCCGCGCTCCAGGCGATCGCGGAGACGGTCGGCGTCGACGCCGACATCTGTTATCTCGGCGATATCGGTCATCAGGAGAACCGCGCGTTCGTGAACCTCCTCGGGATAGAGCTCCTGAACTGGACGGACGTCGAGGACCACGACGAGTACGACACCATCGCGCTCGTCGACCACGCGAAGTCCGGCGAGACCGTCGACCTGGACGTGGACGTCCTCATCGACCACTACGAGCCCGAGGAGGAGTACGACGCGACGTTCGTCGACATCCGGCCGGCGATGAGTTCCACGTCGACCATCCTCACGAAGTACATCCAGGAGTTCGACATGAACGTCGACGAGGCGGTCGCGACCGCCCTGCTGTACGGGATTCGAGAGGAGACCCTCGACTTCAAGCGGGATACGACGCCCGCGGACCTGACGGCGGCCGCGTACCTCTATCCGTTCGCGAACCACGACCTCCTCGAGCAGGTCGAGTCGCCGAGCATGAGTCCGGAGACGCTCGACGTGCTCGCGGAGGCCATCCAGAGTCGCGAGGTCCAGGGGAGTCATCTCGTGTCGAACGCGGGGTTCGTCCGTGACCGCGACGCGCTGGCGCAGGCCGCCCAGCACCTCCTGAACCTCGAAGGCATCACGACCACGGCGGTGTTCGGTATCGGCGAGGACCGCATCTATCTCGCCGCGCGCTCGAAGGACATCCGGATGAACATCGGGAAGATGCTGAGCGACGCGTACGGCGACATCGGCGAGGCCGCCGGGCACTCGACGCAGGCGAGCGCCGAGATCCCCCTCGGTATCTTCACGGGCATCGAGACGAACGACGACAACCGGGATACGCTCCTCCAGCTCACGGAGGAGGCGGTGAAGCGCAAGCTCTTCGAGGCGATGGGCGTCGAGAGCGGTGAATCCGGTAACGGCTCCTAGTCGACCGACGGGTTCGTTCGTCGCCGCGTTCCGGGTTACGGGGAGCCGTGCGTCGCGATGCAGGGACTGCGAGAAGTGAGGCGTGGACCGGTCAGGCGGCGGCTTCCTCTTCCTCGCCGGCGCCGCGGTACCGTTCGACGATGTCGTTCACGAGGACGATGTCGCCGACCGCGCGAACCCAGCGGTAGGGGATGATGATGCCGCGCGACTCCTGCATCGCGTTCCCGAAGATGTCCGAGTTGAGCGTCGAGAGTGCGATTCCGGTGACGGTCTCGCGTTCGATATCGAGCCTGACGTCCTCGATCTCGCCGACGTAGACGCCGTTGTTCGAGTACACCTCCCGTCCGACGACCGACGTGATCTCCTGTGGGGTGCCGTCCATACGTCGTCCGTCGGGATGGCGGGTCTTATAAGTTGGTCGTCGGGGGTTGCGAGCCCACGTCGCATCGCCTGGTCTGCGCGAAGGTGGTTACGGGAGGTCGTCGAGGACGTCGGCGAGCGCGTCGAGTGCGGCGCTGCCCTGCTGGGTGGGTCGGCCGAGGCTGACGCGGACCGCGTCCGGGCGGTCGAAGAAGCGGCCGGGGACGACGAGGACGTCGGCGTCGAGCGCGCGGTCGGTGAGGGTGTCGCCGTCGACGGCATCGTGTTCGAGGAGGGCGTAGGTGGCGCCGTCGTGGACGTGGCCGGCGAGGTCGTGGTGGTCGGCGGCGAAGTCGGCGAGCAGGTCGTGGTTGCGCTGGATGCGTCGGCGCCTGTCGGCGGCGAGGTCGTCGAGGTGGTGGAAGGTGCGGCGGGCGAGTGCGACGGACGGGCTGGCGACGCTCGGGAGGTGGTGACGGACGCGTTCGGCGGCGGCGACGAACTGGGGGTCGGCGACGAGCCAGCCGATGCGGAGGCCGCCGAACCCGAGGAACTTGGTGAGTGACCCGGTCGCGACGACGCCGTCCGTCCCGGCCATCGAGGGAGCGCCGAACGGGTCGTCGGTCGGTGAGGTGGTGAACGGTGCGTACACCTCGTCGACGAGCAGTCGAGCGTCCGCGTCTGCGACGAGGTCGGCCGTGGCTGCGAGCGCGTCGCGGTCGGCCCGTCGCCCGGTCGGATTGTGGCGGTCGGTGACGGCGACGAGGTCGGTGGCGTCGGTGAGTGCGCCGTCGACCCGCGCGGGGTCGAGGACGCCCTGCGGCCGCATGAACCGGTCGACGCGCGCACCGAACCCTTTCGGGGTCGCGGTCAGGGGCTCGTAGCCGGGTTTCTCGACGAGGATGCGCGACGTCGAGGCGTCGTCGTCCGGGCCGATGTCGCTCGTGGCGGTCGTGCGTTCGGGGTCGCGGGCGAGGCGCTGTGCGGCGACGGCGAACGCGAGCGCGTTCGCGTTCGTCGCGCCCGCGGTGACGAGGACCTCGTCGGGCGAGACGCCGTACTGGTCGGCGACGAGCGCGTCCAGTCGCGGGTCGCCCGGTGGGTCCGCACGGTCGGTGAGCCGGTCGGGTATCGGGCCGTCGGCCTGGGTCGCCGGGCGCAGGTCGCTGGACGCCAGGTCGTACGCGACCTCGTCCGGGCGGCCGTCGATCCACGACAGGTACTCGATTGCCGGGAACACGCTCGACCGTGCGCGCCGCCGGTGCATGAATCCATCCCTCGACCGCTGGTTGCACTCGCCCCGCGCTCGACATAACTTAAATGGCCATCACGTTCAAGTACGTGTACCGGTCGGCGATGTGTGAGGGAGCCCGTAGGGTTAAGCACCCCCGCTCGTATCGTTCGAGTGCCGGGTGCCTCTGACAAGCCGGCACTTCGACGCGGGGCTTTGCCCGAGCCTGGCGTCGCGCGGGATATCCCGCTTTTCGACTGGTTCACGTCGCGAGCGACGCGTCTCTCGTCACTCCTCTTGGCGGCGGCGGAGCGACGGGCGACCGCGGCGTCGACGCGGAACGGTCGAGCGAGCGCTGTGAGTGGACGCTGTGACCGCGCGAGGAGAACGGATGTCGGACGAACGAGGCGGTGGACGGCGTCGCGTTACAGTTCCTTGAGCGCGCCAACCGGGTCCACGAAGCCGCTGCCGTGGTACTCCTTCCCGCCGGTACCGTCGGTGGCGGTGCGCTTGAGGAGGCTCTCGACCTGGTTCGCGCTCATCTCGGGCGCCGCGGACTTGACGAGGGCGGCGGCGCCGGCGACCTGCGGCGCGGCCATCGACGTCCCCGCGATCCACGAGTAATCAGGTGCGGAACCCATGTAGTCGCCGTTCTCGTCGAACTCGGGTTCGGAGATGGTGTTCAGCACCATGTCGTAGTACCAGCCCGTTGGGAAGGCGGGGTCGTAGTCGCCGCCGGGTGCGGACAGCGTGACCGCGTTCGTCCCGTAGTTCGTGTAGTTCGCGGGCGAGTCGAACGGTGCTTCCAGTCCGTCTCCACCCCATCCGAACCCGACCGGGCCGGTCGCGGACACGCCGACCGCCTGCGCGCCCTCGTTGGGGATGCTGATGAAGTTCTTGTCGTGCTGGAGGTCGGCGGCGTCGTTCCCCGTGGAGATCGTCAGCAGGGTCCCCTGGCTGTTCGCGTGCGTCATCACGCTGTTCAGGGCCTTCCCGTAGAACGACCCGAGTTCCTGGCGCGGGACCGGGTACGCGCCCAGCGAGAGGTTCGCGACGTCCGCGTCGATCTGCGCGCTGTAGGCGACGGCCGCGAGGACGATGCCGAACGACCCGCCGCCGCTCTCGGTGAACACCCGACAGTCGACGAGGTCGGCGCCGGGTGCGGTCCCGACGACGCCCTTCTCGTTCTGGTCGTTCGCGGCGACGATGCCGCCGACGTGCGAGCCGTGGTAGCCGCCCGCGGCGTTGGCGGCGCCCTGGCCGTCGCCCGTGAAGTTCCGCGATAGCTCCTCGTCGACGGCGTGCCCGAGGTCGGGGTGGGCGGCGTCGACGCCGCTGTCGATGATGGCGACCCGAGCGCCCTCGCCGCGCGTCGTCTCGTGCGCTTCCGGGATGCGCTGTGCTTGCTTGTCCCACTGGTAGCCGTAGAGGGGTTCGTCGGTCGCGGATGGCGCGTCGACGTCGGCGTCGACGCGCTTGACGCCGCCGTCGAACGACAGCTCGATGTCCGGCGCGTACTTGCCCTTGGTCCGCTGGAGGTCCTTCTCGGCGCCCTCCACGAGGAAGTACCCGGTCTCCGAGAGGTCGAAGACGACGTCGAGGCCGTCCGCTTCGACGTCGCTGACGCTCCGTTTCTTCGCCTCGAGCAGGAAGCGATCGCTGGATTCGGCCGCCGTGACAGTCGACCCCACCGCGATGCCCCCGAGTAGTGCTCCGCTGAACTTCAGCACGTCTCGCCTGGACCTGTCTACCATGGGTCCAACTACCGAACTTCGTACTATAATATTTTCCGGTTTGCGGCGGTTTGTTGAAATGTACTGAAGGTTCGCGCAAGAACAAACACAGATTAATTAACCACTTGGAGTCTTCTGCCCCGGTCTGCCGTTTCGGTGGTCACCGTCCGCGACAGCTGACGAACGGCCGACGCAAGTCGGGGGTCCAAGTATCCGAGGCGCACCGTCAGAGCACGCGGCGGTGGCCCCGCGACGACCGTCGAACAGCGACGCCACCACGTCACGACCCACGGCGACGGCTCTCGTGGCCCTCTCCGTCGCGAGAAGCACGTCCGTCCGGTCGACGACGCCCCGTCAGTGGCCGTCGTCCGAGAAGTCTCGTTCCACGTCGAACACGCTCGCGATATCGGCGTACGTCTCGTCGGTGACCGCGTCGCGGACGAGGGCGTACGCACCCGCGGCGTTCCGTCTGCGGACGTTCGACGCGACGCTCTCCAGGAGGTTCTCGACACCGGACCGCTCGGCGTACATCAGGAGGACGTTCACGTTGTCGAACACGACCCAGCCCTCGCCCGGCTTGACGTGGTTCATGCCGCGGTCGAAGCGCTCGTAGATGCCCGAGAGGTCGTTCGGGTGGACGACGCTCGTCGTCCACAGCGGCCCGTCGTAGTCGACGGGCGACCCCGAGACGGGGACGAGCCCGACCGCGTTCGGGTCGCCGCCGCGGTCCCGGACGAGCTGTTCGACCTTCCGCGGCGGCCGCGTGTTGGAGACGACGAGCGTGTTCTCGAACGCCGCGGGCGGCACGGCCGAGAGCGGCGACCGGAGCGATGGCGTCAACACGAGCGCTTGCGTTCCCGACGGCACGTCGAGGTCGTCGTCGGACTCGCGTCGCGACGGGCCGCTAGTCGTCGGCATCGTCGAACCCCCCCGACCCCTCCGGGTCGGTCGTCTCGAACCCCGTCGAGTCAGTCTGGATGAACTGACGCGCGAAGTAGTAGATACCGATGGTCGCCGCGACCGACGCCCCGAGATTGATGATGCTCGTGATGCCAGCGGTGTGGTCGACAGCGGGCGCGAGCAGGTCGGCGTCGATGAGGACGCCGACCGTGTTCGAGATGGTCAGGAGGAAGAACCCCGTCGCGAGCCCGACGAGTCCCTCCGTGTACGCGACGTTCTGCGCGTACGCGACCGTCGGATACGCCAGGAGCGCGCTCGCGGCGAGCAACGCCGCGATCTGGACCGCCGCGAGGACCTGGTAGGGGTTCGCGAGGAGGGTGTCGACGACCCCCATCAGAGGTCCCTCCGTTCGGTGAGCAGCATCGTCGCCTGGAACGCCGCGACGACCGCCGCGAGCACGCCGACGCTGAACACGACCGCGTACACGACGCTGGCGTACGGTATCTCGAACAGGTAGAACGACGCCCACGGCATGTTCACGACGAGCATGCAGGTCAACGCGACCGGGATGGGTTTCAGGACGCGATTTATCGGTGCACCCCGGAATCCCCTGACGGCGACGACCGAGAGAACGATGGCGACCGCCTGCACGACGACGTTCAGGAGGGCGAGTAACTGGACGAGCAGCCAGTAGGCGTCCGGGAACTCCGCCACTAGCACCCGCCCCCGCCAGTCGTCGCTGTCACTGGCGGAACGTAGACGTGCCCGTGGAAAACTCTTTGGGCGTGGACAATTCCTCAGCTGGTTGAGAGACGGCGTCCGCGGCCGCCGTCAGCCATCAGTCGACGAGCGTCCGGGGTTTACGAGAGGATGGCGTCCACGTCGACGTGCCCCGTGACGAGCTCCTGTACGCGGTCGACGGTGCGTTCGTCGCGCGCCCGACCGGAGCGGACGACGGCGTCGGCGCGCTCGACGGTCGTGAGCGTGTCCGACTGCACGGAGAGGACGGGGACGCCCTTCTCCGTCGCCTTCCCGAGGACCGCGCCCGGCGGGCGATGGCCGCCGGTGAGGATGAGGCACTTGACGCCGGGTGCCTCGAGTGCAGCGGTATGGATCTCGCTGCGGTCACCGCCCGTGATGACCGCGGCGTCCTTCGTCCGGCGGAACTGGCGGAGTGCCTCGTCGCCGCTCATCGCGCCGACGGAGAACCGCTCGACGTACGCGTCCGTCGGCACGTCCGTGAGCGTCGTCGCCCCGAGTTCGTCCGCGAGGTCGCCGACGGTGACGCCCGCGAGGTCCTGGACGCGCGGCACGGCGCCGTGCACGGGGACGCCGCGGCCTTCGAGGAACGGCAGGACGTCCGTCTCCAGTTCGTCGTACGCCTGGTCGGGGACGCCGTTGAACACGACGCCGGCGAGCCGGTCGCCGAAGCTCTCGGCGTACGCGAGCGCCGAGTCGACGTCCCACGGCTCCTCGTAGCTCGCGACGACGAGCACGCGGGCGTCCACGAGGTCGGCGACGTCGCGGTCCGTGAGCGAGATGACGCTCCCGGTCGCGGGCCCGCCGCCGCCCTCGAGGACGACGAGGTCCCTGTCGTCGGCGATGTCCGCGTACGCCTCCGCGACGCGGTCGGCGACGTCGTCGCCGTTCTCGCGGCCGCGGATCGCCTGCTGGACGAACGTCGGCGAGTACACGACGGGCTCCAGTTCGTGCATCTCCTCGTCGAGGTCGAGGAGCTCCCGTGCGAGCATGGGGTCCGCGTCGAGGGTCTTCCCGACGTTCGACTCCAGGCGCGTCCCCTTCGGTTTCATGTAGCCGACCGTCGCGCCGTCGTCGCGAGCGAGCCTCGCAAGCGCGAGCGCGATGCCGGTCTTCCCGATGCTATCCTCCGTGCCGGTGACGAGTAACGAGTCGGTCATAGTTCCTCCAGGTCGGTGGTGAGTCGCAGGTCGACGGCGGTCGCACCGTCGGGCTTCACGACGAGCGGGTTGACGTCCAGTTCGAGTATCGCGGGGAAGTCCGTCGCGAGCTGGCTGAGCCGCTGCACGGTGTCGACGACCGCGTCGACGTCAACGGGCTCGCGGCCGCGCGCGCCCCGCAGGAGCGGCGCGGACTGTATCTCCTCGGTCATCTCCCGGGCCTCGCTCTCGCCGACGGGCGCGACGCGCAGGCTCGTGTCCTCCATGACCTCGACGAAGATTCCGCCGAGACCGAACAGGACGAGCGGGCCGAACTGCGGGTCGCGGTTCACGCCGACGATGGTCTCGACGGCGTCGTCGAGGTCAAGGAGCTCCTGGACCTGCACGCCGAGGACGTCCGCGTCCGGCTGGTAGTTCCGCGCTCGCGTGACGAGGTCCTCGTAGGCGTCGTAGACGTCGTTGAACGCCACGCCGACCTTCACGCCGCCGATGTCGGACTTGTGGAGGATGTCCGGGCTCACGATCTTCATCGCGACCGGGCCGTCGATGCCCCGGGCGACGTCCAGCGCCTCGTGCGGCGACGTCGCGACCTCGCCCGTGGGCGTGTCGATACCGTACGCGTCCAGTATCTCCATCCCCTCGACGCCGATGCGGTTCTCGCCGCGGTCCGCGGCCTCGTCGAGGATCTCGCGAACGCGCTCGCGGTCGACGTCGAACGACGCCGGCTCGTCGTACTCGCGGTCGCGGATCTCGCGGTAGTCGCTGAGCGCGTCCAGTCCCGACACGGCGCGCGCCGGGTCGAAGTAGTTCGGGATGCCGCGCTCGCTCATCGTCGCCGCGGGCGCCTCGGAGCGTTCACCGCCCATGAGGCACGCGACGACCGGGAGGTCGTGGCGTTCCTGTGCGGCGACGATCTCCGCGGCGAGGTCCTCGAACTCGAGGACTGCGGTGGGCGCGGACACGACGACGGCGCTCCCGACGTTCGGGTCGCCGAGGACCGCGTCGAGCGCGGTCGCGAACCGTTCGACGTCCGCGTCACCGATGACGTCGACCGGGTTGTAGACGTTCGCGTTGTCCGGGAGCGACGCCTTGAGCGTCGCGTGCGTGTCGTCGGTGAACGACGCGAGGTCGAGGTCCGCGTCGCCGATGGCGTCGGTCGCCATCACGCCCGGACCGCCCGCGTTCGTGACGACGGCGACGCCGTCGGTGTCCGGCAGCGGCTGGTCCGCGAGGACGCGCGACCAGTCGAACAGCTCCTCGACGGAATCGGCGCGGAGCACGCCCGCCTGCTCCAGTCCGGCCTCGTACGCCGCCTCGCTCCCGGCGATAGCGCCCGTGTGACTGGACGCGGCGTGCGCGCCGGCGTCCGTCCGCCCGGACTTCACGAGCACCACGGGTGTGTCCTCGGTGACCTCGCGAGCGGTGTCGACGAACTCGCGACCGCGCTTGATCGATTCGAGGTACCCGATGACGACGTCCGTGTCCGCGTCCTCGCCCCAGTGGTCGACGAAGTCGGTCTCGTCCAGGACCGCCTTGTTCCCCAGCGACACGACGTCGCGGAACCCGATGCCCTCGTCGTTCGCCCAGTCCAGGACGGCCGTGATGAACGCCCCGGACTGACTCATGAACGAGATGTTCCCGGCCTGAGCCATCTCGGGGCCGAACGTCGCGTTCATGTCGACGCCGGTGTTCATCACGCCGAGACAGTTCGGGCCGACGAGGTCCAGGTCGTACTCGGCCGCGACGTCGGCGAGCTCGCGCTCCCTCGTCGCGCCCTCGCCGCCGGCTTCGCCGAACCCGGCCGTGATGACGACCGCCGCCTCGACGCCGGCCTCGCCCGCGTCGCGCACCACCGGCACCGCCACCTGCGGTGGCACGACGACCACGGCGAGGTCCGTCGCGGGCGCGTCGGTGAGCGCGTCGTAGCACTCGTGCCCGAGCACCGCCTCGCGGTTCGGGTTCACCGCGATGACGTCCCCGACGAACCCCGAATCGAGGTTCTCGAGGATGGCGCGACCCACGGACCCCTCGCGGTCCGTCGCCCCGACCACGGCAACGCGGTCCGGCGCGAACACAGCTGATAAGCGTCCCATCAGTCGAACCGACGGCCGGCGGCGGGATAAAGGTGGGCGTCGGTGCCATCGCGTGAGAATCTCGCGGCGACGATCAGCCCGGCTCCGCGGCTTCGGCCCGCCCTCACTCCGCGACGTCGAGGGCGGTCGCGCCGGCGGTCGCCTCGATGGTCTCCGGGGGCACCGGGAAGACCGCTTCCGGGGTGCCGGCGGCGGCCCAGACGACCTCGTAGTCGGTGAGGGTGTCGTCGAGGTACGTCGGCACCGGCCCGCGGTCGCCGTGGTGACAGAACGGCGGGACGCCGCCGATGGCGTACCCGGTCGCCTCGCGGACCTCGTCGGCGTCGGCCATCCTCACGTCGCCCTCGTCGACGCCGCACTCGGCGGCGAGTTTCGCCATCGAAACGCGGTTCGCGCCGCTCGTAACGACGACGACCGGGTCGTCGCCGGCGACGAGGACGATACTGCTCGCGATCTGCGCGACGTCGCACCCGATGGCGTCGGCGGCGTCCGCGGCGGTCTTCGTGCCCTCCGGGAACTCCGTCGTCTCCAGGTCGAGACCGTGCTCCTCGCGAGCTCGTTTCGTGAAGTCGGCGGCGCGCTCGTGCATGAGACCCGGGAGCACGCGTCGGCGCATAAACGTGGGCGTCGCCGCGGTTGCTGCCGGGTCTCGCCACACCGACGCGAGTGGCGTGCGCGCTGCTGGAGGGCTGTCAGTCGTGGACGCTGACCGCGACCAGTTCGGGGGCGTCGGCGTCGAGGCCGCGGTGGACGTACCGGACGGGGTCGCGGTCGACCGCGAACGGTGCGACGGTGACGACGACGCGCCCGACGTCCGTGGTCGCGCGCAGGACGACGCCTTCGGCGGTGACGGCGACGTACGGCGGCGACGGCACGGGGTCGGCCTGGAGGCTCCCCCCGGCGGCGTCGACCGCGGTCGAGAGCGCGGCGGGCGCGGCGTCGAGCGTCCCGGTCTCCCGGAGCACGCGCTCGAAGCGGTCGACGAGCGCGCGCCGCGACGGGGCGTGCGAGTCGGCCCAGGATTCGGCGGTGACGCGACCCGCGGCCGCGACCGCGTCAACGAAGTCCCCGTGCTCGTCGCGGACCCGGTCGCGGACCGCGAGCGCTCGCCCGGACTCCGCGTTCAAGCCAGCATCTGCGTCCGCGTCCTCCGCACCGTCGAGGTCCGCGTCGGCGTCCGCGTCAGCGTCGGCGTCCGCGTCAGCGTCGGGGTCGGTCACGGACGACACTCGCGCGCTCTGGCGCTTCAAGCTGACGACCCGATGCCCGGCGGGTCGCGGGGGCATCGGTCACGGACCGCGAGTGCCGTGCCGGCGTCGGCAGTGCCAAGTGCGGCGTCGGCGAACGCGGCGGTATGAAGATCGTCGACTACGACCTGTACGAGGTCCCGCCGCGGTGGCTGTTCCTCCGCATCGAGACCGCCACCGGGCTCGTCGGCTGGGGCGAACCCGTCGTCGAGGGGCGCGCACACACCGTCCGTGCGGCCGTCGAGGAGCTCATGGACGGCTACCTCGTCGGCGAGGACCCGCTCCCGGTCGAGGACCACTGGCAGACGATGTACCGCGGCGGGTTCTACCGCGGCGGCCCGGTCCTGATGAGCGCAATCGCGGGCATCGACCAGGCGCTCTGGGACCTCCGGGGGAAGCACTTCGACGCGCCGGCGTACGAGCTGCTCGGCGGCCCGGTCCGCGAGCGCGTCCAGGTGTACCAGTGGGTCGGCGGGGACCGCCCGAACGACGTCGCGGACGCCGCACGCGAGAAGGTCGACGCGGGCTACGACGCGCTGAAGATGAACGCGACCGCGGAGCTGCGGCGCGTCGACTCGCCGAGCGCGGTCGACGCCGCGGTCGACCGGCTCCGGACGGTCCGCGACGCCGTCGGACGGGACGTCGACGTCGCCGTCGACTTCCACGGCCGCGTCTCGAAACCGATGGCGAAGCGCCTCGTGACCGCGCTCGAACCGCACGACCCGTTCTTCGTCGAGGAACCGGTGCTCCCCGAGCACCTCGATGCGCTCCCCGCTATCCAGGCCCAGACGTCGACGCCCATCGCGACCGGCGAGCGACTCTACACCCGCGGGGACTTCCGGGACGTCCTCGAATCCGGGGCCGTGGACGTCGTCCAACCGGACCTGAGTCACGCCGGCGGCATCACGGAGGTCGCGAAGATCGCGGCGATGGCGGAGACGTACGACGTCGCGCTCGCACCGCACTGTCCGCTCGGACCGCTCGCGCTCGCGTCGTGCGTGCAGGTCGACGCCGTCGCGGGGAACGCGCTCATCCAGGAGCAGAGCCTCGACATCCACTACAACGAGTCCGCGGACGTGCTCGACTACCTCGCGGACCCGAGCGTCTTCGCGTTCGAGGACGGCTTCCTCCCGCTACCGGAGGGGCCGGGACTCGGCGTGGAGATCGACCGCGACGTCGTCGAGGCGCGCGCCGGGAGCGTCGACTGGCAAAACCCCGTGTGGCGGCACGACGACGGGAGCGTGGCGGAATGGTGACCGAGACCGCGGGGCTCGACGGGGACGCCCGGCGGTTCGCGGGCGATACCGCGGTCGTGACGGGGTCGACGCGCGGTATCGGCGAGGGCATCGCTCACCGGCTCGCTCGCGAAGGCGCGGACGTCGTCGTGCACGGCCTCGACGCCGACGAGGGCGAGTCGGTCGTCGACGCCGTCGACGCCATCGACGACGACGGCGTCGGGGACGCGGCGTTCGTCGAAGCCGACGTCCGCGACCCGGACGCGATAGCGGCGCTGATGGACGCGACCGCGGAACACTTCGGCGGCATCGACGTCCTCGTGAACAACGCCGGCGTGCAGACCGAGACGAGCACCGCCGAGGCGACGATGGAGGACTGGGAGTACGTCGTCGAGACGGACTTCCGCGCGTACTGGCTCGCCGTCAAGCACGCGCTCCCGCACATGGACTCGGGCGCGGTCGTGAACGTCTCCTCGAACCACGCGACGTCGACGATGCCCGAGCACTTCCCGTACAACGCCGTCAAGGCCGGTATCGACGGGATGACGCGCGCGATGGCGCTCGACCTCGGGCCGGACGTCCGCGTGAACACCGTCAACCCCGGGTGGGTGCTCGTCGAGCGAACCGCGGCCGAACTCCCCGACGACCGGCGACGCGACGTCGAAGGGACCCACCCCGTCGGGCGACTCGGTTCGCCGGCGGACGTCGCCGCGGCCGTCGCCTTCCTCGCGAGCGACGACGCCGGCTTCGTCACCGGTGCGAGCCTCCTCGTCGACGGCGGCCGCGGCGCCGTCATGCAGGACGACGCCCTCCCGGACTACGCCGCCGGCCGCGACGACTGACGCGGACGGCGCGACCACCCGCCCCGGCTGGGCGCGCGAACGCTTTTCCCGCAGGGAGTCGACGGCGAGTGCATGAATCGCACGTTCGCCACCGGGGTCGGACTCACCGTCGCCAGCGTCCTCGGGTACGCCGCCGGCGTGCTCGCGTCATATCCGGGGCGCGCGTTCGCGCTCACCGGACTCATGATCGGTATCACGGTCGCGGCCGTCTCCGCGGGTGACGGGTCGTGATCCAGACGCACGTCCTGTCGCCCGACGGCGTCGAACCGCACGAGGACGTCGGCGAGGCGAAGGACGCGACCGGCACGACGTGGGTTCGCGTCTCCGAGGGCACCGCCGACGAGATGCGCGGCGTCTGCGAGGCGTTCGGCATCCACGAGCTGGAACTGGAGGACGTCCAGCGAGGCGTCCGACCGAAGGTCGAGGAGTTCGACGAGCACGTGTTCGTGCTCGTCAAGAGCGCGCGCCTCCGCGGCGGCGACACCACGTTCGAGGAGGAGCTATCGGACCAGCCCGTCGGCGTGTTCCTCGGCGACGACTGGCTCGTGACGCTCTCGACCGGGACGCTCCCGGCGGTCGGCCGCGTCTGGGAGGCGGCGACGCGCGAGGAGAAGCGCCTCCTCTCGCGCGGCGCGGACTTCCTCGCGTACCGTGTCCTGGACGCGCTCGTCGACGAGTACTTCGACGTCCTCGACGAGATAGAGAGCGACATCGAGGCCGTCGAGGACGCCGTCGTCGGAGCGACCGGTATCGACACGCTCGAACGCATCAACAGCCTCCGCCGCGAGTTGCTCGCCACCCGCCGCTTGCTGTGGCCGACGCGAGACGCGCTGTCGACGTTCGCGCGCGGCGACGTCGACGTCGTCGCCGACGACACCGAGAAGTACTACCGCGACGTCCAGGACCACGTCGTCCAGCTCGTCGAGCTCGTGGAGACGTACCGCGACCTCGTCACCGGTGCGCGCGACATCTACCTGAACTCGCTGTCGATGTCGACGAACGAGGTCATGAAGCGGCTCACGGTCGTCGCGACCATCATCCTCCCGCTGACGTTCGTCGTCGGCGTGTACGGCATGAACTTCTCGGAGTCGCCGTACAACATGCCGGAGCTCGCGTGGACGTACGGCTATCCCGCGGTCCTCCTCGGGATGGCGGGCGTGTCGGTCGTGCTCGTCGCGTACTTCCGGCGCGAAGGCTGGCTATAGGGACCGTGCGCCGTCACCGTCGGGCGCGAGTGCCCCTGGCCGCTTCTCGCGACTTAATCCTCGCGGGGGGATACTGAAAACTAATATGGGTCGAACCGTAACGTGTAGGTGATGGCTGTCGTCGACCGACGCGGCTGTGACGGCTGTGGGCGTTCACTCCCCGTCGAGGAGCTCGTCGCGGTATCGCTCCCCGGCGACGAGCACGCCGTGTGCTGTCCGGAGTGCCGCGAGCACGCGGAGTCGGTCGCCGACGACGACCCGACAGCGGTCGCGCGCCAGCGCGGCGAGTGCGAGGGATGCGGGACGACGCGTCCGGTCGACGAGTTCGAGACGGTGGCGCTCCCGGACGACGGGACGGTCGCGGTCTGCGAGGACTGCCGCGAGCACGCTGAGTCGATGTCGCGGCGGACGAGCGTCGACGGCCACCGCGGGGACTGCTCGGGGTGTGGGGAGCGCTTCGACGTGAACGACATGACGGCGGTGGAGTTGGACGACGGGACGACCGTCGCGTGCTGCGAGGAGTGCGCGTCGTACGCCCGTGCCGCCGCTCGCACGACGAGTGACGCCGACGCGTTCGGAGAGAACGCGGACGACAACGCGCGCGACGCCGAGCGCGCAGACGCCGACACCGAGCGCGCGGACTCCGACGCGGACGGCGCGGGCGAAGCGGGCGTGCCCGACGCGGACAGCGATGAAGAGGCAGTCGAGGCGGTCGACGCGGCCGACGTCGAGGAGACGGCGCTCGCGGAGACGCCGTCGATATGCGACCAGTGCGGTGACTGGGTAGACGTCGAACTGTTCGAGGTGGTGACGGCCACCGACCGCGTCGAGGAGTTCTGTCCGCCGTGCAAGGACCGTGCTCGCCGGAACGGCGTCGTCCGCGAGGTACGGATGCGGCGGGCGGAGGCGTACGCGATTCTGGACGTCGACCCGGGTCGCGCCGAGGCCGTGGTCCGGGACGCGTACCTCTCGCGCATCAAGGACGTGCATCCGGACCGCGAGGACGGGAGTCGGGAGGCGTTCCGGCGCGTCCAACGCGCGTACGAACGACTCACGGACTGACGCCCGACGGTCGTGCGGTCCTCACTGACTGACGCTCGATGGTCGTGCGGTCACTCGTCGGCGGGGAGTGCACCGTCTTCGCGGTGCAGGAACCCGAACGTGCCGGCGTCGAAGAAGTACGAGGAGTTACACGTCGTGCAGTCCTGGCGGACGGGCTGGTTGTGTTCGTGCATCCGCCAGAGCTCCTTCTGGCTGCGTTCGACCTCGATGGTGACGGTGCCGTCGCAGCCGTCGAGGCTGCAGGGGAACCGGAGGAACCAGTTCGGGACCGAGAGCGCGCCGAGCGGGGCGAGTGCCGCGCGGAGACGACAGACGAGGTTGAAGACGGTGACGGGGAGGGCGTCGCGCTCCAGTTCGACGCCCTCGGTGTCCGCGACGTACCCGCCGCGGGCCGCCGGCGACTCGTAGACGGGCAGGACCGGGACGCCCTTCGCGACCGCGTACCCGACCTCCTGGTTGAGCCACGCGTCGGTGGCGCCGTCCTCGGTGAACAGCGCGACGACGACGTCCGCGTTCGCGATGCGGCCGCCGAGTTCGCTCCGGGAGCGCCCGGATTCGAGTTCCTCCATCGCGACGTGGACGGTGAACGGGAAGTTCCGGATGGTCGAGAAGAGGTCCTGAGCGAGCGAGAGGTCCGCAGGCCCGTGGGTCACGTAGACCGTCTCGTCTATCATGCTGTCCGAATCGTGGCGGTCCCTAATATGTCTGTTCTCGCGTGCTGGCACTGGCTGATGGTCAGTCGTGGGGACGCCGGTCCCGCTGGCCGGTGGTCAGTCGTGCAGTCGACTGTGGCACGTCGGGCAGAGGCTGACGTAGTTGTACGCGTGCCGGTAGCCGGCGGCGTCGATGGGGACGACGGGGTGGACGTGGAGGTCGTCGCCGACGACGATGTGCTCGCGGACGCCGCAGCCGCGACACCGATGGTCGTCGCGGGCACGGATGGCGTCAGTATCCACGGCGTGAGCGCGGTTCGCGCAGGGTTCGAACGACCGCCCGGAGCCGGTGGTGGCGTCGGCGGTCGCGGCGGCTTCGCTCGGGGCGTCCGCGTGACAGTCGTCGCAGAGCGTCACCTGATTCCGTTCGTCGACCGGTTCGTCGGGGACGAGTGCGCGGTCCTCGACGGCGGCGGCGAGGTTGTCGCGCGCGCAGTTCTGGCAGGTGTCGCCGAGGACGAACTCGGGGGCGGCACCGACGCTCCGGTCGTCGCGGGTCCTGGAGACGCGGTCGGTGGTCGCTCGCTTCAGTCGAGCGAGGACGTCCTGAGTCTGCATCGGCCGGACGAACGACCCCGACCACCTTAATTATTGCTTTATCTAAGTTATGAAATTAAGTCAGTGTGCGCCCGAGACGAGGTCTCTCAGCGCCGCCTCCGGGTCGTCGGCCTTCGCGACACCGCTCGCCAGGAGGACGCCCGTCGCGCCGAGGTCGGCCGCCGACGTCACGTCGTCACCTGTCGAGATACCGGCGCCGCAGAACACGTCCACGGACTCGTCGACCGCGGCCGCCGCGTCCACCGCACCCGTCACGACGTCCGGGTCCGCCTGACTGACCGGCGTCCCGGTCCCGATGAGTTCGGGTGGTTCGACCGCGACCGCGTCCGGGCCGAGCGCCGCCGCCGCACCGATCTGCGCGGGATTGTTCGCGCAGACGCACGTCTCCAGCCCGGCGCGGTCGGCCGCGCGAAGCGACCCGTCGACGTCCGCGAGCTTCAGGCGGTTCTCCGAGTGATTCAGGAGCGTCCCGGTCGCCCCGGCGTCAGCCGCCGCTTCCGCGAGCGTACTCCCGGTGTGACTCCCGTAGTCGTTCGGCGACACGTGCTGCGCCCACGTCTCGACGCCCGTCTCCGCGACCGCGGACAGGTGCGCGGCCTGCGGCGCGACGCCGACGCGGACGCCCGTATCGTCCGCGACGTCCGCCGCAGCACGCGCTACTTCGAGGTGATCGCACGGGTACGCCTTCAGGTTCACGAGAACGAACATACGAGAACCGGCGGTGGCGAGCGAAAAGTACCTTTGGAGTCCGGCGAACGCTCGCGCGAACCCACCATCCCAGCCATCGCCGCACGTCGAGGGTCGCCTACTCGACGCCGAGAATCACCTGCCCGTTGCCGAGATTCACCTGCTCGACGCCGAGAGTCGTCCCCCTGGCGTCGGGTGGCGTTCGCGGTCAGTCCTGACAGCAGCCGCCCGCTTCCTCGCCGAAGTCGACGATGAGCTGGTCGCTGATCGCCTCGTTCACGGCCTCCAGACGCGCGTCCAGTTCGTTCTGCGCGTTCAGATACTCCGCCATCACCGGCATCTCGTGGAGCTCCGCCTGCGCGTCCTGAACCTTCTGGAGGTCCGCCTGCGTCGCCTCGCCCGTCTGGCGCGCGAGCATGAACTCCTGGCGGATCTGTTCGAACTCGTCGATCTTCGACTGCGCGTCCTCGCTGGCCTCGACCGCCGCCTTCGCGTCCTCGAACCGCTGGTACTCGTTCAGTTCCGTGATGGCGGCACCGAGTTCCCGCCCGAGCGCCTCCACGCTCTCCGTCGTCGTCGAATCGCGGTCGGTCTCAACGCTCATGGTCGAGACTTGGACCGGACGCGTTTCAACTTGCCGGAAGCCGCGAGCCGCTCTCGCGCCGAACCCCCGCCACAAGTTCACATGCGGCGAACGACGTCGATTGCCGGGACGGGACCCAGTTTCGGCGGTTCGACCCGGTTGAACGAAGGTTTGAACGGTTTGAACGGTGAATGAACCGACTGAACGGAGAACCCCCTTCAATACCGTCGGGGGGCGAGTACCAGTCGAGATGGGCGAGAAAGACGCGACGGTTCTGGTGGCGATGCCGCCGTCAGAGCGTCGCCAGCTGATCGTGGAGGCCGTATCGGCACACGGTCACGACGTTCGGACGGCCGACGACGGCGTCCGGGCCGTCGACCGCATCCGACACGCCGACGTCGTGCTCGTCGGTGACTACCCGACGCGGGTCGTCGACGTCGTCCTGGCCGCGACCACGCCACCCGGTGTCGTCCGACCAAACGTCCTGCTCGCGGACGACACGGACGCGCTCGAAGCCGTCCCGGACGAGCGACTGTCGACCTCCGCGACCGCGCCCGCGGTTGCCGACGCGGTCGAGGGTGCCGTGAGCCGAGCCGACTACACGCGTCGCGTCGCCGCGTTCTCCGAGGCCGCCGCCGAAGCCGCGACGAACGGCGATTCCTCGCACGCACTCGCTCGGCGGGTCGCCGGGCTCGCCCGTGACGCGCGCGCCGTCCAGACCGACTTCTCCCCCACGGACTGGACCGCCGCGTTCCGCTCCGTCACCCGACCGGACGCTCCGCGTCCCGCCTCGAAGTCCGGGAACCGTACGAGTTAACCGTCCGTGCCGGCTACGACGGGTCAATGAGTCAAGAGTCGTACTCCGAAGGCGACCTCCGGAATACCGGGATGTCCCTGAAGCACGACCGCGAGTGGGACTACGAGCTGGACCGCATCGTCGACGCGGTCCACGACCGGGACGCGAAGAAGGTCGGCCTCCAGTTCCCCGAGGGCCTGAAGCGACGAGGCCCGGCCGTCGCCGACGACCTCCGCGAGCTCGTTCCCGACGACGTCACCATCATGCTGTCCGGCCAGCCGTGCTACGGCGCGTGCGACCTGGACACGTTCCTGATGCGGCGGACCGACGTGTTCGTGCACTTCGGGCACTCGCCGATGAAGGAATCGGACAAGATCATCTACGTGCCGCTGTTCTCGAACGTGGACGTCGAACCCATCATGGAGGAGTCCCTCGAAGAACTCCCGGACCCCGACGTCGACGACGAGGTCGGGCTCGTGACGACCGCCCAGCACATGAACCTGTTCGGCGACATGAGCGAGTGGCTCGAGGACCGCGGGTACGAGGTCCATACGCGCCGCGGCGACGACCGCCTGACCCACGAAGGGCAGGTGCTCGGGTGCAACTACGCGAGCGCTGACGTCGACGCCGACACCATCCTCTACGTCGGCGGTGGGAAGTTCCACCCGCTCGGGCTCGCGATGGAGCACCCCGACAAGAAGGTCGTCATCGCGGACCCCGTGAACAACGTGGTGACGATCGCGGACACGGAGAAGTTCATGAAGCAGCGCTACGGCGCCGTCCATCGCGCGATGGACGCGGAGAAGTGGGGCGTCATCTTCTGCACGAAGATCGGGCAGGGTCGCTTCGACCAGGCCGAGGCCATCCTGGAGGACAACGACGACGCGTACCTCATCACGATGGACGAGGTGACGCCGGACCGACTCCGGAACTTCGACATGGACGCGTTCGTGAACACGGGCTGTCCGCGTATCACGACCGACGACGGCCCGCAGTTCCACAAGCCGATGCTGACCCCCGGCGAGTACGAGATCGCGGTCGGGAACAAGCCGCTCGAGGACCTCTCCTTCGACACGTTCCACGGCACCTGGTAACCGCGACCAACCACCGAAATATATCTCCTGGTGGTTGCGGTGGAACCGTCCGCCCCGACGACGGTGTTTCAGGGGTTGCGACACGTTTCGTGGCGTACATACTTCCAGTAGTACCCCGTATGTGTAGACGCCTCCGGCCGCGGTGCATTGCCCCCGCCCCGTGGCCGGGGTCCCCACGCTGGAATCTGCCCTGATTGTCGTCTCAATCGGGCCGAGTGGATTCGTCCACCTCGGCCTGCTCGCCCGGGACGCGAGCAGCCCTCGACCGCGTCGACTCGAACGTGTCGGCTGCCCACGACACGAACGAGTCGTCAGTGGCGTACGCGAGTGCTACCAACTGATTGTCCGGTCCGTACCCGCCGACGAACGCGCTATCGTCCAGTACCGTCAGTCCGAACCCGGGGTCGTCTTCGAGGACGAACAGCGAGAACCCGTCTGTGGTGAGCGTCTCCCCGAACTCGTCACCAGCGTCTCGTCGCTCCGCTTCGAGCACGTCCCTGGGGAGGACGAGTTCGGTCTCGACGCCCGCCTGGAGGAGCTGGTCGTGCCCGAGGTCGAACATGTCGCTGCGGACCGGCGTGAGGCCGTGGACGTGGCCGGTGTCGCTGGCGGTGAGCTCCTCGACGTAGCGCATGACCGGCGCGTGTGGTTTGTCCTGGGTGGTCGTGACGAGTTCGGCGTTCGCCAGAACGTCGAGCGGCGGGACGCCTTCGGGAGGGACCGCTTCGAGTAGCGCCTGGAATCTGTCGACGGTCTCGATACCGGCCTGGAAGTGCTCGAAGTGACCGTGGACGAGGACGCCGGCGGTCGTGACGTGGTAGCCGTCGTCGTCCTGTCGCACCCAGCCGCGGTCGGTGAGTGCGGAGAGGTTCCGGTGGACGGTCGCCCGGGAGACGTCGAGTTCGTCGCGTAGTTCACTCGGACGGGACGGACCGAGCGACTGCAGTGCCCCCAGCACGCGCGAGCGGACCGGTGAGTCCGCGAGAAAGGTGAGCGCGTCGTTGGTCATCGTCAAAGGTACCGACGCCGCGGAAGAAAAGCGTTCGGTCGACGCCGACAGAATATCGTCGGCTTGCGAAAGACGCCGTACGTCACTGCCTCGACGACGGAACGAACTCGCGACGAGAGCGATATCGACGTCGAGGGCGGCGGCCCGTTCCGAAACCTGTAAACGCACGTCCCGGGTACTGGGGAGTATGGAACTGCGGGTCATCGAGAACACGGAGGACGAACTCTCCATCGAGATCGCGGGCGAGGACCACACGTTCATGAACGTCCTGAAGGGGGCGCTCCTGGAGGCGGAGAACGTCGGCGCGGCGACGTACGACATGAACCCCGAGCAGTCCGGTGGCCAGACCGAGCCGATCCTGACCATCAAGACCGAGAACGGCGCGGACCCGCTCGAGGAACTGGAGGCGGCCGCGGCGGACATCCAGGGGAAGACGGCGGCGCTGACGGCCGCGTTCGACGACGCGGCAGCCTGAGCCGGCGGCGTTCTCGTCGCGACGCGCGAGGTCGATACCTCGGAGACGGCTTCTACGGTCCCTCGGTCGTCAGCGACGCATCGGGATACCGCGTTCGTCGAGGCGCGCCTTGCACTCCTCGACGCTGTACTCGTCGAAGTGGAAGATGCTCGCGGCGAGCGCGGCGTCGGCGTCGGCGTCGGTGAACACGTCGTACATGTCGTCGGGACTCCCGCAGCCCGAGGACGCGATGACGGGCGTGGTGACGTTGTCGCAGACGGCTTTCGTGAGCGGGATGTCGTAGCCGTCCTTGGTGCCGTCGGCGTCGATGGAGTTCACGAACAGCTCGCCGGCGCCGCGGGATTCGGCTTCGCGCGCCCATTCGACGACGTCGAGCCCGGTGCCTTCGCGCCCGCCTTTGACAGTGCACTCGAACCAGCAGGATTCGCCGTCGACGTCGACGTAGTGCTCGCCCTCGTCGTCGAACCGGCGGCGTGCGTCGACGCTGATGACGATGCACTGGTTGCCGAACGCTCTGGCGCCCGCGTCGATGAGGTCGGGGTTCGCGATGGCGCCGGAGTTGATGGAGACCTTGTCCGCGCCGGCGCGCAGCGTCTCTTTGATGTCGTCCTTGGTGCGGATGCCGCCGCCGACGGTGAGCGGGATGAACACCTCGTCGGCGACCGCGGAGACGGTGTCGAGCATCGTCTCGCGGCCGTCGGCGCTCGCGGTGATGTCGAGGAACACGAACTCGTCCGCGCCGGCTTCGTTGTACCGCTTGGCCATCTCGACGGGGTCGCCGGTGTACTCGAGGTCCTCGAAGTTCACGCCCGTGTACACCGCGGGGTCGCCGTTCTCGTCGAGGTCGACGTCGATGCAGGGGATGACGCGCTTCGTGAGAGTCACGGTTACTACCTCCACGTCGGAGGGCGTCGGACAAAAGGCGTCCGCTCGCGACAGCCCATCGCGACGGCCCGGGGCGGACCGCGGCAGGTCCTGTCCCGGGGAGCGTGGAACCTATAGTTGCGTTTGCGATCCTCTTCCCGCTCGTTTCGTACAGATGGACCCGTTGGGCTGCCACGTCTAATACCGAGAGTCATGCCCGAAAAGGGCTGCAAACGCTACTATACAAGTACCCGGGGTGCGTCGGTCCGCGCAGTTCGATGGAGCGCTATCCCGGGGTTCCGGCGGCGACCGAGGTCCTGCCAGGGTTCGCTGACGACGGCGGGCACCTCTGGGTGCAGGAGTTGGTCGCGGGAGAGCTCTTCCGCTTCCAGTTACGGGCGTCGGGCGCGCTCCGCGTGGGGACGCGCCGACGCGAGTTCGCGCCCGACGAGGCGCCGCTTCGGTTCCGGCACGCAGTCAAGTACGTCCGCGAGTCGCTGGACGCGAGCGCGCTCCGGGCCGCGGTCGAGGACGTCGAGTCGGTGACGTTCTTCGGCGTCGCCACCCACCACGCGGGCTATCCCTACGAGTGGGGGCGGACGCCGTCGGTGCTCGGCGTCGACGTCTGGGACGCGGACCGCGAGGCGCTCCTGCGCGTCGAGGCGGCCGAGCGCGCGTTCGACGCGTTCGGCCTCGACCCGGTGAACGTCCTCCGGAAGGAGGTCCACGTCCGCGACTACGGGTTCGCGGACGAGTCGCTGCCGCCCTCAGAGTGGTACGACGGTGCGGCCGCGGGCGTCGTCGTCCGGAAGAAGACGGGCGAACGGCTCGCCATCCGCGGCGACGCGCCCGAGTCGGCTCGCGAACGCGACCGCGAGGTCGCGGACGCATCCGAGGCCGCGGCCCGAACCGTGACCGCGGAGCGGTTCGAGCGCGTCGCCCGCACCGTCCGCGAGCGCGACCGCCCGCTGTCCTTCGACACCGTCTACGACCGCTTGCTCGCCGCAATCTACCGCGAGGAGCACGACTGGCTGCTGGACGAGCCGTCGGGCGGTGGGACCGCCACGGGCCGTGGGTTCGCCCTCGGCTCGTTCCGGGACGCGGTCGCGGAACGCGCGAGCGAACTGCTCCGAGAGACGTAGCCGGCACCGAGCGAGACGCGTCGACGACGATGAATCCGCTGGCGACGCCGCGGTCGCTCCGAGTCGAACGGCAAGGTTCTTGCGACGGTCGCCCCTCGGGTTCGACGATGTCGCTGCTGAGTCCGTTCGTGAACTCGCTTCCCGTCGCCGCGGTGTTCGTAATCGCGTCGCTCGCGGTCATCTGGAAGGCCAGCGAGTGGCTGGAGCACTCCGCGGCGAACCTGTCGCTGTACTACGGGCTCCCGCCCGTCGTCCACGGCGCCATCGTCGTCGCGGTCGGGTCGTCGTTCCCCGAGCTGTCGTCGGCCGTCGTCGCGACGTGGCTGCACGGCGAGTTCGGCCTCGGTGTCGGCGCCATCGTCGGCTCCGCGATCTTCAACATCCTCGTCATCCCGGCGCTCTCCTCGCTCGCGGTCGACCACCGCGTGGAGGCGAACCGCGACATCGTCTTCAAGGAGGCGCAGTTCTACATGCTGGCGGTCGCGGTCGTCCTCATCACGTTCTCGCTCGCGGTCATCTACAACGGCGCGCCCGGCGAGTTCCGCGGGGTGGTGACGCCGACGCTCGCGGCCCTCCCCATCGCGCTCTACGGGCTCTACCTCTTCATCCAGTACCAGGACACGAGCGACTACGACGCCGAGGCACCGCCCGCGGAGCTGAACGTCGCGAAGCAGTGGGCGTTCCTCGCGGTGAGCTTGCTGGCGATCGGGCTCTCGGTGGAGGCGCTCGTCTCCGGGATCACGTACACGGCGGCGCGGTTCTCGCCGGACCTCCTCTGGGTGTGGGGGATGACGGTCATCGCGGCGGGGACGAGCCTCCCGGACGCGCTCGTGTCAATCCGCGCGGCGAAGGCCGGGGAATCCGCGACGAGTCTCGCGAACGTCCTCGGGAGCAACGTCTTCGACCTCCTCGTCGCCGTCCCGGCAGGTATCCTCGTTGCGGCGGTGGTCGGGGACGCCGTGGTCATCGACTTCGCCGTCGCGGTCCCGATGATGACCGCGCTCACCGTCGCGACGGTGTTCCTGTTCACGCTCCTCCGCACCGACCTCCACCTGTCGAACAGGGAGGCGTACTTCCTCCTGGGAGCGTACGCGGTGTTCGTCGCGTGGCTCGTCCTCGGCATCTTCGACGTCTCTCCCATCCCGGTCCCGACGAGTGCCTGACTCGCCGGGGAGACCTCGACGCACCGATGCCCGCGCTCGGTCGCGCCGGATGGCAATCGTCAAGTGCCGGCAGTGTGGAGCACGACGTATGAGCGACGACTCTCACCACGAGGACGACCACGATCACGCGGCGAGCGAGGGGCGCGTCACCTCGCCGATGCAGGAGTACACGACCGGACAGGTCGCACGCGGTGCCGTCGTGCTCGCGGTCGGACTCCTGCTCACGTTCGGCGTCGGCTTCCTCCTCTGAACCGGTCGAACCGGGTTCCGGCAGGACCCGTTCACGGTCGGCTTCTCGCGGTCTCGACGCCCGATAGCGGCGGCCGTGTCACGCGAGGGTCGCGAGCCAGTGGCCGAGGGCGGCGGCGGCGAGCGCGAGCGCGAGGGTCCCGAGGGCGTTCGCGGCGGCGACGTGGGTCCCGCGCTGCCGGCGGTCGACGGTCTCGAACGCGAACGTCGAGAACGTGGTGAACGCGCCGCAGGCGCCGGTGCCGACGAACAGGAGCGCGTCGCCGCCGAGGACGCCCGCGGCGCCGAGGCCCGTCACGAATCCGAGGACGAGGCTGCCGAGGACGTTCACGGTGAGCGTCGCGTGCGGAATCGCGGCGGTGTTGTCGACGCGCTCGTAGACGGCGTGGCGCGCGACCGCACCGAGCGCGCCGCCGAGTCCGACGAGGGACGCGGGGTTCACGCGTCGGCCCTCCGAGCCGGCTCGGACCGTGTTGCGTTCACGACTCGGTCCTCCGTGCCAGTACGAGCGCGGCGTGGCGGCCGACGAGGACGCCGGCGACTCCGAGCGCGTAGTTCCCGGCGACGTTCCCCGCGGCGACGAGCGGCGCGGCCCGATAGGTCTGGACGGCGAACGTCGAGTACGTCGTGAGCGAGGAGAGGAACCCGGTGCCGACCGCGGTCCGCATCGGCCCGGAGAACACGCCGAGGTACGCCTCCTCGTAGAGCAGGAACCCCAGGAGCGCGCTCCCGAGGACGTTCACGGCGAGCGTCGCGGAGAGCGCGCCGAACGCACCGTCGACGACGTATCGGGCGTTCGCGCCGCCGAACCCGCCGAGCGCGACGAGCGCGTACGTCTCCACGGTCGCGAGCGGGTGGTCGTCGAGCATCGAGCACGAGTCCGGTTGCGCGGGCCTAAAACCCGACGGGTCCCTCGCGAGCGGGTGGTCGACGCGGAGTGCGGGAGCTACTGGAGTCCGTTGCTCGCGCGTCATCCGACGGCGGTGTTGCTGCCGCCACCGTACTCCGGTGTCGGCGAGGCCGGTGCGGAGAGACGGTGAGAAGCGCGTTAGAAGACGTACTCGTCGTCGTGACCCATCATGCCGTCGTCCTCGAAGCCGGATTCGAGGCGCTCGTCCTCGTCGTCCATCGGGCCGCTGGTCTTGTACGCCTTCAGTCCGGCCGCCAGGAGGTCCTCGATGGCTTCGTCGCGGTTGACGAACTCGCCCTGCTCCACCATCTGCGTGATCTGCATCTCGAGATGCTCGGGGATGTTTATCTCGACCTTGGGCATCAGTAATTGGGGCTATCGGTAAGGGGGTATTTAAGCCTGTTGGGGACGGGAATCCGCCGTGGGAGGCCGCCTCAGGGCCACTCGGCGCGTTTTCGACGTCGTTCGTGTCCGACGATGAACGGGTTCGTTCACTCCGCGCGACCCCGGACGGACGAGGCCCACTGGGCGAGGGCGGCGCGGCGACGACGCAGCGGCCGCGGGTCCGTCACGCCTACGGTCCTCGGCGCGCTACCTTCCTGCGATGACAGTCAGGGACGTCACGGACCTCCACGAGGAGTTCGACGGCGAGCGCGTACCACCCGGCCAGCGCGAGACGTCGAAGTTCCCCGTGCTCTCGAAGAGCGGCACGCCAGACTACGACCCCGAGTCGTTCTCGCTCGACGTCTGGGGCGCCGTCGACGACGAACGCTCGTTCTCGCTCGACGAGTTCGAGACCGAGGTCGAGAGCGAGACCCAGCGGCAGGACTTCCACTGCGTGACGGGCTGGTCGAAGCTCGACTGCGAGTTCACCGGCGTCACCTTCCCGACGCTCGCCGACCTCGTGGGCGTCCACGACGACGCCGTCCACGTCATGTTCCACGCGCTCGACGGCTACACGACGAACCTCCCGCTGGAGGAGTGCATGCGCGAGGAGGTCATGCTCGCGTGGGCGTTCGACGGCGACGCCCTGCCGCGCGAGCACGGCGGCCCGCTCCGCGTCGTCACGCCGCACCGGTACGCGTACAAGGGCGCGAAGTGGGTGGACGGCGTCGAGTTCCTCACCGAACCCGAGCGCGGCTACTGGGAGAAACGCGGGTACTCGAACACCGCGAACCCCTGGGACGAAGAGCGCTACGCCTGAGACGCGGTTCGATAGGCCGCGGTCACCGGAGCGCAACTTCGCCGTCGACGACGAGTTCGACCTGGTGGGTCACGCCGTCGTGTTCGAGGTAGTATAGATGAAGATAGACGGGTGGCGTCATCGTCGCGCCAGTGGTCCGCGCCGCCGCGTCCGTCGTCGATCCGTCGGTGACGTCGCTCGCGAGGCAGCCGGCGAGCGACGCGGGGGGGCGAGTGCGGCGAGGGAGCGGAAGGTCCGACGGCATCGCATACGTGGCGTGATAGATGGGTTCGCGAAGTGCTTTCTCCTTATGTTCTCGGATATGAACACCCTTTATACGGCCCGTCCCTGAGTTCCGTGCGATGGAACGAGCGGAGAGCGGCGGGGCGTCGGGAGACGTCGTGCTCGACGCGGGACGCCTGGTGAGTCGTAGCCGCGAGGTCGGCGACGTGTCCTTCCAGGCGTTCCTGGCGTCGCGAGAACCGCCGCGGCTCCAGTGGGCGAGCCCCGGCGGCCTGGAACTGGCGGGCGCCGGGGTCGCCGCCGAGGTGACCGCGGACGGCCCCGACCGGTTCGAGGCGGTGCGGTCGGCCGCGGCGGCGGCGTTCGCGGACGTGGACGCGAACGGTGCGAGCGGGAAGGCGCCGCGGCCGCGGTTCGTCGGCGGGTTCGCGTTCCGCGACGACCACGACCCCGCGGGGTCGTGGAGCGGGTTCCCGGCGGCGTCGTTCGTCCTCCCGGAGGTGCAGTTGACGCGGACGGACGACGGGACGTGGGTGACGGTGAACGCGTACGGGCCGGACGCGGGCCCGGAGGGCGTCGAGCGTGCGCTCGACGACGCGGTCGACGCCGTGCAGGACCTGCCGAAGATGCGGCCGGTGGGGACGCCACCGGGCGTGCGGGCGACGCGGCGGACGACGCCGAAGGACGAGTGGACGACGCAGGTCGCGGACGCGACAGAGCGCATCCGCGCCGGCGACCTGGAGAAGGTCGTGCTGGCGTGCGCGCTGGAGGTGGACCTCGACGGGCCCGCGGACCTGCCGGACGTCCTGGAGCGGTTGCGGCGGACGTACCCGAACTGTTACCGGTTCCTCGTGCAGCCGACGGCGGACGCCGGGTTCCTGGGTGCGCCGCCGGAGCGGCTCGCGAAGCGCGACGGCCGGCGCGTGGAGACGGAGGCGCTCGCCGGGTCGGTCGGGCGCGGCGGGACGCCGGAGGCGGACGCGGAGCTCGCGGAGTCGCTCGTCGATTCGGAGAAGATACAGCACGAGCAGCGGCTCGTCGTCGACACCATCTGCGAGCAGCTCGCGGGGTTCGGCGAGGTGACGGAGGGCGAGCAGCGCGTGCGGAAGCTCGACAACATCCAGCACCTCCAGACGCCCATCACGACCGAGCTCGCGTCGGACGTGCACGTGCTCGACATCGTCGAGGCGCTGCATCCGACGCCCGCGGTCGGCGGGCTGCCGCCGGCGGTGGCCGCGGAGACGATCCGCGACGTGGAGACGTTCGAGCGCGGGTGGTACGCGGCCCCTATCGGGTGGTTCGACGCGACCGGTGACGGGGAGTTCCTCGTCGCGATCCGGTCGGGGGTCGCGGGCGGGGACGGCGCGACGCTGTTCGCGGGGAACGGCATCGTCCGGGACTCGGACCCCCAGGAGGAGTGGGACGAGATACAGCTGAAGTACCGGCCGCTGCTCGAAGAGTTCAGATGACGGGCGACGACGACGACCGTGCTCGCGACGCCGCCGCGGGCGACGACGGGTATCCGAACCGGAACGTCCTGTGGGCGGAGACGCTCGTGGACGAGCTGGCGGCGGGCGGTCTGGACGCGGTCTGCGTGTCGCCGGGGAGTCGGTCGACGCCGCTCACGATGGCGTTCGCGGGCCACGAGGACGTCACCGTGTTCTCGATCCTGGACGAGCGGTCGGCGGCGTACTTCGCGCTCGGTCGTGCTCGCCGCACCGGCGAGCCGACGGCGCTCGTCTGTACGTCGGGGACTGCCGCCGCGAACTACCATCCCGCCATCGTCGAGGCGAGTCAGGCGCGCGTGCCGCTGCTGACGTTGACGGCGGACCGGCCTCCCGAGCTGCGGGATTCGGGCGCGAACCAGACTGTCGACCAGGAGAAGCTGTACGGGTCGGCGGTCCGCTGGTATCGGGACCTGCCGGAGCCGGAGGCGACGCCGCGGAAGCTCCGCCGGTTGCGGACGGACGCGGCGCGCGCGCTCGCCGAGACGACTGGGACGCCCGCGGGTCCGGTGCACGTGAACTGTCCGTTCCGGAAGCCGCTGGAGCCCCTCGACGTCGAGGGGGACGTGCCCGAAGAGTGGGACGAGGGGGACGCGCGAGCGAGCGACGGCCGTTCGGGCCGGGCGTACGTGGAGACGACGCGGGGGCGGGCGACGCTCGACGACGCGCGTCTCGACGCGCTCGCGGAGTCGGTCGCGACGGCGGCGTCGGGGCTCGTCGTCGCCGGGCCTGCCGACCCCGTGGACGTCGCCCGCGAGGGGTACGCGCCGGTGCTCGCGGACCTCGGCGCCGCGGCGGGGTTCCCGGTGCTCGCGGACGCGCTCTCGACGGTGCGGTACGGCGAGCACGTCGCCGAGGCACCGGTCATCGGGTCGTACGACGGGTACGTCGACGCTCTCCTCGACGCGGTCGAGCCGGAGGTCGTCCTGCGGTTCGGTGCGTCGCCGACGTCGAAACCGCTCCGGAAGGCGCTCGCGGCGCGGGAGGTCAGGCAGGTGCTCGTCGACCCGGCCGGCGAGTGGCGCGACGCGGAGTTCGTCGCCGACGCGCTCCTCGCCGCGGACCCGACGCTCGTCGCGCGCGGCGTCGCGGCGCGCCTCGACGACCGCGAGGGCACGACGCGGGAGGCTCGGGGCGACGTCGTCTCGCGAGCGCTCGTGATGGACGACGCGTTCCGGGCTGGCGTCGCGGCCGCTCGCGACGACGATTCCGTCGGCGCGTTCGAGGGCGCGGTGCTCGCGGACGCGGTGGCGCACGCGCCGGCGCCGTCGACGGTCGTCGTCGGGAACTCGATGCCGGTCCGGGACGCCGACCGGTTCGCCGGCGTCGCGGAGCGCGACGTCACGGTGCTCGCGAACCGCGGGGCGAGCGGTATCGACGGCGTCACGTCGACCGCGCTCGGTGCCGGGAGCGCCACGGACGACGACCTCGTGTACGTCACTGGCGACCTCGGGTTCTACCACGACATGAACGGCCTCCTGTCGCTCTCGCGCTGCGACGTCGAGGCGACGGTCGTCGTCGTGAACAACGACGGCGGCGGTATCTTCCAGGAGCTCCCCATCGCCGAGTTCGACCCGCCGTTCACCGAGCAGTTCCGGACGCCGCACGGCCTGGACTTCGAGGCGACGGGCGACCTCTACGACGTCGCGTTCGAGCGCGTCGTCGTCGATGACTTCGCGGACGCGTACCGCGACGCCGTTGCCGCAGCCGGCTCGCACGTCATCGAGGTCGGGTTCGACCCGGCCGCGAGCCACGACGCTCGCGACGCGGTCACGGCGCGCGCTCGCGACCGCGCTCGCTCGGCGGACACCGACGAGTAGACGGCAGGAAGGACGTGGCGGAGAGAAGGCGATTACGGTAGGCGGTCGTCGCCGCGTGCGTCACCGGAGTACCCGCATGAACAGCACGCTGTACCCGAAGGGAATCCACGTGCTGCCGAGGACGACGACGCCGAGCAGCGAGACCGGGTCGAGCGCGGGGAAAGCGAGGAATGCGAGCGGGGCGATTACGCTCCACGAACCGAAGACGTAGACGGCGATGCGGGGCATCGTCAGGAGGTAGCCGGTGAGGAGGAGCGCGCACGCGGCGACGACGACGTTCACGACGAGGGAGAACTGGGGCGTTATCGCCGAGTACGCAATGAACGGGTAGAGGACGAACATGATGCCGACGGCGACGGCCTCGCTCCCCTGGAGGCGGTACGGCGTCCGCGCGGTGTCGAGGTCGTCGTCGTTCCAGTCGTGCACCGAGTACCCGCCGCCGGTGTCGTCGTTCGCGGTGCCGCGGCCCTCGCGTTGCGCGTGCTTCGAGCGTTCGCGGTCGCGCCAGTGCCGGCGGTCGGTCGGGTCGCCGGCGGTCGCACCACCGCCGCCGGTGGCCGTGTTCGCGCCACCACTCCCGCCTGCGCCGGTGCCGGTGGCGTTCGCGGTCGCGCCGGTCGCGCTCGCGGACGCCGACTCGGCGGCGTCGCGTCCGTCGGTCGCGTCGTCGTTCCCGCCGCCGACGTCGTAGCTTCGTTCGCTCGGGTTCGACTCGCCCGACCGTCGCGTCCGGTCGTACGCGCCCGGGTCGAACCCGAACCCGCTATCCGCGCCGACGCCGCCGTCGCTCGCCGTTCCACCGGCGCTCCCACGGCGCTCGCCGTCGTCGCGGTCGGCGTCCCCGGTCGGGTCCGCGCCGACGTCCCAGCGACCGCCGGCGTCCCCGGTTCCCGCACCGAAGTGACTCGTGTACGACGCGTGCCCGAGGCGGTCGTAGCGAGCGCGCTCGTCGGGGTCGCCGAGCACGTCCTCGGCGGTCTGCACGCGCTGGAACGCGTCGCTCGCGTCGGGCGCGTCGTTCAGGTCGGGATGGGTCTCCTTGACGCGTTGGCGGTACGCGGCCTCGATGTCGTCCTGGCTCGCGTCCGCGTCCACCCCGAGGACGTCGTAGAACGTCTCACCCATGCCTCGTCGGTGATTGTGACCGCGTGGAGAAAACGTTCCCGGCACCGAACCGGTCCGGACCCGGTCGCCGCAGACCCGGACTCGCTCCCGGCCTGGAACCCGATTCGTGGCCGGGGCGCCGAGACGCGAACCTCCAAGTGCGCGCCGCGGCGAGTCCCGGTATGGTCAGCGAGCTCTTCGACCCAGACCGATGGGAGGCGACCGAGTTGAACGACGACTTCCGCGACGTCACGTACCATCGCGGCACGGACGTCGGCGCGGTCCGGATCGCGTTCGACCGTCCCGAGGTCCGGAACGCGTTCCGGCCCGGGACGGTGGACGAACTCTACCGCGCGCTCGACCACGCGAAACGACAGACGGACATCGGGTGCGTGCTCCTCACCGGGAACGGGCCCAGCCCGAAGGACGGCGGGTGGGCGTTCTGCTCGGGCGGCGACCAGCGCGTCCGCGGCGGCGACGGCTACGAGTACCAGGGTGACGACGCCGACCGCGACGACGCGAGCGACGCCGGCCGCCTCCACATCCTCGAAGTACAGCGCCTCATCCGACACATCCCGAAGCCCGTCGTCTGCGTCGCACCCGGCTGGGCGGTCGGCGGCGGGCACAGCCTCCACGTCGTCTGCGACATGACCCTCGCCTCCAAGGAGCACGCGAAGTTCAAGCAGACCGACCCGGACGTCGCGAGCTTCGACGGCGGCTTCGGGAGCGCGTACCTCGCGAAGCAAGTCGGCCAGAAGAAGGCCCGCGAGATATTCTTCCTCGGGAAGACCTACGACGCCGAAGAAGCCGCGGACATGGGGATGGTGAACGAAGCCGTCCCGCACGACGACCTCGAAGACGTCGCGCTCGACTGGGCCGAGGAGATGCTCGGCAAATCACCCACCGCGATGCGGATGCTCAAGTACGCGTTCAACGCCACCGACGACGGCATGGTCGGCCAACAAGTGTTCGCCGGCGAAGCCACCCGCCTCGCCTACCAGACCGACGAAGCTCAAGAAGGCCGCGACGCCTTCAACGAGAACCGCGACCCCGACTTCGACGACTACGACTACCACTACTAACAACCTTTTTTCGTCGTCGGGTCGCCTTCGGCGACCACTCCTCGAAAAAACGTTGATGAAAAAAGGCCGCGAGCGCCGTCGGCGCTCGCGGTGAGTGCGCTGGACGACACAGCAACCGCAACAGCGTCCGCAACCACAACCGCGTCGCTGGCGTCAGTCCTCGACGGCGTCGAGTAGTCGGTTGGCCTGTTCGACCTTTTCCTGGATGCGGTGGCGGTGGACCTTGACGGTGCTCTCGGCGATGCGGAGGCGGTCGGCGATGGTGGCGTAGTCGAGGCCGGTGTCGTGGAGGACCTGGACCTCGGCTTGACGGGTGGAGAGGCCGACGCGGACGAGTTCGGACACGGTGCGCGAGGGGAGCACGAGCGGTTCGCGGCGCGACGCGTCGGGGGCACTCGCGGCCGCGTCGGCGGCGAACGCGGCGTGGACGGCGCGCACGGTGGGGCCGAGGTCGTCGGGGACGCCGTGCGTGCGGAGCGTCTGCGTCCACGTCGCGTCGTCGACGAGGACGACGGTCGCGAGGCCGTCGGCGACCACGACCGGCGCGGGGGCGTCCCTCGTCTCGGCGTGGTCGACGATGGCGTCGCTCCCGTCGACGAGCGACGCGTGGAGTTCGTCGACCGCCCTCGCGAGCGCTCGCTCGTCCGCGTCGCCTCGACGGGCGACGGCTTCGACGGTCGCTGCGGGAATCGGGGCGTCGAGCGTGACCGTGGGCATACCCCTTCGACGGCGGCCCACATCTTGAGGTTTACGTCTCGCGTAAACTCAGTCGTCGCTGATATCGTCGTTTCAGCTTGCCGAAGGCACTTATCGGAATCGACGGAACGTCGTGGTATGAGGTCCTCCAAGCGGCTCCTCGTGGCGCTCGCCGTGGTCGCGCTCGTCGCGACCGCCGGCTGCCTCGCCGACCCCATCGGCGACGCCGACGAGACGAGCGCGACCGGCGCGACGACCGTCGACACCGAACGCACGACGACCGACGGCCAAGCCGCCGAGTCCAGCGAGTCGAGCCACACCGGGTCGACGGCTGGAACGACCGAGGCGAACGACATCCGCGTCTGGGACGCCGACCCCGGTGACGCGCCGAACCTCGCGGAGTCGCTCGCCGAACCGGTCGCGTGCGACGGCGGCTGGGTGAGCTACTGGGGGACCGGGAACGCGGGGATGCTCTGGCGCGACGACGGCGACCTCCGAGTCGGCTGGACGGTGCCGGGGAACCAGTCGACGCTGTTCGTCGGGTTCGAGAACGCGACCGCGGTCGGCTACGACCACGTCGAGTACGAGCAGTCGGTGACCGCAGACGGCGCGGGCGTCCCCGTCGACGACGACGGTACCGGGCGGTACGCGGTCGTCATGATGCTCGACGTGAACGGGAACGGCGAGTACGACCCCGGAACGGACCGGCCGTGCGCGAGCGAGAACGCCGACGCCGGCATCCAGTGGACCGGCTGGCTGTGGGTGGACTGGGACGAAGACGACTGACGACCCGGTTCTCGCGGTCCCTGCGCGCGGGAGCGCCCGTCGTCCGGGCTCGAAGCCGAACGTTTTGGTACGAGCGGGCCGGACGTCGGGGTAATGAGTACGGAAGCGGTCTCGCGACGGAAGGCGTGGGTGATGGCGGCGCGACCGCAGACGCTCCCGGCGGCCGCCGCGCCCGTCCTGGTGGGGTCGGCGGTCGCGCTCTGGGCGGGCGTGTTCCAGGCGCTCCCCGCGGTCGCGGCGTTCGTCGGCGCGGCGCTCATCCAGGTGGGGACGAACTTCGCGAACGACTACTACGACGCCGTGCAGGGCGCGGACACCGCCGACCGCGAGGGGTTCACGCGCGTCACCGCCGGCGGCCTCATCGAGCCCGCGGAGGTCAAACGCGCGATGGTCGCGACGTTCGCGCTCGCGATACTCTCCGGGACGTACCTCGTGTACGTCGGCGGCGTCCCCATCCTCGTCGTCGGACTCGTGAGCGTCGTCTGCGGCGTCGCGTACACCGGTGGTCCGTACCCGCTCGGCTACCACGGGCTCGGTGACGTGTTCGTGTTCGTGTTCTTCGGGCTCGTCGCGGTGACGGGGACGTACTACGTGCAGGCCGCGGCCGCGGCGGCCGACGCCGTCGGGTACGGGCCGCTCGCGGTCGGGCTCGCGCCGATGGACGCGCTCGGGCTCGCGGTCCTCGCGAGCCTCCCGATCGCGGCGATATCGACGAACATCCTCGTCGTGAACAACGTCCGCGACCGCGAGGAGGACGCCCAGACGGGGAAGACGACGCTCGCGGTCGCGTTCGGGTACGGGTTCGCGCGCGCCGAGTTCGTCGCCCTGCTCGCGCTCGCGTACGCCACGCCGCTGTACCTCTGGCTCGTGGACGGACTGTCGCCGGTCGTGCTCGCGCCGCTGCTGTCGCTCCCGCTCGCGGTCTCGGTCGCACGCACCGTCCTGACGGAGACCGACGGTGCGGCGCTGAACCCGGCGCTCGAACGGGTCGGGCAGCTGCTCGCGCTGTACGCCGTCCTGTTCGCTGTCGGGCTCGGCGCGGCGAGCCAGGGCGTCCTGAGTGTCGGAGCGCTCGCCGCCGCGGGGGTGGCGTAGATGGACGCCGACAGCCGCGAGTTCACGGTGTCGCTCTCGCGGCCGCTCGCCACCGCGAAGGGCGAGGTCACCGACCGCGAGGGGTTCCTCGTCCGCGTGAGCGACGGCGAGCACGAGGGGTTCGGGGAGGCGACGCCGCTCGCGCCGTGGACGGAGTCGACCGCCGAGTGCCGGGGGGCGCTCGCGGACGCGGTGTCGCGGCTCCGCGACGACGAGGCGGCGCTGCGCGCGGACCTGGACCGCAACCCGGCGGCACGCCACGGCGTCGCGCTCGCGCTCGCCGACCTCCGCGCGAAACAGCACGACCGGCCGCTCTACCGGCTGCTGGGTCGACGGAGCGAGCGGCGGCGGGTGCCGGTGAACGCGACCGTCGGCGACGCCGCGCCCGACGAGACCGCCGCGGCGGCCGAACGCGCGGTCGCGGAGGGCTACGAGACGGTGAAGGTGAAGGTCGGCGCGGGCGACGTCGAACGGGACGTCGAGCGCATGCGCGCGGTCCGCGACGCGGTCGGCGAGGACGTCGCGCTCCGCGCGGACGCGAACGGCGCGTGGTCCCGCGAGCAGGCGGCGACGGCGTTCGACGGGTTCGCGGACGCCCGCGTCCGGTACGTCGAGCAACCGCTGCCCGCGGACGACCTCGCGGGGCTCGCCGACCTCCGCGGCGGCCGCGTCGGCGTCGCGGTCGACGAGACGCTCGCGACGCACTCCGTTGAGGGCGTGCTGGACGCCGACGCCGCGGACGTCCTCGTCCTGAAACCGATGGCGCTCGGTGGCGTCGAGCGCGCGCGCCGCGCGGCCGTGCAAGCCCAAGGGGAGGGGGTGGCGAGCGTGGTGACGACGACCATCGACGCGGTCGTCGCGCGCGCCGGCGCCGTGCACGTCGCCGCGTCCCTCCCGGGCGTCCTGTCGTGCGGGCTCGCGACCGGCGACTGGCTGTCGACCGACCTCGGCCCGGACCCGTGCTTCGTCGACGACGGCGCGGTACGGGTCCCGCAGGACCCCGGACTGGGCGTCCACGGCGTCTGGGAGGCCGACGATGCCTGACCGCGCGGCCGGCGACGGCGACCACTCGACCAATATCGCGGAGCACGGCACTGGCGACTGGCCGTCGACGGACCTCGTCGCGGCGCGCGCCGCGTCGACGCCGGACCGCGAGGCCGTCGTCGACGCGCCGTCCGGCGACGAGTGGACGTACCGCGACCTCGACACGTGGGTCGCGGCGACGGCGGACCGGCTCCCCGAGGCCGACTCGCCGCCGGCGCGGATCGGCGTCCTGTCGAGGCCGCGCCCCGAGGTGGTCGCGCTCCTGCACGCGGCGTGGCGGACCGGGCGCGAACTCGTCCCGCTCTCCACGCGCCTCGCACCCCGAGCGCTCGCCGCGCAGCTCGACCGCGCCGACGTCGACGTCGTCCTCGCGGACGACGCCGCGACCGACCTCGCCGCCGACGCCACGAACGCCCTGGACGTCCCGGAGCCACCGGCGGTGCGCGCGCTCGAGACGGTCGCTCGCGAGCCGGCCGGGGCCGAGTCGCCCCAGCCGGTCGACCACGCGGTCTCGCGCGAGGACGTCCCGGTGACGCTGTTCACGTCCGGGTCGACGGGCGACCCGAAGGCGGTCCGGTTGACGGTCGGGAACCTGCTCTCGTCGGCGACCGCGAGCGCGTTCCGGCTCGGCGTCGCGCGCGGCGACCGCTGGCTGTCGCCGCTCCCGACGTACCACATGGGTGGGCTCGCGCCGATCGTCCGCTGTGCGCTGTACGGGTCGACGGTCGTCCTCCAGCGCGAGTTCGACGTCGACGCGACCGCGAGCGCGCTCGCCGAGTCCGACGCGACCGGCGTGTCGCTCGTCCCGACCGCCCTCCGTCGACTCGTGGACGCCGACTGGACGCCCCCGGGGTCGCTGCGGTTCGTGCTCCTCGGCGGCGCCGCCGCCGACCGCGACCTCCTCGCGCGCTGCGAGAGCAACGACGTCCCCGTCTACCCGACGTACGGGATGACCGAGACCGCGTCCCAGATCGCGACCGCGACCCCCGAGCAGGCGTTCGCGGACCCCGACACCGTCGGGCAGCCGCTCGTGAACACGACCGTCGCCGTCGTCGCGCCCGACGGGTCGACGTGCCCGCCCGGCGAGGAAGGCGAACTCGTCGTCTCCGGCCCGACCGTCACGCCGGGATACCTCGACGCCGGTGACCCCGAACCGGTTCGGGACGGAGCGTTCTCGGAGCGCGGGTTCCGCACCGGCGACCGCGGGTACCGCGACGACGACGGACTGCTGTACGTGACCGGGCGCGTCGACGACATGATCGTCACGGGCGGCGAGAACGTCCAACCGGTCGTCGTCGAGGACGCCCTCAGAACCCTAGATGCCGTCGAGGACGCCGCCGTCGTCGGCCTCCCCGACCCCGAGTGGGGCGAGCGCGTCGCCGCGCTCGTCGTGCCCGCCGACGACCACGCCCCCGGAGCGAACGACGCGGATGCGGTCCGCGAGGCCATCCGCGACCGACTCGCCGCGCACGAGGTCCCGAAGACGGTCGAGTTCGCGGACGCGGTCCCACGCACCGCGTCGGGGACCGTCGACCGACCAGGCGTTCGCGACCGACTCGCAGACCGCTGAGTCGCCGACGACCGACTCGCTGACGGCCGAGTCGCCGCCTGCGAGCACACGCCAGAGCGCGATACCGTCGAACCACTACTTAAGTTACCACCGGGCCTACTCGTCGGCGTGTGCACGTTGACGTTCGCGTGGCGCGCGTTCGAGGACGCACCGGTCGTGGTCGCGGCGAACCGCGACGAGGCGCTCGACAGATCGGCGGTCGGCCCCGCCCGCATCGACGGGAGCGGGGACGACCCGGTCGTGATTGCGCCGCGCGACGAACGAGCGGGCGGGACGTGGATCGGGACGAACGAGCACGGCGTGTTCGTCGGCATCACGAACCGCTGGACGGACGCGGACCTGGCGAGCGAACGCTCCAGGGGCCTGCTCGTCCGGGACGCACTCGCCGAGCGGTCCGCGGCGGCCGCCACCGCCACCGTCGAGACGGCCGTCGCCGCGCACGAGTACGACGGCTTCAACCTCGTCGTCGCTGACGCCGAGGACTGCAACTACCTCGAATGGGACGGCGACCTCGCCGTCGACGCGCTCGACCCCGGCGTGCACGTCGTCGTGAACGTCGGCGCCGTCGACGACTTCGAGATACCGGAGAGCAGGCGCGAGTACGGCGAGCAACAGGCAGAGAACGCGCGCGCCGTCCGCGACGCCCTCCAGCTCCGCGACGACGACACGCCCGGAACGTGGCGCGAGCGCGCCGCCGCGGTCCTCGGCGACCACGACTACGGCGTCTGCATCCACGGCGACGGCTACGGCACGCGCTCGTCGTCGCTCATCCAGACCGGCCGCGAGTTCGGGTACTGGCACGCCGACGGCGCCCCCTGCGAGACCGAGTACGAACGCGTCGACGCGACCTTCGACGCCTGACCACGAGCGCTTGAAGCCATCCGTCACGGGACGCGTCGAAGGTGACATTTAAGCCGTCGCCGGTATTTCGTTCCAACGAACCCATGTCCGGACAATCGTCGCCGAGGTGGTCCGCGTGAGCGTCGCCGCAGAGGAGGAACTCACAGAAGACGAGCACGCGGGGCTCGAACTCGTCCGCGAGACCGGCGGCATCCACCAGAGCGACTTCTGGAAGGAACTCGGCGTCTCCTCGCGGAAAGGCTCGCGTATCGTCGAGAGCCTCGTCGAGAAGGGACTCGTCGACCGCGACGACACCATCTACAACGGACACAACACGTACTACATCTCGCCGACCGCCCGCGACCTCGAGTTCTCGCTGCTGATGGCCGGCGACATGCTCTCGCCGTTCATCGGCGAGGAGGAGGTCAACGGGAACTCCGACGCCTTCTCGCAGTGGATCATGAACCTCGCGTACGAGGAGTAGTCGCTCGCAACCGTCGCGACCGACTCGTTGCCAGTCGTCGCGTTCTCGGTCGTCGCGTTCTCGGTCGTCGCGTTCTCGGTCGTCGCGTTCTCCGTCGACGCGTTCCCGTCGTCGGTCTCGTTCGTCTCCTGGACGACGTACTGCTGGCCGACCATCGGGTCGAGCAGGCTGTCGACGGGCGCGTAATCGTCGGTGAGGACGGGAACGTCGGTCGTCTCCGGCGGCTCGCGGTAGTTCCGTATCTCGCGGTCGAGGTCGATACCGATGTCGCGGCGGTCGTTGCGCGCGAGCAGCGTCGCCTCGCTGACGCGCGTGTCATTCTTGGTCGCGACGACCTCGACGTTCTGGACGACCGCACCGCCGACGGTCGGGAACGTGTACACCGCGCCGAACGTGCTGTCGATGGTCCTGTACTCGGCGCGGTAGAACTGCGACGCCGGCCCGCTCGGCGCGCTGATGAGGTTCGTGAGGAGGACGCCGTCGTCGTCCAGTCGCTCCTTCGCGAGTTCCATGAACTCCTGGGTCGTCAACTGGAAGGGGACCTTGTCCTTCTTGTACGCGTCGAGGACGATGACGTCGTACGTCCGGTTCGTCTCCCTGAGGAACTCGCGGCCGTCGGCGTTGTACACGTTCAACTGGTCGGACTCCTCCAGCCGGAAGTACTCCTTCGCGACGCGGATGACGTCGGGGTCTATCTCGACGGCGTCCACTCGCGCGTCGTACTCGTTCGCGAACCGCTTCGGGCCGGTGAAGCCGCCACCGCCGACGAACAGGACGCTGTCGACGTCCTCGTCGTCCGTCAGGAGCAAGGGGAGGTGGAAGTACCGCGTGTAGTCGAACACGTGCCGGTTCGGGTCGTCGAGGTCCATCGCGCTGTGCTTCTGGCCGTCGAGGAAGAGGACGCGCGTGTCGCCGCGGTCGACGACCTGGAGCTCCTGGTACGGCGTCTGGGTCTCGTAGACCACCTGGCCTTCCACGGAGAGCCCGAGCGCGGGTCCGGCGAGCGCGGCGACGAGGACGACGAGGAGGAACGCGGTGACGGCGGCGTTCTCTCGCGTCCACCCCGGTCGCAGGAGCACGACGGCGGTCCCGACCGAGAGGACGCCGAAGGCGAACGCGATCTCCTCGACGCCCAGCGACGGGATGAGGACGAACGTCGTCGCGAACGCGCCGACGATGCTCCCGATGGTCCCGAGCGCGTACACGTGCCCGGACGCCTCACCCAGGCCCTCCTTCCCGGAGAGTTCGGCGGCGTACGGGCTGACGTACCCGAGCAGGTACGTCGGCGGCCCGAACAGGAGCGTTATCGCCGGCAGGGACGCGAACCGGCTCGGGAGCGGGACGGTCGCGAGTCCGCGAACGAGGAGGTCGCCGAGGACGATGAGGACCACGACGTACGCGGCGGTGAGGAGGAACACGCGCGCCATCCGGCCGTTCGTCGCGCGGCGCGCGGCCTGCCTCCCGCCACGCCAGTAGCCGTAGCTGAGCGCGGCGAGGAACACGCCGATGATGCTCCCCCACGTGTAGATACTGCTCCCGAACTGGGGCGCGATCATCCGGCCGGCGAGGATCTCGAGGCCCATGCTCGCGACGCCGGAGACGAACACCGCGAGTTCGGGTTTCGTCGGACGGACCCTGTCGAGGACGCCAGCGGCTGCCATGGGAGGACCCAGGGCTGGTGGCGTGTTAACTGTTCGAGAACCGGCGGGCGCGTCTCGCTCCGGGACCGTGGCCGCACTCGACGGCGGGTTCGCAAGCCGGACACGGCGTGGTGGTGTGGGGTGTCAGCCGGCGGGCGTGGTGCGTTCGACGAGCACGAACGGGTCGCGGTCGCGGTTGTCGGACGAGACGTCGCCGTCGGTGGCCTCGATGATTCGGGGTGGACCTCGTGGACGGTTACTCGAGTGCGCTCGCCGCGCGGATCGCCGTCGCCTCGTCGAACGCGGGCGCGACGAACTGCATCCCGACGGGGAGCCCCTCGGTCTCACCCGCCGGCACCGACACCGCGGGGAGGTCCGCGAGGTTCACCGGGACCGTGTTCGCGTCCGCGAGGTACATCGTGAGCGGGTCCGAGAGGCTCTCTCCGAGCTCCATCGGCGGCACCGGCATCGTCGGACTGGCGAGCACGTCGACGTCCGCGAACGCCTCGTCGAAGTCCCGCTTCACCCACGCCCGAGCGTTCTGGGCCTGCTTGTAGTACTTGTCGTGGTAGCCCGCCGAGAGTGCGTACGTCCCCAAGAGCACGCGGCGCTTGACCTCCGCACCGAACCCCTCATCGCGCGCCTCGCCGAAGACCTCGTTCCAGTTCCCGTCGTACCCGCCGGAGTTCCCGTACCGGACGCCGTCGAACCGCGCCAGGTTCGAGGACGCCTCGCTCATCGCGATGACGTAGTACGCCTGGACCGCGTACTCGACGGACTCCAGGCTCACGTCGACGACCTCGACGCCCTGCGCGCGGAGGTCGTCGAGCGCCGCCTCGAACGTCTCTAGGACGCCCTCGTCGGCGCCGTCGACGAGTTCCGTCGGGACGCCGACGGTCATCCCGTCCACGTCGCCGTCGGCCGCGGCCGCGTACGGCGCGTCGCGTTCGGGGTCGCGCGTCGTCGCGTCCTTCTCGTCCGGGCCCGCGACGACGTCCAGGAGCGCCGCGGCCTCCTCGACCGTCGGCGCGAGCGGCCCGATCTGTTCGAGCGAGTTCGCGTACGCGACGAGGCCGTACCGGGAGACGACGCCGTACGTCGGCTTGATGCCGGCGACGCCACAGAACGCCGCGGGACAGCGGATGGACCCGCCGGTGTCGCTGCCGAGTGCCACGTCCGCCTCGCCTGCGGCAACCGCGGCCGCGGACCCACCGGATGACCCGCCGGGGACGTGCCCGGGCGCGGCCGGGTTCTCGGTCGCGCCGAACGCGCTCGTCTCGGTCGTCGTCCCCATCCCGAACTCGTCCATGTTCGTCTTCCCGACGATGGTCGCCCCTGCCTCTTTCAACCGGGAGACGACGGTGGCGTCGTACGGCGGGACGTAGTCGTCGAGCATCGCCGAGCCACAGGTCGTCCGCACGCCCTCGGTGGAGATGTTGTCCTTCACCGCGACCGTCGTGTCAGCGAGCGGGCCGTCGTCGGCGCCCTCGACGGTCTCGCGCGTGATGAAGATGTTCTCGCTCATGAGACGTTCGGCCCCTTGAAGTAGCCGTCCTCCGTGCCGTCGGCGTTCGCGAGGGCGTCCTCGCGGTCGAGACAGTCGTGTTCCTCGTCCGGACGCATGACGTTCACGAGGTCGGCGTCGGTGTCGACGGTCGGAACGTCGTCGAGCGCGTCGAAGTACTCGAGGATGTCCGCGAACTGCTCGGCGAAGTCGTCGACCTCGTCGTCGTCGAGGTCGACGCGAGCCAGGTCCGCGACGTGCCGGACGTCCTCGGCGGTGGCGGCGTCGTCGCTCATGGTCGAAAGCACTCCACTGGCATGAGTAAGGGTTTCGATACGGGGCCCGTCCCCGCCGCTTGGACGGCGCGGTCGGGGCGGCGGCCGTCGGGGGAGAACGGCCGCGAGCGAAGGGGTCGGCCGTCGTCGTCCCGTCACCTGGATAGCCGGTCGTCTGACGATTCCTTGGCGAACCCGAGTTCTTATCGAAGATTAATGAAGGAACCGACGTATCTTGCCAATGCGTTTAAGTCGGCGTGGATGCAACGAGATAGGGAGAGCCCGACTTTTTCCACGCGGCTCACCCTCCCCCCATCACGATGACAGACACCAGCATCCGGCGACGAGAGACGGACACAGCGAGAACGGAGACGAAGACCGACGCGGGCGCGGAGACGCTGTCCTGTCCGGAGTGCGACGGCCAGGTCGTCAGCGACGAGTCGCAGGGCGAGACCGTCTGCACCGACTGCGGACTCGTCGTCGACGAGGACGAGGTCGACCGCGGCCCCGAGTGGCGCGCGTTCAACTCCAAGGAGAAGGACCAGAAGTCCCGCGTCGGCGCCCCGACGACGAACATGATGCACGACCAGGGGCTGTCGACGAATATCGGCTGGCAGAACAAGGACGCCTACGGCAACAGCCTGTCCTCGAACCAGCGCCAGAAGATGCAGCGCCTGCGGACCTGGAACGAGCGCTTCCGCACCCGCGACTCGAAGGAGCGCAACCTCAAGCAGGCCCTCGGCGAGATCGACCGCATGGCCAGCGCCCTCGGGCTGCCGAAGAACGTCCGCGAGACCGCGAGCGTCATCTATCGCCGCGCGCTCGCCGAGGACCTCCTCCCCGGCCGCAGCATCGAGGGCGTCGCGACGTCCTCGCTGTACGCCGCCGCACGGCAGGCGAACACCCCCCGCAGTCTCGACGAGGTGACGAACGTCTCGCGCGTCGAGAAGGACGAGATCGCTCGCACGTACCGGTACGTCGTCCGCGAGCTAAACCTCGAAATCGAGCCCGCCGACCCCGTCCAGTACGTCCCGCGGTTCGCGAGCGAACTGGAGATGAGCGACGAAGGGGAGCGCCGCGCCCGCGAGCTGCTGGACGCCGCGAAGGAGAAGGGCATCCACTCCGGGAAGTCCCCCGTCGGGCTCGCCGCCGCCGCCGTCTACGCCGCGAGCCTCCTCGCGAACGAGAAGGTCACGCAGAAGGAGGTCAGTTCCGTCGCGAACATCAGCGAGGTCACCATCCGCAACCGCTACCACGAACTCCTCGAAGCCGCTCAGCCCGTCTGAGCGCGCGCTGGTCGGCATCCGGGGGCGGGCGTCGACCGTTCAGAGCACCTTCTCGCCGTGGTCGAACGTCACCAGGAGCGACAGCGCGACCGCGCCCAGCGTCGCGAACGCGAGGCCGACGACGAGCAGCGCGTCGTCGAGGCCGCCGCCGCAGTCCTGGACGAGCACGACGTCGGCGTCGTAGACCGCCCCGCCGAAGCGCACGCTCCGGTTCTCCAGGTGCTCGCGGAACGCCCCGCGGTCGACGAACGCGGTCTGGTTCGACGTGACGGACCGCTCGGTGGCGTTCACGAGGTCGAGCGGGAGCGTGCTCGCGTCGACGACGCGCTCGTCGGTCGCGTTCTCGCCGCCCGGGATCTCGGTGGTGTCGAGCGCGTAGTTGTCGACGCAGCCGGCGGGGGCGGCGACCCCGCCCGCGAAGAGCGCGACGCCGAGGACGAGCGCGGCCGCGGCGCTCACGTGCAGGACGCCGAGTGGCGGGCCGAGGTCGTCGCGGTAGAGCGCGAACAGGACGAGGGCGACGCCGCCGAGTGCGGAGAGCGCACTGCCGAGGACGACGAACGCGTCCTCGAGGACGCCGCCGCAGGTCTCGACCGTACGGAGGCTCGTCGCGTACGTCGACCCGTCGTAGCGGACGCGACGGTCCTCGAGATGCGTCTGGTACACCGCCCGCGTGACGTTCACCTGTCCGTCGCTCTCGACCGCGTCGACGAACGTCTCGCGGACGTCGTCGGGGAGGACGCTCGCGTTCGCGACCGGCGCGTCGCCGTCCGGCGCGGCCGTCGTCTCGAGGGCGGACGTGCGGTCGCAACCGAACGACGGGGCGAGGCCGGCACCGAGCAGGAGGACGCCGACGAGGAGGACGCCGGCGGCGGCGGAGAGTCGATTCACGACCGGAACCGGGGGCGGGAGCCACATTTGCGTTTCGTCAGCGGCCCGGACCGCCGCGAGCGGACGCTAGCTGGCGAAGGGACGTCGCGAGCGGACGCTGGCTGGCGAAGAGCCGCCAAGAGCAGTCGCTAGCTGGCTGAACGCCGCCGCGTGCGCCGCCTACTCGGCGAGGCGCGACTCGACGTACCGCGTGACGTGGTCGTCCTGGCGGCGCTTGAAGCCGGCCCGGCGCGCGAGCCGGTCGAGTTCACGGCCCACGAGACTCCCGTACTGGACCGCCTTCTTCTCGCGGAACGCGACCGAGTCCGGCACCCACTCGCGGGCCGCGAGCCGGAGCGCGAACTTGCGTTCCCCGCGGTCGCTCACGAGGCAGTGCGCGGGCAGTGCGCGGGCGGCGTCCACGACGTGCCCGTCGAGCAGCGGCGCGACCGGGTCGACGCCGGCGGCGGCGAGCGCGCGGACGTCCCGGTCGAGCTGGTCGGGGAGCGTCCGCAACATCTCGTCGCGCGCGCCGACGACGGTGTCCGCGTCCACCCGCGGGTCGGTCGGGGCCTTCGCGACCTTCGCGTACCCGCCGAACAGCTCGTCGGCGCCCTGACCGACCGCGAGGTGCCCGTAGCCGTCCGTGGCGACGCGCTCGGCGACGAGGAAGAGCGGGAGCGCGATCTGGACGCTCATCGCGTCGGTCCGGCCGATCGCGCGAGCGACCCGCGGGACGGCCGCGGCGAGCGCGTCGAGGTCGAGTTCGACGACGTTCAGGTCGACGTCCATCGCGCGCGCCGCCGACCGCGCGGCGGCGACGTCGTGACTCTCCGGGAACCCGACGACGTAGCACGGTGCGTCGACGAGCGCGGCGACGAGCGCGCTGTCGACACCCCCCGAGAACGCGACCGCCACGTCGTCGGCCGACGCGTCCGCGTCCACGTCGCCGGCGGCACGAATCGCCTCGCGGACGCCGTCGACGGCGGTCTCGCGGCTCGACGCGGTCGCCGGGACGGGTCGAGCGAGTGCACGCTCGACGGCCGCCACCGCCGGCAGGACCCCGTCGCCATCCTCCGCGTCGCTCCGGACGTCCGCATCGACCACTGCACTCCTCCCGTCCTCGACCGCGTCCCCGTCGCCGTCGGTCGTCACAGGAACTCCGCGAACCGGTTCTTGACGCGGCGCTTCGCGCCACCGGCCGCCTGCCGGAAGCTGATGTGCCACGGCGTTCGCTTCCCCTCGACAGTCGTGTCGCCGCGACGGACGGCGTCGAGTATCGCGTCCACGGTCTCCTCGCCGCCGGTCTCGACCTTCGTCACCGCCTGCCCGACCATCTCCGAGATGTGCGCGTCGCTGCCAGCGGTCCGCGGCAGGTTGTAGTCGGTCGCGAACCGCTCGGCCTGCCGGTTCGCACGCCCGGTGAGGAGCCGCGAGTTGTACACCTCGATGGCGTCCGCGGTCGCGAGCGTCTCGCGGTCGATGTTCGCCATCACGCCCGACCGCGACTCTTGGAACGGATGCGGGACGACCGCGATACCGCCGAGCTCGCGGATGTACGTCAGCGTCTCCGCGAACCCCATCCCCTTCGGGACCTTCTCGTCGACGCCGAGCGCGAGCACGTGCCCGGCGGCCGACGTCACCTCCATCCCCGGGATACCCAGGAGGCCGTACTCGCCGGCCTTCGCGGCGGCGTCGAGACTCGCGTCTATCTCGTCGTGGTCCGTGACGGCGATCGCGTCGAGCCCCACGGCGGCGGCTTGCTCTAAGAGGAGTTCGACGGGGTCTCGCCCGTCGTAACTCAGTTCCGAATGACAGTGGAGCTCGACCGAGAGCACGCCTGCTCATCTCTCGGGCCCGGTAAAAAACGACTCGGTTACCGGCCACGGCCGCGACCGCCGGACGCCCGGGTCGTCGACGTCGTGCGCTCCGGCGACCCCGGCCCCGATACGCACGTTCGTGGACATGGAAACGCCTTTACTGGGGGTCGATGTACAGCGAAGTGAATGAGTCTCGCCGATTCGGACCGCGAACTCGTCGAGGAGGAGCTCGGTCGGGAGGCGACGCCCGCGGAGGCGGCGCTGTTCGAGAACCTCTGGAGCGAGCACTGCGCGTACCGTTCCTCGCGACCCCTGCTGTCGGCGTTCGACAGCGAGGGCGAACAGGTCGTCGTCGGCCCCGGCGACGACGCCGCCGTCGTCGCGCTCCCGGACCCCGACACCGACGGGTACGGGGACACGTACGTCACGCTCGGTATCGAGAGCCACAACCACCCGAGCTACGTCGACCCGTTCGACGGCGCGGCGACGGGCGTCGGCGGCATCGTCCGCGACACGATGTCGATGGGCGCGTACCCGATCGCGCTCGCTGACTCCCTGTACTTCGGGGACTTCGAGCGCGAGCACTCGAAGTACCTGTTCGAGGGCGTCGTCGAGGGCATCAGTCACTACGGGAACTGCATCGGCGTCCCGACGGTCGCGGGGAGCGTGGACTTCCACGCTGACTACGAGGGGAACCCGCTCGTGAACGTCGCGTGCGTCGGCCTCACGGACGAGGACCGCCTGATCACGGCGGTCGCGCAGGAACCGGGGAACAAGCTCGTGCTCGTCGGGAACGCCACCGGCCGCGACGGTCTCGGCGGGGCGTCGTTCGCGAGCGAGGACCTGAGCGAGGACGCGGAGACCGAGGACCGGCCCGCGGTCCAGGTCGGCGACCCGTACTCGGAGAAGCTCCTCATCGAGACGAACGAGGTGCTCGTCGAGGAGGGGCTCGTCGAGTCCGCGCGCGACCTGGGCGCGGCCGGCCTCGGCGGGGCGTCGAGCGAACTCGTCGCGAAGGGCGGCCTGGGCGCGGACATCCGCCTGGAGGACGTCCATCAGCGCGAGCCGAACATGAACGCGCTCGAGATACTGCTCGCGGAGAGCCAGGAGCGGATGTGCTACGAGGTCGCGCCGGGGAACGTCGACCGCGTGCGCGAGGTCTGCGAGCGCTTCGACGTCGGCTGTTCGGTCATCGGCGAGGTGACCGAGGGGAACTACGTCGCGACGTTCGCTCCCGACGGCGACGAGGCGTCCCGCGAGACGGTCGTGGACGTGGACGCGCACTTCCTCGGCGAGGGCGCGCCGATGAACGACCTCGACTGGGAGGAGCCCGCGGAGCCGGAGCGGGACCTGCCGACGGTCGACCTGCCGGCGGCGATGGAAGCCGTGATTTCGTCGCCGAACACCGCGAGCAAGCGGTGGGTGTACCGCCAGTACGACCACGAGGTCGGCGTGCGGACGAGCGTCCGCCCCGGTGACGACGCGGGCGTCGTCGCGGTCCGCGAGGCCGGCGTCGGCGTCGCCATCTCGTCGGGCGCGGCACCGAACTGGACGAGCGCGGCGCCGTACGAGGGCGCGAGGGCGGTCGCGTTGGAGAACGCGACGAACCTCGCGGCGAAGGGCGCGACGCCGCTCGCCGCGGTCGACTGCCTGAACGGCGGGAACCCCGAGAAGCCCGAGGTCTACGGCGGCTTCAAGGGTATCGTCGACGGGCTCGCGGACATGTGCGCGGACCTGGACGTGCCGGTCGTCGGCGGGAACGTCTCGCTGTACAACGACTCGCCGACGGGTCCCATCCCGCCGACCCCGACGCTCGCGATGATCGGGTCGACGCCGTCCTACGACGCGCCGTCGATGGGCGCGAGCGCCGACGGCGACCTCCTGCTCGTCGGCGACCGCGTCCTCGCTGACCCGGACGTCGAGGCGCGACTCGGCGGGAGCGAGTACTGCCGCCAGCAGGGCGGGAGCGACCGCTTCCCGAGCGTGCCGGCGGACGCGAGCGCGTTCGTTCAACTCCTCGCGGCGGTCGCGCGCGAGGACCACGTGCAGGCGACCCACGACGTGAGCGACGGCGGGATCGCGGTCGCGCTCGCCGAGATGGTGACGGAGGACGCCGGTATCTCCGCGCATGTCCCCGAACAGGGCGGGCTCTCGGAGGTCGGCGAGCAGGTCGGGTGGCTGTTCAACGAGGCCACCGGGCGCGCGCTCGTGCAGACGACCGACCCGGAGCGCGTCCGCGAGGCGTTCAGCGGCGTCGCACCGGTCGTTCGCGTCGGCGAGGGCCAACGCGACCCGCGCCTCGACCTCTCGGTCTCCTGGACGGACCTCTCCTACGACGTCGAGGAGATCACCGCACTCCGCGCGACCATCGAGGACGAGCTCGACTGACCCGGCCAGCGTCCGATAGCACGCTCGCAGGGACGCTGCTGCGACCGGTCCCGCCCCCGTCATCTACTTAACGGTCAAGTCTGAAATTGTTCTCAATGCGTCCACCGGGAGGGAACGGATGACCAACGAACCGACGGTCCTCATCGTCGAGGACGAGCCGGACCTGGCGAACCTCTACGCCGCGTGGCTCCGCGAGGCCTGCGACGTTGAGACGGCGTACAACGGCAGCCAGGCGCTGGAGGCTATCGACGAGACCGTCGACATCGTCCTGCTCGACCGGCGGATGCCCGGGCTCTCCGGCGACGAGGTCCTGTCGACGATCCGCGACCGCGACCTCGACACCAGGGTGGCGATGGTGACGGCGGTGGAGCCGGACTTCGACATCATCGAGATGGGGTTCGACGATTACCTCGTCAAGCCCGTCTCGAAGGACGACCTCCTGTCGACGGTCGACCAGCTCCTCCTCCGGTCGACGTACGACGAGCAGCTCCAGGAGTTCTTCGCGCTCGCGTCGAAGAAGGCGCTGCTCGACTCCCAGAAGACGGAGGCGGAGTTGCGTGCGAGCGAGGAGTACCGTCGGCTGGAGGACCGCCTGGCGGTGATGCGCGCGAAGGTCGACGACACCATCAGCGAGCTGTCGAACCACGACGCGTACCAGCGCGTGGTTCGCGACATCTCCTAGGAGACCTGACGGCTCGTTCTCGGTCGGTTCTCGCTCGCTGACGGTCGCTCGTGGAGTCTCCGGTGTGTGACGTGCACGGCCACGCAAGACGTTTGCGGGTTGGTACCGTTTCACTAGGCATGGGTCGGAGTCGTCGCACCGTCACGGTCGCGGCCGCACTCGCACTCGCCGGCTGTACGAGCGGACGCCAGCGACGCGACGACGGAGTCGGCGACGACACCGACGATGCAACTGGGGGTCCGGCACCGGGACTCGACCCGTCGGCGTCGGGCGGCGAGGCCCCCCGCGAGTGGTGGGCGACGCTCCCGGACCTCGCGGTCGTGAACGACGGCGAGGACGGCGTGACCGCGTACGTCGCCATCTACGGGCCGGACTGGCTCGAACCGCGGTTCCGACGGACGGTGTCGCTACGGGCGCCCGTCCACGGGGAACCGCCCGCGCGCGTCGCGTTCGTGGACGTCGACGTCGTCGGCGCGAACGGCGTGCTCGCGGTCGAGACCGCCGACGGACGCACCGCCGCGCACGACTGGACCGGCGGTGATTCGCGACGCGGCGTCGTCGTCCACCTCTTCGACGACCGCGTCGAGTTCGCCGTCGTCGCACGGTGACTCGTGCCGGGAGCGCCGTCGTCGCGGGCTACTCGCGGTCGACGGTGAACGTCGGTGCTCCCGTCACCGAGAACCGCGTCCCGCCGGGGTCGCCCGTCGTCACGTCCACGTCCCAGCCGTGCGCTTGCGCGATCTGGCGCGCGACAGGCAGGCCGAGCCCGACGCCCGCGTCGTTCGACCCCTGCGGTTCGAACACTCGGTCGAACTCCGTCTCGGGGATCTCCGCGGCGTCGTCGAGGATGTAGAAGCCGTCCGGGCGCCCGTCAACGGCGCGCTCCGGGCCGATGCGGACCGTCGCGCCGGCGTCCCGTGCGCGACTGTGGATGTCGTTGAAGAACGTCTCGAGCATGTGCACGAACCGCTCGCGGTCCGCGCGCAGCGACCCCTCGAACTCGAGGTACACCGTCATGTCGTCGGCGAGCGAGCCGTCGAGCGCGTCCGAGAGCGCGCTCTCGAACCCGACGGACTCTCGCGACCCGAGCGTCGCCGAGTCCTTCGCGAACTCGAGGATGTCGTCGACGAGCGCCTCCGCGCGATGCAGGGTCTCCGTCGGCGCGCCCTCGCTCGACGCGGACACCGACGCGAGGTCGTCCGCCGCCGTCTCCAGGTGCCCCTGGAGGTCGTCGCTGAGGATGTCCGCGACCGCACCGAGACGCTCGCGTTGCTCCTCGAGGCTCGCGCGACGCTCGTCGAGCAGTTGCTCGCGGTCCATGCGGTCGAGGGCCGCGGTCGTGTTCTCCGCGAGCAGGCTCACGAGCTCCAGGTCCGCCTCGTCGAACGCGTCCGGTTCGAGCGACCCCGTCATCACGACGCCGTGTGCGCCGAGCGGCGCGATGATCTCCGCGCGGAGCGGCGTGTCCTCGTTGAACCGGCCCTCGTGTTCGTGGACGTCCTCGAACAACCGCGGTTCGCCGTCGCGGTACACCTCCCAGACGAGGGCGTCGCCCTCCGGGAACTGCGGGAGCCCGCCGAGTTCCTCGTGCGCGCCAGCGGTCGCCGCAATCGGGTCGAGGACGCCGCGTTCGTCGTCGATGAGCCACACGCCAGAGATCGGGAGTCCCAGTAGCTCTCCGGTGGCGTGGGTCGCGACCGAGCAGATCTCGGGGGCGTCCTCCGCCTGGAACAGCCAGCGCGTGACGTCGTGCAGTCGCTCGACGACGCGCTCGTACTCGCGCTGGTCGGTGACGTCTCTGACGACGCCCGCGACGCGCTTCCGGCGCTCGCCGAGCGGCACCATCCGGACCTCGCCGATGCGTTCCTCGCCGCTCTCGGGCTGGAACGAGAGCTCGAACCGCTCGAAGCTCGTGTCGCCCCGGCGGATGGCCTCGACGGCCTGCCCGAGCTTCGTCGTCGACCGGGGGTCGATCGCCGCGAGCTCGTGGAGCCGGTCGACGTGCTCGCCGACGAGCGTCTCGCGGTCCGTCGCCAGCGCGGCCTCGATGGCCTCGTTCACGGACGCGACGTGGTTGTCGCCGTCGACGACGATGACGCCGTCGTTCACGGCCTCGACGACGCGCGCGTGCTCGTCGAGCTTCCGTTTCCGCGTCCGTCGGTCCGTGACGTCCTGCATGAACACGGAGAGCCCGTGGTCGCCGGGGTACGCGCGCGCCTCGAACCACGTGTCGAGCGGTTTGTGGTAGACGTCGAACGCGACCGGGTCGCCGGTCTCCATCGCCTCGTGGAAGCTCTCCGGGAACTGCGTCTCGACGGTCTCGGGGAACTCGTCCCACATGACGCGCCCGAGGAGGTCGTCGCGCGACCGCCAGAGGAGGGACTCGGCGCGGTCGTTCAGGTACGTGAACCGCCAGTCGGTGTCGAGCGCGAAGAACACGTCTTCGACGCGGTCGAGGACCGGTTCGCTCGGGTCGGGGACGGGCGTCTCGCTCATCGTGGGCGACCACCTCGCGGCCGCGATGGCAGCGTGGGGGTGGGGTGGCGCCCGGGGGAGGCCGGGGGCTGGTCCATCTACTCGAGTTGGTCTACGTGGGAGGGACTACTTGACTCTCGTGGCCGACGTTGCATACGAAAGCTCCTGGACGACGCGCGGGGTTCGATGCGGTCGGGGGCAATCAGAAGAACTGGAGCATGCACGCGTCGGTCTCGGGGTACGTGGCGTCGAGCGCGCGAACCGCCGCCGCGTCGGGGTCGGCGCCGTCGCGGCCGGTGAGTTCGCGGCTTCGCGCGAGGTCGGTCGCGGTCCGCGTCCCGAGGAGGAGCTGCGCGAGCGCGCCGACGTCGAGTTCGACGTCCGGAGTGGCGTCGGGGGCGCGCGCAGCGGTCGCGTCACCGTCGACCGCGGCGAGTCGCACGGGGTCGTCGTGCCAGTCCGTGAGCGGGTCCGCGACGTCGAGGACGACGTCCGCGTTCGCGTCCGGCTGGACGGGGACGGCTTCGAGCGCGTCGACCGCGTCGACGACGCGCGCCATCGGGCCCGCGCGGAGGTCGGTGTCGGGCGCGCCGGGGTCGTCCAGGCGGTACGCGAGGTCGAAGTCCACGGGCGTCTTCAGGCGGACCGTCGACACCTGCGAGTCGTGGGCGTGACAGAACGACAGGAGCGCGAGGAGGGCGTCGCGGTCGACGGCGCCGAAGTACGACGCGGAGAGCGTCCGGCCGTCGTCGCCGTCCTCGATGGTGTACGTGAGGTAGGCGACAGGGTCGCCGTCGCGGTACCCGACGGACGCGTACGGGTCGGTCCCCCACGACTCGAGGACGCGATGCCGCCAGAAGTCCTCGCTCCGGTCGAGCGCGAGCGTGTGCGTCCAGGACTCGCGGTCGACGGCGTGGAGGTCCCGCCAGTCGTCGGCGTCAACGCGCTCGAACTCGACGCTCGCGGCGGCGTCGGTGCCGGTCGCGAACGCGAGGTCGCCGGGGTCGACGTCGTGGACGACGTACCGGTTCGTCGTCGCCCACCCGTACTGGCCGTAGAACGGTGCGCTGAACGGCCAGAGGAGGCTCAGCGGGTCGCCGCGGTCGCGGTACTCGGCGAGCGACTCCTCGAGGAGCCGTCGGACGTTCCCGCCGCGCCGGCGCTCCGGCGGGGACGCGACCGCCGACAGCCCCGGCGCGGACACCGACGCGCCGCGGACGTCGACGTCGAACCAGTAGTGCGCGCAGACCGCGACCGCCTCGTCGCCGTCGAACAGCCCGCGCTGCCCGCCGACCGGTCCCGGGCGGTCCTCGGGGTCGAACTCGTCGGGGTCGAACGGCCCCTGCTGGGGGCTGAACGCGTACCGGACGAGCTCCACGAACCGCTCGTCCGTCGGCTCCATCTCGCGGTAATGCATACGCGGAGAACCACCCGCGCGGCACAAGAAGGTTCCCGCGGCGTGCGAACCGATACCGCACTCTGTGCGGGAACGGCTACCCCGCCCGGTGCGGGGGGAGACGCGTTCAGTCGAGGAACCGTTCGAGGCGGTCGGTCGCCTCCCGAAGCTCGTCGAGTCCGGTCGCGTACGACACCCGGAGGTGGCCCTCGCCTCCCGTCCCGAAGACGCTACCGGGAACGACCGCGACGCCCTCCTCCTTCAGGAGGTCCTCGGCGAACGCGTCCCCGGTCTGGTCGGTCGGCACCTCCGGGAACGCGTAGAACGCGCCCTTCGCCCGGAAGCAGTCGACGCCCAGCTCGTCGAACCGCGAGAGCAGGAACTGCCGCCGGCGGTCGTACGCCGACGTCATCTCGTCGACCGCGTCGTCGCAGGACGCAAGCGCCTCAAGCGCGGCGTGCTGAGCGGTCGTCGGCGCGGAGAGCATCCCGTACTGGTGGATGCGGTTCATCCCCATCACGGCCTCGCTCGGCCCCATCACGTACCCGAGGCGGAGGCCCGTCATCGCGTACGCCTTCGAGAACCCGTTCACGACCACCGTGCGTTCCCGCATCCCGGGGAGCGTCGCGATGCTCGTGTGCTCGTGCTCGTACTGCAAGGCCGCGTAGATCTCGTCGCTGACGACCGTGAGGTCGTGCTCGACCGCGAACTCCGCGACCGGGCGGAGGTGCTCCTCGCGCATCGTCGCGCCCGTCGGGTTGTTCGGGAAGCACAGCACGAGCACCTCCGCGTCCGCCGCACCCGAGGCCTCCAAGGACTCGCGCGTCAACCGGAACTCGTCGCGCTCGTACGTCGGCACCGGCAGCACCTCGCCGCCCGCGAACGTCACGCCCGGTGCGTACGACACGTACGCCGGTTCCGCGACCGCGACCGTATCGCCCGGGTTCACGAACGCGCGGAACGCCAGATCGACCGCCTCGCTCGCACCGGCGGTGACGAGTATCTCGTCCTCGGCGTCGTACTCGAGGTCGTACTCGGCGTCGACGTGGTCGCTGATCGCCTCGCGGAGCGAAGCCATTCCGCGGTTCGCGGTGTAACTCGTCCGTCCGCGCTCCAGGGAATCCACGGCCGCGGTCCGTGCCCGCCACGGCGTCGCGAAGTCCGGTTCGCCGACGCCCAGTGAGATGACGTCGTCGCGCTCCTCCGCCAGCTCGAAGAACTTCCGGATGCCCGACGGCGGCACCGCCTGCACGCGCTCGGAGAGAGTGATCCCCATCTCGGGCACCTCAGGGACTCACCGACAGGCGGTCGTCGTCATCGCCGTCACCGAAGTCGACGCCGCTCTCCTTGTACGTCGTCATCGCGTAGTGCGTCACCGTCTGCGTGACCGCCGGGAGCGGCGCGACCTCGTCCGCGATGAACGCGGAGACGTCCCGCATCGACGCCCCGAGGATCTCCACGTGGAAGTCGTAGTCACCGGAGACCAGTCGGAGGGTGTCGACGGCGTCGTAGCCCGCGAGCCGCTCGGCGACGTCCGCGTACCCGGTCTCGCGGTCCAGTTCCACGTTCACCTCGACGACCGCGCGAACGCGCTCGCGGTCCGTGGACTCCCAGTCGACGACCGGTCGATACCCGCGGACGACGCCGTCGGCTTCGAGGGCCGCGATCGCCGCATCGACCTCGCTCGCGTCCAGTCCCGTCATCCGTGCCAGGTCCTCGGTACTGTACCGAGCGTTCTCCAGGAGCGACTCGAGCAAGGCGTCTCGCGCACTCGCAGTCATACACGAACGACCATCCGGGACCGGGATAAGGGTTTCTTCGGCGGCGTCACTCGCGGCACGACACTCAGCTGCTTAATCGCTCGCTAGTCGCCGGCCGCCGAGTCGGTCGCTAGTCGTAGTTCTTGAAGATGTGCGCGCGGACGTCGTCCTTCGTCTGGACGTACTCGGTGCGGCCGTCAGGCATGTCAATCTCGTATCGCGCGTCCTCCTTCGAGGCCTCGCGCCACTTGTCGTCGTGCGTGTCCAGCAGGTTCATCATCGCGTTCAGGCGGTCGTCGCCGTCGCCCTCGGGTTCCGGCGTCGGACCGCTACTGCTCGACCCGCCTCCGGCGTCGTCAGCCGCGTCCTCGTCGGCGTCGGCCGTCGCGTCCGGGCTCGCGTCCGCGGTGGTGCTCGCGTCGCTGTCGGCGTCCGCGGCGACCGCTCCGCCGTCGGCGCTCGCCGCGTCGTCGGCGTCCGGGACCGAACCGGCGTCGACGTCGACGTCGGCGTCCACGTCGAGCTCCCCACCGCCCTCGAAGTGGTCGATGAGGTACTGGAGCGCGTCCCGCTCGCGCACGGACCCGTACTGGACCTCGTTCTGGAGTTCGTCCCGGAGCGCGCGCAGGAACGCCTGCTGTTCGTCGGACACGTCGATGGTCGGCATGGTCCCAGGTCAGTCGGCAGGCCACTTAAGCGTGGACGCTCGGTCCCGACCGCCGCCTCCGGGTGGGGTATCGATGGTTTCAGGACGCGACTGTCCGAACCTTGTCACGAGATGCGTCGGTCGCTCCACGTCGCCGCCGTCGCCGCCCGCTACGTCGTCGCCGCGGCACTCCTCGGGACGCCGCTGGTGCCCGCGACCGCCCGTCAGCGTGCCCCGTCGACCGAACGCCGGCGTCCTGGCTACGTCCCGCGCCTGAACCCGTCCCGCGGACCGCCGGAAACCGTGGCTTACAGGGTGGCGCGTGGAGGAGGGTCGAACTGATGCGTCGCGTCCGCCTCCTCGGCGTCGTCGCCCTGTACGCCGCCACGGCCCTCGCAGCCCTCGTCGTGCTCGCGTCCCTCCTCCTGCCCGCGATGGTCGCAATCCACCCGTTCGCGATACTAGTGCCGTCGGGGTACGTCGCGTTCGGCGGACTCGAAGGCGACGACAAGCGACTGCTGTTCCTCGTCCCGCTCGCCGTCTGTCTGCTCGCCGTCGGCGCGTTCCTGGGCGCCGGAGCACTCGAACCCACCGTCCGGTCCGTCGGCGCGCTCGACGGCGTCGGCCTCGAGACGATCCGGACGGCCGCGACGGTGCTCGCGCTCGGCGTGCTCGTCACGGTCTCCCTCCCGGTCGTCGTCGGCTGGTACGCGTGGACGGAGCTCGACGACACCGCGGTCGAGGACTCGACGCGGTCGCCCGACCTCCCCGACAGGTTCGCCGTGCAGGCCCCCGACCGCCTGTCCGTCGTCTCCCTCGACGACCCCGACCCAGCGGTGTACGTCGTCGACGACGGCAGACGCGCCGTCCTCGGGTTCACGGCCGGCGCGACGCGCGCGCTCGACGACCGGGAGCGCGAGGCCGTCCTCGCGCGGGAACTGACGCGCGTCGTCGACCGCGAGGCCGCCGCGTCGTTCTGGGCGAGCGCGCTCGCGTTCGCCGCCGCACGACTCGTCGACCCGCTCTCCACGCCCGTGTACGAGGCGCGCGCCGGCGACAAGGTCCGCCTCCCGTACTGGTTCGTCGCCCCACTGAAGATCGTCGGTGCGGTCGTCGCGCTCGTCCTCTTCTTCGGCTTCCCGATCGCGGGACTCGCCGCCCTCCTCCACGTGAACGCCGTCGTGCTCGTGTTCGGGTACGCTGTCGCCACGGTCGCTGCGGGGTTCGGCCTCACGAAGGCCGCGCGCTGGCTCGCGCAGGACCTCGCGACCGACGCCGTCCTCACCGCGGACGAACACGGTGCCGTCCTCGCCGGCGACGCCGACGCGCTCGCGAACGCACTCCGGAAGCTCCACACCGGCGCCGTCGACGGACCGCGGACCGCGAGCGACGACGAGCCCGCCACGACGGCCGCCAGCGACCGCCAGGACGACACGCTCGACGCGTTCGACGGTCTCGTCCACTTCCCAACCGACCGCGTCCCCGTCGAGGACCGACTCGACGCCCTCGACGACGTCGCCGACCGGCTCGACGACCGCACGGGAACGCACTCGACCACCGGGACCACCAGCGCTTAACCCGACGCTCACGTACGAGCGAGCATGGTACTGAAGGAGTCGGATTCGACGCTCGGCCCCGGCGACGTGGCACCGGACTTCGAACTCCGCGGCACAGACGGGGAGACCCACGGCCTCGACGACTTCGCGGACAACGACGCGCTGCTCGTCGTGTTCACGTGCAACCACTGCCCGTACGCGAAGGCGAAGTTCGACCTCGTGAACGACCTCGCCGCCGAGTACGACGACGTCGCCGTCGTCGGCATCAACCCGAACGACGCCGAGGAGTACCCCGACGACTCCTTCGACGCGATGGTCGAGTACGTCGAGGACGGCCGCGTCCGGTACGACGCGTACCTCCGCGACGGATCGCAGTCGGTCGCGTCGGCGTACGGCGCGGTCTGCACGCCCGACCCGTTCCTCTTCGAGAACGACGACGGGACGTTCCGGCTCGCGTACCACGGTCGACTCGACGACGCGCTCAATCCCGACGACGACCCGTCGCGGTTCCAGATCCGCGAGGCCATCGACGCCGTGCTCTCGGGCGACGACGTCGACGTGGAGTGGCAGCCGTCCCAGGGCTGCTCGATCAAGTGGACCGAGAACTAGGTCCGGGCTTCGGGGATATCCCGGTCAGTGCTCGACGAGCGCCCGCGAGAGCCGTCGTTGCAGCGAGCGGGTCTCCTCGACCGCGGTCGTCCCGAGCGAGAGCACCGGATAGCTCGACGGGAGGTCGCCGTACACGTACTCGTAGAGCGTGGTCGGGCCGCCGGCCTGGCCGACGACGTGGCGTTGCTCGTGGATGTCGTCCTGACGGGACTGGAGGAGCGAGACGGTCGTGTCGCGGGTCGCCTGTATCGCTTGCCACTCCGCGATCAGGTCCGCGCGCGGCCGGTCCAGGCTCGGGTCCACGTCCGAGAGCGTCTCGTCGACCTCCGAGAGCGTTCGCGTACACGTCGACAGGGACTCCTGCTCCGCGTCGAGCGCGGCGAGCAACCGCTCGCGGCGCTGTTTGGCTTGCATGGCCGACGCGCGGAGCGTCCGTTTCAACTGTGGGGAAAGGATCGCGCCGTTCTGGACGGCGAGCGCGACGTCGTCACCGAACTCGGCGGCCATGTGCTCGACGAGCGAGTCGTCGTACTCGTCGTCGTAGTGCGGGACGTCCATGACCGTCCGCCGGTAGGCCTCGAGGACGTCCGGGAGTCGACCGGTTCGCGAGCCGGTGACCGTCGTCGGTCCGCCGTCGGTGAGTCGCGGGTCCTCGCTGTCGATGCCGGCGACGGCGTCGACGAACGCGGCGAACGCGTCGCGTTCCCGTCGCGTCCGGTCGCGTTCCGCGTCGAGCGCGTCGACGGCGTCGTGGAGTCGGGAGAGCGCGAGGAGGACGGCGGCGGCGAACAGGACGGTCGCGACCGCTGCAAGCGCCTGCGTGAGGACGTCGGCGGGAACGCAGAGCCCCTCGGCGAGGCACGTTTCGCCAGTCGCCCCGATCTGTTGTTGGGACACCCGCGTGAGTCCTGGCGAGGAGAGTGTCATCGTATGGTGTCCCTTGTCACGGCGAGCGAATAATAGTTGTCCCTCGTCCCGGTCCACCAACAGTTTCCAGTGTCCGCGTCTGACGCACGCTGACGTCGCTATCGACGCCAGAGCGGCGACCCTCGTGACAGGAGGCGTACGTTTCTATCGTGGTCGTCGGCCGCCGCTGTGTCAGAGCGCTTTCCGGTACTGCCGCGGCCACTCGACGGCGTCCTCGCGACCGAGTTCCTGCGCGGCGTGCAGCGCGAAGTACGGGTCGCGGAGGTGCTGTCGACCGACGATCGCGAGGTCCGCGCGGTCGTTCCGAACGACCGCGTCGGCCTGCTCGCCGCTCGTGATGCCACCGACCGCCCCGACGAGCGCGTCGCCGTCGACCGCCTCGCGGACGCGCTCGGCGTACGGCACCTGGTAGTTCGGGCCGAAGTCCGGCAGTCGCTGGTCGGGATGCAGTCCGCCCGCGGACACGTCGACGAGGTCGACGACGCCGTCGCTCGCCAGGTCCGCGGCCAGCGCGGCGCAGTCCTCCACGGTCCACGATTCGACGTCCGGGAGCCAGTCCGTCGCCGAGAACCGCACGAACACCGGCTTCTCTTCGGGGAGGACGTCCCGTACGGCGGCACAGATCTCTCGGACCACGCGCGTCCGCGCCTCGAAACTCCCACCGTACCGGTCGTCGCGGCGGTTCGTGACGGGACTCAGGAACTGGTGGAGGAGGTACCCGTGCGCGGCGTGGACCTCCACGACGTCGAACCCGGCGTCGTCGGCGCGCTCGGCGGCGGCCGCGAAGTCGTCGACGAGCGCTTCGACGTCGTCCGTCGACAGCGTCTCCACGTGCTTGCCGTCGGCGTCGTCGGTGCGTTCGTCGTCGCTCTCGCGCCAGGGGTACGCGTCGGCGCTCGGCGACGGCGCCACCCAGCCGTCGCCGTTCGGACCGACCGGGACGGAGTCGTCCCACGGCGGTCGCTTGCTGCCCTTGTGGCCGGCGTGCGCGAGCTGGACGCCCGAGAGCGCACCGTACGCCTCGCAGAACTCGGTTATCGGTTCGAGCGCGTCGACGTGCGCGTCGCTCCACAGGCCGAGGTCCTCCGGGGTGATGCGGCCGTCGGGGCGGACCGCGGTCGCTTCGGTCATGACGATACCGGCGCCGCCGACGGCGCGGGACTCCAGGTGCTGGCGGTGCCACTCGGTCGCGACACCGTCCTGGTCGGGGCAGGAGTACTGGCACATCGGCGAGACCATCACGCGGTTGCGCGCGGTGCGGTCTCGGAGGGCGAGGTCGCTGAACAGGTCGGTCATCGACCCGACGTAGTCGTGCCGACGGAAAAACGGTCGTGCTATGGGGGCGTCTTGCCGACTCCGTCGCGCGTGCGGTCCGGTCGGGGGAGCGCGGCCGCTGGCCGCTGGCGAGCAGGTCACCCGTCGCGGCCGGTGCGTCGGCGGGTGACGCGCCCGCCCGGACCGACGCACCGCGAGTCAGTGCACCGACGACCGTCGCCGCGGCCAGGTACTTGAACCGCCGGACGGCCGGCGGTCGCGGGCGACGAGTCGGAACGGTCTTTGTGCGAGCGAGTCGACCGGGTCGGTATGGAACTTCAGGCGCGGTTCGGGACGGAGTCGCCGGTCGTCGGGATGGTGCATCTGCCGCCGCTCCCGGGTGCGCCCGGGTTCGACGGGGACCGGGCGGCGCTCAGGGAGCGAGCGGTCGCGGACGCGCGAGCGCTGGAGTCGGGGGGCGTGGACGCGGTGCTCGTCGAGAACTTCGGCGACGCGCCGTTCTACCCGGACGAGGTGCCGACGCACACGGTCGCGGACGTGAGCGTGCTCGCTCGCGCGGTCGTCGAGGCCGTTGACGTCCCGGTCGGCGTGAACGTCCTGCGGAACGACGCGGACGCGGCGCTGTCGGCGGCCGCGGCGGCGGGCGGCGAGTTCGTGCGCGTGAACGTGCACGTCGGGTCGAGCGTCACCGACCAGGGCGTCCTGGAGGGGCGAGCGTTCGAGACGATGCGTCGACGCGAGCGGTTGGACGCGGACGTCGCGGTGCTCGCGGACGTCGACGTGAAGCACGCCGCACCGCTCGGTGGCCGACCGCTCGCGGAGCGCGTCGCCGACGTCGTCGAGCGCGGCCTCGCCGACGGCGTGGTCGTCTCCGGGTCGGGGACCGGGAGACCGACGGACGACGAGACGCTCGCGACGGTCCGGGAGACGCTCGCGTCGGTGGCACCGGACACGCCGTTGTTCGTCGGGAGCGGCGTGACGAGCGACTCCGTCGCGTCGACGCTCGACGTCGCCGACGGCGTCATCGTCGGGACGGCGCTCAAAGAAGGTGCGGAGCCGACGAATCGCGTCGACCCGGACCGGGTCCGCGACCTCGTCGATTCGGCGGCAGAGTGAGTTCGGGCGTGCTCGTCCTACCCGGACTCGTCCTACGCGGCGTCGTCTGACCTGAGTCTGTCCTACATGGTCTCGATACCCGCGTCGTCGACGGCATCGAGCGGGTCGGTTACCGCTTCGCTGAAGACGACCTCGACGACGCCGTTGTTGTAGGAGACGGCGACGGGAGTGGGATTGACCGCTGCCGGTAGTGCCACCGTCCAGTGCGGGCCGGCGGGCGTCCCGACGAAGACGGTGGCTTCGGTGTCGGTGGCGGCGACGCCGAGGGTCGCCTTCGGGATGTCGTTCGGGACGTCGGCGACGGCGTGGACGAACCCGTCCGCCTCGTAGGTCGCCCAGAGGACGGCCGGGTCGGTCCTTCCGGCGCGGCCCTCCCCAGCGTCGTTGAATCTGTTCACGGCGCAGCTAGGTCATGTTAGGTATTAACATGACTGGTTGAGGTAACAGGGTTCGAGGCGACAGACCATACTACGCTCCCACGGTCGGCGGTCCCGGCCAATCGACCGGGACCGCGGGTGAACGTCACCGGAGCGTCGGTTACGCGTCGAACGCGTCGACGCCGAGCGGTCGGAGCGTCGACACCCTCGCGTTCTCCTTGATCATGGTCCCCTCGCCACCGACGGACAGCGGGACGAGCGGGAGGTGGTCGTCGACGCGGAGCGACGGGTGGGACGCGCCACGCGCGAGGACCTTGTTCCGCGCCTGGAGGTGCATCGGGTCCTCGCCGACGAAGAACTCGTTGTACTGGACGACGTACTGGCCCGCGTCGAGATGCCACCACTGGTACTCGTCGTCGGGATTCCGGCGCGTCAACTCGCAGGGCTCGAGGTCCGCCTCCGCGAGTTCGTCACCCCCGAAGTCGACGCGTCCCGGGGCGGCGACCTCGTGGATCGCAGCGACCGTGAGGTCCACGCCGCGCTCGTCCACTTGCGTCTCCGGGTGCAGCAATCCATCGACGACGTCGGTGAGTTCGGGCATACGTCGACGTTGGAGCGGCCGGATGAAAAAGCCCCACGGCGACGACCCACGACGACCGAAGGCATTAGTGGGGGCGGCGTGTGGAGGCGAGCGTGAAACGACCGGTCGGGTACGGCTCGCTGCTGGGGGCCGCCGCCGTCTTCGTCGCCGTGAACGTCCTCCGGACGACCTGGGAGGTGTCCCCTGGGAACGAGGCGGTGAGGGCGAACGCGCTGAAGGCGGGCGTCGCGCTCGCCGTCGCGCTCGCCGTCTACGGCACGTACCTGCTCACGCTCCAGGCGGTCCGCCGGTGGACCGACGACGAACGCCGGAAGCACGACGTCCGGAACGTCCTCCGGCTCTCGTTCGGGCTCGTGGGGGTCGTCGGCGTCGCCGGCGCGTTCACCGAGGAGTGGCTCGGCGTCCTCTTCAGCCTCGGCATCGCCGGGTTCGCGGTGACGTTCGCGCTCCAGACGCCCATCGTCTCGCTGCTTGGCTGGGTGTACATCATGGCGAAGCGGCCCTATCAGGTCGGAGACCGCGTCCGCATCGAGGACGCCAGGGGCGACGTCGCCGAGATAGACTTCCTCACGACGACGCTCTGGGAGGTCCACGGCGACCTCGTCGCCTCCCACCAGCCGTCGGGGCGCCTCGTCACCGTCCCGAACGCCGTCGTCCTCGAATCGCAGGTGTTCAACTACACCGACGACTCGTTCCCGTACGTCTGGACGGAGACGACGATACAGATCTCCTACGAGACCGACCTCGACTTCGCCCGCGAGACCGCCCGCCGGGTCGTCGACGACTACCTCGGCGAGGAGATGGAGCGGCGCGTCGACCGGTACCGGGACTCGCTCGCCGAGACGCCCGTGGAACTGGCGGTCGAGTCGCGGCCGTCGGTGAACGTCGAGCAGGCCGAGTCGTGGGTGGAGCTCCACGTCCGCTACCTCGTCGACCCGAAGGCCATGCAGGCCACCGAGAACGAGGTCCTCGTCCGGGTGCTGGACGCGTTCGCGGAGCACCCCGACCGCGTCGGCTACCCGGTCGGGCGGTTCCGGTGAGCGCTCGACGAGGCTCGGCGACTGGACGCTGACAGCGCCGTGCGAGTACCGGTCGCCCGGAGCTTGAAGGCCGCGGTGCGAGTACCGGTCGCATGGTCAAATCTCACGAGGTTCTCGTCGTGGGCGTCGGCGGCATGGGGAGTGCGGCGTGCGCGCACCTCGCGGCGCGCGGCGTGGACGTCCTCGGCGTCGAACGCTTCGACGTCCCTCACTCGAAGGGGTCGTCGCACGGGTCGACGCGCATCATCCGGAAGGCGTACCACGAGCACCCCGAGTACGTGCCGCTCGTCGAGCGCGCGTACGAGAACTGGCGGGCGCTGGAGGCGGCGACCGGCCGTGACCTCCTGTGCGTGACGGGGTCGGTGAACGCGTGTCCGCCCGACCGGGACCTCGTCGCGAACGCTCGCGAGGCGTGCGAGACGCACGACCTCGCGTACGAGACGATGACGGGCGCGGAGCTGAACGAGCGCTTCCCGGGATACGGCGTGCCGGACGACTACGACGTCCTCTACCAGCCCGAGGGCGGGTTCCTGGACTGCGAGCGCGCGGTGAGCGCGCACGTCGAGCGGACGCACGCGAACGGCGGCGTGGTCCGTGCGCGGGAGACCGTGACCGACTGGGCGGTCGACGACGACGGCGTGACCGTCGAGACGGACCGCGAGACGTACCGCGTGGAGACGGTCGTGTTCGCCGCCGGTGCGTGGACGGGCGACCTCTTGGGGAGCATCGACGGGGCGCTCGCACCCGAGCGGCAGGTGCTCGGGTGGTTCCAGCCACCGGACGCCCCCGAGGACTTCACGCCCGAGGCGTTCCCGGTGTTCGTCACGCAGCCCGAGGACGGCGCCGAGTACTACGGATTCCCGCGGTACGACCGGCCCGGGGTGAAGGTCGGCGTCTACCACCACCTCGACGAGTCAGTCGACCCGGACGCGGTCGCGGCGCCGACGCGCGAGGACGAGGACGTGCTCCGGGACGTCCTCCGCGACCACGTCCCCGCCGCGGACGGCGCGACGATGGGCCTGGAGACGTGCATGTTCACGAACTCGCCGGACATGGACTTCGTCCTCGACACGCACCCCGACCACGAGCGCGTGGTGGTCGCGGCGGGGTTCTCCGGGCACGGGTTCAAGTTCGCGAGCGCGGTGGGCGAGGCGCTCGCGGACCTCGCGGTCGACGGGGCGACCGACCTCCCCGTCGGCGCGTTCGCGATGGACCGCGTTCCGGTCGCGACCGAGAGCGGCCCCTGACCTCGGTCGACGACCGGCTCGTCCACCGTCGCTCGGGGAGGAACGCTTACACGGCTCTCGGTCGATGGTCGAGGTATGGACTTCGAGGACGTCTCACGGTTCGTCGAGGCGACCGCGCCCGAACCGGACGCGCTCGCTCGCGAGATGGACGCGTATGCCGCCGAACAGGGGTTCCCGCACGTCGGGCCCGCGGTCGGGGGGACGCTCCGGTTGCTCGCTCGCATGGTGGACGCCGAGCGCGTGTTCGAGTTCGGGAGCGGGTTCGGGTACAGCGCGTACTGGTGGGCGCAAGCGCTGCCCGACGACGGCGAGGTGGTGCTCACGGAGTTCGACGCGGACGAGCTGGACGACGCCCGCGAGTTCATGACTCGCGGCGGGTTCGACGACGTCGCGCGCTACGAGCACGGGGACGCGATGGCCGCCATCGACCGCTACGACGGCCCGTTCGACGCCGTCCTGATAGACCACCAGAAGGAGCGGTACGCGGACGCGTTCCACGCCGTCCGCGAGAAGGTCGCACCCGGCGGCGTCGTCGTCGCCGACAACACCCTGAACGCGGGCATCATCTCGTTCGACGACCTCCTCGCGCACTTCGCGGAGGACGAGTCGCTCGACGACGCGAGCGACGCTACGAAGGGCATCGTGGAGTACCTCCACGCGGTCCGGGACGACGACGCGTTCGAGACCGTCGTCCTCCCGCTCGGCGAGGGTATCGCCGTCAGCTACCGCGTGGACTGACTGACCGCCAGAGCAACCGCGTC